>JASLNT010000075.1 GCA_030745875.1 Phycisphaerae bacterium
GACTGTCCCTGTTTATTGCTTCTGTCGATTTGCGGGCTTTGGGGTCTCCGGCCAGCGAAAACCGGTGAGCACCAGATAGTGGTCCGATGCGTTGGAGACTATTATGCGGCTGGTGCAGGGCAGCATATCCCGCGAGGAGAAGATGTAGTCCAGACGGTAACGCCAATCCATGCCCTTGTACCTCCACCTCCACGTAACGTGTTTGGCGTGATCCGGGTTCACCGCGGCGAAACTGTCGATGAATCCCCGATCGGTAAGATACGCCGCCGAGGCCATGACCGGAGGTGCGTTGAAGTCGCCTGCGACTATCACAGGCGTGTCGTCGGGAATGACTGAGTGTATGTAGGCGATCTCTTTCATCCGCCAGAGTTCGGCCTGTCCCATGCGACGCAAAGCCTGGGCGAGGGTCTGCACGCCCCGCGGATTGAACGGTCGCAGATGCACGTTTACAATTCGCACGTCGCGGCCGTCGAGCTTGACGGTGCAAAACCACGTGTCGAAGTACTTGAACTTCGCCGGCAGGCGTTTGCGTTTCGTGATCGGCGTCTTGGACATGAACGCGAATCCGTCGGCCCCTCGCCCGCCGCCGTAGAATACCGAGTAACGATAGGCCGCCCGCAGACGGCGTTGGAGATAGAGTTGTGAGGTGCGGTTGGTCTCCTGCAGGCATACGAGGTCGGCGTTGGCTTGCTTGATGGTCTTGACAACAGTCTTCAGATCGGCGTTTCCGTAGTTGATGTTGTAGCTGGCGACGGAGAACGTCGGTTCGGCGTTCCGGGTGGTGGGGCCCCTGGGATCTGTGCGGGCCGGTCGGGTGGCGGCGGATCTGTCTTCCGCTCGGGAAGTTTCCCTCGGAGCCATGCGGATCGCTGCGATCATCACCGCCGAGACCACAAGAGTTGCGAGCATCGGAAACGACAACTTTGTTCGGTTAAATATGCTCACAAGTGTATGATATCGCCCGACAAACGAACTGTCCACAAATACGAGCCGTCATTATGACGGTCCTGCGCGGGCGGGGCGTGCAAGCAGGCGGATTACTTGTTCTTGCCCCTCTTGAAGAACCACACAACCACGCCGGCGAGCGCTCCTACGCAGCCTCCGATCGCCGCATGGGTGAGGATCCTGGTCATCGCACTGCCGAGGGCTGGAAACATAATCGCCTGTCCTTTCGGTATTGCTCCCCGAAGAGACAATGTCCCAGCGGCGGGGGAGCCCCAAATAATCGCCCCGGTTAATTCCCGAGCGTCGAACACAAGTATCGCACTGCGACGACAGCTTGTCCACGGATTTACTCGCGAACTACGCTTCCTGGAGGATTTGTTCGAGTTTCGCCCTGACGGCGGGCTGGCCTTCCTTGATGAATGCTTCGATTGTCTCCCGGGAGACCAACTGCTTCAGTGCAGCTCCGCGCTGCTCGTGGGTGTCCAATCGCGTTCTCAGTTCAGTGCGGATGTCGGACAGCAGGTCGGCGAACTGTCCGATGTTTTCGGGCATGGCGTCTTTGAGGATGTGCTTCAGCAACGCCGACAGCGCAGGCGACGCGCCGCCCGTTCCGATCGCGACCACCACGTCGCGGTCGTGAATGGTCGCCGGTGCGAAGAAGTCGCAGTCTTCGTTCTGGTCGGCGGCGTTTACGATTGCCCCGGCGGCGCGAGCGTCATGGGCGACGCGGGCGTTAAGTTCGCGGTTGTCGGTGCATACAAAAACCATCGCAGCGCCCTGGAGATGCTCGGGTCGGTAGGGTTCTGCGAGCATGGTCACCGGTGGGAGATCGAGCGTTTCGGGCATGTCGGGGTCGACCAGCGTGACGACAGCTTCGGCCTGGTGGAGCGAGACGACTTTCCGCCGCCCGACGCTTCCTGCGCCTATGACCACGGCGCGTTTGCCTCTGATGTCCATCATTATCGGATAAGTTTTCATGCGGTGATCTCCGGGCGTTTGTCGGATTGGGCGTGAGTTTCGTTTCTCGCCTGTGCGATAGCTTCGAGCATCGCGCGGGCTTTGTCGAGTGTTTCCTGGTATTCGCCCTGCGGGGTGGAGTCGGCTACTATTCCGCCTCCGACCTGCACGTGGGCGTCTGCCGCGTCGCAGACTATCGTTCGAATTACTATGTTCCACTCGCACGATCCGTCCACGCCGACTATTCCGACGCATCCGGTGTACGGTCCGCGTGCGACCGGTTCGAGCTGGTCTATTATCTCCATCGCCCTGATCTTCGGAGCCCCGGTGATGGAGCCTCCGGGGAACGTTGCGGCCAGCAGTTCGGCCGGTCCCACGTCGGGGCGGAGATCGCCTTCGACGGTTCCGACCAGGTGGAACACCGTCGGGTGGGTTTCGAGGGCTCTGGGGTCTGATACTCGCACCGAACCGAAGCGGCAGATGCGACCGAGATCGTTGCGGAGCAGATCGATTATCATCGCCAGTTCCGCGTTGTCTTTCGGGCTGGACAGCAGGCTCGAAGCGGCCCGCGAGTTGGCGAGCGTGTCGGCGGTTCGCCTTCGCGTGCCTTTGATCGGGCGGGTCACGACGTGTCGGCGGCGAACGCGGAGGAACAGTTCGGGGCTGCTGCTGAGCAGCGCGCACGGACGCCCGCCGGACTGGAATGTCATGTACGCCGAATACCACGCGGGATTGCGGTCGCGAAGAGCCCGGTAGATCGCCCGGGGCTCGGGAGCGTCGGGCACGGTGAAACGCTGGGACAGGTTCACCTGGAAGATGTCTCCGGCTGCGATGTAGTCGGTGCAGGCGGTCACCGCCTGGCGATATTCTTCGGGCGTGAAGTTGGCTCGTGCGGTGTCGGCGGGTTTGCGGGCCGCGTCGGCGCGATCGGCGGGTTTGGGTTGGGCGGCGGTGCGTCCGACCGAAGCGCCGGCAAGAGACAGCAGAGCGTCTCGGGAGCTGTGGGGCAGGGGGTTTGGTCCGTCGAACTCCAGGCTCACCAGCGACCATCTGGACTTCAGGGCGTCGTAAAGGAGTATCGAATCGTAGAATGCGATTCTCAAGTCCGGAAGCGCGGTGTCTCGCGCGGCGCGGGCGGGCAGGCGTTCGATGTGCCTTCCAACCTCGTAACCGACGTATCCGATCCATCCGGGCGCGTATCCGGCGCCGGCGAGCGGTTCTGCTTCAACGGACTGGAAGGCCCTGGAAAGTGCGGTCCATATCGCCCGGTCATCGTCACGGGCAAGCGTGTCGCCCCGCGAGTCGGTAAGAACCCCGTCGCTCAGCGACAGCACCTCGCCCGGTCGACATGCGACTATGCTGTATCGCCCGTACGTCTCGTGAAGCGCTGACGAATCCAGCATAACCGGGTCGTCCTGTTCGTGCAGCGCATCGAGAAGTGCGCCGGGAGGGCAGGGCAGGTCCACCGGGGCGGTCTGCAGTTTCGCCTTGTAGCGTTGACAGGTCCAATGGGCCCGTCCGGGCGAATCCGGATTCTCGTTTTCGTGCAGCATTTCGGCTGGAGGCGTCTTTTCAGTGAGGCGTTACCGCCCGAAGCGGGTTACCACGTTGTTCCGGCGTGATTGAAGTCGGGTTTGCTGTAGGCTTTCGCCGCTTCGGCGGCTGCTTTTTCGAGCGGATCCTTTGAGTTGAGGAACTTCTCGATCAGTGCGGTGTTGCGTGTTACGTTGGCTTTTGACTGGCGAGTGAATTTCAGTATCCCCATCGCCAATATCGCCTGGACGCGCCAGACTCGGTCTTTATCGTTTTCCGCGATGTTCCAGACATCGCCCGCGGGGAAAGGAAGTTTCTCGAATATTTCCATCTTCTTGCTGTAGTCTGACCTGAAGTCGTTCAGGGCTTGGATGTAATTGCGCAGCGGGGCTCGCAGCTTTCTGGCCTCGTCCTTGTCGGTGTCCCTCGGGATCGACTTGGAAATTCCGTTCATCGCATCGAACTGTATATCTTTACCGTACATGGTCATCTGGTACTGGCTGCGGGCCTTGATCATGTGTCCGCCCGCGGCGAAGATGCTGTGATACAGCGCCGAGGCCTCGGTGAATTTCTCCTTCGCGATGAGATACGGTCCCAGAATCTTGATCATTGTGTCGATGGTCTGCCCGAGGCGTTCGACGTCGTCCTGGCGTTTGGAGACCTGCAGCTTGCCCGAACCGAACTTGGTCAGATACTTCATGTTGGCCTGTTTGGCTCCCTGGGCGATATGGCTTGCGATCTCTTGGAGGTTCTTCAGTTCGGATGCGTACGCCTGGTCTTCGCCCCTGCGCAGCGATGCGGCGGAGGCGGTGATTTCGTTGCGATTGGCCTGGAAGATTTCCACCGCTTTTTCGTAGTGCTCGGCCGCGTTGTCCGAGCCGGAGGGGGTCTCCCCCAGCACATCGGACATGTTGGCGTCTATTTTGATAACGTCCATGTACCCGGATTTGGACGTAGCTGTCGTCGCACCGTCGGGCGAGGGGAAAACAACCAGCTTCAGCACCACCCCGACGACGACGAGCAGCAATATAACTCCGACTATGATTCCGGTTATTTTATTCATATTCTCAAGCTCCTGTGCTGGTTATTGTCGCCTCTGTTTGAGTCAGGTTTAGTTTAGCTTACGCTTTGGCGATGGGATACCGTAAAGCTCGCCTACTTGCTGGTTATGTCCGGGAGGAACATTGTGCCCAGATTCCTCGGATCGTAGAAGTAGCGGGGCGCTTCGGACCAACTGGAGGCCTCGCAGCCCTGGGTGGCGAAACGCGTGAAGTTCACGCCCCAGAAGCTTTCAGTCGCTCCTCCGGGCATCGACGACAGCGGAATCGTCATCTCCACCACCCACAGACCGTCGTGTCTCTTGACGGCAAGTTGCGCCTCGACCGGCCAGGGGGTCGACTTCCCAAGCCGAGGATTGCTTCTAACTCCGCGTTCGGCCAGCATCACGCCGTTTGGTTTGACCACTATGTGGTACAGGTCTTCCGGTCCGGTCGCATCGGCCCCGGGGTCCAGAATCAACTCGACCAGATCTTCGGTGCACGCCATCAACTGTTCGTAGTGGACGATGTTGTTCGGTTTGACGATCATCGCTTCGGGTTTTGGCTCGGTGCAGCTGAACGCTACGTAAAGGTTGCGTGCGTCTTTGAGTACGAACGCCATAGTCTGTCGTTGGGCTAGTCCGTCGCCCCGTCGACCGCGCCGTCCGATCAGCTTGAACTTCGCGCAGGAGTTGCCCTGACGCATCGGCCAGTCCTTCAGGCTTCCGTCGATTTTGATCGGCTTGTTCGCCTGACCGGCTACTATCAGCGAGACCGTCGCCTGGATGGTTTTCTGGCGGCTGACGTCGGTGGTGATCGTCACCGGGAGCGTCATTTTTCCCGCCTGCCCGGCGGGTATGTAGCGGCAGCGGGCGGTCAGTTCAACAGTGGTGCTCTGGCCCGGAGGGAAGGGCGATACTCTCACTTCGTCCTTGATCGCTTTCCATCCGGACGGGAGTTTGTCCATGCTGACCACTACGTCGACGTCGCGCGTGTGTTCGTTGTACAGCTCCAGCAGCACGGTGACCTTCATGTCGTTTGTTTTGTCTATTCGGGTGACCCGCGAACGCGACTGCTGAATGCGGATGCTGTGGGCCTTCTCGTCGAAGAGTTTCCATGCGATCCGCTGTGCGAGCAGTTGCTTGTTTGGATCGACCGACTCGCCCCGAACCGCCGAATTGATCTCTTCCGCCAGCAATCGTCGCGCCATCCGCCACGTTTCGGGGTTCTGCACCCATCCGTCCAGGCGGGGGTCAAGATAGTTGTCGCCCGCGGCGGCAAGACCGGCGTAGCGGGTTATCGCGTTGAGGATCGAACCGGCCGCCTCGCCCCGGGCGTGCTGTTTCATCAACCAAAGGTACGCGATATCCTGCAGCCCGCGCCGCAGTCGCTTCAGGCGCACCGACGGGATAACCGCATCGACGCCGATAGCCTTTCCGGGATAGAACAGGCGGGTCTGGGCTCCGGCCGGTTCGGCGAACGGGTCGCCCGTCCAGTGCAGCACCTCCGGAAGGAACAGGCCCGAGCAGTTGTACTTCATGGCGAACCAGGGGATCGCGCGAACGTCCGCGGGTGTTGCGATCACCCCCAGCGACGGAAGGTAGGGAACAGCCCCCGGAGCCAACCACCATCCAACCAGCGGATGGGATGCGTCCTTGACCGCCACCGCGACGTCCGGGTTGAAGTACTCGGCGCGGACGGCGCGAATGTCGTTCAGCGATGCGAAATCTCCGGGAAGGCGCCATCCGGTCATCGCGGGCGGTTTCACGGGCAGTTGCGAAAGGATCGGGCGGTTTCTGTCTGCGGCGCGCACGATCCGACTCAGGCGAGAATGTTCAACATAACCTTGCTGCCCGACCTTGCCCCGATAAGGCCAGTAGAACATTCTCCTGCCTATCGGTTTGGTTACGGGAAAGTGCTTCTTGATTTCGCCGGCCACCGCGCCGATTGTCGTCGCGTAGAGCTGGCTGTTCGGTCCGCCGTAGTATTGCGCCAGCGGCCAGGCGGTGTTTATCGGTATCGGCCAGGCCGCGCATCCGATACCGTCGTCAAACGCCGACCCGTCCATATACGGTTTTACGATCGCGTCGTAGTCCTCCCAGTCCATGGCGATCTTGCCGAACATGTCCCGCCTCATCACCGGTTCGACGCCCTTGTCGAACAGGTCGAGCCTGTGGTTATGGCTGAGGCGCATCAACTGTCGCATGATCACAAGGCCTTCCCTGATTTTCGGGTCCTTGCGATCCATGCGAATCGGCGTGAACGGTTTTCCGTCGCGTTTAACGAACGCCTTGTACAGGTCGGTGTTGTCGAATCCTCCGACCGTTATCAGCGGTCTGGCGTCGGGCAGGACGAAATTGTAGACATCCAGATTGACGCCTACGGACCAGGCTTCGTGCGTTTTCGAGCGGACCTCCATCGTTCCGAGATACTTGCCCCCGACCGCGTCGCGCGGGACGTGCAGGTCCACCCAGAGCACGCCCCGATCGGACGCCTTGATTTTGGCGAACTCGCCTCCGCGCTTCAGATCGACCAGCGCGTCGTAATAGTCGGTGGGTTCGGGCACGGAGTCGACCAGGCGAAGATACCATGGCGGATATCTTGTGATGCGAACGGCCCGCGCGCGGAACGCCGACACGTTGTCGCTCCGGATCGTGTTGCCCTGTGCGGATTTCAGATCACCGCAACTTATCTCCAGCCCGTCTATGTCCACCAGGTCCGCGTCTATGACCACCTGGAAAGACACCGTCTCGTTGCCCGCCGAGAACAGCTTCACCTGCTTTGCGGCCGGGTCGAACACGGCGTCATCGGCAACTGCTTCGGTGCGCGCCGAAACGTTGACCATCTCGCCGGCGACCCAGGCGTTCAGCGCGACCGCTTTGGTCGAACCGAAGTTGAAGCCAAAGTCGCATCCGCAGAGCAGACACGCCGTCAGCATAGCGCCGAGAACCGCTGTCGGGAATCTAAAGTAGGTATTCATAGGTCGAGCATTGTATAAAACGAAGCCCTGTTTCGGAAGGGCTAGTCAATGAGCGATGGACCGCATCAACCGCCGGAGTCCACGAATTGTGTTTCGTAGAGCTGCTTGTAGAGTTTGCAGCGTTCGAGCAGTTCAGAGTGGGGACCTATGTCGTGGATTCTCCCGGCTCCGATCACCACGATTCTGTCGGCCGACAGGACCGTCGCGAAGCGGTGTGCGATTAGCAGGGTGGTGCGATCTTTGCTGAACTCCTCCATCGCCTCGTGGATGCGGTGCTCGGATTCCGAGTCGATCTGGCTCATCGCTTCGTCGAATATCAGAATCGCCGGATCGCGAAGAATCGCCCGGGCGATCGTTATTCGCTGGCGCTGTCCTCCGGAGAGGGTGGCTCCGCGCTGCCCGACCATGGTGTCGTATCCGTCGGGCAGTTCAGAGATGAACTCGTCTATGAAAGCTCGTTTCGCAGCCGCCTTTACGGCCTGGTCGCTCGGTTTCCTCTCGCCGTAGGCGATGTTCTCTGCGATGGTGGCGTTGAAGAGCACGGTCTCCTGGGTGACTACGGATATCTGCTTTCGCAGCGATCTTAACGAATGCATGCAGACGTCGCATCCGTCGATCAGGACCGCCCCTTCGGTAGGATCGATCAGTCTGGGAAGTAGCGATACGAGAGTTGTTTTTCCCGATCCGTTGGGCCCGACGACTGCGACCGTTTCTCCGTGGTCTATCGTCAGGTTGATATCCTGCAGCGAGTCGTCCGACGCTCCGGGGTATTGGAACCGGACGTTGCGGAACTCTATGCTCTTGCTGTGGACCGGCAGCACCGGTGCGTCCGGGACGCGTTTTTCCTGTTCCTTATCCTGGAGTTGGAATATTCTGACCGCAGCCGCATCGGCCCGCTGGAAGGTTGTCGAGACCTTGGCGAGTTTTCGGATCGGATCGAACATCGCCACCAGCAGCGCCATCCATCCGATGAAGATCTCGGTGTCCAGTTGTCCGGTCAATACGCGGTATCCGGCGAGACCTACGGCGACCATTGCGGCGGTTATTCCCATCGCCTCGATCGACGGGGCGACCAGGGCTTCGGTGCGGGCGATTCGTTTCTGCTGCTTGAGCAGTTGTCTGTTGACCTGGAAGAAACGCTTTCGTTCGGCTCCCTCCATGGTGTAGGCCTTCACAACGCGGATACCGGCGAGAGTTTCCTCCAACACCGAAAGCATCGCCGACCAGCCTTCAAGTGCGCGGCGGGTGGCTTTTTTCATGGTCCGGCCTAACTGTCGGATCAGGAAATAAGCAGGCGGTCCGATCGCCAGCGCAAGCAGCGTCATCTCCCACGACAGGATCATCGCCATCGTCAGCGAGGCCAGCGCCTTTGCCGGTTCGACGAGTGTTTTTCCGAACAGCACCATCATGCCTCGGCTTACTTCACCGGTGTCCTGGATGAAGCGGCTGGTGGTGTCGCTTGTTCCTTCGCGGGCGAAGAAGGTCGCCGGGAGCCGCAGTGCTACGTTGTAGTTCTCGCAGCGCATGTCCATTATCGCCCGGAGCACCACGGCGCGAACGATGTACTCCTGGCAGAATCGCAGAACGTCGCGCATTATGGTCATAAGCGCGATGATCACCAGAGCCCATATGAGGATTGGGAATCGATCTTCTTTGGTTCTGGGTTGCGGTATGGCTCCTGCGGCCCATCCAAGCAGTCCGGAGCCCGTGGAAATATCGCCGGCGGGGATGGTTACGGTTCGCGACCGGTCGGTGCTGCCGCCCGGTGTGAAGACCTCCAGCAGGAGTTCCTTGTCGGTCTGGCGCATGAGCGCCATACACTCGTTGGCGTTCTCGTGCGACAGGCGCCGGATCGCACCGGAGGCGTGCCCGACACCGATGATCCAGTCGCGTTTGAGGATCCCCGCGCGGTGGGCGTGGGAGTCTTCGTCCACGCGGACGACATCCACCAGCATCGTAACCGGTTTTCCCGCGACTGTTGTCGTGATCGTGGGGAAATCGAGATCGACCTTGGCCTGGATTCTGTCTTGTGCGATGGAGTTCCAGGCCCATCCGTGCAGACCCTCGGGACTGATCAGGACTTTCATCGCCGGAATGATCATACCGATACCACCGGCCCAGAGCACTGCGATAATCAACACGCAGAGAATCGACGCGCCCAGGGCCTTGCGGTACGGCTTGAGATATCGCAGGGCTCTAAAGAAGTCCTTCATCGGGGGGATTTCCAAAAAAAGAGACGGCTGATTATGTCTATCACGCCGGTTGACGTCAATGGTCAATCCCGGCCGCCTCGACAATAGGGCGACCCATCGGCGGGCGGCAGGCGCGGGGGGGAGCTAACCTGCTGCGCAGGCTAGAACAACGTTATCCCATACAATTTTCGGGCTGACGTTTCGCCAGAGCAGTTGCTCGTAATTGGACAGTTGCTCTATTGCTCCGGTCAATTGGCGCATCGAGTGTTTCCGGGCGATCGATTCGACGGCGCCGTGTTGGTCTGCGTTGACCAGCGGTCGGTCGGCGCCGGCGGCCAGCGAGATCGCGTCGCGGAAGGCCGACGCTATTAGTTCGAGCATCGTTCCGGTGGCCTGACGCGTGGCGAGCATTTTTGACAGTTCGGCTTTGTCGGCGCTTTTGGCGGCTTTTACTGCTGCGATCGCCCGGGCTTCGGTGATTTTTTGCAGTCGTTCGCCGAGGCCCGCATCGCCTCCCGGGCCCAGAGCGGCCAGTTCGTCGAGCATATCGCATTTGACCGCGTACATGTCGCTTCGGGCCAGCGACAGCGCCCTGCCAACCGATCCGTCGGTGAATGCGGCCCAGAATTTCGCTTCGTCGGGGTCGATTTCCTCCCGTGCGAGGCGATCGGTTACAAAATCCGACGGCAGGGGGCCGAACTGCACGGTGTGGCAGCGGCTTATTGTTGTGGGCAGCATCTGTTCGCTGCGCCGGCAGAGCAGGATTATCGTGACTCCGGGCGGGGGCTCTTCGAGCGTTTTCAACAGTGCGTTCTGGGCGATCGGGGTCATCAGTTCGGCCTCTCGAACGATGAACACTTTTCCCTTCCCACGCGCCGGTGCGAGATAGGCGCTCTTCAACAGGAAGTGTTTTATCACCCCGATGCCGAGGTTCTGCATCTTGCGGTTTCGCACTTCCGGAGCCGGATGATGCGCCGCCAGTTCCTTTGCGATCACTCCGAGGTCCGGATGCGTTCCCGCGGTGAGGGTTTTGCAGTCGTTGCATTGCCCGCATGCGTCGGTGAGTTCGAAGTTATCGTCGAGCTCGGAAATCTCACCGTTGTTGGGGATTTTCTGCGGGCTCTCACAGAGCAGCGCGCCAGCCAGCGCAAGTGCGGTGGTGCGCCGTCCGACACCGTGAGGGCCGGTGAACATCAGTGCGTGTCCCATACGCCCGGTCGCGATGCGACGCTGCAGCAGAGCGACAGCGGGGTCCTGTCCGATAATGTCGAGCAACTTGACCATTCGACGCGATTATAGCACCGATGCGACGGCGATGGGACCCCCGAGTGCGGATCATACGATTTTTCGGCCGCCAAACGGTGTAGACATTGACCTATCTGTCAGCTACATTCCTTCCCGTGGTCGAAGGGAAACACCTGTCCTTTACAGCATGGGAACGAGGGTGATCGAAGGCTGAAGAACGACACGCACGAGAAAGGACCGGTCGATGCCATATTATTGCGAGACTTGCGGCGGGGAATTCCCGGAGGCGCCGAGGTGATCTTCGAACTGGTGAAAGACTATGCGGATGTGCTGGCCGCGATGCCTCCAAAGCATCCCAGACGGCGCATGCTCGAACTGTTTGAAGAAGCCCTCCGACGCGACATCCACTTCATCGACCGCCATCCGACAACGCTGTTTCAGTGCATGTGGAACCTCTGCTGGTGGTACGACTGCCCCGAAGCGGAGAAGCATTACGTCGAACCCGAAGGCGGTTGGCCCACACCCCCGCCCTGGAAAAGCGCCGAACCCAGCCTCCATAAACACATGGAGCGCGCCCGCGCCGCACGCGAACAGGCCAATCCCGCATTCCCTTGGGCTCGCAGCCTACGCCCACCCGAACCGCACCTGGGCGCCGCACAAGAGGCCGTGTTTCAAGGGCATATCAGCATGGTCAACAGAGCTGCGGCGTTCTCCCCCGACGGTACACGCATCGTCAGCGGGTCGGACAACGTCCTGCGCCTCTGGGACGCCCAATCCGGCGAATGCATCAACACCCTCAACGGGCATACCGGCGGAGTCTCAAGCGTGGCGTTCTCACCAGACGGCGCGCGAGTCGTCAGCGGCTCGGACGACAACACCCTGCGCCTCTGGGACGCCCAATCCGGCGAATGCATCAACACCCTCAATGGGCATGTCGGCTACGTCAACAGCGTGGCGTTCTCCCCCGATGGCACACGCATCGTCAGCAGCTCGGGCGAGTACGGAATTGGCAACACTGTTCGCCTCTGGGACGCCCAGTCGGGCGCATGTGTTAACATCCTCAATGGGCATACCGGCCACGTCCACAGCGCGGCGTTCTCCCCCGACGGCACGCGCATCGCCAGCGGATCCAGGGACGAGACCGTGCGTCTCTGGGACGCCCAGTCGGGCGCATGTGTTAACATCCTCAATGGGCATACCGGTCACGTCAACAGTGTGGCGTTCTCCCCCGACGGCACACGCATCGTCAGCGGCTCGAACGACAAGACGCTGAGCCTCTGGGAAGCTCAATCCGGCGAACGTATCAACACGCTCAATGGGCATATCGGCAGCGTCGAAAGCGTGGCGTTCTCCCCCGATGGCGCACGCATCGCCAGCGGCTCGAACGACAAGGTCCTGCATCTCTGGGACGCCCACTCGGGCGCATGCATCAACACGCTCAAGGGGCATACCGACAGCGTCCGCAGCGTGGCGTTCTCCCGCGACGGCACACGCATCGTCAGCAGTTCGTACGATAAGACCCTGCGTGTCTGGGACGCCCAATCCAGCGTATGCATCAACACCCTCAATGGGCATACCGACAGCGTCTTGAGCGTGGCGTGCTCTCCCGACAGCACACGCATCGTCAGCGGCTCGAACGACAAGACGCTGCGTCTCTGGGACGCCCACTCGGGCGCACGTATCAACACCCTCAAGGGGCACACCGGCAGCGTTGCAAGTGTGGGGTTCTCCCCTGACGGAACACGCATTGTCAGCGGATCGAACGACAAGACGCTGCGTCTCTGGGACGCCCACTCGGGCGCATGTGTTAACATCCTCAAGGGGCATGCCGGCAGCGTCGAAAGCGTGGGGTTCTCCCCCGAGGGCACACGCATCGTCAGCGGCTCGGAGGACAAGACCGTGCGTCTCTGGGACGCCCAATCCGGCGTATGCATCAACACCCTCAAGGGGCATGCCGATTGGATCCACAGCGTGGCGTTTTCCCCCGACGGCACACGCATCGTCAGCGGCTCGGACGACAAGACCGTGCGTCTCTGGGACGCCCAATCGGGCGCATGCATCAACACCCTCGGTAGGCATACCAGCTTTGTCATCAGCGTGGCGTTCTCTCCGGACGGAGCCCGCGTCGTCAGCGGTTCGTCGGGTGGTCTCTTCGGAGAAAAGGACAACTCTATTCGCGTATTGGACGTCCAATCCGGCGCATGCATCAACACCCTCAATGGGCATACGCACTCGGTCCGCAGCGTGGGGTTCTCCCATGACGGCACACGCATTGTCAGCGGTTCGGGGGACAAAACCCTGCGTCTCTGGGACGTCCAATCGGGCGTATGCATCAACACCCTCTATGGGCATGTCGATCGGGTCGAAAGCGTGGCGATTTCCCCCGACGGCACACGCATCGTCAGCAGCTCTGCGGACAAGACCCTGCGCCTCTGGGACGCCCAACCCGGCGCATGCATCAACATTCTCAAAGGGCATACCGGCAGCGTATCGAGCGTGGCGTTCTCCCCCGACGGCACACGCATCGCCAGCGGATCGACTGACATCTTCGGAAAAGACAACACTGTTCGCCTCTGGGACGCCGAATCCGGCGAATGCGTCAACACTCTCAAGGGGCATACCAGCTACGTCGGCGGTGTGGCGTTCTCCCCCGATGGCGCCCGCATCGTTAGCAGCGGTTCGTACGACAAGACACTGCGCCTCTGGGACGCCCAATCGGGCGTATGCATCAACATCCTCAAGGGGCATACCGAAAGCGTTGAAAGCGTGCGGTTCTCCCCCGACGGCACACGCATCGTCAGCGGTTCGGTCGAGACCCTACGCCTCTGGGACGCTCAATCCGGCGCATGCATCAACACCCTCGAGGGGCGGACCGCTGGCTTCCACGGTGTGGCGTTTTCCCCCGACAGCACACGTATCGTAAGCGCTGGCCCGGAGGGCACGCACCTGCGCCTCTGGGACGCCCAATCCGGCGAATGTATCAACACCATCTATAGGCATACCGGTTCTGTCACCAGCGTGGGATTCTCCCCCGACGGCACACGCGTCGTCAGCGGTTCGTCGGGTGACCTCTTCGGAGAAAAGGACAACACTGTTCGCGTATGGGACGCCCAATCCGGCGTATGCATCAACACCCTCAATGGGCATACCGAAGGTATCGACCGTGTGGGGTTCTCCCCCGACGGCGCACGTATCGTCAGCGTCAGCGACTTTTACGACAGGGCCCTGCGTGTGTGGGACGCTCGCTCCGGGGACTGTCTGGAGGTCATCCAGGGCAAGGGCGATGTCGCCGGCATTGCGGCGGGATCCGAATTGCATCCGTTCCGCGCACTTGTCCGTGACAACGAGACAATCATCGAAGATGCCTCTACAGGCTCGCCCGTGGCCCGGTACCCCGCAGTGCTGGCGGAGATCACCACCCACCTCTTCGAACCGGTGTGGGCCGGGGGCGTCAGCAACTACCTCTGTCTCATCCGGCTGGAACGAGGGTGACCGAAGGGACAAGAACGACACGCACGAGAAAGGACTCGGTAAATGCCATATCATTGCGAGACTTGCGGCGGGGAATTCCCGGAGGCTCCGAGGTGATCTTCGAACTGGTGAAAGACTATGCGGATGTGCTGACCGCGATGCCTCCAGAGCATCCCAAACGGCGCATGCTCGAACTGTTTGAAGAAGCCCTCCGCCGCGACATACACTTCATTGACCGCCATCCGACAACGCTGTTTCAGTGCATGTGGAACCTCTGCTGGTGGTACGATTGCCCTGAAGCGGAGGAGCATTACGTCGAACCGGAAGGCGGTTGGCCTGCCCCCCCGCCCTGGAAAAGGACCGAACCCAGCCTCCATAAACACATGGAGCGCGCCCGCGCGGCACGTGAGCGCTTGATGCCCGCGTTCCCCTGGGCCCGCAGTCTACGCCCACCCGATCCGCACCTGGGCGCCGCACAAAAGGCCGTGTTCCAAGGGCATACCAGCATCGTCTACGGCGTGACGTTCTCCCCCGGCGGCACACGCATCGTCAGCGGCTCGGGCGACAACACCCTGCGCCTCTGGGACGCCCAATCCGGCGAATGCATCAACACCCTCAATGGGCATACCGACTTGGTCACCAGCGTGGCGTTCTCCCCCGACGGCATACACATCGTCAGCGGCTCATGGGACAAGACAGTACGCCTCTGGGACGCCCAATCGGGCGCATGCATCAACACCCTCAATGGGCATACCGTCAAGGTCCACAGCGTGGCGTTTTCCCCCGACGGCACGCGCATCGTCAGTGGCTCGGGTGATGCCGTCTGGGCGCCGGACGACACCGTGCGCCTCTGGGACGCCCGATCCGGGGACTGCATCAACACCCTCAAAGGGCATACGAGTACTGTCAAGTGTGTGACGTTCTCCCCCGACGGTAAACGCATCGTCAGCGGATCATGGGACAAGACCCTGCGTCTCTGGGACGCCCAATCGGGCGCATGCATCAACACCCTCAATGGGCATACCGAAAGTGTCGCCAGCGTGGCGTTTTCCCCCGACGGCACGCGCATCGTCAGTGGCTCGGGTGATGCCGTCTGGGCGCCGGACGACACCGTGCGCCTCTGGGACGCCCAATCCGGCGAATGTATCAACACCCTCAATGGGCATACCGACAAGGTCCACAGCGTGGCGTTCTCCCCCGACGGCACACGCATCGTCAGCAGTTCGGGTGACATGTTCGGAGAAAAGGACAACACCATTCGTCTGTGGGACGCCCAATCCGGCGTATGCATCAACACCTTCAATGGGCATACCGACTCGGTCACCAGCGTGGCATTCTCCCCCGACGGCACACACATCGTCAGCGGCTCGCACGACCGCAGTGTGCGCCTGTGGAACGCCCAATCCGGGGGCTGCATCAACACCCTCAATGGCCATACCGGCGAGGTCCACAGCCTGGCGTTCTCCCCTGACGGCACACGCATCGTCAGCGGCTCGGACGACAATATCCTGTGCCTCTGGGACGCCCAATCCGGCGCATGCATCAACACCCTCAATTGGCAGAACTTCTTTGGGGACTCGTTCGACAGCGTGGCATTCTCCCCCGATGGCACACAGATCGTCAGCGGCTCGGCTAGGAGCGCCCCAAGACAAGAAGACTGCGCTGTTCGCTTCTGGTCAGAAAACGGCTGCACTGTTCGTCTCTGGGACGCCCAATCCGGCGAATGCATCAACACCCTCAATGGGCATACCGATAGCGTCAGAAGCGTGGCGTTCTCCCCTGACGGTACACGCATCGTCAGCGGCTCCGTGGACAAAACCCTGCGCCTCTGGGACGCACAGTCCGGCGCATGCCTCAACACCCTCAATGGGCATACCGACATCGTCAGAAGCGTGGCGTTCTCCCCCGACGGTACACGTATCGTCAGCAACTCGGGGGACAAGACCGTGCGCGTGTGGGACGCTTGCTCCGGGGACTGTCTGGATGTTATCCAGGGCGCGGGCGATGTCGCCGCCATTGCGGCGGGACCTGTGTATCCGTTCGGCGCACTTGTCCGTGACAATGCGACAATCATCGAAGATGTCTCTACAGGCTCGCCCGTGGCCTGGTTCCCTGTGAGGCTGGCAAGGATCACCACCCACCCCTCCGAATCGGTGTGGGCCGGGGGCGTCGGCAAATACCTCGGCCTCATCCGGCTGGAACGAGGGTGACCGAAGGGGCAAGAACGACACGCACGACTACGTCCAGTTCCACGTTTGGAGGGTGTCGCGGAGTTGGAGTTGGATTTGGTCGATTGATCCGTCGGCGGGGATAACCGCGAAGTGATGCGGGTCGCTTTGTGCCTGACAGAGGAATAACTCGCGGACTTTGCGATGGTATTCGATCTGCTTTGATTCGATGCGGTCGGCCTGACCTTCGCGAGCGGCGCGGGCGAGCCCGATTTCCGAGTCTATGTCTAGTATCACCGTTAGATCGGGCATGACGGTCCCGACGGCGATGCGTGCGGCTTGGGTTATTGCTTCTACGTCCGCTCCGCCGGCGCCCTGGTAGGCGATGGTCGACGATATGTACCTGTCGCCCAGCACGCATTTTCCCGCCGCCAGCGCCGGTGCGATAATCTCCTGGGCGAGTTGGGCTCGCGAGGCCATATACAGCATCAGTTCGCACTGCACGTTCATCCGGTGGTGTCGGTTGTCCAGAAGGATGGTGCGGATCTCGTCGCCGATGGCGGTTCCGCCCGGGTCGCGAATGCGCTGGACGTCGAGCCCGGAGTTGGTGAGGAATTCGGCTAGCAGTTTGGCCTGGGTGGTCTTGCCCGCACCGTCCGGGCCGTCGATCACGATGAACTTCCCCGCAAGCGTATCTGCCAGATTGCTCATTTCTCTGCTTCTTCGGGCGGATCGAAGGGTTGGGGGGTGTATCCGGCGTCTACGGGCCAACCGTGGACGGTCTTTATCACAGGCTGCGGATGAGCCTTCTCGTGGTTCATCAGCTTCATCTCAAGGTCTTTTTGCTGTTCTTCGGTCAGCGTTTTCCAACCGAGTCTTCCGCGGCATTTCGGGAACGCCGAGCACGACAACCACGGACCTCGCTTGGATCGGCGAAGATTCAGCGGCGAGTCGCATTTGGCGCACTTCAGTTCTTCGATCAGCAGCGGGGGAGCGGATGGCAGCTTGACTCCGCCCTTGCGATCGAGATTGACTATGGACTTGCAGTCGGGGTAATCCGAGCAACTCAGGAACGGTCCGTAGCGTCCCTTTCGCATCTGCAGCGGTTTCTCGCAGGTCGGGCAGGCGATGTCCGTAAGCGCCGGGCGCGCGGGCTTTCCATCTTCGTCCACGGGCATTGTGCTCTTGCAGTCCGGGTATCCCATGCACGAGAGGTATCTCCCGGACTTGTTGAGGCGATACGCCATTTGCTTACCGCACTTCTCGCACTTGTACTCGCTCGGTTCGGACTCGGCCTGGACGTGGATCATCTCCTCGGCGGCCTTTTCGAGATTCTCGTGGAACGGACCGTAGAAGCGTTTGAGTATCTCCACCCACTCGGCCTGTCCGGCTTCGACGTCGTCGAGCTGGTCTTCGAGATGTGCGGTGAATCGGATGTCGAACACGCGGGGCAGGTGTTTGACGAGTCGGTCGGTGACCACCGTGCCCAGGTGCGTGGGTTGGAAGGCCCGGTCCATTATGCGAACGTACTCTCGGTCTTGTATTGTCTTGATGATCGCCGCGTACGTACTGGGCCTGCCGATTCCCTCGGCCTCAAGTGCTTTAACGAGCGAGGCTTCGGTGTATCGCGGCGGGGGTTGGGTGAAGTGCTGTTCGGGCTTGATATCGATCGGAGCCACAGTCCGTCCGCTCGACAGTTCGGGCAGGATCTGGTCTCCGCCTTTTGGAAGACCTGTGACTCGAAGGTGCCCGTCGAATTCCAGGATGCGCCCCATCGCTTTGAAATCGGCGTTGCCGGCGGGCGTTTCGGCGGTGATAATCGCCTCTGTAACCCGCCATATCGCCGGATTCATCTGGCAGGCGACGAACCTGCGCCAGATCAGTTCGTAAAGCTTGAGCTGATCGGGTTCGAGCACGCCTCGAAGTTTGTCCGGCGTGCGGGAAACGTCGGTGGGGCGGATGGCTTCGTGAGCCTCCTGAGCGCGTTTGGACGTGCTGTATTTGGCGGGCGCCTCGGGCAGGTACCCCTGTCCGAAACTCTCGCCGATGAACCCGCGGACCTGCCCGAGTGCGTCGTTGGACAGGTGGGTGCTGTCGGTTCGCATATAGGTTATGAGTCCGACGCTGCCCTCTCCGGGCACATCCAGACCTTCGTACAGCCTCTGGGCGACCCGCATGGTTCGCGAGGCCCCGAAGTGCAGGCGAACGGAGGCGGCTTGCTGCATCGTAACCGTTGTGAACGGAGCCGATGGCTTGGAGCGACGCTGACGCTGCTTGACATCGGTTACTGTAAACGGCGGTTGGGATCCGTCAATGCGGGCGACGATCTGCACGCGGTTGCGGGCCGGGCCTTTGGCGTCAGGATCTTCGGTGCGCTGCACCTCGTCAATCGCCATGCTCAACGCCTTGACCACTTCCAGCGAAACCTCCGAATCGGTCGGGCGGAACTTCTCGCCTTTCCAGCGGGCGAGTTCAGCCCTGAACGAACTGTTGTCCGAAAGGAAGTTCTGCTGGATGTCCTTTGTCGGGGGGCGTCCCTTTTCATCTCTCCGGGCCAGTAGCTTGGCGAACTGATCGGCGATGTCGCCGGCGGCGTCGAGATTGCTGGTGAACGCCCCGCCGATCCGCCAGTATTCCTCAGGCGTGAATGCATCCCGCTCGCGTTCGCGCTCCACTATCAACCGCACCGCGACGGTCTGAACTCGACCGGCCGACAGGCCGCGGGCGATCTTCTTCCACAACAGGGGGGATACCTCGTAACCGACGATTCGGTCGAGAATTCTCCGGGCCTGTTGAGCGTTGACCCTGTTGATGTCGAGCTCCGACGGGTGTGAGAACGCCTCGCGGATGGCGGTGGCGGTTATCTCGTTGAAGATCACGCGACGAATTCGATCCTTCGGTATTCTCAACGCCTCAGCCAAATGCCACGCAATAGCCTCCCCCTCGCGGTCAAGGTCAGTCGCCAGGAACACCAGCGGGGCGGATTTGGCGAATTTCTTCAACTCGGTCAGCAGTTTCGTTCGCGTAGCCAGCGGCAGATAGGTCGGTGTGAAATCGTGCTCGATATCGACGCCCATTTCCTTGGGCGGAAGGTCGCGTACGTGGCCGTTCGACGCCTTGACGACATAATCATCGCCGAGGTAACGGTTTATGGTCTTGGCTTTGGCGGGCGATTCGACGATTACCAGGTTCTTACCGCTCGGCGCGGATGAAGCACGCCTGGAACTGCTCTTTGGACGGCTGGCGGTTTTTTTGCCGGTCTGGGCCATTGTCGATCCTACCGAGCTGCGTCTGCAACATTATATGGGCTCGCTCGCTGGCGATTGGGCGACATCATTGGGCGCAGCGACTAGGCTTGTCAAGCATACGAGAAAATATTTCGGCCGGTAAAGGGGAAGTGTTTAGCTGTTTTATGGCTTGTAGATCGTTCAGTGTGTGCAGTAATCCTGTATTAACAGGATGTTATGCGAATCGAATAAAAAATTTCCGCCGGGAGGCTTTTTTTGCCTCGGATTGAGGGATTATTGCGTCTCAGTCCGAGTTGGGGTCATTTCGAGTCAGATTCGCCAGGAGGGCTCGGGATTTTATCTTGAGAGCTCCGAATCTTCCAAGCGCCCATAACTGTTGACAGCAAAAGCAGCAAGTGCGCGACCAATTCCATGCCTTCTTCCAGAGTGACGTGAATTGCCTCTTCGTTGGGGATTATTTCGAGGCGTCCGGATTTGAAAACTCGCTTCTCGACCAGCTTGCTCAGCGCATAGGTCAAAGCCGACGCAAGCACCCAACGAGAGTGTGATATGTCACGCGCCGCGGCGATCAGGCGCTTCCGCCAGAGAATCGTCCAGACAATCAGCACCGCCAACGCTACTTTTATCCCTTTGTCCGTTCCGTCGAAGTGGATTTCGCGGCAGGTGAACGAAAACGCGAGCCCCGCAAGGACCGCACACAGCGGGTTGCCCGTACGCCAGGCCCGCAGTACGAATATGACAGTCGCCAGAGCGAGTATCGGAGGGCTGATCGGTTCGGCGAATCCCTTCATTCTAAGATTAAGAGAACTGAACTGCAGTGCGATGCAGATCAGGATAATCAGCGTTGCCAGCCCGATCAAAGCCGGCCACCATCTTGTATACTTGGAACGCGGGCTTGTCGGCAGGTCCGTTGGAGTGTCGTTCACTGTGAGTCCTTTATTTTGCGGGGCGCGTTTGAGCGTGTGCCTTGCGATCGGCCAGAACGGCGTTGCGCATTTTCGTTGACACCACGATCTTCCTTACGTAATGAGCGTCCTGGAGTTTCACGCCGATCTTGCCCTTGTCTCGTTCGTGCAGGACCATTGGTCCGGTGGTTTTTCCGTCCCATCTTACCCATATGGGCTGGCCTTTAACGGCTCCCCTGACGGTGCTTCCGTCGATCAGGCGGAAACTCCAAAGGAACCTTCTATACGGGAACTTCTTTCCGGTGAACACTTTCTCCGGTTCGCCCATGCCCTTCCACCGCCACTGCAGTTCGTATCTTTCTTCGGTGACAACGGCGGTGATGCTCAGGACAGTAATGAACGGTATCTGTCTCCAGCGTTCAAGCACCGGATCGAACACCACCCACGGTTTGTCGCGCGTCGTGTATAACCACCCGGGCAACTGCCTTCCGTCCGACATTTCGATAACACCGGGAACCGCGTCCGGGCGGAAGGGGCGGTTCCTGTTCGAAAACGGATCGCCCGCAGTAGCGGTCTGTTTGTCGGAAGGTCGGCTGGTTGGAGATGTTGTCGCCTTGTTCAACCAGAAATCGAGATTACTGGTCTTCTTTTTTTTCTGCGGCGGGTTCTTGGTTTCCGCCGCCGCGCCGGGTGCGACCCTGGCTGCGGCGAGCACAGCGAGGACCACGGCGGCCGGTGCGATCAGTATGTATGTTGTGAGCTTCCGCATGTCGGGTCATTGTACGTAAATGTTTGTCATCGCCAATGAACTCATATATTGGTATGATACCTGTCAAGAGGACCGGTGCAAAGACAAACCGCCCGGACTTGGAATGAAACGTTTATGCACAATTGACATCGCCGGACTTTCGCGGCGCCTGGTCTCACAGCAGACCGGGCTGTGGGTCGACTCGCTGACGCCCGGCGCCGGCGGGGCGATGCGCCCGACGTTTCCGGCCGTTGCGCCCAGCGTGCAGGCCTCGATGACAACCGGACGCGAGCCCGGGCGACACGGGGTGGTTTCAGGAGGCGTCTTCAGACGCCAGAGCAAGAATCTGAGCCTGCTCGAACGATCCAATACGCTGTTGAGGAAGAAACGCTTCTGGAGATGGCGGGACTTGCCCCAGTCACCGTCGGTGGCGCTGGTGTTCTGGTCGAACCCGCTGGCCGGAGGCGGAGACATTGTGCTGGGAGCAAGCACCTACGCCTGCCAATGCGGAAAGGTGTCCCACCAACCGCTCGGTCTCTACGACCGAATCGCCGAAACATGCGGGCAGTTCGACTGCGACACCGTTTCCGGGCTCACCGCCTCGTGGAAGGGCTCGCAGTGGATAGCGTCCGCCGCCGGAGAGATATGGCGCACCGACAAACCTGACCTCATGTGGGTTTATCTGCCCGGCGTGGATTTCGAACTCGTTCGCGGAGGCGTTGTCGATAACACCGCATCGGCGGGCGAAGCGTTGGCGGATGTGGACCAGTATGCGAGCCGGCTGGCCGAAGCGGTTCGCGCCGACGGCGGGGAGGTCGTTGTCGTAAGCAACGGGGGATACTCAGACGTTTCGCACGCCGCCTGCCCGAACCGGATCCTTCGCGATGCGGGTCTGCTGGCGGTCAGGGAAACTCCCGACGGGATCGACGTTGACATAGAGTCCAGCCAGGCCCTGGCGCTGGTCGACCACCAGTTCGCCCATTTGTACTGCGTTGACGAAGCGGCGGCCGACCGTGCCGCGGACGCGCTGGCGGATATGGAAGGCCTCGACGCGATCCTGCCTCGAAGCGAAGTGTTCTGCTCCGGACTCGGACACGATCGCGCCGGAGAGCGGGTGGCTGTAGCGCGCCCCGAGGCATGGTTCGCCCCGCGCTGGATGCGCAGCGACGAGCAGCGGACCGGAGAGAAAGCTCCGGCTCCGCTCGGATACGACCCGTGCGAGTTAATTTGCAGCGACAGTGCGCCGAAGGTCGGCGCTGAAGAATCGTCCGTTCGCGCCAGCCGCGGACGGTCCGATGTGTCACTTGAAGACTCCTGCTTCCTTGCCGCAACATGCCCACTGCCCACCCCGCAGGAAATGTGCGTCACTGATCTGCCGGATGTGTTGAAGAAAGTGATGTTCGAGTAAATCTTGTAATCCCAGGATCAGGAAACCACCATGCCCCAAAAGATGCTGTTTGACGTTTCGAATGTTGACCTTAGTAAGACCATAGTTACGCGGGAGGAGATCTATCAGGTCAATCCTCACCGCTACGAATTCATGCTGCTGGACGGTATTATCCATCACGATGTCGAAGGCGGGAACATCATAGGATTCCGTGAAACTCGCGACGACGAGTTCTGGGTTAAGGGACACATTCCCGGGCGCCCGCTGTTTCCCGGCGTGCTGATGATCGAAGCCGGCGCTCAGCTCGTCAGCTACTTCGCGATGAAAATGGAGCCGGACAAGGGCTTCCTGGGATTCGGCGGAGTTACCGACGTTAAGTTCCGAGGCGCCGTAGTGCCCGGAGATCGCCTGGTGTTCTTTGGTAAACTGCTCGAGCATCGTCCCAGGCGCATAATCGGCGCGATTCAGGGTTATGTGGAAGACAGACAGGTGTTTGAGGGCAAGATAACCGGTATGTGGTTGTAGTGTTGCGATGATGCGGCGCTGCGGCCTGCTTGCAGCTTCCCAGTTGTTGTAGAAAGCACATGAGCAAATGGGATTTCATGTTCGACGGGCGGTTGGAAGTTGTCGGGACGCTTGACGACGGACAACTGGCTGGGATTCCGGGCAAGAGGGGGGTCGTGCTGCTGGCTGCGGGCGAGGCTCCGATACAACTGATAACCGCCGCCAACATCCGACAACGCGTAAAGACTCGCCTCGACGAACCGGCGGACGATCAGTTGAAAAAATCCGCCGACCTGCGGAAGATCACCACCAGCGTTTCGTGGAAACTCAGCGGCGGACCGTTCGAGGCCGATCTGTGCCTGCTGGAAATTGCCCGGGCGATCTGGCCGGACAAATACGCAGGACAAATCAATTGGAAAGCTCCGTGGTTCGTGCATCTCGATCCGGGCGAGAAGTATCCGCGATTCCGGCGGTCCAGGACGCTGCCCGGCGGGGCGATCCGATCGTTCGGTCCGTTTATCAGGGGCTCGGACGCCGAAGGGTTCGTAACCGCACTCAGCGATGCGTTCCGTTTGTGCAGAGATCACCGCTGCCTGTCCAACGCCCCGCATGCACAACGATGTTCGTACGGACAGATGAACCGCTGCCTGCCGCTGTGCGACGGGACGATCGATATCGATCGCTATCTTCGCGCCATTGACGATGCGGCTGAGTTCGCCTCCGGGCGGAGGGACGTTTTGGCTGGCAGCCTGCGCGAAGAGATGAAACAGGCCGCCGGCGAACTGGCGTTCGAACGGGCCGCGGCGATAAAGGCGCGCCTGGCGCGCCTCGACGAATTCGAAAAGCCCGCGTTCAAATACGTAAGACCGGTCGAGGAGTTCAAGTTTCTTGTCGTTCAACCGGGCGGGGGGAGGCGGAGCCTGCGAGTGTTCGCGATTAACGGCGGATCGATCCCTGCAGCCGCACGCCTGAAATACCCCTTCCCGGTCAGCTCCGATGATGTGTCAGACAAGTACGCCGGCGGCGAACTGGACGCGTTGATCGAACAGATGAAAACGATCAGCGCCTCGGCGCCGCGAATCGACGACGCATCGGCGCTGCGAATGGGCCTGGTGTCCAGATACCTCTTTTCCGGTCCGAAGCGAAGGGGGCTGATCGTAAGATGGTTCGACTCGATGGCGCCGGGATGGTTGGCGGCGCGAATACAAGCGGTTGCCTCCGATCTGAATCTGTCGACCGTTACGCGAAAAGAACCAAAGCGGGAGTCTGGGGGATCGTAGGCGCCGAACTGCGTGCGTACGGTTCGCCTGCTTCGGGAGGGATTTAGGATTCCGGTTCCGCTTCTCTGGTTTGAATCCGGTTGTTCGAACACCGCGCGAAACTGCAAGCGGTTTTGGAAGCGAACGTACGGTTTGCCTGCTTCGGGAGGAATTTTGGATTCCGGTTCCGCTTCTCCGGTTTGAATCCGGTTGTTCGAACACCGCGCGAAACCGCAAGCGGTTTTGGAAGCGAATGTACGGTTCGCCTGCTTCGAGAGGGGTTTTGGATTCCGGTTCCGCTTCTCCGGTTTGAATTCAGTTGTTCGAACACCGCGCGAAACCGCAAGCGGTTTTCAGAAGCGTGAGTACGCACGTTCATTCGCACGTCACATAAAAACCGCTTGCGGTTTCGCGCGATGTTGTGATAGTCCGGACTGACGAGTTCTACAAATCTCCCGTTGAAGCAACCGCCCGTTCACCGAAGAACCCGCTGTGACACTACCTGTCGGATTCGTATCCGAGGACTGTTTTTACATCAGCCTTGAAGATCCACGCCATGTCGGTGGATTTGTTGAAATTGGCGTCGTGTCCGCCGAAGTAGATAACATTCTCTTCGCCCGGGAATGGAGAACTCGCAAATGCGCGAGGGGCTACAAGCACGGGTTTGGACTGACCCCATCGACCGTTAACCTCCGCCGTTGAGTAGTTGTCCTTGTCTCTGCGGACACCGTAGACGGCGCCCTTGTAGTAATGATTCCACTTGATCGATTCATTGGAAGTGATGATCCGCTGTTCGAAGCCCACCAGGTGAACGGTCTTGCCCGTGCGAGGGTCTTTCACGGGGAAGAACCTGTTATACCCGCCCAGACTGAACCGCGCACGGACGCCCGCCTTCTCGAATCTCTTGTCAAACAACGCCCTCAACGTTGTTTCATCGGCCTCCTTGAGCCCCACTCCGTCCAGCCGCTTGATCTCACCGCGGCAGGCTCCGCTGGGAGTCCACACAAAAATGATCGACTCACCGGGACCGGTCGGATTGGGTATAGTGCTTAACCCCCTGATCCCGCCCACGTCGGTGTTCACCCTGCCCGGGATCCGGTAAACCGACGACCACTTGGGCCTGGCTCCGTTGGTGCGAACGAAAATCCTGCCCCCTACTGAGAAGTAGAGTTTCCCGTTGGCCTGTGTAATCCCAAGCGGGCGGGCGGGAAAGGTCGAACCGTCGGCGGGATGTTCGGGCTTGCGGTCCCACTCGATCCTCTTCGTCGCTGAATTGTAAACGCCCGATACAATGCCCGGATCGCCAACGAGCAGGAACACACGGTCGATTCCCGTTTTCGGGTCGCGATAGACTTCGATATCGCGGGGGATCCGCCTGATCTTCCGCAGTATGCCCGTCTGCTGCAGCGAGTGACTCCATTTTCCGGTTGCGTCATCGCGCAGGAAAACGGAAACCGCGCCGTGTCCTTGCTTGTTAACGTTGAACGCCTGTGATGCGGCGATTAGAACTGTTGTGTCGATCTTGCTCCCGTTCTTGTCGGTCTTGAAGGTCACGGATTTCAGTATGTTGCCCTTCATGTGCACAAAACCGGTTGAGTTTGTCTCCAGGTCAACCCGCCATGTCCCGCCAGCCGAATCAAGTCTGAGCACCTGGGCCGACTGCTTTGGAAAATGACTATCGGTCCAATATCCATTGAAGGCGTAGAGCTTGCCCTTGTGGGCGGTGATGTGCATGATCTCAGATCCGCCCGCGTACTTGCCGTTACCGTCGGCGTATCCGGGTTTGTATGACTGCTTCCACCCGCTGATCCCGTTCTTGACCGTTTTCTTCTCGGCAAGTGCGCACGAGTTCATCATTGCAGCTGCAAGTACTACCGCAAACATACAACAGGGGCGTTGTTTCATGAACACGTATCCTCTGGCCATTAGCGTCAAACCTCACTCCCGAGCCGAGCATGCCTATACAGAGGATTGCATCTTCGCGGGGCAAAGTCAATAACTCGGCGGACGGGGTGAGATATTGATTGGCTTGGCGGAGTTGTTCATGTCGAGATACTCTGTAGTTGCGGGGCGGCGGTTCTCCGTGCGGCGAGCGCCGGATGGTTGTTTTTCGTACGCACTGGCCTTGCGGACGTCTTGGTCGATATAATACCGTCGGTTGGAGGCGATCAATAGAGTGTCGAAAACGGGCAAAGAAGGTCGTTCGTGGCGTGAGCGTCTTCCGCATCGACCGCGGAGATACTGGCGTTACGTTTCTCCGCAGCGTCGCGGGGCGGCGTTGCTTTTCCTTGCGCTGTTGCTGACTGCGGTTTACGGGTACTGGTATCTGACAAACGGTTCCCGCATCCGCAGCCAGGCCAAGAAATACCTACACGACATCACCGGCGCGCGGGTCAGTATCGATCGCGCGAGTTTCAGTTTGTTCGGCGACATCAGGCTTGAGGGCGTTCGCATAGACGTTCCGGGCGAGGGAGGCGCAGAACCGTTTTTCCGCGCCGGAAGCGTGATCCTGAAGCACCGTCCATGGTCGGTGTTCTTCGGGGGGAGCATTAAACCAACCGAAGTGGTCCCGCTGGACGCCGAGGTCTTCGAATCACCGGCGACCCGCGCTTTCATGCGAGCCAGGTCGCCCCGCGGCCCGGGCGGGACCGGACCGGTGGACCTGCCCGTGATCCGCGTAGATTCCTGCCGGTTCAGGCGTATCGAAGTTGTCGGCGGTATCCCCGTGCCCGAGAAGCAGTTTGATCTCGGTGTCGACATGATCCCCAAAGAAGGCGACCTGATCTACGACGTCTATGTCGCCGAGCGCAAAGACGAGCGCGTCGCCCAGAAGTATCACATCGAAGTTCAATTGTCTCCCGGTTTCAAAGTAACCATAATCACCGGCGCCGGCGACCTGGTGGCCACCACCGACGCCTTGCCTCCGGAATTGCGCGATTGGCTGGAGAGGTATAACATCGAGGGGAGATACAGTTTCGAGGGACCTATAAGCGTCTCCGAGCATGCGGTGGAAGGCGTCTTGAAACTCAAACTGGACGATGTGGCGTTCAAGCTGCCCGAAGATCAGGGCGGGCTGTCGCTGACTAACGTTTCGGGGACTCTGATCCTGACGCCCCCCGACGAGTCGCGCAAGGACGCGTTGAAGAACGGGCGGATCGAACTGAAGCCCGACGTCACCGGAAAGGTCGTCGAGGCCGGTGGGGCGACGGTGAACCTGTCGGGCGAATACCTGGGATACCGTCTCGACTCGCCGTTCAGCGTTAAGATCGACATAGACAAGATGGCGATACCGGACAGCAATCCGCATCCGGGGCTCAGTAAGCTGCTGAAACGCATCAAGAGGGATTACAGCCCGGTCGGCCGGGCGAGAATGACTGTCAACATAAGCAGAGCGTCCGGACAGAAGGACGTGTCTGTGAGCGGAACGATTTGGCCTCTGAAAATGTCGGGCACGCACCGTCTCGTACCGTATCGCCTGGACGAGGTCACCGGAGAGATACACTTCACCAATGAGAAGGTGATTGTCAAGGATGTCACAGGTAAACGAGAGGGCGGGACCTTCATCATTAACGCAACAACTCCCCTGAAACGCAACGCCGAAACGGGCAGATGGGACTGGTCGGCGAGGATCGATGTCGATCGGGCGCAGATGACCCCGGCCGTCAGGAAAGCCCTCCCGGAAAGAGCATTCGTGGGAAAACCATATCCGCTTCGCAACATCTCCGGTACGATCCACGCCGAGAACGGTCGGGTGTGGGTCGAGCAGGATTTCCCCCTGCGGACCACGGGGCGGGGCGAGATGAGATGCAACGCCCTGTACGGACAGATTGAGTGGACGCCCAAGGGCGCGCTGGTGGATATTTACATCAAGGCCGACGACGTGCCCATAGACGAGGCGCTGATCGATTCGCTGAGTCCGGCGGGAAGAGACGCCATGGGGCGGTTGAATGCCGACGGTTCAGTCAAGAAGCTGTACGTGGAAATACACGACAAGCCCAATGAGAAGCCAACCTATAAAATACTCGCCGGTTTGGACGACGTTAGCGTAACTTACGAGGGGTTGCCCTACAAGGTCTCGGGCATCTCGGGCGACGTGACGGTGAATCAGCGTTTTATCAAGCTGGAGAATCTGGCCGGGCGTCACATAACGACGCCCGTTACAATTAACGGAGTGCTGGTTCCCGGTGGTAAGGAGGTCGGTGTCGGACTCGACATAACCGCCAAGGATCTGGTTGTCGACAAAGAACTCTACCGGGCCCTTCCGGCGGGCGTAAAGAAAACATGGGATTCTCTGGATCCGTCGGGCCTGGCTGACATTTCCCTGTCGATTAACCAGGGTCTGCCCGAGTTTGTCGCGAAGCTATGGCCTGAGGAAGAGCCCAAGCCCGTTGACAACCCGAAATCCGTCGATACACCCAAGTCCGCTGATAGACCCGCGTTCCTCGCAAAACGCGGATATCGCCTGGAAATCAGCCCGAAGGGCATGAAGGCGACATACAAGGACTTTCCATATCCGTTCGGCGGGATTACCGGTTTGGTTATCGCAGAGCCCGATGTGATCAAACTGCAGCAACTCAAGTGCGACAGGGGCTATCGGCTCGATGGTTCAATACTCGACAAGGGGCGGAGGCTGAAATTAAAGATCAACGCCCGCGGTGTTCCGCTGGACAAGAAGCTGCTTGCGGCCATGCCGGACGAATTCAACGCTATGATGAGCGCTGTTAAAACGGGCGGGATGCTGGATATCAACCTGAGTGACCTGACGATCGTCCGTGCTGAAAACGTATTGCCCACCACGGTTCCCGCGACGGCGTCGCTGACGACGCGCCCAGCCGTCAAGGGCGGTTCGGCGGCGATAAGCTGGCGGGCTGAAGGCGATCTTGGTTTGTACAACACGACGGTTGACGTGGCGTTTGGGCCCAAGAGGTTGAACGGAGCCATGAAAGGTTGGGTGGAGTCAAGCTCGCGCGGGCTGGCGATAAACGTAAGGTCCGATCTTCGCAAGATCATGGTGGGCAATCACGAGATAACGGACGTTAAAGGGCGAGTGACGAAGAAACCGGGCAGCCCGCTGGTGAGGATTGAAGATCTCGAGGCTCGGGTATACGGCGGTCGTCTGGCTGGTCGGGAAGTGATGATCCGTTTGTCGGACCCCGTCAAGTATGCTTTCCGTCTGTTCTACCAGGACGTCAGTCTGAGCGATCTGGTAAACGCGGGCGTTCGCGACCCAAGACTTGGAAAAGGCGTCAAGGGAGACCTCGAAGGCAAGATATCCATGGAAGCGGTCGCCGGAGACCCCAAGTCCCGCAAAGCCGCCGGAACGGTCACCATCACCAAAGGCAAGATGTACAAGATGCCCATTATGCTGGGCCTGATGCACGTGTTGTATCTGTCGCTACCGGGGGATGCGGCGTTCACCGAGGGGCACTTGAAGTACCTCGTCCAGAGCGACACCATGGTCATAGAGGAAATATTCCTGACCGGTTCGGCGCTGTCGCTGGTCGGGTCGGGCAAGATAACGTTGTCCAACGAGGAACTGGATCTGACTTTCCTGACCGGTCCGCCCGGGCGGATGCCTCGCATAGCCGTAATCGGAGACGCCTCAAAAGTACTCAACGCCATACTCAAGGAACTGCTGGTCATCCGTGTAAAAGGATCGCTGTCGAAGCCCATTCGAAAAGCCGTTCCGCTCCGCAGTATGGATGCGATACTCAAGGAACTCTTGAGCCCCGGGAGGGTCAAGAAGTAGCCTAACACCAGTCGGGATAATAATTGACCGCATGGGCGGTTACTGATAACTAGTTTGATGGGAGCACTAATGGCGGATGTAAAAGTAGGTATTATTGGCGGAAGCGGGCTTGGCGATGCGTTGTGCAGCGACGTGCAGGGGACCAGTGTGGACGTTATTACACCGTTTGGCGAACCGTCCGATTCGATAATCGAGACTGCGTGGGGAGATACTCCGGTGGCGGTGCTTAATCGACACGGTTCGGGCCACCTGATTGGACCGTCAAACGTTAACTACCGGGCGAACATCTACGCACTTAAATCGTTGGGGTGCACGCACATAATCGCATCGGGCGCTGTCGGAAGCCTCAGGGAGAACCTCAAGCCCAAAGACCTCGTGATTCCCGACCAGGTGATCGACAAGACTCACAGGCGGGCAGGGACGTTTTTCGACGATTATCTGGCTGTTCACGTCGAGTTTTCCTCACCATTCTGCCAAGTGCTTCGAAAACACCTGATTTCCTGCCGGGCGGGCGTTACGACGGATCTGCACGACAGCGGAACGTACGTGTGCATGGAGGGTCCGGCGTTTTCAACTCGCGCCGAAAGCGAAATGCACCGTATGTGGGGCGGAGACCTGATCGGAATGACCGTCATGCCGGAGGCCAAACTGGCCAGAGAAGCCGAGATGGCCTACGCAATGGTTTGCCTGCCAAGTGATTACGACTGTTGGAGACCTGTGGGCGAGGATCTGGACAAACACGAACTGCTCAAGGAAATCATCGAGAACTTGAACGAAGCGACCGCCAACGCAATCGAACTGATAAAAGCCGCCGTCGCCGACTTCAAACGGATTGCAGATACGCCCAGCGCGGCCCATTCGGCTTTGGAGTTGGCGATATGGTCTGACCGCGATTCGATCGCTCCGGCCGCACGGGAGCATTTCGGCGTGTTGGTTGAGAAGTACCTCTAGAGTTCCGTTGTGAGACTGCAATCCGAGGCGGCGAACTTCGATTCGGGCGATTTCGGAAAAAAATCAAAAAAGCGCGGAAAATTTTCTTTGACAGAAGCTTCCGCCTAGTTATAGTGGTCCGTCTATCTATGGACCGCGGTGGTCGTATACCCTCAACCAAGCAGTTGGCGTTTAGTCTGCTGCGTGCTGCGTGCAGTGTCTGGGTGGTACTTTACACCACGGCGCCGACGCTGCTGTAGCTCAGTGGTAGAGCGCGTCCTTGGTAAGGACGAAGTCATGGGTTCGACTCCCATCAGCAGCCTTTTGGGTTGTTCGAGCCCGGATGAATTATCGGATAGACGACAGTAGTAAAGTAATGGACCTGACGCCTCTTGCCTCCCCGGTGGGGGGGCAGTTGTTCGTGGCGGAGATGGCCTTTAAGGAACACGAGAAAGAAACAAGCGGTTTGTAACCAAGGCAACAGGAGTTGAGCAATGGCCAAGGAAGTATTTGAGAGAACCAAACCCCACGTCAACGTTGGAACGATCGGCCACGTTGACCATGGCAAGACCACGCTGACTGCGGCGATCACCGCCGTTCTGGAAGCCAAGGGCCTGGCCAAGTACAAGAGCTACGACGCGATCGCCAAGGCGTCTGAATCCCAGGGCCGGCGCGACCCGACGAAGATTCTGACCATTGCGACCGCTCACGTGGAATACGAATCCGACGCGCGTCACTACGCCCACGTTGACTGCCCCGGTCACGCGGACTACGTCAAGAACATGATCACCGGCGCCGCTCAGATGGACGGAGCGATCCTTGTGGTCTCGGCCGCCGACGGCCCGATGCCCCAGACTCGCGAGCACGTACTGCTCGCCCGTCAGGTGAACGTCCCGCGTCTGGTGGTCTTCCTGAACAAGGCCGACCTCGTCGACGATCCGGAACTGCTGGAACTGGTCGAGATGGAAGTTCGCGAGCTGCTCAGCGACTACGACTTCGACGGCGACAACGTTCCGGTCATCCAGGGCTCGGCCACCGCCGCCATTGCAGACGTTAACGGTCCCGGCGCCCAGCCGATTGTCGACCTCGTAGAGGCGCTGGACACATACATCCCCGAGCCCGAGCGTGAGATCGACAAGGACTTCCTCATGCCCGTCGAAGACGTCTTTTCGATCAAGGGTCGCGGTACTGTGGGCACCGGTCGTATCGAGCGCGGTATCGTCAACGTAAACGACAAGGTTGAGATCGTCGGACTTGGCGAGACTCGCACCACCACCGTCACCGGCGTCGAGATGTTCAACAAGCTGTTGGACAGCGGCCAGGCCGGCGACAATGTCGGTTGCCTGCTGCGCGGCGTCGAGAAGAAGGAATTGGTTCGAGGCCAGGTGCTTTGCGCTCCGGGCACGATCACGCCGCACACGAAGTTCCGCGGTGAAGTATACGTCCTGACGAAGGAAGAGGGTGGTAGGCACAGCCCGTTCTTCACCGGTTACCGTCCGCAGTTCTACTTCCGCACCACCGACGTGACGGGCACGGTCGAGCTGATCGGCGCCGAGATGTGCATGCCCGGCGACAACGTGCAGATGGAAATAACGCTGTTGAATACATCTATCGCCATGGAGCCCCAACTGCGTTTCGCTATCCGCGAAGGCGGTCGTACGGTCGGTTCAGGCGTTGTCACCGAAATTCTGGAGTAGTTGCCAATGGCCAAATCAAAGGCCCGAGAATACGTTTGGCTGCAGTGTAAGGATTGCGGCGAGTTGAACTACCGTACGCCCGTCAGGACTTCAGGCGGCGTGCCCAAGCTCAACATTAATAAGTACTGCAAGAAGGAACGCAAGAGGACCGAGCACAAGATCAAGCGTAAATAACAGCAGAGAAAACTTGATGCGAGCCCCCAAGATCCCACCGGTTGCACAAGCATCCGGTGGGTCTTGAGACACGGCAGTAGCTCAATTGGCAGAGCAGCGGTCTCCAAAACCGCAGGTTGGGGGTTCAACTCCTCCCTGCCGTGGTAGTAGTGCGGACCATGCGGTCTGAACTTGAAGCGTGTCGGGCGGATTGGAAACCGCCCAATTGCATCGGCGATGGAAACCACAAGGAAACGAATGTCGTGAGCATGTTCAAGATATACAAAGTGACTCAAGGCAGGTACACCCGCACACTGACGTTTGCCGGCGCGATGCTTATCGCCGTCTCGGGTGCGTACGTCCTGAGCAGGCAACTTTACAGTCTCGGGCCTTACTTGCGATATGGGATACCGTCCCTGGTGGTTGTCCTGATAGGCCTGTTGGCCTTTTGGATGGTCAATCGCTCGCGAAGTGCTGATTTCCTCATCGCAACCGAAGGCGAAATGAAGAAGGTCGCCTGGTCGGGAAAGAAAGAGGTCATCGGGTCGACCAAGGTGGTGATCGTCACCACAGTGATGATTGCCTTGCTTCTGTTTGGCGTGGACATCCTGTTTGGAGCTTTGTTCAGGGTTATCGGCGTGCACTAGGGTGGGAATTCGTTAAGGAAAAGGGCGAAATGGCCAAACAATGGTGTGTTTTACGAGTTGCTTCAAATAGAGAGGAACAGGTGCGCGATGCGCTGACCCGCAAGATCAAGATCGAGGGTCTCGAAGATCGCATCAGCCGTGTTCTGGTCCCAACCGAACGCAGGCCCGGTCCCAGAGGACGCGGTCCGGCTGTGGGAAAGGCAAAGAAGAAATTCGTCGAACGCAAACTCTATCCGGGATATGTTTTTCTTGAGATGGAACTTCAGGACGACGGACGCGTCTCAGAAGATGCGTGGTTCCTGATCCGCGAGACCAACGGTGTGGGCGATTTCATCGGAGCCGGTGGAAAACCCAGCCCGATGTCGCACGATGATGCGGACAAGATGCTGATGCAGGTCGAGAAGGCCCAGGAGGGCACGACCATTGAAGTTGAATTCGCAAAGGGCGATGGCGTCAAGGTTAAGGAAGGCGCTTTCGAGAACTTTGACGGTATTGTTGATGAAGTGCTGGCCGACAAAGGCCTGGTCCGGGTGATCGTGACGATTTTCGGTCGATCGACCCCGGTTGAACTGGAGTACTGGCAGATAGAAAAGGCATAATTGCCGCCGCCCCCACCCCGAGTGAAGGATCAGGCGGAAGTGAGATATTAAGATGGCTAAGCAGATCACCGGAACAATTAAACTCCAGGCCGCCGGCGGACAGGCGACTCCCGCTCCCCCGATCGGACCGGCCCTTGGCGCCAAGAACGTCAATATTGGACAGTTTGTCTCTCAGTTCAACGAGCGAACCAAAGATTTCAACGGCATGCCGATACCGGTTGTTATAACCGTGTACGCCGACAAGACCTTTGATTTCGTCTGCAAGAGCCCGCCGGCTTCGGCATTGCTGAAAGAGGCCGCCCAAATCGCTTCCGGTTCGGGCGTGCCCAACAAGGAAAAAGTCGCCTCTGTGACCATGGACCAGATTCGCGCGATCGCCGAAAGGAAAATCGGCGACCTGAACGCAACTGATATCGACGCGGCCTGCCGGATTATCATGGGCACCGCGCGGGCCATGGGCGTCACCGTGGAGAACTGAATACGTTTCTCAGCCCAACCATCCAGACCGGTTTGCAAGGCGCTTATGCTTCGGACCGGATGATGTTAAAAGCCTAACCACGGGCTTAAACGTGGGAGTCATTAACGACGACAGGAGTTACCGATGAGCAGAAGCAGAAGTAAGCGGTATGACGCCAATCTGGCCAGCCGCCCACCGGGCCCCGTGCCCACGAAAGACGCAGTAGCCGCGATTAAGTCATTTACAATCGGTAAGTTTGACCAGACGATCGAACTTGTAATGCACCTCGGAATCGATCCTCGCCAAGCCGAGCAGGCCCTGCGCGGGTCCATCGCCTTACCTCACGGTATTGGGCAGACAAGAAAAGTCATCGCGTTTTGCGAAGAGGCGGACGTTGAGAACGCCATCGGCGCCGGAGCCGCAGAGGCCGGTGGTGACGAACTTATCAAGAAGGTCCAGGACGGATGGACGGATTTCGACGTCGCGGTGGCCACCCCGAGCATGATGAAGAGCGTTTCCAAACTCGGTCGCGTCCTTGGACCGACAGGCAAAATGCCCAGCCCCAAAGCGGGCACCGTCTCGCCCGATGTGGCTGAAACTGTGAAGGCCTACGTTGCGGGCAAGGTCGAATATCGCAATGACGACTTTGGCAATCTGCACGTTCCAGTCGGGAAGATGAGTTTCGATGAGGACAAGCTCACTGAGAACATCGATATGTTTATCAAGTACGTCAAGAAGATCAAGCCGCCGTCCGCCAAGGGCGTGTACATGAAGCGTGTGTGCATTTCCGGCACGATGACGCCGTCAGTGGATCTGGAAGTGAACTAGCATTTTCTCTCCACGGCGCCGCCGCGGATCGCAGATTTGGCGGCGTAGAATGAGACTTACGCAGGTAACAACGGAAACTCAAAAATGAGCAAACCAGTTAAAGCACTGATTAGAGACGAACTGACCCGGCGCCTGGAGGGAGTGACCTCCCTGGCGATAGTGGGTCTTACAGGCGTTAGCGCCATAACCGCCACCGACATCCGCAAACGACTCAGCGAAAAGGAAATCCGCCTGCTGGTTGTTAAGAACGCTCTTGCACGCCAGGCCTTTAAGGCTGGCGGACTCGACGTTGCTTGCGACTTGCTGGAAGGGCCTTGTGCTTTGGCGTACGGTGGAGACAACGTGGTCAGCACGGTTCGAGAACTGCTTGATATCAAGAAAGAGCAGGCTCCGAATCTGGTAGTCAAGGCCGCCGTGATGGACGGCGAGGCGTTCGCTTCAGACCGAATCGACGCGCTGAGCAAGTTCCCCACGCGCGACGAAGCCATCGGTACGATCGTTTCCTGCGCCCTGGCGCCTGGAATGAAGGCCGCCGCCTGTATCCTGGCTCCCGGAAGCAAGATTGCCGCCCTCGTCAAAACCGTCGAAGAATCACACGAGGACGAGGTCGTCGAAGAGACGCCCGCTGCAGAAGCCCCCGCTGAAGAGGCCCCGACAGAAGAAGCTCCTGCAGAGGAAGCTCCTGCAGAAGAGGCTCCTGCAGACGAAGCTCCTGCTGAAGAAGCTCCTGCTGAAGAGGCTCCGGCTGAGGAAGCTCCGGCAGAAGAGGCTCCTGCTGAAGAGGCTCCGGCAGAGGAAGCTCCCGCAGAAGAAGCTCCTGCTGAAGAGGCTCCTGCTGAAGAGGCCCCCGCTGAAGAAGCTCCTGCTGAAGAAGCTCCGGCTGAAGAGGCCCCCGCTGAAGAAGCTCCTGCTGAAGAAGCTCCGGCTGAAGAGGCTCCTGCTGAAGAAGCTCCTGCAGAAGAGGCTCCTGCTGAAGAAGCTCCCGCAGAAGAAGCTCCCGCAGAAGAGGCTCCTGCAGAAGAGGCTCCTGCTGAAGAAGCTCCCGCAGAAGAGGCCCCCGCAGAAGAGGCTCCTGCTGAAGAAGCCTCCGCAGAGGAAGCTCCTGCAGAAGAAACGCCTGCCGAAGACGAAAAAACTGAATAATCGCTATCTGACCTCAAGCGGCCGGCGTGCTGCTTGAAGTAGTTGTCATCGTTGATGTTAGAGTAGCATCGCAGTGAGTTCAACGAATGTCCGGCTGCGGATTGGTCCGCCTAAGGCGGCTTAAATGGATGCCAATGGGGCGTCCGCCTATCAGGCCGGTAAAATGTATCGAACCGTCGCAGAATATCGGTGGTTCTAAGATCGGAGTAGTAACCATGGCAGAAGAAGCAGCAGTAGAAGCAACAGACGCTCCCGCAAAGGAATACGCCGCTGAGATCAAAGAGCTTGGTGACAAGATCGTCGCCCTGACGCTGAAAGAGGCCGTTGATCTGGCTGATTATCTCAAGGAAGTTCACGGTATCGAGCCCGCAGCCGGTGGCGCAGTGATGATGGCTGGTCCCGCGGCCGGTGGAGCCGAAGAAGCCGAAGAGCAGACCGCCTTCGATGTGATCCTGAAGGATATTGGCGACAAGAAGATCCAGGTCATCAAGGCCGTCCGCGCCTTGACGTCCCTGGGCCTGAAAGAGGCCAAGGCGCTCGTTGACGGGGCTCCCAAGGCCGTCAAGGAAGGCGTCGCCAAGGAAGAGGCCGACGAGGCCCGCTCGCAGTTGGAAGAAGCCGGAGCTACTGTCGAAGTGAAGTAGTCCGGAGCCTTTTTGTCTGTGATAATCGTATACAAAACAGCACGCCGGTTAACCTGGCGGGCGGATATCCGCCCGTTAGGCTACCGGTGTCTGGTGACTGCGGGAACGTTCCCGCGGCGACCATAACGCCTTCTATTTGAGGACGTTCTATGCTGCAAATGGACAAGATCAGGAGCTTCGCCAAGATCGGCGACGCTGTGGACATCCCGAATCTCAACGAGATTCAGACAAGGTGCTACGATGAGTTCCTTCAGGTCGATGTAGAACCGACCAAGAGGAAGTCTCAGGGCCTCGAAGCGCTTCTTGAGGAAGTGTTTCCAATCGTCAGTTACGACGAGCAGACGACCCTGGAGTACCAGCACTACGAACTGGATGGACCGCGTTACACAGTCCAGGAATGCCGCGACCTGCGCCTGACGTACGGTCGCCCGTTCCGCATTTGCGTGCGCATGATTCGAAAGGATCACAAGGAAGTGCTCGAAGAGAGCATTTACCTCGGTGAGATCCCGATCATGATCGGCGGCGGTGAGTTTATCATCAACGGCGCCGAGCGCGTGATCGTATCGCAGTTGCACCGAAGCCCGGGAGTGGACTTCAGTGTCGAAATGCAGGAGTCTGACCGCCCGCTGCACGGGTCGAGGATTATCCCGCAGAGAGGAAGCTGGATCGAAATCGCCGTCACCAAGAAAGACGCTCTTGCGATGCGGATCGACCAGTCGACCAAGATCCCCGCCACTACGTTCCTCCGCGCGATGGACGAGGAGTTCGGGACCGATACGCAGATCATCCGAGCTTTCTACAAGACCAAATCGGTTTCGACCAACCGCCTGCGTCCGCAGACATACGTCGCCGAGGCCGTTGTCGATCCCGAAAGCGGTGAAGAACTCGTTCCCGCCGGCGGACAGGTGGGCGAAGCGCTGACAAAGATCGTCGCCGGAAGCGTCAAGAAGGTCGAAGTCATCACGAACATGAACGACCCGCTGGTGCTCAACACGCTCAGCGAAGACGCCTCGGACTCTCACGAATCGGCTTTGAGTCGCCTGTACATGCGCCTGCGTCCGGGCAATCCTCCGCAGCCTGAGAAGGTCAGGGCGCTGTTCCAGGAGAAATTCTTCGACACCAACCGCTACCGCCTGGGCAAAGTCGGACGTTTCAGAATCAATCGAAAATTCAAGCAGAACACGCCCGAAACGGCGATGACGCTGTGCACCGATGACTTCATGAATATCCTGAAGTACATCATGACGCTCCGCGCCAACGAAGGAACCATCGACGACATCGATCACCTGGGCAACCGTCGCCTTCGCACCATTGACGAACTGGCGATCGAGGAGATGCGGAAGGGCTTCCTGAAGCTCAGACGCACCGTCCAGGAACGTATGACTATCAAGGACCTCGACGAAATCGCCAAGATCTCCGAACTGGTCAACTCCAAGAGCATCTCTTCGAGTATGGATTACTTCTTCGGACGCGGTGAACTGTCCCAGGTCGTCGATCAGCAGAATCCCCTGAGCATGCTGACCCACGAACGCAGACTCTCGGCGTTGGGACCGGGCGGACTGAACCGAAAGCGCGCCGGTTTCGAAACTCGCGACGTCCACATAAGCCACTACGGACGGGTCTGCCCGATCGAGACGCCTGAAGGTCAGAATATCGGACTGATCACCTCGCTGGGTATCTATGCGACCGTCGACGAATACGGGTTTATCGTTACCCCTTACCGAAAGATCGCCAACGGTAAGGTCACCGACAGAATAGAATACCTGCGGGCCGACCAAGAGGCCGAAGCGGTCCTGGCTCCGCCCGATTCGCTGGAGAAGAACAAAGCGGGCGAATACGTACTGCCCGAACAGCACGTTCTGGCCCGGGTGCGGGGCGACCTGAAGATGGTCGACGGCAAGGATGTTGGGTATCTCGACGTCTCGCCGAAACAGACCGTTGGCGTCTCGGCGGCTTTGATCCCGTTCCTGGAGCACGATGACGCCAACCGCGCCCTGATGGGCTCGAACATGCAACGCCAGGCTGTCCCGCTTCTGCGGGCCGAAGCGCCCGTTGTGTCCACCGGAATGGAGCTCAGCGTAGCCAGCAACTCCGGGCTTGTCGTCAACGCGATCAAGGGCGGTTCGGTTACGTATGTCGATGCCGAACGGATCATCATCGACAACGCCGACGAATACGAACTCCGCAAGTTCAACAAACTGAACGAACGGGCCTGCCTCAATCAGAAGCCTATTGTCTCTGCGGGCCAGCGAGTCAAGAAAGGGCAGGTCATCGCCGACGGTTCGTCGACGTCAAAGGGGCAGTTGGCCCTTGGGCGAAACGTCCTGGTCGCATTCATGCCGTTCGACGGATACAACTTCGAAGATGCCATCGTTATCTCCGAACGCCTGTGCAAGCAGGATACGTTCGCCTCGGTGCACCTCGAAGAGTACGATGTGGAGGTCCGCGAGACCAAGCTGGGACGCGAAGAGTTCACGCGGGACATTCCCAACGTCTCCGAACGAGCCCTGGCGAATCTCGACGCCAACGGAATTGTCCTGATCGGAACTCGCGTTAGCTCGGGCGATATCCTTGTCGGTAAGGTCTCTCCGAAATCCAAGAGCGAACTGACGCCTGAAGAGAAACTGCTCCATGCGATATTCGGACGCGCCGGTGAGGATGTCAAGAACGACAGCCTCGAACTTCCCGCCGGTGAAGAAGGCGTCGTTGTGGACACCAAGCGATTCAGCCGACGGATGCACATGTCGGACGAAATGAAGGCCCAGCACAAGCGGAAAGTCAAGCAGTACACCCAGATGATGAATGGGCGAATGGTGCGCGTCTTCCGCGAGATGGCTGCAGCCATGAATGAAGTGCTTGGCGATCCGATGGTCGACCCGAGCACCAGGCAGAAGGTCGGGCTGAGCGACAGCGAAGAGGTTATCCTCGAACAGATCGGGGATTTCTCCATCCGCTGGGCCAAACCCAAACCGAAATCCGACACCGCTAAACAGCAAGCCGAACGCCTCTACGGACGCTACTGGCCGAGAATTCTGGATATCCAGAAGGAGATGGAGCGTAAGTTAGACCACATGAAGCGCGGAGACGAACTTCCCTCCAGTGTGTTGGAGATGGTAAAGGTTCGCATCGCCACAAAGCGAAAGCTCGGCGTGGGCGACAAGATGGCCGGACGGCACGGTAACAAGGGCGTTATCGCCCGTATCGTGCCCGAAGAAGACATGCCTTTCCTCGACGACGGCACGCCGGTTGAAATCGTACTCAATCCCCTGGGCGTACCGGGGCGAATGAACCTTGGTCAGATTCTCGAGACGCACCTGGGCTGGGCGGCCGCCGTTTTGGGCTTCCAAGCCGTCACCCCCGTTTTCGACGGAGCGTCCGAAGCGGAGATCTTCGATTGCGTCAGGGAGGCCAACGCGCAGGTTGCTGAGCGGTGCGAAGATATCAACGTCATCCAGAACGCCGGAAAGACCGCCGAACTGCTGGTCGAGATGCCCGAGGACGGAAAGATAACGCTGTTCGACGGGCGCACCGGCGAACCGCTCGAGCAGAAGGTCACCGTTGGCTACATATACATGAATAAGCTTCACCATCTGGTTGATGAAAAGATCCACGCTCGAGCGACCGGACCTTACTCGCTGATAACCCAGCAGCCTCTGGGCGGTAAGGCCCGCACGGGCGGACAGCGATTCGGCGAGATGGAAGTGTGGGGTCTGGAGGCGTACGGCGCGAGCTTCACGCTGCAGGAACTGCTGACCGTCAAGAGCGACGATGTTGAAGGCCGCACCAAGATATACGAGTCCATGGTAAAGGGCACCAACACTCTCGAAGCGGGCACGCCTGTCAGCTTCGACGTGCTGTGCAACGAACTTAGAGGCTTGGGACTTAATATCCAGTTGGAAAAAAGAAGACTTATCTGATCGAACCCCCAAAGGGAGCGACTAGGCATGGTTGAAAGCGTTTACGATAGAATTAATGACTACGGGTCGGTGAAAGTCATGCTGGCTTCACCCAACGATATCCGCAGTTGGTCGTTTGGCGAGGTCAGAAGACCCGAGACGATCAACTACCGAACATACCGTCCTGAAAAGGAAGGGCTGTTCTGCGAGAGGATATTCGGCCCGGAGCGAGACTGGGAATGCTCGTGCGGGAAGTACAAGGGCACCAAGCACAAGGGCATCATCTGCGATCGCTGCGGTGTGAAAGTTACTCACTCGCGCGTTCGTCGCAAGCGGATGGGACACATCTCATTGGCTGCGCCCATCGTGCATATCTGGTACTTCAAGGCTCTTCCCAGCCGTCTGGGAACGCTGCTCGGTATGAAAACTTCGGATCTGGAGAAGGTGATTCTCTTCCAGGATTACGTCGTGATCGATCCGGGGCAAACGCCTCTGAAATACCAGCAGGTTCTCACCGAAGACGAATACCGCCAGGCCACCGAGAGCTACGGGAGCGATTTCCAGGCCTCCATAGGCGCAGAAGCCATCAAAGTGCTGCTGGAGAAGCTGGAGTTGAGCGAACTTGCGATGGAACTTCGCGACGGTCTGACCAAGACGAGTTCCAAGCAGAAGATCAAGGACATAACCAAACGCCTCAAGCTCGTCGAGAGCATAAGAACTTCCGGAAACGATCCGGAATGGATGGTGATGGATGTTGTTCCGGTGATCCCACCGGACCTCAGGCCGCTGGTCCTGCTGGAAAGCGGAAACTTCGCAACCAGCGACCTCAACGACCTCTACAGGCGAATCATCAATCGCAACAACCGCCTGAAGAAGCTGATGGACCTGAACGCCCCGGGCGTTATCATCCGCAACGAAAAACGCATGCTGCAGCAGGCCGTCGACGGACTGTTCGACAACTCCCGCTGTCGGCGCCCCGTACAGGGAACCGCAAACAGACCCCTGAAAAGCCTTACCGATATGATAAAGGGCAAGCAGGGCCGGTTCCGTGAAAACCTGCTGGGCAAGCGAGTCGACTACTCAGCCAGATCCGTCATTGTTGTCGGACCGGAACTCAAGCTCCACCAGTGCGGACTGCCCAAGAAGATCGCCCTGGAGCTTTATCAACCGTTTATCATCCGGTGCCTCAAGGACCGCGGACTGGCCGACACCATCAAGAGCGCCAAACGCATGCTTGAACGTCGGGATCGGGAGATCTGGGACGTTCTGGAAGAAGTCATCTATCAGCATCCGGTTATGTTGAACCGTGCTCCGACCCTTCACCGCATGGGCATCCAGGCCTTTGAGCCCATTCTCGTCGAAGGAAACGCCATCAAGATCCACCCGCTGGTTTGCAAGGGTTTCAACGCGGACTTCGATGGCGACCAGATGGCGGTGCACCTGCCGCTGTCGGTCGAAGCACAAGCTGAAACGCACGTGTTGATGCTGGCGACGAACAATATTTTCTCACCAGCCAGCGGATCGCCGATCGTCTCGCCGATGCAGGATATCGTTCTGGGCGTTTACTACCTGACCACAAACCAGGGCGCCGAGTTTGTGACCGACAGTGTCCTGACCATGGAGTGCGAAGACGGAGACAAACGTCCGGTCTACGCCACCCCCGCAGCCGCTATCACCGCTTATACGCTGGGTCGGGTCGGTATGCACGCCGAGATCGTTTTGAAAGTCGATCGCGACACCGAGATCATCGAAGACGACAAGATATACACCGCATCCGACGGTAAGATCGTAACCACCGCAGGACGTTGCATATTCAACGATGTCCTGCCCGAAGGCATGGGTTTCTACAACTACCCGTTGGGGCAGAAGGGCGCCGCCCGCGTTATCCGCGATTGCTACGTAAGGCTGGGACGCGGAGATACGCTCCTCCTGCTGGACCTCATGAAGGCCCTGGGCTTCAAGTACTCGACGGTGGCCGGAACTTCGTTCGGAATCACCGACGCAAAGATTCCCGGCGACAAAGCCAAAATCATCGACGCGGCCCAGAAGCGCGTTGATCGGATTGAGGACGATTTCCACAACGACGCGATTACCGACGGCGAACGATACAACCAGGTTGTCGACGTATGGATTCATGCTCGCGAAGAAGTAACCAAGAGCATGATGACCGACCTCAAGAGCGATCGTCGCGTTAATGATCCGAACTACATCAACCCGGTCTACATGATGCTGGCGTCGGCTGCACGAGGCAACGTCGACCAGATCAGGCAGTTGGCGGGTATGCGCGGTTTGATGAGTAAGCCTTCCGGCGAGATCATCGAAACGCCTATTCGCGCTAACTTCCGCGAGGGTCTGACCGTACTGGAGTATTTCTCCTCGACGCACGGAGCCCGAAAAGGTCTGGCCGACACCGCCCTTAAGACCGCCGACTCCGGATACCTCACGCGTAAGCTCGCCGACGTCGCGCAGAACGTGATCGTCAACAGCATCGACTGCGGTACGCTCAAGGGCATCAGCAAATCCGCCACCTACAAAGGTGAGCAGGTCGACGTTCCGCTGCGAGATGTAATCATCGGACGCGTTGCTCGCGAGAACATTATCAATCCGATCACCGATGAACTGATCGTAAAAGAAAGCCGGATCATTACCCGCGAGATGGCGTTGAAGATCGAGGACCTCGGTCTGGAGACCATCCAGGTTCGCAGCCCGCTGACCTGTGATTCGCCCCTGGGCATATGCGCACGATGCTACGGTGTGGATCTGGCGACCAGTGAACTGGTCGAGGAAGGCAACGCGGTCGGAATCATCGCCGCACAGTCGATCGGCGAGCCGGGTACGCAGTTGACCATGCGTACGTTCCACACCGGCGGTGTCGCCACTCGCGCAGTGGTCGAAACCGAAATCAACGCAACCGTAGCCGGAACTGTCAAGTTCAACGAGTTGAATGCTGTGGCGATAGGGTCCGGTAAGGACGCCAGCGTTATTGTCCTGAAGCGGAATGGTGAAATATCCATTCACGACGAGAAGGGCAGAGAACTCGACAAATACAAGATTCCGTACGGAGCTCGAGTTGATGTCGTGGAAGGCAAGAAGGTTAAGGCCGGACAAAGGCTTGTCTGGTGGGACGCCCACAGTATTCCGATTCTCGCAGAAGCAAGCGGTGTGGTCAGATTCCAGGACATCGAAGAAGGCGAGACTGTTCGCATCGAAGACGAAAAGGGCAAGGGCAAAGGCGCCGCAACCGCTGGTAAGCGATACGTTGTTATCGAGCACAAGGGCGAAATGCACCCGCGAATTGTCATCGAAGACAAGAGCGGAAAGATTCTCGACTTCCACTATCTGCCCGCAAAAGCGCGTATCGAGGTCGAGGAAGGGCAATCCGTCGCAGCCGGTCTGTTGCTCGCGCGTCAACCGAGAGAAATCATTGGTACGCAGGATATTACCGCAGGCCTGCCGCGTGTCACCGAAGTTTTTGAGGCTCGCAAGCCTAAAGAACCGGCCGCCATGGCTGAAATCTCCGGTATGGTCGAACTGAGAACTGACAAACGGCGCGGAAAAATGACCGTTATTATTCGCAGTGAATCCGGCATGGAGCGAGACCACCACGTACCGCACGACAGGCACCTTCTGGTCCACACGGGCGACTATGTAGAGGCTGGCGATCCGCTGACCGAAGGACCGCTCGTTCTTCAGGATATCCTTGATATTCGCGGTGAAGAGGCATTGCAGCATTACCTGCTTGGCGAGGTCCAGACCGTCTACCGAGCTGCTGGTCAGAGCATTAACGACAAGCACATCGAAGTCATCCTCAGCCAGATGCTCCGTAAGGTTCAGGTCGATTCCGTTGGCGACACCGAACTTCTGCCCGGAGATGTTGTTGACAAATTCGTCTTCTTGGGCGAAAATAAGCGGCTCGCCGGATCTCTGAAGGTTGTAGAGCCCGGCGGGACCAGCCTCAGCGAAGGCCAGGTCGTCGCCAGAGACCTGATTGAACAAGCTAATATGGACGCTGAAACCGACGGCGAGGAACCGGCCAAGACCAAGCGGCCTCGTCCGGCGACGGCAAAGACGCTGCTGCTGGGAATTACCAAAGCGTCGCTGCAGTCCGATAGTTTCCTGTCGGCCGCCAGCTTCCAGGAGTCGACGAAGGTCTTCACGGAAGCTTCGCTGGGCGGGAAGGTTGACGAACTGCGAGGCCTGAAGGAAAACGTGATTCTTGGGCACCTGATACCCGCCGGTACGAGCTTCAAGCCGTATCTGGAAATGAAGCTTGTTCGGGATATTCCCGAAGGTCACGAAGAAGAGCCCGGTCGCGATGCGGCCAGCGAGGCTCAGATTGCCGACGAGGTCCAGAAGGCCTTGACGGGACGAATTTAGAACTGAAACATACTTGAGTACGTGTTTAGAGGATAATAATGCCGACGATTAATCAGCTAGTACGAAGGCCCAGAAAGACGCAAAAGGCCAAGAAGAAGAATATGGCCCTGGAATCGTGCCCGCAGAAGCGGGGCGTATGTCTCCTGGTCAAGACCGTTACGCCCAAGAAACCGAACTCCGCATTGCGGAAGGTCGCCAGGGTGAGGTTGTCTAACGGTAAAGAGGTCACCGCCTACATCCCCGGTATCGATCACAACCTCCAGGAGCACAGCATTGTACTGGTTCGCGGTGGTCGGGTAAGAGACCTTCCCGGTGTGCGATATCACATCGTTCGTGGTACGCTGGACTGCCTCGGTGTTGACGGTAGAAAGCAAAGTCGCAGCAAGTACGGGGCCAAGAAGCCCAAGTAGTTGCATTGATACCCCCGGTTGACCGGGGAGAAGCGCCCGATAAAGCGGGCCTGGAAAAGATATTATGGGACGCAAAAGGTTTACATCATCGGCAAAGCAGTTGGCGCCGGACCCGCGATTCGCCAGTAAGTTGGTCGCCAAATTCATCAATTGCTTCATGACTAACGGTAAGAAGTCCACCGTGCAGCGGTTTTTCTATGATGCGATGGACATTATCGAGAAGAAGATCTCAGACGCCACGCCCCTTGAAGTGTTTGAGAAGGCTATCGAGAATGTCAAGCCCATGGTAGAAGTCCGCTCCAAGCGAGTTGGCGGTTCGAACTATCAGGTCCCCAGACCCGTTAACCGCAAACGCCAGACGACGTTGGCTTTCAGATGGATCCGCGATTCGGTTCGCAAGGGCAAGGGGCGCCCCATACGCGAACGAATGGCCAAAGAACTGATTGACGCATACAATGGCGAAGGTACCGCAATGACCACTCGGGAAAATGTTCACCGAATGGCTGAAGCGAACAAGGCCTTCGCGCACTTTGCCCGATAGGAATTCGGGCAGAAACACTCCAACCATTCGCCTCCCGGCCCATTCCGGGCTGAGAAAGCGGTGTTGGCTGAATCGCAGAGTTCAGATTTCAGATCGGTCGGACGTTTCCGCCCGGAAGAATCTGACCTCCGGCGACCCCGGTTCGGTACGGGCCGGGGCTCAGAGATGAGATAGGACAACCGGACCGGCCTGCCGGATCGCAGTCGCAGTCGCAGATCCGAGTCGAAGACCGGTGCCTGTCGTCTCCCGACGGGCGATGTTTTAGCGTAGTTACGCGGTTTTTCCGTGCGCAGGGACTGTGTTTGTGCAATCGGGATTGTAATTGTCCCCCGACTGGCGTGAACGATCAGCATCGAGTAGTTATGGCAAAGAAGCCCAGAAAACTTCGCAACATTGGTGTGATGGCACACATCGATGCAGGCAAGACAACCGTTACCGAGCGAATACTGTATTTCGCCGGGCGGACCTACAAAATAGGTGAGGTCCACAACGGGACGGCCGTCATGGACTATCTCATCGAGGAGCAGCAGAGGGGTATCACCATTACCTCCGCGGCCACCACGTTTCTATGGGGCGAGACTACCGTAAACCTCATCGACACACCGGGCCACGTGGATTTCACCATCGAGGTCGAACGATCGCTGAGGGTCCTCGACGGCGCCGTCGCCGTCTTCTGTGCTGTTGGCGGGGTCGAGGCTCAGTCTGAAACTGTCTGGCGGCAGGGAGACCGCTACGGAGTACCGCGACTGTGCTTCATAAACAAACTTGACCGCATCGGCGCCGACTTCGAAACCGTCGTCAAGGAGATCGGTACACGACTCGACGCCAATCCGGTAGTCGTGCAGATTCCCATCGGCGCCGGAGAAGATTTCAAAGGGCAGATTGATCTGATAAGGAGGAAGGCATACTTCTACGATCCCGACGATGTTGCAACCATCCTCCGCGTCGAAGACGTGCCCGACGACATGGTCGAGGAGATGGAGGATCTCCGTGGCGAGATGATCGAAGCTGCCGCCGAGTGCGATGACGACCTGATGGCCGGATATGTCGCCGACGAGGTGGTCACAGAAGACCAGATCATAGCGGCGCTGCGAAAAGGTACGATTACCGGAAAGATCCAACCGGTTCTGTGCGGGTCGGCATTGAAGCATATGGGCGTTCGCCCGCTGCTCGATGCGATTGTCGACTACCTGCCGGGTCCTCCGGACATACCTGACGTCGAAGGGCACGAGAGCCTCGAGAAGTCCAGCCCCCAGGTTATCCGCAAGAGCGACCCCGATGCGCCGTTCTCGGCTTTGGTATTCAAGTTGGCCTCCGATCAGCATGGTTACCTGAATTACGTTCGAGTTTATAGCGGAACGTTGAAGTCCAACACGCGCGTCCTCAACAGCACCCAGAACAAGAAGGAAAACGTTACCCGCATTTGGGAGATGCACGCCAAACAGCGTATTCGTCGCGACGAGGCGGTCGCCGGGGACATAGTGGCTTTGGTGGGCATGAACGATTCGGTCACGGGGGACACCCTCTGCGACACCAAGGCGCCGGTCGTCCTGGAACGTCTGGAGTTTCCCGATCCGGTGATCACCATGTCCATCGAACCGCGAACGAACGCCGACAAACAGGCGCTGGCAAACGCGCTCAATATCCTGCGACGCGAGGATCCGTCCTTTCGATACAGCTACAACAAGGAGACCGGTCAGAGTACGATCTCCGGAATGGGCGAATTGCATCTCGAAATCGTCAAGAACAAGCTTACTCGAGACCTCGGACTGGACGTGCATGTCGGTCGACCGAATGTCGCCTACAAAGAAACCATCCAGGCCCGCGCTACTGCCGAGGGTCGGTTCATCCGCCAGACCGGAGGCAGGGGACAGTTCGGCGTGGTGGAACTCAGCGTCGAGCCATGGCGTGACGAAGATGATGATCGGGCCATTGATTTTGTCGATGCTACCAAGGGCGGGGTCATTCCCAAGGAATTCATCCCGTCGGTGGCTGAGGGCGTGCGAGACGCGGCAACCTGTGGTATTCTGGCGGGTTATCCCATGCGAGACATCAGGGTTGCCCTGCTCGATGGGAAGCATCACCCGGTAGACAGCAGCGACGTGGCGTTCCGCCAGGCCGGTGCGATGGCGTTCGAAGCCGCCGTCGAAAAGGCTTCGCCGGTGTTTCTCGAACCGATAATGCGCGTTCAGGTTACGGTTCCCGAGACGTTCGTAGGTGCTGTTACCGGCGACCTTAACGCCAGGCGTTCAGAGATCCGTGATATGGTTCAGCGAGGTCAGTATCGCGTGTTGACCGCCGAGATTCCGCTGGCTGAAATGTTTGGTTATGCAACGCAGTTGCGATCCCTGACGCAGGGTCGTGGTAATAGCACAATGGAACCGCTGACGTACAGACCAACGCCGCGCCAGACTACCGGAGATATACTTCGGCGCATGGGACTTTGAGAGAAAAAATGAAAAAAAGGAAAGTTCATTGTTGACAGGGACTTTTCGTTGCGTATCCTAGTAGGACTCTCCACATTGGCCCGGATTGGCATGGGTCGTTTCAGAGAGTTTCGGAGACGTCATTGCATGGTGCAAGATAAGATTAGAATTAGAATGGAAGCCTATGACCACCGGGCGCTGGATAGTTCGGCTAAAGAAATAGTCGATCACGCCGAGCGCACCGGCGCCAGGGTTCGCGGACCGATTCCGCTGCCTACCAGGATCGAACGATACACCGTACTGCGGAGTCCTCACGTGGACAAGAAGTCACGCGAGCAGTTCGAGATGCGAACCCATAAGCGGATTATAGACATCTACGAGCCGACCGTCCGGACAATCGAAGCGCTCAACCGCCTGGTTGTACCGGCAGGGGTTTTCATCAAGATCAAGGCATAGTGTCGGTACGGAACATCTGACGGTTACGCCCGCTACCAACAGCCCACTTGGAACAAGACGATGCTGACAGCACTGCTAGGAAAAAAAATTGGCATGACTCAGGTATACGACGATGCCGGTGTACTACACCCGGTCACCGTCGTCCAGGCCGGACCGTGTCCCGTACTCCAGGTCAAGACCGTCGAATCGGACGGGTACGACGCCGTGCAGCTTGGTTTCGGAGACGTCAAGGCACACAGGGCAACCAGGCCCCTGATCGGTCACGCCAAAAAGGCCGGAGTCAAACCGCAGAAGTTCGTTCGCGAAGTTCGCCTCGATGCACCTGACCAGGACATTGCACCGGGACAGAGGATCACCGTTGATATATTTGACGGTATCTATTTTGTCGACGTGATCGGCACGAGCAAGGGCAAGGGGTTCGCTGGTGTCATGAAGCGATATAACTTCGGCGGACAGGGCGCTTCCCACGGTGTCGAGCGAAAGCATCGCAGCATCGGTTCGATCGCCAGCCACGGTACCAACGCCGGTACCGGTCCAAAACCGAAAAAAGGCAAGCGGATGAGTGGGCACATGGGGATGGACAAAACCACCAGCCGCAATCACCGCCTCATCAATATCGACAAAGAAAACAATCTCCTGCTCATCAAGGGTGCGGTACCAGGACCCAACGGTACGTTCGTGCAGGTTAGAGTTTCCACCACAGCCAAGGCCAACGCCAAGGCCCGCATCCAGGCAGAGGAAAAGGCTGTGGCCGAAAAGATCAAGGCCGCTGAGGAAAAGGCAGAAGCCGCCGCCAAGGCCGCCGCTGATAAGGCAGAAGCCATCGCCAAAGCCGCCACGGACAAGGCAGAAGCCGCCGCCAAGACCGCCGCGGACAAGATAGAAGCAGAAGCAGAGGTCGAGGACAACGTAGAGCCCAAGACCGACGCCAAAGATGCGGAATAACCAGACCAACGGGATAAATCGGTAATGTTGGAAGTTCCAGTATACAACACGGAAGGCAAGCAAATTGAGACGCTGTCGGTTGGCGACGAGGCCTTCGGCACGAGGGTGAACACTGCGCTGCTGAAGCAGGCGGTTGTCGCCTATCATGCCAACAAGCGACAGGGTACCGCCGCTACCAAATCCCGCGGAATGGTTGAAGGTTCGACCAAGAAGCTTTTCCGCCAGAAGGGAACGGGCAATGCCCGCCGCGGTTCGATAAGGACCAACGTACTTCGCGGAGGCGGCATGGCTTTTGCCAAACGCCGTAGAGATTTCCGCAAGAAACTCCCCAAGAAAATGAGGCTCGCCGCTCGTAAGACTGCAATTCTCGCCAAAATTCTCGGCAATGACCTCGCCGTAGTCGATGGACTAGTCTGCGAGGCGCCCAAGACCAGCCAAATGGCCGAACTGCTGAGTAACCTCAGTATCAATCGCAGTTGCCTGCTGGCGCTGCACCAGCGCGACACGAACATATACCTGTCCAGCCGGAACCTGCAGGATCTGACAGTTCGCATCACTGAAGAACTCAATGCTTTCGATATTGCCACGCGGCAGAAAATGCTGATTACCCGCGAAGCGATGGAAATGCTGATGGGACAGGAAGACTGAACGATGAAAAACGATATATATTCCATCATCATTCGCCCGCTGGTAACAGAGAAGAGTACCCACCTCAGCGAGAAGCGAAACGACTATGCGTTCGTAGTGGCTTGGGGCGCTAACAAGGCGCAGATCAAGCAGGCTATCGAGAAGATATACAAGGTCAGGGTCAAGTCCGTACGGACGGCCAACCGCAAGGGAAAGCCCCGTCGGCAAGGCCGCAATACGGGCACAACCGCCAGATGGAAAAAGGCGATCGTGCATCTGCATGAGGACTACCGCATCGACCTGTTCTAGCGGACTCCAGATCAAGGCAAGAAGCATCATGGCGATCAAAAAATACAAACCGACCTCTGCGGGAAGACGAAACAGCTCGGTCAACGAGTTCGCCGAGGTTACGAAATCCAGACCGGAGAAGTCGCTCCTCAAACCGCTGAAGAAAAAGGGCGGGCGCAACCACAGTGGAAAGATCACCGCCAGGCACCGCGGCGGCGGACACAAGCGGATGTATCGAGTGATCGATTTCAAGCGTAACAAGGACGACGTTGCCGCCGAAGTGATCGGAATAGAATACGATCCCAACCGGAGTTGTAATATCGCCCTGGTCCAGTATGAAGACGGAGAAAAACGGTACATCCTGGCGCCGGTCGGTCTCGAGGACGGACAGAAGATCTTCAGCGGCGAGAAGTGTGAGCCCAGAGTCGGAAACTGCATGCCGCTGAGCAATATCCCGCTGGGTATGGAAGTACACAATGTGGAAATGAGACCCGGGCAGGGCGGTAAGATGGTCCGAACCGCCGGCGGGTCGGCGAGGTTGGGCGGAAGAGATGGAAAGTACGCTCACCTGATCCTGCCCTCGGGCGAAATGAGAATGATCAACATCGCCTGCCGTGCGACTATCGGGCAGGTAGGCAACGTCGAGCATCAGGGCGTACGTCTCGGTAAGGCCGGACGTAAACGCCACCTGGGACGCCGCCCTCACGTTCGCGGGACGGCGATGAACCCCGTGGCGCATCCGATGGGCGGTGGAGAAGGACGCCGGGCAGGCGGAAGACAACCCTGTTCGCCCACCGGAAAACTGTCCAAAGGTGGAAAGACCAGGCGAAAAAAGAAGGCTTCAAACAAACTGATCCTGCGACGGCGCAGGAATGTCCGTCACGGACAACTGACACTGTAAACCGGCCTACAAGAGTAGCAGAAGATGACCAGAAGCGCAAAAAAAGGCCCATACGTCGACGAGAAACTGTACAGGAAGGTTATGAAGGCCAAGGAGTCCGGCGGGCGGGAGGCCATCAAAACCTGGTGTCGGGCGTGTACCATCGTCCCGGAGTTTATCGGCGAGACGTTCATGGTGCATAACGGAAAGACATTCCTCCGCGTATTGGTTACCGAGGATATGGTCGGACACAAGCTTGGCGAGTTCAGTCCCACGCGTATGTTCCGTGGACACAGCGGAAGAAAGAGATAGCACAACCGAGTATCTAACCCCACAGGCCCCGCGGGCCCCGGGAAGCAAGGATTACTGAAAGATGGCTTGGCGAGCAGTACATAGATTTGCGAGAATCAGTCCACGAAAGGTCAAGTTGATGACTGACCTCATCCGCGGACGCGACGTTCAGGACGCTTTGAACGTCTTGAAATTCATGCCCCAGCGTGCGGCGGTTCTGGTTTCGCAGGTATTGACCAGTGCGGTGGCCAACGCGAACGAAGCAGAAGCCGACGTCGATAAATTGTACGTGGAAACGGCGAAGGCTGATGAAGGGCCTACGATGAAGAGGTTTCGACCGAAAGACCGCGGACGGGCACACCCGATCATGAAACGAACCAGCCACATAACCGTTGTGGTCGAGGAAGAATAGGAAGTCAGGCGACTATGGGCCAAAAAGTAAACCCAACTGGATTTCGCACCGGTATAACCATCGGATGGAAAAGCCGCTGGTTTGCACCGAAGAGCAACTTCGGAGAGTTTCTCGTCGAGGACGAGAAGATCCGGCGCTTCGTCGATCAGCGGCTCAACCGCCAGCCTCCTTACGCGGCCGTCAGCAGCGTCGAGATCGATCGGACACGCGAAGAAGTCAAGGTGTCGTTGCGAACCGCCAGGCCAGGGCTTGTTATCGGGCCAAAGGGTGCAGAGGTCGAAAAACTCAAAGAGGCCCTCGAAGACCTCACCGACCGACGGGTTAACATCAATATTATCGAGATCAGAAATCCCGATCTCGAAGCCAACCTGGTAGCCGAAGGAATCTCAGAACAAATCAAGCGGCGTGCCAGTTTCCGTCGCGTGATCAAGCAGCGTGCCGATGCCTGCATGCAGGCGGGTGCCAAGGGCGTCAAGATAACCGTTGGCGGACGCCTCGGCGGAGCGGAAATCGCGCGATCGGAAACCCAGATTCGCGGTTCGATCCCGCTGCATACGCTCGAAGCCGACGTAGACTACGGATTCGCACTGGCCATTACAACATACGGTAGTGTTGGCGTCAAAGTCTGGATCTTCCGCGGGATGTTTGGCGAGGAAGAAGAGACCACCGACACCCAACAAGCCGCGATGACCCGCGCGAGACGCAGGTATCAGCAGCGCGACGGTGGCGGTCCAGGCGGTCCTGGCGGCGGTGGCGGTGGACGCTCCCCGAGATCGCAGAGTCCGCGCCGCGAGAAAACAAGCAGCGCTCCGGCGGCGTCTGGCGCACCGGATCAGCCCGCGGCGAGTCCTCCGCCAGCCGGCGGCGAGGCTCCGGCGCCCGAGGCGCCCAAGGGCGATGCGGTTGCGGATACACCCAATAGTGAGTCAAAAGAGTAAGTAGGCAGGTGCAGACATGGCAATGATGCCAAAAAGAATCAAGCATCGAAAGCAGATGCGCGGAAAGATGAATGGGTTCGCCACTCGCGGGCAGACCGTTGCTTTCGGTGACTATGGAATACAGAGCCTCGAAGCGCACTGGATAACCGCCAGGCAACTCGAAGCCGGTCGAGTCGCAGCTACTCACTACCTCCACCGTGAGGGCAAGGTATACATCAGGGTCTTTCCCGACAAGCCCATAAGTTCCAAACCGTTGGAAACTCGAATGGGTAAAGGCAAGGGCGAGACTAAAGACTGGGTCGCGTGCGTTAAGCCCGGGACGGTCCTGTTCGAAATCGGCGGTGTGGACGACGAAACGGCCAAGCAGGCCCTGGTCCGCGTAGCACACAAAATGCCCGTGCGTTGCCGCCTCCTGGCCAGAAGGGCATGACTCCGAAGGTGTCTCGACGATGAAGATAAACGAAGTAAGAGCATTGAGTCCGGAAGAGTTGAGCAACGAACTGGATCGCCTGAAGCGACACTTGTTCGACCTTAGGGCACAGGCCGTTACGGAACGCCTGGAAGATCCCACGATGATCTCCAAGGCCAAGACGGATATCGCAAGATTGCTGACGGTACAGCACCAGCGTGAGCTGGAGTCCGCCGTCGAAGAAGAACCGTCATTGAGCGAGAGTAAATGAGCGATACACAAACGACAGACAAGCAGAGAGTCCAGACAGGCCGGAAAACCGGTCGGGTCGGGAAGATCAGCGGAATCAAGACCATCAGAGTTGATGTGGACAGTCTGACGAAACACCCCCTGTACCACAAGTACGTTCACAAACGTACGCGGTTGGCGGTTCACGACCCCGAGAGTATCGCGGTAGTGGGCGACTTGGTGGAAATCGTTCCGTGCCGTCCGATCAGCAAGAACAAGACTTGGCGGTTGGTGCGGATCATCCGTCACGACGACGCTGTATAGCGGGTTTGCAGTAAAGGACTTTACCTGTGATCCAGGCAGAAACAAGGTTAGAAGTGGCTGACAACAGCGGAGCCCAGATAGTGGGTTGCATACGCGTGCTTGGCGGTTCGACAAGGCGAAAACGCACCTATAAGCGCCGCACGGCTTCTATCGGGCAGATTGTTATCTGTTCGGTCAAGAAAGCATCGCCTGGCGGTGAGATCAAGAAGGGCGAGATCGTAAGGTGCGTGATCGTGCGAACCGCCCATCCTATTCGAAGAACAGACGGCAGCTACGTTCGCTTCGACAAGAACGCCGTAGTCATAGTCGATGCCGATGGAAATCCGCGAGGTACCCGAATATTCGGGGCTGTCGCGAGAGAGCTAAGGGAGTTGAACTTCATGAAGATCGTCTCCCTTGCCAATGAGGTAGTGTAATAATGGCCAGACACATAGTTAAAGGTGATATGGTCAAGGTCCTCGCCGGAGACGACCGCGGTAAGGTCGGCGAGGTGATGGCGGTTTATCCTTCCAGGGGTAAGGTGCTCGTCCAGGGCGTTAATCGCGTCTACAGGCACCTGCGTCCCTCGAGGAAGCACCCCCAGGGCGGGCGAATCCAGAAGGAGATGCCCGTTCACATCTCCAACGTGTTGCCTGTTGATCCCAAGACCGATCAGGCCACGCGGGTTGGAGTTCGCATCAACGCGGACGGAAGTAAAGAGCGAATCGCACGGAAGTCCGGCGAATCCCTCGGAATTATGAGAAAGGCCAAGTAAGGCCGGGTTCTAAAGATGCAACCACGCTTATTAGAAAAATACCGAAACGATGTCCTTCCGGCCCTGACCGAGCGGTTTGGGTACAAGAACCGCCTGTCGATCCCGAAGGTCGAGAAGGTAGTGGTTTCTATGGGAATGGGCAAAGCCCACGAAGAGAAGGGCAAGCTGGAAACAGCCCAGAAGCAATTGGCGCTGATCGCCGGGCAGAACCCGATTGTCACCAAGGCCAAAATGTCCGTCAGTAACTTCAAGCTCCGCGAAGGTATGGACGTGGGATTGAAGGTTACTCTCAGAGGCGCCAGGATGTACGAGTTCCTCGATCGGATGATCTCGCTGGCGATCCCCAGGGTCAAGGACTTCCGCGGATTAAACGCCTCGAGTTTCGACGGAAGAGGCAACTATAACATGGGATTCACCGAGCAGTCGGTTTTTCCCGAGATCGATCCGTCCAGCGTGACCTTCATGCAGGGTATGAACGTGGCGATCCAGACCAGCGCCGACAGCGATGAAGAGGCCCGCGAACTGCTGACCCTGATGGGCATGCCGTTCCGCACAGATTGAGGACGTTGGAGAAGTTTATGGCGACTAGCGCACAAATAGCTAAATCAAAACGACCGCCGAAGTTTTCAACCAGGCGGATTCGACGGTGCCAGCTTTGTGGCAGGCCCCGGAGTATCTACAGGAAGTTTCGAATATGCCGGATCTGTCTGAGAGAGCTTGCCCACGCGGGCAAAATCCCCGGACTGAAAAAGGCCAGTTGGTAAACAGGAAGCAGCGCTGATGAGTTTGTCCGATCCCATAGCTGATATGCTGACACGAATTCGCAACGCACTTGCAGCCAGGCACGACGTAGTTAATATCCGCGCCTCGAAGGTCTGCCAGGGTGTCTGCCAGGTCCTTAAGGATGAAGGATACATTCTGGACTTCAAACGCGTTGAGGACAATAAGCAGGGCTTGTTGCGAGTCTATTTGAAGTACGGTCCCAGAGGCGAAGATGTCGTCACTGACGTGAAGCGTGCTTCGCGACCGGGCCGGCGGGTTTATTCCGGGGTGGATGGAATTCCACGCCCGATGGGCGGACTGGGCATAGCGATTGTTTCGACGTCTCAAGGCGTTCTGAGCGACCGGAAGTGTCGCGAATTGAAGGTCGGCGGCGAAGTCTTGTGTACAGTGTGCTGACGAGGTAACAACGATGTCGCGTATTGGCAAAAAACCGATTACCATTCCCAGCGGTGCGACAGTTACGCTTAACCAGCGAACTGTTTCGGTCGAAGGGCCCAAGGGAAAACTCTCCTGGACCCACCGTCCGGAAGTCGCCGTGGAAATAAACGAAGCCGACAAGGTCATAACCGTCTCGCGCGGCGAGGACGATCGATTCAGCCGATCGCTGCACGGACTGACCCGCAGCCTGATCGCCAACATGATCGAAGGTTGCACCAAAGGCTTTGTCCGCGGGCTGGAAGTATATGGTGTCGGGTATGGAGTGCAGTTGCAGGGCAATAAGTTGATCGTCAACTGCGGGTACAGTCATCCGGTGGTCTTTGAAGTACCTCCCGGCGTGACCGTTGAAATACAGACTCCTCAGGCCAGAGGCGATACGGACCCGGCGAAGTTTACCGTTTCCGGACCTGACAAGCAGGCTGTCGGGCAACTGGCGGCGAAAGTCCGTATGGCTCGCAAGCCCGAACCTTACAAGGGCAAGGGTATACGGTATGCGGGCGAGTATGTGCGTCGCAAGGTCGGAAAGGCCTTTGCCGGTACCGGCGCATAGTTGCGAAGTTATTGACACTGACCCCATGTGGGATACGAATCATGAAGGCAATCGAAAAGAAAAACCTTCGGCGAAAACGGCGAAAACAGCACGTTCGAAAGAACGTGACAGGAACCGCCGATCGCCCGAGACTGACGGTTTTCCGGAGCAACAAGAATATTTACGCCCAGATCATAGACGATATGGCCGGGCATACTCTGGTGGCGGCTTCGACGGCGGAAAAATCCGTCTGTGACGATCCGATCGCCAGAGGAAATCGCAAGGGCGCCAAGCTCGTCGGGCAGAGTCTCGCCGAGAAAGCGACCAAAGCCGGTATCAAGAAGGTAGTTTTCGACCGTAACGGTTGTGCGTTTCACGGTCGGGTTAAAGAACTTGCCGAAGCTGCCCGAGAGGGCGGTTTGGAATTTTAAGCAGGAGCATGCGCAGTGGCGTTTGAGAGAAGAAGACGAAGAGGCGGCAGGGACGAAGGTCCCAGCGACGGCCTGGAAGAGAATGTCATTCAGATATATCGCTGCTCCAAGGTCGTCAAGGGCGGCCGGCGGTTCAGCTTTGCGGCCCTGGTGGTCGTTGGCGATCGCAAAGGGCGGGTAGGCATGGGTTACGGAAAGGCAAACGAGGTTCCCAATGCCGTCGAAAAAGGTATTGCCGAGGCCAAGAAATCAATGGTCTCGATAAATCTCAAAGGCCAGACGATCCCCCACCAGGTTATCGGTCGCGCCGGCGCCTCGAGCGTTATTATGGTTCCGGCATCAGACGGTACCGGAGTAATTGCCGGTAAAAAGCTTCGACCCATGCTGGAACTTGCTGGAATACAGAACCTGTTGACCAAAGCTTATGGGTCGACATCACCGAAGAATCTTCTGAAGGCTGCGATGGCCGCCTTGAAGAAGCTGCGCACCGCAGAAATGGTTAGCGCACTGCGTGGAGTGGACATAAGATGAAACTCGGCGAAATACTCAAAGAAGCCGGTCGCAGCAAGCGTCGCAAGCGTGTCGGTCGCGGTAACGGCTCGGGACATGGCAAGACATGTTGCCGCGGACACAAGGGACGCGGGCAGCGCAGCGGTATTGGCAAGCGAATGGGCTACGAAGGCGGGCAGAACCCCGCTGTCGCACGCCTCCCGAAGCGCGGGTTCAGCAACGTCAATTTCAGCAAAGACTACCAGATTGTAAACGTAAGCGATCTCGATAGCTTTGACGATGATGCACGCGTCGACGGGCAGGTCCTGAAGGACGCCGGACTCGTCGACGATGCGGCGAAACTGATCAAAATCCTCGGTAACGGGGAACTGAAGACGAAACTTACCGTAGTCGCCTCGAAATTCTCGGCGGGAGCTGCCGAGAAAATCGCCCAGGCGGGCGGGACCGTCGAGGTGGTTTAAAGAGACGAACTATCTCGTTGAACTGGAGTTCATGGAAGTTAACTAATGCTTTTCCAAAAGTTCAGACTTCTTGTAGGGGTGATTGTAGCAGCGGCAGGTCTGTGGCTGATAGCCGGAGGTGTGTCCGAGGTCTTCTCCGCCAACACCGGCGATACCGGCGGATTCGCTATAGGCGGTATTGTGCAGGCGGTCTTTGGCGTGCTGATTGTTTGCGCGTACATCTGGGCGTTGTGGGCCGAAACGCGCGTCAGAACCGTGATGGAGAACATATTCTCCATTCCCGAGCTGCTCAAAAAGCTGGCCTTTACTCTCGGTCTGCTATGTATTTATCGAATAGGCTTCCACGTGCCACTGGCCGGTCTGGACCAAACTGCAATGCAGGTCTGGGGCGACGATAAGGGCAACGTGTTTTCCCAGGCGCTGGCGCAGGCGAGTATGCTTACAGGCGGTAGTTTTCAGAGGTCCAGCCTCTTTGGGTTGGGTATCATGCCGTACATCTCCGCGTCCATTATTTTCCAACTGCTGGTCACGGTGCTTCCATCCCTGGAGAAACTCCGCAAGGAAGGGCCCGCCGGACAGAAAAAAATACAGGAATACACCCGGTACGCCACCGTCGCCCTCTGCATCATTCAATCCGTGTTCTGGATGATGACGATGCGGGGGCAGAAGTTGCTCTATCCCGCTTACGAGGACTCGACGTTGGTGTTCATGATGGGCGTTGTCGGTTTGACAGGCGGAACCATTTTCCTGATGTGGCTTGGCGAGCAGATCGACGAGTACGGAATAGGTAATGGTATAAGCCTTATCATCATGGCCGGTATCGTCGTACGCCTTCCAACCGCGGTAGCCAAACTCTACGCCATAACCGACGCAAAGCTTGTCGGTAGCGGTGACGGGCAGGTGGGTTTGCTGGAGGTGGGCTTTGTGATGCTGTCGTTCGTGTTCGTGGTCGCCGGTTCGATCCTGATAACGCAGGGTCAGCGGCGAATTCCCGTTCAGCAGGCAAAGCAGATTCGCGGGCGGCGGATGACCGCCGGCGGGCGCCACTTTGTCCCGCTGCGGATCAACCACGGTGGCGTCATGCCGATTATCTTCGCCAGTTCGCTGATGATCTTCCCCAACATGCTGTTCAGTTGGGTGGGCAGGTCGTGGCCTAACAGCGACTTTGCGCGCACGATGGCTGGAGCGTTCCAGATGACCAGCTACACCTATACTGTTTGCTATGTCGGGATGATATTCTTCTTTGCGTTCTTCTGGACGACCGTCCAGTTCCGCCCGAAGGAGATGGCCGATCAGCTCCGAGACAACGGGAGCTTTATTCCGGGGCTCCGTCCGGGGAGGCGAACGGCGGAATACCTCGAAAAGGTCATGGGGCGCATTACGTATTGCGGCGCCGCATTCCTGGCGACCATTGCGGTCATTCCGATGGTGATCGCCACCCTGGCCAAGATCCCCTACGACGTGTCATCCTTCCTGGGCGGTACGGGCTTGCTGATTCTGGTATCGGTTGCGCTGGATCTGGTGCAGCGTATCGAAGCAAACCTGGTGATGAGAAACTACGACGGCTTCCTCAGTGGAAGTTCGCGGATAAGAGGAGCATACGGTTGAGAATTGTGCTGATGGGACCACCTGGCGCTGGTAAAGGTACGCAGGCCGAACGACTCGTCAAGAAATTCGGGTTGAAGCACCTTTCCAGTGGTGATATTTTCCGTGCGGAAAAGGCCTCAGACTCCGAACTGGGCGCGGCGCTGGCGCGTTATATGGATGCCGGCGAACTTGTGCCCGATGACGTTGTCGTCGAGATGATGGCCAAGGCGATCACCGAGGTAGACGGCGGGCTGATGCTCGACGGGTTCCCTCGCACCGTTGCGCAGGCCGAAGCGCTCGACAAGCAGCTCGTCGAAGCGGACCGACCGCTTGACGCCGTTGTGGTGATGACTGCCGACGATGACATCATAGTAAAGCGTATTGCCGGACGGCGCGCCTGTCCGATCTGCGGGCGAGGGTACCACGTTACCTTCATGCCCCCAAAACGCGAAGGTTACTGTGACGATTGTGACGGTGCTGAACTGACTCAGCGAAGCGACGACTGCGAAGCAACTGTTCGCCAGCGGCTCGAGGCTTACAGGGCCCAGACTGAAGCGGTGATCGGTTACTACCGGAGTTGCGATTCGCTGAGTATCGTAGACGTCGACGGAAATCTTGATGCTGAGGTAGTCTCGGTTGAAGTGATAGAGGCCCTGGCGTCTTTCGAGGCCCAGGCGTAGAAGGTCCACCGCGTGGCGATCAGGCTAAAAAGCCCAGACCAGATCGAACGTATGCGGAAGGCGGGACGTATCGTTCGCCTTGTGCTGGACCGCTTGGGTGATATGATTGCCCCGGGCATTACAACAGAAGAACTAGATGCCGAAGCTGAAAGGCTTTGCGGCGACCACGGCGGTAAGTGCCTGTTTAAGGGCGTACCGGGCCGAGGGCGCGCCGGACCGTTTCCAGGTGCGATCTGTGTGTCGGTGAACGACGAGGTCGTTCACGGTATACCGTCGCCCAGGCCTGTTTGCCAAGGCGATATTGTCAGCGTTGATTTCGGCGTGGAACTCGACGGATGGTGCGGCGATGCGGCGGAGACGTATATTGTCGCCTCCGTGCCCGATGAGGTATCCCATCTCGTCGAGGTCACGAGAAATTCGCTGGCACTGGCCGTTGCCATGTGCGGACCGGGACTCACGTGGTCCGGCGTTGCCGAGGCAATGCAGGGCTATATCGAATCCGAAGGCCTCTCGGTGGTCCGCGAGTTTGTCGGACATGGTATCGGTTCGGAAATGCATGAGGACCCGAAGGTTCCGAACTTTGTCTCGCCGGAACTCAGGCGACGTGACATTCGCCTTGAACCGGGACTGGTCCTCGCGGTCGAGCCGATGGTGAATCTCGGATCGGCGGACGTTAAGTGTGGTCCGGACGGTTGGACGGTCGTAACGTGCGACTCACAGGCTTCGGCGCACTTTGAACATACGATAGCGATAACGCCCGACGGGGCGACAGTGCTTACAGACGGAAGTTAAATATTGTCTTCCTCTTAGATGCGTCGACAGGCATCTGAAGGGGCGACAAGGGACGGATAGAACGATGAAAGTTCGTGCATCAGTAAAAAGAATCTGCGAGAAATGCAAGATCATCCGGCGCAAGGGCGTCGTGCGCGTGATCTGCGATAACCCGAAACACAAGCAGCGCCAGGGATAAAACCCCCCGGGCGCTGGGTGCAAGGAGACAAACATGCCGCGTGTGGCAGGTGTTGACATTCCAAACGACAAAGCAACGGTATATGCTTTGCGATATATTTACGGAGTAGGCCCGAAGTCCGCCGAGGTTATCTGCGAGAAGACCGGGATCGATCCGAAGACTCCGTCCAAGGAGCTGAACGAAGAGCAGCTCTCGAAGATCGCCGGTATCCTCGAAGAAGACTTCATTATTGAAGGTCAGTTGCGGCGACAGGTTCAGCAGAACGTCGCGAGGTTGCGAGATATCGCCTGCTATCGCGGGCTGAGGCATCGTCGCGGGCTTCCTGTCCGCGGACAGCGAACAAAGACTAACGCGAGAACGAGAAAAGGTCCGCGAAAGACCGTCGCGGGCAAGAAGTCGGTCAAGGAGATGCGGTAACTCATGGCCAAGAGCAAAAAACAACGCAGAGGCGTCGCCAAGGGTATCGCCCATATACGCGCCAGCTACAACAATACCCAGATTACTATCACCGACCTCAATGGCGATGTGCTTTGCTCGGCGTCCGCCGGTACGATCGGTTTCAAGGGGAGCAGGAAGTCCACTCCCTTTGCCGCTCAGCGCGCCGCGGAAACCGCCGCCCAGAGCGCCAGGAAGATGGGCATGACGGAAGTCGAAGTACTCGTCAAGGGTCCGGGCAGCGGGCGGGAAAGCGCCATTCGCGCTCTTGAAGGTTCCGGAATAAAAATTACGTCGATAGAAGACGTTACCCCGATCCCGCATAACGGATGCAGACCGAGAAAGAAACGTCGAGTCTAAACTCGACGGAATAATAGATAAAAGACTATTGGAGCGATAGATAAATGGGACGCCATACAGGTCCGACAGACAAGCTAAGCCGCCGGGAAGGCATCAATCTGATGCTGAAAGGCGCCCGCAGCGAGAGCGGTAAGATCGAGCGGCGGATGGTTCCCCCCGGCATGCATTCATGGCGGCGCGGAAGGGGCAGCGAATATCGTCTGCGCCTTCGGGAAACCCAGAAAGTCAAGCGGTACTACGGTATCCGGGACAGGCAGTTCATGAACCTGTACCGCCAGGCCAGCCGCACCAAGGGCGATACCGGCGCCGCACTGTTGAGCCTGTTGGAACGACGGCTCGACAACGTTATTCACAAGCTCGGTATGGCTCCGTCCAGGCCCGCCGCTCGTCAGGTTATTGCCCACGGGCACGTTTATATCAACGACAGGCGAGTCAATATTTCCAGTTACAGGGTGCGTGTCGGCGACAAGATCACCGTCAAACCCTCCGACAGATCCCAGGCGCTGATCCGGGCTAATTTGGATGAACTCGGCGAACCGCGAGTGCAGAACTGGTTGCAGCTCGACCAGGCGAAGCTCGCTGGAGAGATTCTCGCCGTACCGTCAAAAGATGACGTGATGATTCCGGTAGAAGTTAACCTAGTCGTGGAATTCTGTAGCCGATAGTTCCCTGAGTCGGGAAGAGTAAACGAGTAATCGAAATCAATAATCCTTCTTGCGATCCTTCGGGACGGGAGCATAGGTAATGCGAATCAGGTGGCGCGGTCTAGAACTACCAACACGGGTTGTTAACGATCAGGACGTTTCGACTCCAACGTACGGCCGGTTTTCCGTCGAGCCGTTTGAACGTGGATTCGGGACCACAGTCGGTAATGCGCTCAGGAGAATTCTGCTCAGCAGTCTCCAGGGTGCCGCCGTCACGAGCATAAAAATCCAGGGCGCCGATCATGAATTCATGTCGCTGCCCGGTGTGATGGAAGATGTCACCGACATCGTCCTGAACATCAAGCAACTCGTGGTCAAAAGCCATGCCGACACGCCCAAGACCATGCGCCTTCACAGCGAGGTCAGCGGCGTTGTCACCGCGGAGATGATCGAGGCGGACCCCGCCGTCGAGATCATCAATACCGAACTGGTGATAGCGACTCTGACCGACGACGTGAAGTTCGACATGGAAATGGTCGTCCAGGGCGGAAGGGGATACATCCCCGGCGAGACGATGTACGATCCCGACGCCGATCAGGAACTCGGGCGAATCTACGTCGACGCATCGTATTCGCCCGTCACCAGGGTGCGATATCGAACCGAAGATACGCGAGTAGGGCAGCGAACGAACTACGACCGCCTGCTCCTGGAAATCTGGACCAACGGTACCATTACCCCGGAAATGGCACTCGTAGAGGCCGCTAAAATCTTCCGCAAGCACCTAAACCCGTTCGTGCAGTACTTCGAACTCGGCGAGCAGATTGTCGAAGCCGCCCCGGGCGAAGACCACGAAGAGATCGATTCGGAACTGCTCAGGAAGCTTTCCATGAGCGTTCACGAACTGGAACTGGGTGTGCGAAGTAATAACTGCCTCGAAGCCGGAAACATCCAGACCGTTGGGCAACTCGTTAATTGCCCCGAAACAGAACTTTTGCAGATCCGCAGCTTCGGAAAGACTTCGCTGAGAGAAGTCAAGCGAAAGCTGCAGGACATGGGCCTGTCGCTCGGCATGAATGTGCCTCTGCCCGACGTCAAGGGCGAACTGAAAGAGCAAATGGCCGAGTAAATCAGCCTGTGGCTGAGAGGATTTTCACCGATGCGTCACCGACAAGCAACTAAACACTTTAACCGCACCTCCAAGCATCGTACGGCGATGCGGCGGAATATGGCGGCCGCTCTGATTCAGCACGGCTCGATCCGCACGACTGAGGCCAAGGCCAAGTACCTGCGGCGGTTCGTGGAAAAATTGATCACCGTAGCCAAGAAGGGCACACTGCACGCTCGCAGGCAGATACTCTCGCGACTGCAGGACCGTGACATATATACCTACGACAAGAAAACCGAAGACTACGAAGTCGAGGAGCAGACCGTCGTTCAGAAGCTCTTCGACGTCATCGCACCCAGGTACGCCGACCGCCCCGGCGGTTACACCAGGATCATCCACCTTGCCGAACGCCGAATCGGCGACGCCGGTAAGCAGGTGATCTTGCAGTTGATCGAGGACGAGCCCTCGCGGGCGGGCACTGGTGGCGACAACAAACGCAGCGCGCGTGCGGCCAAACGCATCAAAGCCGCCGAGGGTATCGAAGAAAAACCCAAAAAAGTCCCGGACGGTGAAGAACCCGACGAGGAAGCGCCCGCCGACACCCCTGAGGCAGTAGAAGAGAACCAGACTGAAGAGACTCCCGCAGAAGAAGCTCCCGCAGAAGAAGCTCCTGCAGAAGAAGCCCCTGCAGAAGAAGCCCCCGCAGAAGAAGCCCCCGCAGAAGAAGCTCCTGCAGAAGAGGCTCCCGCAGAAGAAGAGAAGGACGAAAACTAAGGCGAACTTCTCGCATTGGCATTCAAAGCAATACCCCAAGCCCTCGGATAGCTATCCGAGGGCTTTTCTTGTTGAGCGTCAGTTCCCATGCCTTCGAGTTGTCGCCTCCCGGCGATTGGATTACAATAATCGCTGAGTGGATATGGTCTATGACTGCGGCGGGGGGCCTGTTACAATATCGGACACTGTATTCTCATGGGAATTCACAGTCCTGCTTGACGGGAAAGTAGATCGCTTTACATTCATGATTTCTGGAGCAACGACGGAGGGTAAGCCCGCGAGGTCGGCGAAGTATGTTTTGTCCAGGAAGGGCGGACCCCGTAACTGCAACAGGCGGGCCGATACCCGCAATGTTGAATTCTATAGATCCGCTTGAGAGAGAAAGGAAGTTGACGATGAAAGGTTACAGGCTTTATGCACTGGTGATTCTTGCAGGGATGCTGTTGGCTGCGCCGGTTACCAATGGTGAAGAGAAGAACACGGCAGCAGCACAGGCTACACCGAAAGGTGCGGAAGCGAAAATCGACGCCTTCTTACAGGCGATGGCCTCCAAGGACTCTGGAGATGCCGAAAAACTAGCCGATAGCCTGCGGAAGATGGGTCGTGCTGTTGTCACTCCCCTCATGAAGCGGTTGAAGATCAAAGATCTCAAAAAAGACCAGCGAGCGGGGATACTTTTTGTGCTAGCGGGCATGGGACCCGATGCAAAAGCGGCGGCTCCGGAGTTCGTAAAGGGGTTGACCGATGAGAACGAACGGATTCGCATGTTTTCAACCGAAGCTCTGATCCGCATAGGTCCGGCTCCTGGGGCTGCGGAGGCTCTGGCGAAGGTACTTCCAACGCTCGCCAAGACACTAACAGAACAGCGAGATGAGAGCAGGCGAATCGGTGATCTCCTTCGGCGGACACTGTACAGGCTGGACGAACAAAAGAAACAAACGGAGAAAGCGAAAAGCAGGATTTATGCTTTGGAAGCCAAACTTGTCCTTCAGGATCGCCAGATCAAAATAGAGAAAGAACATGTTGCGCTGCTTAAGAAGGCTCGTCAGGATCTGCAGGGGAGATTTGAGAAGCTGGCGACCCAGTTCGGCGAACTTCTTAAATCGCATCCACTACCGAGACTGTTCGTCGTGCCGACTGACGTCCACAGGGCCTTGAGCGCCTTCGAGAGCGCCAATCCCGGTCTGGTCGAGTACAAACCGAGCCTCGGTATGGTCAGGCTGAAATCGGACCTGATCTTCGAACTCGGGACCACCACCCTTAATCCCAGCGCCACAAAGGCGATTGCGGCGCTGGTGACAATCCTCAACGCCAAAGGCGTCGCAACTTTCAATGTCTATGTGGCCGTTCACACAGACAACATCCCGATCAGCAGACCCAGCACAAAGCGCCGTCATCCCGATAACTGGTATCTGACCGCTCACCGGGCGATTTCCATAAGGAAGGTCCTGGAGAAGAGTGGATTGAACCCCAATCGCACGTGTGTGATGGGGTTCGGAGAGCATCAACCTCTTGTTCCGAACCGCACCAGTGAGGGAGGCCGGAAACGGGGCCAGAGATTGAACCGTCGCGTGGAGATCTGGGTCGTGCCCCCGGGGCAGTCTGTCGGCTGGTCGAACCGCGCGACGCGACCCGAGAAAAAAAACAGCCCGACAAAGGCAACTGAGTAGAAACAAAGGGACCAAACAAAGAGTCTTGAGCTCTTTATTCGAGGAGGCATTCTTGTATGCGTATGAAAGCTTTGACGAAAACTTGTGCTATGCTTCTGGTGGTAAGCCTCCTTGTCACCGCGATTACGCTCGCTGCGGCGCCCAAGAAGGCCAAGAAGCCCGCTACCAAAAAGCCCAAAAAGGATGATCCGCAACACATCCTCGATCGCCTGCCCAAAGGCACGATCATCGAGCGGGACATCGTGTATGCAACCAATGGCGAGCGAAAAATGCTGCTGGATGTCTATCGTCCCAAGTCCGACAAGCCCCTGCCGCTGGTCATCTGGATTCATGGCGGCGCATGGGACTGGGGTTCAAAAGACCGCTCCAATCCGATAGTCGAAATGGTCGCCCGGGGCTACGCGGTCTCCGGGATCAATTACACCAAGTCTCGGGAGGAGATATTCCCCGCTGTCATTAACGATTGTCGCGCCGCGGTGAGTTTTCTGCGCTTCAATGCGAAGCGATTCAATCTCGACCCGAAACGTTTCGGCGCCGCGGGCGAGTCGGCCGGCGGGCACCTGACGGCGCTGCTGGCGACGGTTGGCGACACGAAGGAATTCATGAAGCACCCCATCACGAAAAAGGCATCGTCCGTCCTGCAAGCCGCGAGCCCCTGGTCCGGACCGACGGATTTCCTGAAGCTCAACGATTTCAAGTGTACCCAGAATTATGCCAATAAGCGTTCGGCCCCGTCCCGCTTCGTCGGGGCGCCGATCAAGACAGTCCCGGAAAAGTGCAAACAGGCCAACCCGATCACCTACATCAGCAAAGCCGACCCGCCATGCTTTATCGTCCACGGCGACAAGGATGTTGTTGTACCGCTCAACCAGAGCGAGTTGCTCCACGCGGCCCTGAAAAAAGCGGGCGTCCCTTCGACGCTCTACGTCCCCAAAGGCGGGAATCACGGTTTCTCCAAAGGCGAAACGCCCAAGAAAGAGATCGTCGAAAAGGTCATGGACTTCTTCGATTCGCAGTTTAAGAGGGTCGGGAAATAGGCTTTTTTGCCACGGATGAACACGGATAAACACGGATGGCGCGGAAATAGTAACGGCCACGGCGACGTGCTAACGGGCCAATACCCCTGGCTCAACCATACTTAACCAACTGTCATTACGAGCGGAGCATTGCGGAGTGCAGCAGGTCCCCGCCGCCTGTGCAAGAACCCATCGCCGAGGTCGTGGGACTGGATGTCGGGATTACGTATGTTACCTGATGCCCGAGATTCTACATAACCATTGACAGTAGATGGGGGAGGGGGGGACAATCGGTGGTCAGCAGTGTTGTGCATATTGCTGATTCGTCATGACTTGCGTTGTCGATGGCATACCGTTGATTGAAAGATGCCCCCGGATGGAAACCGCTGGGCCAGTAGGAATGACCGCAGTTGTTTGAGGACTGAAGCATGAGTGACGAACAGGACAAGTCCGGGCAACTCTCTGACTTGCAAGAGCGGACCGAGGAGGCGCTGCGAACGAGCGAAAAGAGGTTCAAATCGCTCTTTGAGCAAGCGGGCGACTACATCATTGTTCTCGAACCACAGCCCGATGGTCCTCCCGTGATCGTCGATGCTAATCAGGCCGCCATCGAAAAGCATGGTTTCACACGCGACGAGTTGATAGGCAAGCCCATCTCGGACCTGCACGCCGAGCCGAACAGGAAACTGATTGCCAAGAGGGTGAAGAAGATGCTCGCCGGTGAGCATATGGTATTCGAGGTGACTCACATCCGGAAGGACGGGACGGCCTTTCCCGTTGAGGTATCCGCCAAACTTCTTGATGTCGGCGAAGGTCCACCTCTCATCATGTCCATCGAACGCGACATTACAGAGCGCGCGCGGGCGGAGACCGCACAGCGTCTTAACGCCCAGATTATGGCGAATATGCCCGGAGGTGTCGTACTGGTCCGGTCCTCCGATGGCGTAATTGTCTATGTGAATTCCAAGTACGAAGAGACCTACGGATATGGGCCCGGTGAATTGGTCGGGAAACACATTTCCATTGTCAATGCCCCCACCGACAAGAGCCCGGAACAGACCGCCGGAGAGATCATCGACGCCCTGGACCGGAACGGTGCCTGGAAGGGCGAAGTTCTGAACATAAGGAAGGACGGGACGGAGTTCTGGTCCTATGCGAGTGTCTCCATGTTCGATCACCCCGAGCATGGGGCAGTGTCTGTCGGAATCAATACCGACATCACCGAACGCAAGCAGGCCGAGGAGGCGCTGCGGGCGTCCCAGGAACGCTTCGAACAGGTGGCCGAACATGCGCAGGAGTGGATATGGGAAATTGACGCTGACGGTTTGTATACGTATGCAAGCCCCGTGGTGGAGAAGATACTTGGCTATAGTCCGGAAGAAATTGTGGGGAAGAAGCACTTTTATGACCTGTTTCATCCCGAGCAACGGCAAGAGATTAAGACTGCAGCGTTCGAGGCGTTTGCCCGGAAAGAATCCTTCCGTGGGTTCCCGAACCTGAATGTGCATAAGAACGGCCAGCCAATATGGCTGTCCACAAGCGGAGTCCCCCTGCTCGACGGAGGCGGGGGTCTTGTTGGATACCGAGGCGCTGACACCGACATCACCGAGCGAAAGAACGCTGAAATAATTCTAAGAAAAAGTGAAGAGAAACACCGGACTATAGCAGAGACGATACCTGGAATTATTTACAGGTGTGCGGCTGACTGGACGTTCCTTTTCACGACTAATGCAATTGAAGAACTCACTGGTTTTCCTGCGTCTGACTTCATCAATAACAAAGTCAGATCGTATGAAAGCATAATGAATGAGGATGATACGAAGATAATAGAGAAGAGTGTGAATGATGCGATCACGAAGAAACAACCATTCTACTCAACTCACAGCCATCCCATAGCGGGATGAATCCTGGGATAGCTTTTGCTAAGTAGCGGGGCCTGGATTATTCTGTTAGTGACAAAACAAACAGGAATAACCCATGAACCCCACTGGATCAAAGCATACCGTTCTAAAGCAAATCT
>JASLNT010000076.1 GCA_030745875.1 Phycisphaerae bacterium
AGAGTCCGGCGGAATACGCCGCCCGCTGCCAGCCTGCTCCGGGCTCCGCTGCGCTCCGCCCTACGCAGCCAGGCAGCGGAACGAATGACAAGGTAATGGTTCTCTCATAACAACTGGACCGAAGAACCGGGGCAAGCCACAGCAACAAGAAGGTCGAAAGAACGATAATTGCTTATTAGTCCAAGAGAGACAATAGTCCTGACCCGGTTTAGCGTTCTTCTGAAGAAGCGAGGCTCAAAGGACTTCCTATGAGCAACGATGATTCGCTTCAAGGTTTTTTCAACAAGTGATTAAAGAGCGGAATTGGGGTCAAGGGAACGTCCATGTTCAATTATGCCTAATGATTGTATGAAGCCCAATAATTATGTATTGTCTCCCGAACTCAAGAAGTATCAATCACCGTAGGCGCCGGTTTTTCAAATAATGAATGCTGAAAGACAAACATCCAATGCACCGCCATTTTATTCCAAATGGGCCAACACCCCCTTTGCTCCCGCTAAATGTCCGTTCTTTTACGGCTGGGTTATCGTCGCCGTTTCGACAATGTCCATCATCTTTTCCATGCCCGGTCAAACCGCCGGTATCGGAATCTTTACTGACCACATAATAGCTGCGTTAAATATCACTCGCCACCAGCTAAGCCTTGCCTACATGATAGGCACCATCTCAAGCGGCCTGATCCTCCCATTCGCCGGTAAGATCCTCGACCGCATCGGTGTCCGCTTCATGAGTCTTTTCGCTTCGATCGGACTTGCTCTCAGCCTGCTGATTTTTGCCAACGTCGGTAATATCAATACCTTTCTTTCTGCAAGATTCAAAGTTACCTGGCTGGCCATGATCATCGTTTCGATTGCGTTTTTCCTGGTTCGCTTCTTTGGCCAGGGCAACATGACAATGGTAGGCCGCGTCGCAATGGGGCGCTGGTTTAACAACTGGCGAGGCATGGCGACCGCTATCGCCGGGGTCCCGATAGCATTTTTCTTCAATGCCACACCATGGCTGCTCAATAAGCTCATAGACTCTTACGGTTGGCAGGGAACGTGCTACCTTACGGCGGGGCTCATTGGCATCGTGATGACTGTAATCGGCGTGCTCTTCTTCCGCGACAATCCCGAAGAATGCGGTTTGGTTATGGACGGGCTTAAAGAAGGCCGCTCGCAGCAAAACAGTCGCAAGCAACTCCACCCTACCCGCCGCCAGTTCACCCGCCCGGAAGCTCTGCACAGCGTTTCTTTTTGGGCCTACGTCCTGGGCCTGGCCGCTCACGGACTGATAGTCACAGCCATCGCTTTTCATATAACTTCGATAGGTCAGGAGATGGGAAAATCGCGCGAACAAGCCGTCCTGATGTTTTTCTATTCCAGTTTTATTTCCATCCCCGCTCGCTTCGCCATAAGTTTTATCGTCGACTACACTCGCTTTCGACTAAGGTACGTGCTGATGATGCTCGCGGCGACAATCGCATGTTATACACTGGGCCTTGCCTGGTTCAACACAACCGCAGGCTGGATAGTTACGACTATCGGGTTTGGACTTTCCGGGGGAACATGGGGCGTACTGAGCAACGTAACTTTCCCACGATACTTCGGCCGAAAACACCTCGGCGCGATCAGCGGCGTATGCATGTCCGTACTTGTAATCGCCAGCGCCATAGGCCCGGCATATTTCAGTTATGGAAGAATGATACTAGGCAGCTACCGCAACGCAGCTTTCAGCACTCTTGTTCTGCCGCTAATAATTTTGATACTCGCCTTCTTCACCAGAAACCCTCAAATAACAAAAAGAGCTGACAACGAAAAAGACTAATTAAAGGGGGCAGCAACGAATTTCGGGCCCAAGAGAGACAATAGTCCTGACCCGGTTTACGTTCGCCGTATTGGCCGAATGTGTGGAGGCGGCCTGATGCTATTGGCTGTCTTTGTTGCGACGCCGCAATCTGGGGCGACTGGTCAAAGTGAGCAAGGAAATGATGATGCCGTTCGAAAACATGACGAGCAGTAAGCCCATATCCAAGCCCATGGAGTACTTGAGTAATACCGTAAGACCCAAGGCCAGGCAAGCGATCGCAAACAGAACAAAACACCTGATCCGCCATCGCCAAAGATTCCGCCGTCTTGTCGGATCATCATCCACTGTGCTTCCACAGCACGGACAACGATCTCTGCAACGATCTTTGAGGAACGATAGACAACGATCTTTGAGCGACGAAAAACTGTCTTTATGTTCAGTCATATATATACCCCTATGGGTCGGAATATCCGGAGTGTATGCAACCCCGGACCTGGAGTCAATGAGATGAAAACACTGCGCCCCCGGACTTTCCGGAAATTCCCCATCTCATCGGCGGTGGCGAAGGGGAAAAGAACCGGAGCCTGACAAATTTCCGATGAAGGCGAAACTGACCGATTCGAATACCTTCTCACCGGACAAACTGAAGCCCGGAAATCCGCCGTCGGGTGCGGCGGTTTGCAGTTGCGCCCGAGGGTTAGCTGGTAACTTCTGTGTGAATGCTGATAATTGCAGCAGTTGAAGACCACAACGTTGTCTCCTGATCTATTTGGAGCGTTCTTGAAAGAGGCAGTACTCAATCGATTGGTGACATGTGCTCTGGCTGTCGCGTCGATAACGTCGGCGTCGCTGGCTCAGCGCGGACATTACCTGGCCGCCCTGAACGATGGGCGAATAGTCTCCGGCGACAAGCTTACCGGTTGGCACGAGATCGGCGATGTGGTTCGCCTGGACGGTAAGGTTATTTCCGCGCCTGGCAAACCGTTGTTGTGGATCCGCAACACGGCGCTCAAACCGTGGTCCGCGGCGAGCCCGTCCTGGCCCGTAGGCCAGCGCGACGCGTATGTCGAGTTCTTCGACGGCGATCGGATTGTCGGGGCGGTGGTCGGCGGGCGGGGCGAAAGATCCGGACGCGACGGGTACATCCCGGCCCACCTGCTGATCGACGCCAATATGGCCAAACGCCATATCCGCCTGAATGCGGAGGTCGCCAAGAGGGTCAAGAGATATGTGCGCATCCTGCCTGACACCGTCAAGCGGGTTGTGTTCCGGAAGGGCCGGGGACATAAATACCGCCCGGGGTCGCTGATCTACCGGGCCGGACGGCGAGAGGATTTCACCGACATTCGCTGGGGCTCGGATTCGGTGAGACTGCTGACCAAAAGCGGTGCGGTAACCGCGAAATTTGAAGACATCGCCGAAGTTCACATGCCGCGAATCGATCTGTGGCGGGCTCACTACCGGGATCTGGCGGTGCTGAGCCCGGACCTGCGCACGCGCCTGGTCCGGATCGAGACAACCGGCGGACTTATCGCCACGGCAAGCCTGGCGCGGATGGCGGCGACGCCGTTCGTTTCCGAAAGGACGCGGCAGTCGGCGGCGCGGAACCTCGAAGGCCACGGCCGGACGGTCGAATCACTCGCCGCCAGGGACGTCAAGAGCCGCCAAACCATGGAAAAAACTCGCACCGCCTACGACAAGACGGTCGCCGGCTACAAGTCGACAATAAAGGACAACCAGGACGCATGCGTTAAGTTGCGCTCGCAACGAACCCAGCATATGGAAAAACAGGAGAGGGAAAACGCCGCGGAATTCGCCAGGCAGCGAAAGACGCTGACCGAGGCGTATGACAACGATATCAAGGAGATCGAAAAACGCCTGTCCGGGATGCCCGCCGACAAACGCGACGCCAGACGAAAGACAGACGTTAAAGCCAGGACCACAAAGTACAAATCCGATCTGAGGAAGATCGAAACCCGGGAGCGTAAAGCCGAAGCAGACAGACTGGATGACATCGACAAGCTCGATACGCAGTTGGCCTCCAGGGGGAAAGCTATCGAGCGGGCTGGAGAGAAACTCGCCGCTGAAACAGAAAAATTTGACCAGACCGTCGAAAGGAGACGCCAGGAGATCGATATCCTGGAGATGCGAAAGATCGCCTACGCCAATCTGCCCCGGGCCGACGGGTCGGCGGAAACCTGGGATCACATGATCCAACCGGCATGGAGTCTCGATCCGCTGTGGGTGGACTTCAAGACCATCCGCATGCGATCGTCGCTTGCGCCAACGGAGTTCCCGCTTTCCCGCCTGGACCCGGACAAAGCGATCACGCCCGCGTTTCAACCGTGGAGCAGGGACCGGAGCGCATGGGGCGGACCGCTCCACAGCGGGGGGAGAATGTACGCGTGGGGATTCGGAGTTCACGCATACAGCGAACTGACATTCGCGATCCCGCCCGAGGTCTCGGCGTTTAGGAGCATTGTGGGGATCGACAGCATCGCCAATACGGGCGGATGCGTGCAGGCCAGAGTCTATATCGGCTCGATCGACAGCAAACCGCTGTACCAGAGCCCTCTGCTTATCGGATCGGGCAAGACAGGCGACACGGGTGTTGTACGGATATCGCCCCTTCCGAAAACCGGCGGCAGGCTTATCCTCCAGGCCGATCCGGCGGTTAGAAGCTGCCCCGACCAAGCCGATCCGCTGAACATCTGCGACAAGTTCGACTGGCTCGAACCGAAATTGATCTTCGACAAAGCACGCCTGTGGGACCCGGTTCGAAAGCATATCGGGCCTCGGGAGCGGGTTTGGCGCGATTGGACGCTGGAAATCGACAAACCGGATGCTTATTCGTGGGGGAGTTTCCCCGATCCGGTGACCGGGGATGCGCCGATGCGTCTCCTCCCGGTCGTCGCCGTCCGGGGCCGGGCGATGAAGCTGTCGAGGAAGATGACGATTCGCGGGGGCGACAAGTGGTTGGTTGTCGACGCCGGTTATGTCGACGGGAGCAGGCAGGACCCGAAGTCCATCATCCTGCGGATCGACGACGAGGAAGTCGCCCCGGAGAAGATACCGTTGCGACAATATTGGCGGCGTGCGGCGCCGCTTGTCTTTTCGGTCGAGAAGTACAAGCGGAAGGAAGCCAATGTCGTACTGACCCAGCGTCCTGACGGGAAAGCGATGTACTGGCGTCGGATCGCCGTGACCAACAGGGAGCCCGACGCCTACCGGTTGCTCATGGCGCTGAAAGACATGGGCGTCAAGGATATGCAGGTCTCGCGCGGGATCGGGCTGGAGATGCAGCGTCACGCCCGCCGCAACGAGCGTGTCGACGCGGCGATTAAACTGGAGCGGAAAGGCGCGGTGGCCAACTACTACGATCATCTCCACAGTTACTATCACGGATGGCCCGTGGCCAGAAGCCTGATGGGCTTTACGATCGGACCGAACTGGACCGGAGGGGACAAGGACTTCACGGAACTCCAGAAATTTCCAGGGCTGAGATACGTGGTCGTCACCAATGATTCCGGCGTCTCAAAAAAGGCGGTGGACGAACTGTCCAGGATAAAGCGGGGCCCCGATCAGCGCGGTTTCAGGATCCATCGACCCGAACGAATGCCCTCGGCCCGTTTTGGTATCCGCTGCGGCCTTACGATACGCAATCGTCGCCACAAGGAAGTTGCGGTAGTCAAGGTCGACTGGTCGGGGCGGTTGATCGATTTCCGCCGGATCAAGCCTGGCTCGGAGATGAAGATCGTAACCGAGGAAGGATGTAGATATGAGGCTCACCCGCCCAAACTGTACTACAGGAAGAGCAGTCCGATAGCGAAATGCGCCGTCAAAGGCCAGACTGTCTGGGAAATCAAGTGAACTGAAAAGCACGGGATTAAACCGGGTCAGGAACGAAAATTGGGCAGCGCCCTGAATGGACGAAGCTACTGGTCGCAGTGCGGAGAATTGATGCTTCTTGCGATCACACACAATATACTGATCATCATGCCTGCGGAGCTTTTCTACAGAGCAGTTCTGACGCGTCTTCCGTTCATTTCTACAGAGCAGCTCTGATCCGTTTTCCGTTCGCCTGCAGATACAAAAGGAGTCGATCATGAAAGCCTTTAGAGTAAACATCCTTTCATTAGCTGGTCTTGGGTTGCTAATGGCGGCGATGCTTGTGGGGCAATCGTCGTTGGGCGAGTGTTTTCGTCCTGATGCTGACCGAAAGACCCCGGCCTGCTTGCTGATTGAACCTGTAATCTGCCGATCTACCGAGGGCAAAGAGCCCGCAGTATCACGACTCGATCGCAAAGCTATCGAATCGGTGTACGCGCAGGCAAATATCCAGATAGCATGGCTTCAACCCCGTTATCTCGACCACACCGCGGCCAGAGATGGAACCGCAAACTGGAAAAAGGTGTCGGAAATCGGGGCCAAGCGCGGTCTTTGGGGATCCGGGCCGATCCGGGTGAGCCTGGTTTTCGTCAACGCCATAGGCGGCAAGCCCGGGCCGCGCGGACTGGGCGCCATAGACAGCAGGCCGGAGCGGCCATTCGGACCGGGCGGGCCAATCTGCATCGTCGCCCTGCCGGACAAGCAGAAGGCCCCGGTGATGGAGACATTTTGCGTGGCCCACGAGATAGGGCACTGTCTTGGGCTCGTTCACGCCGTCAAGGATCCGCTGGTTCCCGATGACAAGACGAACATTATGAGTGGGGGCAAGTACTCCGAGCGGATCGGAAAGAACGCACTAATGCCATCTCACATTCGCCAGGTTCGTAAGAGCAAGCTGCTCTGGCGGCGGTGTGTGACTGAATCTGGTGGAGCCAAATCCAGTCGCACACAGAGCAGTGGAAAGTAGTGAGGAGAATAAGGAATGACGGAAGACGACAAGTTGAAAAAGGCAAAGAAGGCGCAGTTGCCCGCGTGGATGTTGGCGATCTGTTTCTGCGGTCTTATCGTTTCATTGAGCTCTTGTTCACACGAGAGTAGCGAGAGAGAGGACGTGTCCGAAGAGAAGAAGATGCTGCTGCGTTTCTATGACGCCGAAGCTGGTTACCTCACCGCGTTGGAGAAGGCCGAAACTGAGCAGCAGAAGTGGGATATTACGGCTGCCTACGATGACGCCGGATGGTTAACGTATGATATACTGGAAGAGGGTCGCTTGCACGAGCATCCTCGCCCCGCGGCTAGGCAAATAGCTGAATGGCCGCTCCAAAGAAGACTGGTGTATTTCCTCCAACAACCAGATCGAGTTGGCACCGTTTTGTGGATGTACTATCCGGAAGTTGTCTCCAGGCTGAAATGGACAGTCCAGGACTTGGAGAATATCGGAGCCAACATTGATAGCATGCGAGGGGAGGCGTGGGGCAGTGAACACTGGTGCGGCTCGGATAGACTGATTAGAGACGGCGGCAGCAAATGGTCAGAAGGTCAGCTTGCCCGGAAGCTTCTGAGACGACTGGTCAATCAGAACTTCAAGACCCGGAAACAGTTCGATGACTGGTTCAGCATCCACGGGAATAGTCTAGTTTGGGCCTCCTCGACCAAGACATTTGTTATTCGACGGTAGCTGGAACAGCAAACGGATTGACGATCGGCCGACATGAAGCGATACTGATGTCCGGAACTTCAGGGAGCCTCTCATGGACGTGATTATCTCCTCATCAGCCTTCATTTTGATTGTCGCGGCATGCTTATTCCACTGTATTCGACAACGCAGGCGGAATGAACAGCTCGTACGCAGATGGGTCGACCAGCAGGGCTATGGAATGATCTCGTTCAGAGGTCCGGGAGGCGTTCCCGGATTATCCGGCGGATGGGCTGACAGAATATGGGGCAATAGAGAAGGGACGTATGAATTACTTGTGCAGGACGAACAGGGAGGCCAGATCAATTTCACGATAACAGTGAGTTTCACAGGCAAGATTAAGGTCCGTCGTCTGTAGCCCGCATCCGACGCAAGAGAAGAACCGGGGCGGTTACAGGGTTCAAGGAGGCTTCCATCGTTTTGGCGCGAGGGGTATAATTCTCAGAGGCCAAACCGACAGCTAAGGAATCATCGAGTGACGAAAACAAGAGGACAACTTGAGGCCGAGATCAGCGAGGCCGTCATCAAGTTTGAAAAAGAGTACATGGGGCGCGGTCCCGATGAGACCAAGAGCTACATTATCGATGACATGATCCTGGTCCGCCTGAAAGGCGTTCTCACGCCGGCGGAGAAGCAACTGGCCAAGACGTGCGACTACGCCGACGGCAAGGCGCTGGTCAAACGGGTCAGGATTCAGCTTCTTGAGAACGGTAGAACGCTGCTGGAGAAGCTCATTCTGGACATCACCGGGCAAGAGGTTACAAGCCTTCATACGGACATCAGCACGGTTACCGGAGAGCGGGTGATTATCTTTGTCCTGGCCGGAGTTCCGGACTGCTGCGACGCGCCGGACTGACGTTCTTGGAGATCTCCGTAGTTTCGACGCAGATGGATTCCTGTTGATATATGCGTTTTTTCCGGCTATGATTTAGTGTGTAGCCGAAAACAATGCAACAGGCAGATGGACAGGAGGCGGCATGACAGTCGTCTGCTGGAGAATAGGCCGGTGGGCGCTCCCGACGTTGGGAACTGCCGCCGGTTTTTTGTTTGTCCGCACCCAACGGTAAATGAGTTGTCGGCGACCCCCGCGAGGGTGGCTGGGCGAAATATGGGCCAGTAAGCGCCTTAATACGGACGTGTGGGCCGTCTCCCTATCGGCTGACGCACAGGCCGGATCGAGCGCCCTGGCTCTTTTGTTTGGCTGGCGCCTCCGGGAGGCTTCGTAGGCTGAAACATGGAAAGCTGATCGGCGGTGAGCAGGAGAGAAATCATGAAACTTCATCGCAAGCTTGGGTTCTGGAGTGTGTTTTGCATCGCCTCCGGCGCGATGATCAGTTCGGGTCTGTTTGTGCTGCCCGGTCTGATCTACCGAGAAGCCGGGCCGGCTGTCGTGCTTGCGTACGCGCTGGCCGGTCTGCTCGTCATTCCGGCGATGCTGTCCCAAGCCGAACTATGCACCGCCATGCCGAAAAGCGGCGGAACTTACTTTTTCATTGAGCGCACCATGGGTGCGCTTCCGGGTACGTTCGCAGGTCTGGCCAACTGGTTTTCCATCGCGTTGAAGAGTGCATTCGCCCTGGTGGGCATTGGCGCGTTTGCTTACCTCGTCTGGCCCGGGTTGTCGGTATGGCAGGTCAAGTCGATCGCGATTGGCTCATGTCTTATCTTCACCGCCCTGAACATCCTGAGCGTCAAGGGAACCGGATGGACTCAGATCCTGCTGGTTGTGATTCTGCTGGGGTGCCTGGGAGTGTTTATAGTTCTGGGCGTTCCGGCGATCTTCGAGCCATCGGGTTCCGCCAACGGAGCTTTCGCCGGATTCATGGACAAGGGCTTCATGCACATCCTCGGCACGGTGGGAATGGTTTTCGTGTCCTTTGGCGGACTTACAAAGGTAGCCAGTGTGGCCGGGGAAGTGCGGAACCCGGGGCGCAATATCCCTGTGGGGATGTTTGCGGCGGCGTTCGTTGTAACGCTGGTGTATATCGTTGCGATCGTTGTCACCGTGGGCGTACTTGAAGCCAATACGCTTTCGGGCAGCCTTACGCCCTTGAGCCTGGCTGCGGGACAGTTTATGGGCAGGCCGGGGGTCATCTTGCTGTCCCTTGCGGCCATGTTGGCGTTCATCACCACCGCCAACGGCGGGATCCTGGCGGCGTCTCGCAACCCGATGGCCATGAGTCGCGACGGTCTCTTGCCGGAGGTCATGCAGCGAGTCAGCAAGCGGTTCGGCACGCCCCACGTGAGCATTCTCTTGACCAGCGTCTTCATGATCACGGTCATCGCTATCCTCGATGTCGCCGATCTCGTCAAAGCCGCCAGCACAATGATGCTCGTGCTGTTCTTCATGGTCAATGTCGCTGTGATCATCATGCGAGCCAGCAAGATCCAGAACTACAGGCCCCTCTACAGAGCTCCTTTATATCCATGGCTCCAACTTGCCGGGATGGCGGTCTATCTGTTTCTCATCATAGACATGGTCGCGGAGATGGGATGGATTCCGTTGGTGGTGTTGGGAGGCTTCATGCTGATCGGCGCCTCGTGGTACATCATATACGTGCGGGTGCGGATCACCCGAGTCAGCGCCCTGGTGCAATGGGTCAGGAACGTAGTAGCCAAGGAAATCCGTCACGGGGATCTCGACAAAGAGCTCATGGACATCGCCTTTGAGCGCGATGACATAACCCGCGACCGATTTGACCGAATCATCGCCGACTGTCCCATCCTGGACATTCCCGAACCCTGCAGCTCCTCGGAGATATTCCAACGATCCGCCAAACTGCTGGCTCCGCGGTTGGGGATGGACCAGCAGCATCTTTTCGAGCTTCTCGATGTCCGTGAGACCGAATCCAGCACGGTGATCCAGCCTGGTTTTGCCATTCCGCACGTTATAGTGAAAGGCAGCAACCTGTTCGATATCCTGTTGCTCCGCTGCAAAGGCGGTGTGAGTTTCCCGGGACATGAAGTGCCCGTTCACGCGGCCTTTGTTTCGATTGGGTCGGAAGATCAGCGAAACTTCCACCTGCGGGCGTTGATGGCTATCTCGCACGTGGTTGGGGCTCCGGAGTTCTTCAAGCGCTGGATAACCGCCCCGGGCGCCGAGCACCTCCGTGACATCGTATTGCTGTCGGGGCGGCCTAGAGATCGACAAGCCAACACTGCTGAGAGCAATTGATGATGACACACAACCGGCAAATATGCATACGACCGAATCCCAGAGGCGATTGGCCCGAAGTTCATCCAACCGCCTGCGCGGAGGCCTCAATGCATCACGATAAACAAACTCGCGCTGGAGCCCAACGCCTTGATGACGAAGTCCTCGATCTGCGGCGGGCCCCCCGCGGCCGACCGTCCTGGGCGTGTTCCTTTGGGGGCAACTGACTATGACCCTCCTCCTAACATACCTATTGGCGGCCTTGGCGATTTCCTTCCTCTGTTCGTTACTGGAGGCGGCGTTGCTGAGTATGCCGCGATCGCACATCGTGCTGCTCGCTGAGCAAGGCGGTCCGGCTGGCAAACGGCTCCAGCAGATGAAAGACAACATGGACCGACCGCTATCGGCCATCCTGACCTTGAACACGTTTGGCCACACGTTAGGCGCCGCGGGCGTGGGGGCGGAGGCGGCGATTCTGTGGGGAGACGCTTGGGTGGGTGTGGTGGGCTTTGTCGTAACGATCCTGATCCTGATCTTCTCCGAGATCATTCCCAAGACCCTCGGGGCAGTGCATGCCAAAGCTCTCGCACCCTTTGTGGCCTGGACTATCCAGGGCATGATCGTGATATTGCGGCCGCTGGTGGCCGTTTGCGACTGGATCTCAAAGCTGTTGTCGCCAAGCAGCCATCCGGTGTGGAAGATCGGCCGCGACGAGGTCCGCAGCCTCATCCGGCTTGCCTCGGAAGAAGGCGCTATCGACTGCAAAGAGGCTCATGTGATCCGCAACCTTATCGCGCTGCGCGAGATTACCGTTAAGGAAGTAATGACGCCGCGGACCGTCGTGTTTACGCTTCGGGCCGATCAGACGGTGAGAGAGGTGACCCAGGCCGAGCCGCCTCGATTCGCCCGTATTCCGATCGTCGGAGCCTCGCTTGACGAAGCAAAAGGGATGGTGCACCGCCGACAGTTGTTTATCGCGTTAAGCCAAGGCCGGTCTGACGCAACGATGGAGGAGTTGGCGCGGCCGCTGCACGCCGTTCCGGAGTTGGGCAGGCTTCCGGCGGTGTTCGAAGAGTTCATCCAACGTCGGGAGCAGATATTCCTGGTCGTCGACGAGTACGGCGGCAGTGCGGGCATTGTGACACTCGAAGACGTGCTGGAAACATTGCTTGGCGTGGAGATCGTGGACGAGACCGACCCGGCTGAGGACATGCAGCAATTGGCCAGGCAGCTGTTGAGCGGTCAACAAAGCGTCTCGTGATGATGTACTTGCAGCTTTCGGCGGGGTCGGCAACGGGGCAGACGTGAAGGAAAGAAACGGGTCAGGGAAAAGAACCGGGTCAGAACTGCTCTGTAGAAAAGCTCTTCAAGCATGATGGTCATTGTATTGTGTGTGGACGGTTTCGTGGGATTCGTTGTAACCAATCTGGGCTCGCCGGCGTACACCGTACCGTAGACGTTACTGAAGGGGCGCTGCGGCTGTGGGTCGGCGTGTGCGGTGCTCGGAAGCAAAATGGAAAACTTTTCACAAGGATCCCGACTATGAACGTAAAACTTAACCTCGCAATACTCGCAGCCCTGTTGGCGTCGTCCGCTCTCGCGGGTGCGGCGGAGTCTGAGACCGACAAGTCCAAGTCCCCCACAACCCGTCCTGCAGCTAAACGGCTGCCCAAGCCGCGCGAGGTCATGAAGGATGCGGTCGACCCGTTCTATCCGCCCAAAGAGAGGGGGCGTTTCTTCACCGCGACCGGTCCTGACAGCGAAATGTCCGCCGACGAGTTCTCCGCGGCGCGGGGCAAGAAGGATTCCTTCGTTCGCGTGTTCGACACGTTTAAGGCCATGACTCGTTTCGACCGCAACAGCAACAAGACCATCGACTGGTTCGAGGCCAAGGCGTATCGGGAGGACATCCGCAAGCGCGTGCTGGCGGTGTTCGACGCAGACAAGGACGGGAAACTGAAAGGTCCGGAGCGCGACAAGGCCAATCGCATGCTCGCCTCGGGCAAAGTACCGCCCGCCAAGTCCGGCGAGAGCGCCAGCGGGCGCCCGAGCGGGGCAGAAGACTGGGAAAAGCGGCGCGCCGAAATGATCGCCAAACACGACGCCGACAAGGACGGTAAGCTCACAGGCAAAGAACGACAGGCCGCCTGGGATGACATTCGAAAACAATGGGCGACGAAGGCCTTCGATGAGAACAATGACGGAAAGCTCGACGAAGAAGAAGCAGCGGCCATGAAAAAGGCCCAGGCCGAAGGCAAAGCCGTCTACGATCGATGGCGAAGCGACTGGGTGAAGAAATACGACGCCGACGGCGATGGCGAGCTTTCCGAGGAGGAAAGCAAAATCGCCCGCGAGAAGGCGGCCGCGGAGTTCCGCAAGCTCCGCGACAACTGGACGTCCCAATGGGACGCCGACGGGGACGGTAAGCTCTCCGATGGGGAACGAAAGGCGATGCGCGAGTCCGTTCGCAATCGCGCCCAGGAGTTGAGGAAGGAAATCGACGCCGACGGGGACGGTCGCATCACCGGCCAGGAAACCCAGGCCTTCTTCCAGAAGCTCAGAAAGACTTACGACCTCGACGGCGACGGTACGCTCAGCTCGGAAGAGACCAGGGCGATGATACAGGACCAGATGCGGAGGGTCAGGGCTCCCAAGCCCTGAGGCATCCGACTCCGAGGGGGGCAAGTTGACCGGCGGGCCCGAGTTACGGGTCAATCAGGGTTCTCCGCTGCGCCCCACTCAGCCAGGGCGCCCTTCGACTGCGCTCACGGTCTGCGAGATAGCGGATACTGAGACAGCCCGCCCCGCCGCAAGCGGCGGGCGGATGCATAAGCATCGCTCGGGTCGACCAGCGGGGACTGGACTTTGGGGGTGTTTTTTGGCATTATGCAACATCTTGTCGGCGTCCGCGTCTTAAAGCATGAAGGAACCGTATATGACGTGCAAGACCACCGTTCTGGTTGCGATACTGGCAGCGCTTACGACTTTCGCGAGCGCTGACGACTGGCCGCAATGGCGCGGAGCCGGTCGCGACGGGCTGTGGAAAGAAAAGGGGCTGCTGAAAACGTTCCCGGACAAGCAGGTTAAGGTGCTCTGGCGCGCGAAGATCGGGCCCGGTTACAGCGGGCCCACCGTGTCCGATGGGCGAGTTTACATAACAGACCGTCACGACGACGGCCCGACCCGCGAGCGAATCCACTGTTTCGACGCGAAAACGGGTAAAAGGATCTGGACGCACAGCTATCTCTGCCGCTACAAAGTTGGTTACCCGCTGGGTCCGCGCGCATCGGTCACTGTCGACAGCGGTCTGGCGCACGTGCTGGGAACTATGGGCCACTTCCACTGCCTCGACGCCAAAACCGGCGCGGTGATCTGGAAGAAGGACCTCGCCAAGACCTACCGCACTCGTCGCATTATGTGGGGGTTCGCGGCCGCCCCGCTGGTTTACGGCGATCTGGTGATACTGCACATAGGCGGAGCGGACGAGGCGTGCATCGTCGCCCTGGACAAGAAGACCGGGCGCCAGGCGTGGACCGCGATCGACGACGGGATGAGCTATTCGGCCCCGATAGTGATCACGCGGGGCAAGAATGACGTGCTGATCTGCTGGACGAAGAATTTCCTGATAGGACTGGCTCCGAAAACGGGCGAGGTACACTGGAAGATCCCGTTCAAGATCATGAAGAACTGGCAGATGAGTTCGATCACGCCGCTGGTCGAAGGGAATCTGGTGTTCATCAGCGCCTGCTACGACGGTTCGATGCTGGTTAAACTGTCCGACGACGGGCTGAAGGCGACGAAAGTATGGCGGTCGCGGGGCGTAGCTTACGGTAAGACCGACGCGCTGCAATGCGTCCACAGCACACCGCTGGTGTTCGGCGGGCACATATACGGTTTCGACTCTCGGGGCGAAATGCGATGCATCAAAACCGCATCGGGAGCCCGGGTATGGGAGGATCTGACCGTCACGCCAAAGGGCCTTAAATGGGGAACGGCGCACATGGTCCGGAACGGTAAGACAACCTGGATATTCAACGAACAGGGCGAGGTGATAATCGCCGAACTCTCGCCGGACGGCTTTAAGCAGATCAGCCGCGCCAAGCTGATAGAACCGACCCACCCGATGAGCGGGCGGAAGGTGTGCTGGTCGCATCCGGCGTTTGCAAACCGACGCATATACGCGCGAAACGATCTCGAACTGGTCTGCGGAGATCTTTCGGCGGAACAATGAGGAGCAAGCAAGCAATGAACGAATCGGGCAGGAGCAAAGTTACTCGTCGAGGCTTTCTGCAGGGCGCGGCGGCTGGGGCGGTCGCCCTTCCGTATGCGATCACATCCGACGCGCTGGGCGCGGCTGGACGTCCGCCGGCGAGCGATAGAATCGTTATGGGCGGAATTGGCATCGGCGGGCGCGGTTCGCACGACCTGCGATGGTTGCTGGGCGATAAGCGCGTGCAGTTCGTAGCCGTTTGCGACGTACGCAAGCAGCGGCGCGACCGGGCCAAGAGCACGATCGACAAGAAATACCGGAACACCGACTGCAAGCTGTATCGCGACATGCGCGAGTTGCTTTCGCAACGCGGAGACATTGACGCGATGCTGAACGCCACGGGCGACCGCTGGCACGCGATGGCCGCGATACTGGCGATGAAGGCGGGCAAGGACGTCTACAGCGAAAAGCCCGGAACCATGACCATCGCCGAAGGGCGCGCCGTAGTGAACACCGCAAAACGCTACGGGCGAATCTTCCAGAGCGGAATGCAGCGCTTGAGCCAACCGAACTTCATCTTCCCGACCGAACTGTCCAGACGCGGGAAGTTCGGCGAGATACACACCATCCGAGCCCACCAGTGGCCTAGAGTGACGGACGTGACCAAGAACGATTGGCTGGCCGCACAGCCCGAGCCCAAAAAAGAGGAGCTGGACTGGGACCTCTGGCTCGGACCGGTCCCAAAACGCCCTTACAATGCGAAGTACCTGGGCGGTTGCGGAGCGTGGGGGATTTACTGGGACCTGGCGGCGGGGATCGCGGGATGGGGCAGCCACACCTTCGCGCAGTGTCAGATGGGCGCCGGGCTGGAATACACGTCCCCCGTCGAGTACGTTTACCCGGGCAACAGTTCGGGCGCCGGGATGGTCACGAGATTCGCCAACGGCGTGAAGATGATACTTGAGTTCACCGGATGGCGAGGCTCGTGCGGGGTGAAATACGAAGGAACCGAAGGCTGGGCGTCGGTGGCTGACGGATACAGCATGGCCGATTTCTCCTCGCCGGCGTATCGGGGCGAGTACAAGAAGCTGATGGCGACCTACCAAGCCGAGGCCCGCCGCCCGCTGGACCACATGCAGGACTTCCTGACATGCGTGAAGTCCAGGCGACAGACCATCGCCGATCCCGAAGTAATGCATCGATCCATGAGCACCTGCCACGCAGTGAACATATGCCTGGCGCTGAAACGCGATCTTAAATGGGATCCCGAGAAAGAAGAATTCATCGGCGACGCCGACGCCAATCGCATGCGATCGCGTGCGATGCGCGCACCGTGGCGACTGTAGAAATAACCCAATCTGAAAGGGCAAACACTATGCAAAGCGACACCAAAAAACATCTGAGCAGGCGGAGGTTCCTTAAGGGCGCCGCGGCCGGGGCGATCGCCCTTCCGTATGCGATCACGTCAGACGCGCTTGGCGGACCGAACAAGGCTCCCGCCAGCGAGCGGGTCGTGTTCGGAGCTATCGGAATTCGCGGACGGGGCATGCACGATCTGCGCTGGGTGATGGGCCAGCCCGACGTGCAGTTCGTCGCGATCTGCGACATTCAGAAAGTCCAGCAGAAGAAGATCAAGGCCTACGTGGACAAACGCTACAATAACACGGACTGCAAGATGTACCAGGACATGCGGGAGTTCCTGCCCGCGCGTCCGGACATCGACGCGGTGCTGATCGCCACGGGCGACCGCTGGCATGCGATGGCGTCGATCACGGCGATGAAGGCGGGCAAGGACGTCTACACCGAGAAGCCCTCGTGCATGACCATCGCCGAAGGCAAAGCGGTCGTAGAAACCGCCAAACGCTACGGACGCGTCTACCAGACGGGCACGCAGCGAGTCAGCGAACCGAACCACGTGTTCGCGATCGAAATGGCGCGCACGGGTCGCCTGGGCAAGATACACACCGCCTACGCACACATCGCCCCGTGGGATGCGGCCAAGATGCGTCACGACTGGCTGCCGGCCGATCCCCAACCGTCCAAAGAGGAAGTTGATTGGGACATGTGGTTGGGACCGTGCCCGTGGAGGCCTTTCAACAAGAGCTACATACGGGGCGGATGGCGCGGACATTACGATTTCCACACGAGCTGCATCGGCGAATGGGGAGCCCATACGTTCGCCCAGGCGCAGCTCGGCCTGGGATGCGAAAACACCTCGCCGGTCGAGTACAACTACGTTGACAACGACAGCGGCGACGGAATGGTCGTCCGGTTCGCCAACGGCGTGAAGATGGTGCTTTCGCGAGGGAACAAGTGGTGGCGCGGTTCGTGCGGCGAGCGGTTCGTGGGCTCCGAAGGCTGGGCCGGTTCGGCTGACGGATACTCCCGCCCGGACGTTTCTTCACCGTCGATGCTGGGCGAGTACAAGAAGGTGCTCAGCGACTACGTAGCCCGCACGGGACGCTCGCTGGACCACATGCGGAACCTGGTCGACTGCGTCAAATCGCGCCAGCAAACCGTCGCCAACCCCACGCTGATGCACCGCTCGATGAGCACCGTGCACGGAGCGAACATCTGCATGTGGCTGCAGCGGACGCTAAGGTACGATCCGGTAAAGGAAGAGTTCATCAACGACGACGAGGCCAACAGACTCCGATCCCGCGCGATGCGCGCGCCGTGGCGACTGTAAATGATCACACCAAACTCCATAGGAGACACCAATATGTTCAACCGCACACTTACGATTACGCTTCTGGCGGCATTCCTGATCGCCCCATCGACATCCCGCGCCGCCGAGGCCACCTCAAGCGCCAAATGCATCGCGACCCTTAAATCCGCCGACGCGGATCTGAAAGCCAAGAACGACGCCTGTCGCGAACTGGCGACTATCGGCGATCCGAAGGCGATACCCGTGCTGGTGGGCCTGCTGGGCGACGAGAAGCTGTCGCACATGGCGAGATACGCACTGGAACCGATCGCCGACGCGTCGGTCGACTCGGCGTTTCGAGATGCAATGGGCGCACTCAAAGGCTCCCTGCGAGTCGGCGTGATAAACTCGATCGGCGTGCGGCGGGATGAAAAAGCCGTCAGCGCTCTGATCGCTCTGGTGAAAGGCTCCGACAAATCCGCTGCGTCGGCGGCTATCGGTTCGCTGGGGAAGATCGCAACACCCCAGGCTCTCAGCACGCTCGCCGGTTGCAGAAAATCGCCCCCCTCCGACCTGCAATGGGCTATCGCCGACGCATCTCTGGCGGCGGCGGAGTACTTGATCAAGCAGAACAAATCCGCCGACGCGGTGGCGATCTACACGGAATTGAACGGGGAGACGTGGCCTAAACAGGTTCGCCTAGGCGCGTTCAGCGGTCTGTTGGAGACCGAAGCCGACAAGGCTCCCGCCCGGATCGCCGCAGCGCTGACCGGTAAGGACAAAATCGTGCGAGCGGTGGCTATTGCGAAGATCGCAACGTTGAAGGGCGACGGGATCTCGGCGCGATTCGCATCCGAGTTGCCCAAGCTGTCGTCCGGCGCGCAGGTAATGTTGATCAACGCCCTGGCCGGTCGAAAGGATGCGGCGGCGCGTCCGGCGATCGTCAAGGCCGCGGGGCATGACGACCCGGCCGTTCGAACTGCGGCGATACAGGCGCTCGGATCGCTGGGCGACATCGCCTGTGCGAAGATGTTGTGCGACACGATAGTCGGCGGAAAGACCGACCAGGAAAAACAGGCCGCACAATCCAGTCTTAGGGCTCTGAGCGTCAAGGGCGTTGACGAGTTGCTGATCAAACGGCTGGATTCCTCCCAGGGCGACTTGAAGCTCCAACTGCTCAACATACTCGTCGATCGCAAAGCCGCTCTAGCCTCATCCGCCCTGATAACCCAGGCTGCGGGCAAGGACCCGAAAGTAAGCGCGGCGGCGTTCCGCGGATTGGGGCGAATCGCTTCACCGAAGGACCTGCCGGCGATTCTCAAACTGCTGACCAAAACCAAAGACCCCGCCGCCGGGCGCGAAGCACAGTTGGCGGTGATCGCGGTGTCGCGGAAGATCGAACCGCCTGCAGCGCAGGCCGACGCAGTACTCGCTGCTCTCAAGAGCGCCGCAACAACGCCCGCCAAATGCTCGCTGATTTCGGTGCTGGGCGGGATCGGAAGCGCAAAGGCGTTCAGCGCAGTCAAGTCCGCCGCGGGCTCCGACACCGCGGAGATTCACGACGCGGCGGTTCGCGCCCTTACGGTCTGGCCTGACGCGACAGCCGCCGACACCCTGCTGGACATCTTCAGTTCGACCAAGAACAAGACGCACCGAACGCTGGCGTTGCGAGGAGCCGTCAGGCTTCTGTCACTGCCCGGACAGGACGTCGAAAAAACGCTGGACGCCTACAAGAAACTGCTGAACAACATCAGTCAAGCCGGAGAAATCAAGCTCGTGCTGTCCGGATTGGGCTCGGTTCCCGACAGGGGCGCTTTGAAGATCCTCGAGCCGTATACAAAAAACAGAGCTGTCCGAAGGGAAGCGACGGCGGCGTGCCAGAATGTCCTCAAGGCGATAAAGACCAAGCCCCGGGACATCGTCTACACGAAGCTCGTCAAGGTTGTGTACGGATTCGGTGACAAAGTCCAGGACGTCACGGGCAAGGTCGCGGGACTGAAGGACGCCGGCGGAACTATCCGCCTGTCCAACAAGTACAACACCCATTTCGGCGACCCGGCGCCCGGAGCCTTCAAGGATATTGTCATCACGTTTGAACTCAACGGTGAGACACAGACCGTCAAGCTGATCGAGAATACGCCCATCACGATGAAACTCGCGGGTGGAAAGACCACGCCGAAAACCGCGCCAAAAACCTCGTCCGGAGCCTTTACTCCGTTGTTCGACGGCAAGACGCTCAGCGGCTGGAAGGGCAGAAAATCGCTCTGGAGCGTCCAGGACGGAACCGTCGTGGGGCAAACCACAAAAGACTTCGTACTCAAGCATAATGATTTCCTGTACACCGAAAAGGAGTACGGCGACTTTGAACTAACGCTGAGTTACAAACTTGAAAACGGCAACTCCGGCGTGCAGATCCGCAGCCAGGTGCACGATGACTTCCGCATTACAGGCTACCAGGCCGACATCGCAGTGAAGCGGTACACCGGTATTCTGTACGACGAGGGCAGACGCGGAATCATCGCCGACGTCAAGCCCGCGGAGATTTCGAAGTTCCTTAAGAAAGGCTGGAACGACTACCGCATAGTCTGCAAGGGACCGGAGATCACGCTCTGGATCAACGGTAAGCAGACGATAACCTACACCGAGAAGAAGGCCTCAATCCCCGCTAAGGGCGTAATCGCCTTCCAACTCCACCGCGGTCCGCCGATGAAGGTCATGTTCAAGGACATCAAGATCAAGGAACTCAACTAGCGGAAAGCAAGAACATGAAAACAACCCAACGCCTCGTGGCGACGCTTCTGGTTTGCGCCGCGGGCGGATCGGTAATCTGCCGCGCAGCCAATGGGCCGACCGCCGCGTCAGTCGTAGCCTGGGTGCGATTTGAGAAGGCCCGGCACAGACACGCCGACACACCGTACCTCTGGCTCGGACACGGGAACATCGAGCTGACGATCGACGTCAGGCCCGAGCCCGGGCAGGTACTGGAGTTGCTTTGGGGCTGCAAGAACGACACGCGCGGCGGCGTGGCGGTGGTCAACGGGCGGGAGGTCAGTCTCAGCAGCAGCGGTTACGACGGTTTCAAATGGCTCACCGTGCCCGCGGGCAAGAACCCCAAGACCCTCGATCGGTATGAAATCACGCTCAAGCGGGATTCGACTAAGGCGGGCTTCATCGCGGCCGTGCGACTGAAAAGCCCGCGCAAAGCGCCCAGAGACCCGCCCGATCGGGACAAGACGCCCGCCTACAAGATCACCGTCAAGACTCCCGTAGTTCCCGTCAGACCGCGGCGCCCGGTGCAAAGCGAAGCATTCTCCCGGATGCGTCCGTTCTGGGATCGCCCCGCCCCGCCGCCGACAAAGCTGATGAGCGATCAGCGACAGGAAGCAGCCTTCAACCAGGCCGAACTCCACGGGCGACAGGCCAACGAAGCGTTCTTCCGCTGCGGGCGGTTCGTTGAGGGCTGGCTCAAACACGCCGATCCCAAAACCGGGCTGATCCCGCGCAATCTCAATCGAAATCGCGACATCTGGAACGCCAAAGACTCCGCCGCCGACAACTACCCGTTCATGGTCCTGACAAGCGCCATGACCGACCGCAAAATGTTCGACGGGCGAATGCTGGACATGCTCCGCACGGAGACCAAACTGACCAGCCGCCTGGGGCGACTGCCCGACACCTGGTCGTTCTCGAAGCAGGGTTTCGCGTCAGCCGAACCGAACCTCCAGTCGATCATTTTCGGCGGTTCGGAGTACGTCAAGGACGGTCTGCTTGCGGTGACCGAATGGCTGGGCCCGAGCCCCTGGTCGCAGCGAATGGTGGGAATCATCGACGACATCTGGGCACGCGCGCCGGTCAAAACGCCCCGGGGGATGATCCCCTCGACCGATCCCGAAGTAAACGGTGAGATGCTGCAGGCCCTTTCGCGGGTCTACTGGATGACCGGCGAGAAGAAGTATCTCGATTACGCCATCCGCCTGGGCGACTACTACCTGCTGGACGGTCACGACCCGCTGCGAGGCTCGTCAGCCGTCCGCCTGATCGCGCACGGCGGGGAGGTCTTCTCCGGGCTGGCTGAATTGTACGCAACCGTCAGCGTCGCGGCGCCCAAAAAGCGAACCGCTTACCGCAAACCGATCCACGCCATGTTCAACCGCCTGCTGGAGATCGGGCGTAACTCTCACGGAATGATCTACGCGTCGGTGGACCCCAAAACGGGAAAGCACCGGGGCATATGCGACACATGGGGCTACACCTACAATGGCGTCTACACGCTCTACCTGGTCGACAAGACTCCTGAGCACCTCGCCGCGGTTCGAAAGCCGCTGAACAATCTCAAGCAGCACTACTCCGATCATCATTGGGGCAGCGCCGACGAATACGCCGACACCGTCGAAGGAGGAATCAACCTGCTGAACCGCGAGCCGATCGCCTCTGTCGGCGACTGGATCGACACGACGATCGTCAAGATGTGGAGCAAGCAGAGACCGGACGGCGTGATCGAAGGCTGGCACGGAGACGGTAACAACGCCCGGACCTCGCTGATGTACGCCTTGTGGAAGACCCGCGGGCTGACCGTTCGAAACTGGCGCCAGGATGTTCGCTTCGGAGCCGTCCAAGCCGAACATACGCTCTACATAACCATCCGGGCCGAGAAGAAATGGTCCGGACATCTGCTGTTCGACAAGCAGCGTCACAAGGTTAACCTTCACCTGCCGATGGACTATCCGCGGCTGAACCAACTGCCCGAATGGTTCACCACGCAAGCCGACAAGCGTTACACCGTCCGCAATGTCACCGCCGGCGGCGAATCGGTCTTCATCGGTAAGCAACTGCAGGATGGGCTCGAAATCTCGCTGACCCCGGGCGCCGAAATGCGTTTGATTGTCACGCGGCAGGGCTCTGCAGCCGCCAAACCGCCCCTGCCCAAGCCCGCCGACCCCAAGGCGATGGTGAAGAAAGTGGCCGATGCGGTCCTGCGCGACTTCCCCAAACCGCCTCCGTTCAACTGGGGCGAGGGCGTGATGCTCAGCGGTATGATGCGGGCGTATCACCTGACAAAGGACCAGCGCTATCTGAAGTTCGTCCGCAACTTCGCCGACCATTGGCGCCAACAAGGCATTGTCTCCACGCTCCGCAAGCGAGGGTACTGCGGTCATTGGGGCCCGGGACACGCAATGCTCATGCTTTACGAGGTCACAAAAGACAAACGCCATCTCGCCCTGGCCGAGCAGATCATCGCGTTTATGCTCGACAAGGCCGAGCGAACGAAAGACGGCGGGCTGAGCCATTTCAACGGTCGCCCGCAGCTCTGGGTCGATACGCTCGACATGTGCTGCCCCGTGTTTTCACACGCAGCCCGGATCAAGGGCGAACCAAAGCTCCAAGCCGAAGCCGTGAGCCAACTGGAAGTCTTCGCCAAGCATCTCCAGGACCCCAAGACCGGACTGTTCTACCACATGTGGGACGAGCGCAGCGGCAAGCGGACACCGTCCTACTGGGCCCGGGGCAACGGATGGGTCGTCATGTCCTACACCGAAGTGCTCAAGCACGCAAAGGCCAACTCCCCCGCCCGCAAGAGATTAACCGCAGCGTTCGAAAAGCAACTGGCGAGCATAGTCCGCCTGCAGGACAGGCGATCGGGCCTGTGGCGAACCGTACTCGATCAACCGGATACGTACCTCGAGACGTCTGCGTCGGCGATGTTCCTGTTCGCCCTGGCCGAGTGCGGGAATCGGAAGCTCGCAGACGCCCCTTACGCCGAGACGATGCGCCGCGCCTGGGCGGGCCTGTCCAAACAGGTAGACGCCCGCGGGCGGGTGATTGGCGTATCGGCGGGCACGGGGCCCAGCGGAAAGTCCGGTTATGTCGCACGAAAAGCGGGCACCTACACCTGGGGAACCGGAGCCTTCCTCCACGCCGCCTGCTCATACGCCGAAAGCGGATTGCAAGCAACCAAACCTTGACTCGCATCGTCACGCACATTCTTGCAAGAACCCCTTGCCCGACCGATGCTAAGCCGCAAGCGGACGGCAAGCGGGGATTCCATATCGGCAGGTCGATGGGAAGCAAACGTGGAGTCGTGCCGCTTGCGGCTTAGCAGGAATCGCAAGCCTTGGTCCTGAGCTACGAAATCTGAAAGTATTTGCCAATCCTCTGCAAATTGTCCTGGTCGGTCTGATCGAAGGCGGCGGGTGAATTCGAATCGATGTCGAGCACGGCGATCAACTCGCCGTCACCATCCATGATCGGTATCACAAGTTCGGATTTCGTCGCAGCAGAGCAGGCAATGTGGTCCGGCTCGGCAGTCACGTCCGGTATGTTCTGCACCGTCTTCTCACGAGCACACCGCCCGCAAATGCCCCGGGAGAAATCTATCGTCAGACAACCGTGGGCGCCCTGATACGGGCCAATCTTCAGCACTCCCCCGCCGACGTTCCTGTAGAACCCCACCCAATCGAACCGCTCGAACGTGCTGTGCAGTTCGCAGACAATCGTCGCCATAAGCGCAATGCGATCAGTCTCGCCCTCGCAAAGAAGATCGAGCGTTTCGAATAACTTGTCGTACTGTTCCTGTTCGCCCATTGGAATTCTCGTATGCGTTATTTCAGGAGGGCTTCGACTGCGGCGGCGCCGTTTACCGCGTGTTTGGGGCGGGGGTGTTTTTCGGTGAAGACCGTAAGCGTTTTCTTGTTCTCGATCACGATCGTCGCTTCGTCGGAGGCGGCTTTGAGTTTCAGGTGTTTGGCGAAGAACTCGTAGGCTCCGTTGCGTTTTGAAAGCCCGTAGTCGTGCCCCTCTTTCGCCAGATGCAGATTGGCGACTTTCGATTCGGCGCCGCAGAGCTTGTAGACGTTCTTGATGTAAGGGAACTCAACTTTCGGCGTGTTCTTCGTCCAGTCCTTACCGTTGGAGATGAGCAGTTGCGGGCGGGGAGCGGCGAGTGCGGCGATGTCGGCGTTGTTGGTTTCGTGGGTCGCGGACTTGTGGATGGGCATTCCGCTTTCGCAAGAACACCCGCCGAAGAAATGCGACGAAACCATCACGCAGGGTATCGAAACGAAAACGCGGTCGTCAACGGCCGTCAGGACAAACGTCTGCGTACCGCCTCCGGAGGCGCCGGTGATCCCGATTCGCTTTGGATCGACTTCCTTCAGCGTTTCGAGAAAATCGATCGCACGAATACCGTTCCACGTTTGCAGAGTCAGCGTCTTGACGCCTCTGTGCGGATACTGCGTTGACTCGCCCCAGCCCACCATGTCCAGCGACAACACGACCGCTCCCATGCGAGCCAGTGTGGCGCATCGTTTCTGCATGCTTGGACGGAACCGCCCGCCGCCGTCTCCTCCGCGATCCCGAAAATGCCCGTGCGGAGACAATATCCCCGCACAACTGGCGGCCTTGGCGCCGATCGGACGATACAAATTCCCCGTAACGAAGAAGCCCGGAAGGCTTTCAAACGCCACGTTCTCAACGCTGTATCCCTTGTGTGTTCGCTTGTTGCTGATGATCGGCTTGAGGTCGCACTTCTTCGGCGGTGAGTCCAGGCCCATTCCGCGGAGCATGCCCCGGCGGACGATTGCAGCCCGCTTCTTCCAGCCGGCCAGATCCGAATAACCGCCGGCGAATTTCGCCAGTTGCGTCTTGGCGGCTGCTTCGCTGTGATAGTTGCCCCGACACAGTTCAACTTTCTCCGCCGCCACAGACACCGCCGACAACACAGCGACCAATACGATAGATATCCTGAATTTCATTTGAAGGTCCCTTTCACACTCGCCGAAGATTGTACCGGCCGACACGTCTGGAGCGAAAGGGATTCTCGCCCGACGAGGCGAAATCAGCTATGATTGGCGGCGAAAGGAAGTTCCTCATGCTTACAAAACAGTTGATGTCCGGCGTATCGATTCTGCTGATTGGTTTGGCGCTCTGTTCGACCGCACCAGCCGCCAAGGCGCCGCCTGCAAAACAACCGGTCACCGTGGGAGATTCGAACTTCCATCTTCGCGGCTGCCTGAAGAACTCGCGTATCCAGTTCACCCGGGGCAAGACCGGACACGTCGCGTTCATCGGCGGGTCGATCACCGAGATGAACGGTTACCGACCGATGGTCTGCTCTCTGCTGACCAAGCGATTCAGCGAAACGAAGTTCACGTTCACTGACGCGGGAATATCCTCGACATGTTCAACCAGCGGCGCCGGGCGCCTTTCCACTCACGTATTGGGCAAGGGCCCGGTCGACTTGTTCTTCATCGAGTTCGCGGTGAACGACGACCAGGACGCCGGACACGCCCTGCGCGAATGCATCCGCGGTATGGAGGGCGTCATCCGACACGCCCGAACATTCAACCCCAACATGGACATCGTGATCACGTACTTCGTTAATCCCGGAATGGTCAAGACGATCAACGCGGGCAAGAACCCGATTCCAATGACCGGCCACAAGAAGGTCGCCGAGTATTACAGCATCTCGACGATCGATCTGGCTAGAGAGGTCGCCCAGCAGATCAAAGCCGAAACGCTAACCTGGAAGAAATTCGGCGGAACGCATCCGGCGCCGTTCGGCAATGCGATGTGCACGAAGATGATAGAGAAGCTCATGGACGAAGCCTGGGCCAAACCGCTGGCGGCCGACGCGAAGAAGACCGCCCACAAAATGCCCGCTAAACCGATAGATCCGCAGAGCTACTTCAATGCGAGATTCGTCGACCCCGCCAAAGCGAAGATCAAGAGCGGATGGAAGCTCGGCGTGCCCGACTGGAAGAGCCTCAAGGGCGGAAAACGCGGGCGATTCACCAAGATCGACATGCTCTGCGCCGAGGCTCCCGGGGCGGAGCTCACGCTTGAGTTCACGGGCAAGGGGATCGGGGCCTACGTATCGGCCGGACCCGACGCGGGCGTGCTCGAAGCGACTATAGACGGCGCAAAGCCCGTTAAGGTCGACCTGTATCACCGCTACAGTCGCGGCCTGCACTACCCCAGAACCGTAATGTTCAGCGCAGATCTCAAACCGGGCAAGCACACGCTTATATTGAAAACCGTCGCAATCGAAGGCCGCGAGCAAGGCGGAACAGCCGCACGGATAATGCAATTCGTCGCCAACTAAGGAAGCATCCGGACATGACTCTCAAAGACAAATGGATACTCATCACCGGCGCGTCGAAGGGTCTGGGCAGGGAGATGGCGATCCTCCTGGCCCGGGCGGGCGCGAACCTTATCCTCACCGCCCGCACCGCCGAACTGCTCGAAGAACTCAAGGCGGGCATAGTCGCAGGCGGATCCGAATGCCTCGCCATTGCAGGCGATCTACGCGACAATTCCGTGCTCGAATCAGTTAAATCGCTCTGCATCGAAAAGGAATTGGACATCCTCGTAAACAACGCCGGAGTGGTCGACATCACAAAACTCGAAGGCGTATCGGACGAACGGGTCGACGAAGTTATCGAACTGAACCTGACAATCCCGATCAAGCTGACCAAGGGCGTGATCGAGATGTTCAAGAAACGCAAGAGCGGCGTGATAGTCAACGTGAACTCAGCCGGGGGCAAAAAACCTGTGCCCGATCACACGATATACTGCGCGTCCAAGTACGGGTTCAACGGTTTCGCCGAAACGCTCAAACTCGAAATCAAGGGATTCGGCATCCGGATAATAAGCGTCTGCCCGGGCAAGATGGCCACCGAACTGTTCAACGCAGCCGATCGCCCAATGGACACCAAGGCGTTCATCGACCCGCGCGAAGTAGCCGAAGGCGTGCTGTACATGCTCGAAATGTCGTCAAAATGCTCGCACGCCGAACTGAATGTCGACAGGATGTCGTAACGCTATTTCGCCTCGCAGACCACTCTCAGGCCGATATCGAACACCTTTTGGAACGGTTGGTATGTGCGACGGTGTGCGCTCGAACCGTACTTGGGCAGATCGCGCCACGACCCGCCGCGAACAACTTTCCGGGTATCGTTCTTGCCCGCATTTCGCCCGTCGGATGCGATATAAGGATAGGCTTTGTAGTCGGACATCGTCCACTCGCCCACATTACCGTGCATATCGTACAGCCCCCAGGCGTTGGGCGTGTAGCGCCCCGGCGGTATTGAGATTGCCCCGCCGTCCCTGACACCGCTTACGCGCGGGAACGGGAGACGATGGGCGCCGCTGTCTGCGAAGTTGGCGAGTTTACTGAAGTTCTCGTCAGTCGATCCGTACGACATGTCGCTGTCGGTCCCGGCGCGGCAGGCCCATTCCCACTGCGCCTCGGTAGGCAGGGTGAATTTCCTACCGGTCTTGGCGCTCAACCATTTGCAGAACGCCGTCGCCTCGATCCAGCTTATGCGGACCACAGGCTGGGCGAGGGTGTTGGCCTCGACGCCCATGAAACGCTGGTCCTTGCCCGGATTGTCGATATAGCGTGAATCGTGCTTCGGGTCGAACAGCTTGTACATCGCGTTGGTCACTTCCACTGACGACATCCAGTAGGGCTTTTCGATCTTGACTACGGACATCGCTCGGGCGTCGGCGTCACCGTTGGGCGAACCCATTACAAACTGCCCGGCGGGGATCTTCACCAGTTTGAGCTCGACATCGACCGGTTCGACCATGACGCATTTCCCGTTGCGGTATCTGAGCGTCCTACCGAGCTTGAGCGTCATTTCGGTCTTGCCGAGTTTCGACTGCTTCTTGGCGGCTTCTTCGGTGCTGAAAGGCCATCCCGCGATTTTCGGCGTCTTGATGCTGACGCTTGCTTCGGGAGCGGGCATTATCGGTTTGACCGGTTTCCGCCCGGCCAGTTCGGCGTGAGTTTTGTCGTATTCAGCTTCAACGTCCACGTCCACCCCAGCGTACATCCTGGATAGCTCGACGCGGCGTTTGGTCTGGTCCTGATCGCACCAGACGCGCGGAGCCCACTTCCCGCGATGCGGCGCGTTAAGGTCTATCCAGGCGTACAGTTTCTCCCAACCTTCACGGTCGAGTTTCACGTTGTGGTGCCCTTTCCTGAGCATTCTTATCAGCGTGCTCGTGCTGGCGTGGTACTCCATCGGAGTAGTCAGGTGCGAATCGCTTTCCGGACCGGGGCGTCGAACGTATTGCTGCAGCGCCATGTAAGCCTTGTCGAACTTGTACTCCACGCGCTCGGGCGCCGCGGTGAAATTGTGGATGATCTTGCCCTTGTGGGGCTTTTCGTTATGGCAACCGACGCAGAACTTGTTGAGTACGGGCTGTACGTCGTGCTGGAACGCAAACGGACGGGCCGGACCGTACCACGGTGCGATCTTCGAGGGCTGGCGTTTGGCCGCGAGGGTGGCTCGAACGGCCGTGGTCTCATTCTGCGATTCGTGACAACCAATGCAGGAGACAAATTCACCGGGCATACCCACCATCCAACTGCGCATGATCTGCAGGGCCTGGCCCTGATCGTCGAGCGGCTGGATGGAAATCGGAATGTTGGCGGGAATGGTAAACAGCGCCGACCCGTCAGTCTCAACAGGCACCGTGCCCAGAATTCGCTTAACGTCCCAACTGGACTCAACGCCTACCGACTGGTGCCCGCCGCTGCGGTGATGAGCATAGTGATACGAGAACAAACGCAGCTTCTTGACCGTCCCCTTGGGAACGCCCTTCAGCCCGGGACCGGTGTAAATATCCGTCAGCAGTACGGTCGCGTTTTTCTGCGACATGTCAACCTTGTCGGGCAGAACGGGCGGTGTTTTGACCTTCCGCAAGGGCATGGGCTCCAGCAGCGCCGAGCCCTCAATCTCGCTGACCAGCACGAAGTTATCGAACGTGTCGACCAGGTATATCCCCCACAGACCGGTATGATTGAGCTTGGCGGTCACGAGATAATACTCGTCGTCAAGCGGATACGGATGCAGGAACTGCGGCCAGATACCGTCAACGAGCCTGTCGACGATGATCGGGAGGACTTCCTTACCGCGACCGGGGATTTCCTGGACCACGCCATCGGCCTCGAAGCGTCCCTTAGCCGGATCGAGAATCAGCAACCGACCCGAACGCGATATCCCGTGATGCCCGCCTACAACACCGACAACCTTTGTCGCGTGCGTGGGAATCGGCCGGGCGAACAGATACGCATTGGGGAAATACGAGTTCGACCCGTAATACTCCATCGGCGCCGTCCCGTCGGGATTCGAGTGGAACAGAATTCGCGAGAAGTAGTGCGGAAGGTCGGTGTACTCCCATCGCAGGTACATCAATCGCCCGTTGTTCAGCACGGTCGGGCACCAGTCTGAGTCCTGTTCGAATGTGAGCTGGCGGATCTTCTTGGTCTTCGGGTCGATAAGGTAGATGCTCGCCATTGACCGCCCGCCGTTTTCGCAGGGCAGGCCCTGATACGGAGCTGTCGACGTAGTGACGAACTTGCCGTTGGGCAGATAACAGGAATCGAAGAAGTCGATATCGGGCAGGTTGCCGGGGGTAAGCTGGACCGGATCGGAGCCGGATTGCACCGGCATCTCAAAAATGTGCCATCTGTTATTGCTTCCGATGGCGCTGAACATGAGCTTCTCAGCGTCAAAGTGCAAGTCGATATCGCAGACCATCTTGGACGTTTTGGGCTTGTACAGGGTGGTGATTTTCGGCTTGGCTCGGAGATTCGACATTACGACGATTTCGTTATCCCAACCGCCAGCCGGATTGCTGATGCTGTCGTGCGTGCGCGAGTTCAGCGAGGGCATGCCCAGAGAGGTGCTGATTACCTTGGAGGCCTTCTCACCGAAGTTGCGCTTGAGTACGATCAGTTTATCGAAATCCAACCGCGGATTGGCCAGCAGCGCCTCTCGCGCCAGCGACATGAACGCAGGATTGTCTTCGACCGCCTTGTCTCCCAAGGCCTCCAGGCGCTTAAGGTAGTTCGAAGCCTTGTACTGCGGGAACTTCTTGCCCAGATCGTTTATCGCCAGCTTCAGCGATTCAGACGTAACACCGACCTTGGTGACCGTACCGGGCTGGGGGGTGGAGTCTCTCTTGCGTTTGGCCGCCCTCTTGGCTTTCTTGTCGAGGAGTTTGGCTTCGCCTTTTACCGGCGTGATCTCGATAATGCGGAAGAAGAAACCCGATTTCCCACGAGCGTTGTATATCTTGAACAGCAGTTCGTTCTTGCCCTTGCGGAGGTTCAGTTTCACCTTGTCCGAATCAACATCCACCCCGCGCATCCCTTCGCTGGACAGGATTTGCTTACCGTTCAGCCACGCCGCGCATCCGTCGTCGCTGCCGAATCCGCCTGTCAGGGTGATTGCTTTCTCGGCGGTGATTGTGCGATACATGTAAAGCGCCGTATCCGCGGGAATGAGGAACCTGTGAATCCGGGCGTCAGTCCATTTCGGTTGGACCGCCCAGATCGCCCTGCCCCCCGAAGTCCTTGCCGCCAGATCGACCTTCTTCTCGGGAAATCCGGGCTTGCTGAACTGTCCGGTTGCGATCGGTTCGGTGGAGAGCCATTTACCGAGAGTTACGCCCTTGTTGGTGAGTTTGCCCTTGGCTTTGCGTTTGGCGGCCGGAGCGGTCGAAACCGACAGGCACAGCAATGCGACAACAACGAACATACCGATAACTTTTCGCCGACGGATAAGCATGATTGATCCTCTTGCGGTTTTCTCGGGGAAGCAACTGGAAACCCCAGCCGCTTGACGGATATTCTAGCAAATCACCTCTGTATCGCACAAGATGAAACGAGCGAACAACTCCCCGGTTGACACAACTGGAGTTCCCCGTGAGAATAACGCCTCACCGACGATACACACGAACATGACTGACCCCAGAGGTGTCAAATGCGTTTGAGCAGACGAGGCTTCATGAAGGCGGCGACCGTTGCTGCTGCGGGACTGGCCGTTCCCGGCGTGTCAATCCAATGCCAACGACAGTCGCTCAGAGCGAAAATCAATCCGCCCGCGGGCGGTAAGAAGCCCAACATCGTGGTAATCCTCGCCGACGATCTGGGCCTGGGCGACCTGAGCTGCTACAACCCCAAAGGGAAGGTCCCCACGCCCAACCTCGACAAGCTGGCGGCTGAGGGCATGCGGTTCACCGACGCCCATACATCCGCGGCACAATGTTCGCCCACACGCTACGGGCTCATAACCGGACAGTACTCCTGGCGGACGCGTCTGAAGGTCGGCGTCCTGAAGCACTTCGAGGACCCGCTGATCGACAAGGACCGCCTGACCGTAGCATCGCTTCTAAAGCAAAACGGATACACCACCGCGGGCGTGGGCAAATGGCATTTGGGATGGGGATGGGTCGCCAAGCCCGGGCGGACAATCAACAAGAACTCCTGGAACGACAAGGAGTGCGAGAATGTCGATTTCACCAAACCGCTTACCGCCTGCCCGCTGGACAACGGATTCGATTACTACTTCGGCATCGGTTCGTCAAACAACATGCAGCCGTACTGCTACATCGAGAACAACAAGGTCGTTGTCCCCCCCTCGACCAGAAAGAAACACCCGGTTTACGACACCGAATCCGGAGCGGGACTGGTCTCGGACGATTACGTGTCCGAACAGATCGATCAGGTGCTCTGGTCGAAGGCGAAGGGCTGGCTGGACCGACACTTCAAGGCGACCCCGGAGAAACCGTTCTTCCTGTACATGCCCACTTCGGCAATACACAGGCCTTGTCTGGCTATAAAAGAGTTCCGCGGAAAATCCGGAGCCGGATTGCACGGCGACAAGGTCGTCGAGCTGGACAACATAGTCGGCAGGCTGATCGCCGACCTGAAAGCCAAAGGCTGCCTGGACAATACGCTGATCCTGTTCACGTCCGACAACGGAGCCCTGCCCGGCGACCCGGAAGGAGCGTTGAAGAAATACGCCAAGAACGACTGGGGCGAACAGTGGGACGCCGACGACCTGCTGAAGCGCAAGAGCGAAGGGTCCTACCAATACTGGGTGACCTACGGACACAAGACAAACGGGCCATGGCTCGGTTATAAGATGACCATCTACGAAGGCGGGCACCGCGTACCGTTTATCGTGCGCTGGCCTGGGAAGGTCAAGCCCGGAAGCACCTCGGACGAGATCGTCTGCACGGTCGACGTGATGGCTACCGTGGCGAACATCCTGAAAGTCGACCTTCCATCCAACGCGGCCGAAGACAGCTACAGCATCCTCCCGGTGCTCCTGGGCAAGAAGCTCGCCAAGCCGCTCCGCGAAGCGACCATAATGACGCCCTGGTCGGCGTTCAAATCCATCCGCCAGGGCCCGTGGAAGCTAATCCTCGCCGACAACTCGGGCGGATACTCTCTGAAACGAAAGGTCGATACACCCGGACAGCTCTACAACCTCGACGACGATCCGGGCGAGACAACAAACATCTACGCCAAACATCCCGAAAAGGTCAAAGCCCTCACAGCGATAGTGGAGAGATACGAATCGGCGGGCAGGAGCGCTCCGCCTGCGAAGTTCGCCGGATAAACGCTTCTCACGCGAACGGGATTTGCCATACGCCGTTTTATTTCTTACAGTTATAAAGCTGCAACACTCTATCCTGCCGCTGTCTTGAGGCAATCCCATGAACACAAATAAGAGAGGTTTTACATTAGTCGAGGTCCTGTGGGTGATTATGTTCCTTGGGTTGCTGGCGGGGATCGTGGTCCCGCAATTCGCCGACGCCACCGGTGACGCCAAAATGTCGAATCTGACCAAGAATTTGCAGCAAGTGCGAGCCCAATTGCAACTGTACAAACTGGAGCATAATGGCAATTATCCCAGCGACATCAAGATCCAACTCACTTCAAGGACTGACGAGGACGGGACGATCGACCCCATCGGAGTGTTGGGACCGTATCTCAAGTTCTTCCCGGACAACAGGTACGTAGACAATCCCGCCAAGTCCGACGCGGTTGACGGAAATCCGGGCGATGGTTGGAAATATGATGCGGCGACAGGCGAATTCACCGCCAACAGCACTGGACACGAAGATCTGTAATATCCGCTGCACACCGCACGCAAATCGACGAGAAGCTGGAGAAGCAGCCGATAAGGGGATACAGTGTACTTATTGAAAAGATTATGCTTTCCCGTCGGCGAACCTGAAAGATTCGAGTTCGACGGTCCGACAGTCACTTGCAGCCGTCAATTGCCGACAGCAGCGTGAGATTAATAATTGGTTCGTTTGGAGTCGCAGCATGTCGCAATTACGCGATGGATCGCAAAAAGCAACAGTTCTTCAAGACGGCGCCACGGTGATAGTCGTGGGCGGAGGACCGGGCGGAGCCTTTTTCGCCATCGGTCTGCTAAAGCGGGCCAGGCAGTCCGGCAGGAAAATCAACGTTGTCATCATTGAGAAAAAAAGGGCGCTCAGATTCTCGGGCTCCGTCCAGTCGGTTTGCATGCGCGAGGGGTGCAACTACTGCGCGGGGGGCATTTCTCCAAGGTTGACTGACGTACTGGATGAAGAGGACCTTGCGCTGCCCGATGACATCCTGCAAAGCGAGTTTGAGTCTCTGACGGTTCACGGTGACTGGAAGAACATAAAGTTGCCCGTACCGGAGGGGAGGAGAATGTCTTCAGTCTTCCGAGGCTCGCGACCGCACAATCGACCGTTGCGGTACGAGAATTTCGACGCATTCATGCTCGAAAAGGCCGCCGATCTCGGCGCTACGGTTATTACCGGTGAAGTTCACACCATCCATTATTCCGACGACCGCAAGCCCGTGGCGACCTGGTGGACAGACGCATCCAAATCCAAAGAAGAAAGTTTGAAAGGGGATTTTCTGGCCCTTGCGGCGGGCGTGAATCGAATCGGCGGATTGCTGGACAAAGACGACCCGCTTTGGCGGTCTCTGCGTGAGTTCATGCCTGAATTCCGTCCCCCGAAGGTCCGCAAGGCGCTCATCTGCGAGTTGGCGGCTGACGATAATTGCCTGCAACTCATGTCCGGAGAGTTACATTTCATTCAATACGGATCCAAGACATTGAAGGTCGAAATGTCCTCCCTGATGCCCAAGGCGGGATACATCACGGTGGTCATGCTCGGCCAATGCGTAGACAGAGCCTCCCCCGCCGACAATCAACAAATTATTCGGGAGTTCCTGGAACTGCCCCACATACGGAGACTCCTGCCGGGCAAGGTCGACATATCGCCCCTATGCCTCTGCAACCCGAACATGACAGTCGGTACAGCCAAACATCCCTACGGGCACAGGACCGCAGTCATCGGCGATTTGGTGTTCGCAAGGCTCTACAAAGACGGAATACTCTCTTCATACCTGACCGCCTCGGCGCTGGCGGACTGCATTATGGATAAGGGGGTCGACAAGCGGAGTCTCGCCAAGGGGTATTGGCCCGTCATCAAGCGGTCCAGACGAGACACCACATACGGCAGGTTCGTTTTCCTGCTCAGCCGCGTAGCGTTCGGGCATCGCATTCTGAGCAGGATACTGTACCAGGCGATTAGCTTCGAACGAAGGAACAAGCCTCACGGTAAGCGGAGACTGGCCGATCTTCTGTGGAAGATGGCCAGCGGAGACGACAGTTACGGTCGCATCCTCGCGTTGATGTTCCATCCTGCGGCGTTGTGGGCTATTCTTGTCGGAGGGGTGCTGGTGTCGGCGAGAGATTACGTGACCGAACGGATGTTTGGTCTGAAGTGGAAAGGACTGATGAGGCATCCGACGGCAATTCCCAAGGAAGTGTTGGACGAGCAGCATCACCATTTCGCGGAGATCGTCGATATCGAGGGTCCTGGAAAGCGTCCGGAATTCGAGAGCATGTACTCGATCGAAATACGCGGCCCGGAGGAGGAGATTCTCAGGCAGGTTGGGAAGTTCGGCGACTCCGACAGGGAGTATCTCCGCCCTCGTATGGTGAAGATACGCAGAACCGCAGGGCAGCCCAACACAATCGGAAGCGTCATCACGTATGGTTTGCCTTTTCGCTGCCTGGGGTTCAGCATTGTCCTGGAGCGCATAATCGACCAGCGGCGCCTGGTGTATCGCGTGAAGAACGGTTTCGCCAAGGGCGGTGTGCTGGTATTCGAGATAAGCCCCGTCCGAAAAGGCATAAATCTCCTTTCCACGTACGTCGGTTTTAACTTCCCCAAACCGAAGAATCCTATCCGTTGGATTGCCTGGCGCATGTTCAAACTCGCCTTCCCCGGATTCGTCCATAACGTAATATGGAATCACTCCCTTTGCAGCATCAAGCATATCGTCGAACGCGAAGCCTGGAAGTCGGATCGGTCGTCATAGCACAGCGCCCGGGATTGAGAAGAACACCCAGCCGCAATCAGATCTTCCTGCAGAAGTACTCAGCGAGACGTCGGCTGTAGTCGGCTTGTTCCACGTCAAAGCCGGCGCGTTTCAGCAAACCTTCCATTATCCATCCGAACGTGCTGAATTCACGGCGGATGTGACTTTCGGCCTGGCTGGCCATGCAGGCCTGACCGAACAGTTCGGCGACCTCGTCCACCCATTTGTCGAACACCTCGGCATGCCGATCATGCTCGAACTGAAACACCACGTCGCGAAGGTAGAGCACGCCTGCGGGCTTCAACATTTCCGCCATACGCCCCAGGGCGATTTGTTTCCACATGTCGGGCAGGTGGTGAAGCACCAGTTGCGATGTGATCGCATCGACCGCCCCGCCGCCATGTTCGTATGTGAGGAACCCTCCCTGGAGGAATGTGATGTTGCTGACGCCTGCATCGCGGGCCTTTACGGCGGCGACTTCCAGCATGGCCTGGGATATATCGACCGCATAGACATGCTCGCATCTCCGGGCTGCCGCCATGGCGAACGTGCCTGTCCCGCAGCCAATATCCATCAAGCACCAATCCGGCTGTGGATTCATGCTATCGAGGATTTCCTCGTACTCAGCATGGGTTCTGTCCGGACGAACGTGAAGTGCGTCGTAATTCTGCGCTTGGGTTTCATCACAGTAATCGGTGCTGATCTTGGCGGTCTCGTCCCATTGCCAATTCGGCCGGGCGTTTGATTCTGTCATCAGTTAAGCTCCTGCAGGTCTCAGTGGCGCATCGCAAATTCACTTGGCGCCGAAGCATGTCAACGTTCCGTCCACGCTTGACATCACCAGGCGTCCGGCGGCTGCTGCCAGTCCGTCGGGCGTTGGCGCGGCAGTCAGCTTCAGTTCGCTCATAATGGTTCCGTCGACGGCGGACACCACAACCAGCTTACCGCCCTTGCGTCCCTCGTACGCCGCCCACGGATCATTGGAGTACAGCACGTCGGGCGTGCCGGCGGCGACGAGCGTGTCGCCAGCCAGAATCATCGCCGTCACGCGAACGGGGAGATTGATGCGCCATTTGTCCTTCGGCGGGCGTACTACGGGTGTCTTGCTCTTACCCGAGGGCCTGCCCGTCTTTCTGGATTTGGCGGGTTTGGGTTTGCGTTTTGGCTTGCGTTTGGGCGGTGGGAGTTTTGTGATGCGATCTGCGGCGAACAACTCAAACCCCTTGTCACCGGGCTTAAACAGCAAACCGTACCCGCCAATGCCCTTCCTGGCCCGCACACCGCAAACACGCTTATCATCGAAAACGAGGTACTCGGCAACCGCGGCGCCATCCAGGAACCATCGCGTGCGGTGAAACCAACTATAGTCCAGGAAACCGCCCGTGGCGCGAAGGTGCATGGGTATTTGGGCTTTCTTGCCTCGCCCCAGCACGGGCAGATTTCGCAGATATATCCCGCCCTTGTCAGCCACCAACAGGTCCGAAAGCACACCGGTGTCGATACTCTGGTCGCGCCCCCAGTCGACATCCATGTCCTGCGTGCTGCTGAGAGTCTCGCTTGCGACTATCTCGCCGGTGTCGAGCTTAAGAGCGTAGACGGAAATCCCGCCGTCCAGAAACGACGATCGACCGGCGGCGCAGTACACCGTTCCATCAATCACCAGCACGCTGCCGTGAACCGGCCAGGCCGACTCAAATCCGCCAAACGCACCGACCAGTCTATCCTGCCGAGCCGCCCTGAACCGCCACGCCAGTACGCCGTCGTCGACCCGAAGGCAGTAGACCCATCCGTCCGTACATCCGAAAACCGCGCGGCGCCCATGAATGGTGGGCGGTGTGTCGATTGCGCCTCCGGCGATATATCTCCATTGCACCTTACCGTCCGCCGCCGCCAGGCATACTACCTCCCGTGCGGCCTTGCGGGCCGCTATTACGCGACCGTCAACCAGAACCGGTGCTGTAAGCTCCCCTCCGAGGTCCGCCCGCCAGACCGTCTTCAGGGACTTCGGAATCACAGCGCTGGTTGAACCGCTGCGCCGCGGGTCATTGCGAAACATCGGCCAGGCTTGTCCCTCAGCGATCTTCGAGTGACGATTGGCGATCTTCCCGTAAGCCGGACCCTTGTCCAGTTTTGGTCCGTCGTCCGGAGCCTTTGCGGGCAAATCCGCCTTCAACGCCAAAAACCCATTGAGTTTCGAACTGATATAGCAGTCGCAGGGATGCGGTGTGGCGTAAGTCATCCCGTTGCAGGGCATCACGCCGAGACGACACGTGCCGCGAACCCAGTGGTTCCGGTCAGTCCGGTCCGATTTCCAATCGATGTACTCCAGCCCGCGGAAGCTGGTGATCATATAACGGGTGGTGGCTTTGTTGCGATAGCAGCGATGGTGGTGTCCGTTGTCGAACGCCTTGTGGTCGGAGACCTTGCGTTTTATCTTCCCGGTCTTGGGATCAAGGCCCAGGACGTAATCGTTCTGGTAGTCGGTTACCCACACAAGCCCCTGGAGGATGAAAACATCGGCGGGATGAGCCCAACCCCAGGAAGAGCACTGGCGATTCCAGAGTTCCTTGCCCGTGTCGGCTGAGAATGCGTGAACCTTCGCCCTTATCTCGCGCCAATCGACACCGCGGTCGGGATTCATCTGGGCGAAATAGACCGCGCCGTTGTTGTAGACCAGCGTACACATGTCGCTGATGCGTATGTTGTATCGCATCTTGTTCTCGGGAACGCCCGGCCGATCGATCCGCCACTTCTCGCGGCCGTCTTTCTGGCTCAGGCTGACGATCCTATCACCGTCTGCGAAGAACACCTTACCGCCTCCGGCGGACATGCTGAGGTGGCTGATCCGCTCCATCGATCCGGTCTTGGACCGCAGACCGACATAATCGCCCGTCTTCCAGATCATCGATCCGGATCGACGATCAATCGCCGCAACCTGCTTTCGCACCGGCGGCGCCGAATCGCCGAGTTCAACACCGGGCTTCTGTGCGGATTTGTTGATTGAAACGATCAGCAGATCGTCGTCGCAGAGAATCTCATCGGTGAACTGCGTGCCCTCGTAGGTCCGAAGCACCTTCCCGGTAGCCGCGTCCAACTCAGTGAGCGGAGCGTTGAAACCAAGCGTAACGTACACCCGATCGCCCACCGCCGCCAATCGCCGCGACACGTGCGTGGGAATAGTGAAGCGAACGGTGGCGCGCGTGCTCCAGGCGGTCCAACCCCACTTGGGGATCGGAATCCGCCAGAGTTTCAACCCGTTGAATGCGTCGCGGGCGACCAGAGCCCATTTGTCCGGGGCCGAACCGCCCATGGACGCCGGGGCCTCATCCACAATATAGAACACTTTCCCGCCGGCCGACACCATCGCCGAAACGCTCGGGGCGCTGTCGTGCGACCGCGACCAGAGCGGTTTGGCGATCCACTTGAAACTCCTCGGCGGACCGACCCGAGTGTCGGAGGAGACCGCATTACCGTCGGCTGCGTGCAGCCAGTGCGTCCACTCGTCGATGTCATCCGGGCGGGGCTTGACGCTCTTGACCCACTTCCCGTTGGTCTTGACGTAAGCAACTCCGTCGGGGACCAGAACGCGTCGCACCTCGTCCATGGGCACCGCTCCGAGGCCTTCTGCGACCAATAGATTGACCATATTCTCCGCGTATGGCAGGCGGGCTCCGGTCAGCCCGGTCGCCCACACGCTCTCGTCCAGACCCGCCTTGCGAACGTTCGCTCGAACGGCCGCAAGGTCCGATGCGTCTGTCGCCAGAGCATGCACGACATATCGCTCACCGGCCCGCAGCGCAGCGCTCAGGCCCGCCCCGCCGGAAACGCCCGTGCGGATATGAACCACCAACCCGCCTTTGACACCAGAGCCCTTCAGTATCTCGCCCGCCCGCTCAGCCTCACCCGAAAAGCCCGCCCCGACGCTCACGGTGAGAACGGACACAAGAACGGTAATTGCTCGAGATATTGTCAATGTGAATCTCCTCATCGCACGCGCTCAGAATCGTTAAATGGCATTCAGTGTGCCTGAAGGATAGGGAATTGAACGACCCCCCGCAATTCGATTCCGGTTGCGCCCGGTCAATGGAGCGGGATCTTGCCGTCGGCGCGGGCTTCGTCGATCGACCCGTACCCGACGAAGTCTTCATCCCGAATGAGCTGCGCAGCCGAGTGGGCGATTGGATAAAAATACCGCCCGCGCTTGCTGGCGACGAATCGCAATCCGGTCGTCTTGCGTTTGCCCACCCAACTGAACGGCGGAGCGGGCGAGGACGGGGTGTCCGGTTTGGCGATCGCGCCGGCGGGTAGAACTCCATAGCTAACCGGAGCTTTCGGGAACCGTCCGCTTATGTCCGGTATTCGATCACCCCCCCCGCCGATTCGACCGGCCGGACCGAAAAACATCCAAAGCACCATACCGATCACAAGAACCGCCACACCGCAAGCTCCCAGTATCCGCATTCGATGCGACCTGACCGAATGTTCGGGGCTCGGCTGTCGCGTCGCTGAACCCATCAGGGCTCCGGAACCGCTTACCGCCTGAGATCCGAAAGCCGGTATGCGAGATCCAAAAAGAGTCGACTCCGAACCCGATGGCGAGATCATACCGGACTCGCTTCCACGCCAGTCAATGCCCTCGGAATGCAGGGCGGTGGCGAAATCTGCGGCGGACGGACGCTGCGACGGGTCTTTCGCCATCGCCCACTGCACGAGTTTGTCCAGACTTTCGGGGCAGTCGGGTATGTGTTTCGACAGTTCCGGCAGGGGACCGTCGAGATGCTGATTGAGAATCTCCGAGACCTTGGGCCCGACATACGGAGGATGCCCGGTGAGCGTGTAGTACAACGTCCCGCCCAGACTGTATACGTCAGACGCCGACGCGGAACGATGGTCTCGAATCACCTCCGGAGCGACGAATTGCGGTGTTCCTACGGCCTTGGTGGTGAAGTCGAACGGATCGTTCGGATCGTACAGGCGCACCAGGCCGAAATCGGTGAGCTTGCAGTGTCCGCCGCGCGAAACCAGCAGATTTCCGGGTTTCACATCGCGGTGGATAACACCCAGCGAATGAGCGGCCGCCAGCGCAACGGCGGAGTCGGCGATAACCTTACACGCCCGTCCGGGAGGCATTCGGCCTGTGGTCTTGATGATGTCCTTGACGCTGCCTCCTTCAACCATCTCCATGGCGATGTACCACCATCCGTCGTGCTCGTTGATCTCGTAAATCCGGACAACATTGGGGTGATCCAGCCTGGCCGCCGCACGCGCCTCCCGCAAAAACTGGTCAACTCGCTGGCGATCGTCGAAACCCACGATGCGCTTCCGAAGCACCTTCAACGCCACAATGCGATGCAGGTTTACGTCCATCGCCTGGATCACCATTCCCATCGAACCCTCGGCAATCATGCGAAGAAGCTTGAAATGCCCCAGAGTCTTTCCCGCCCAGCGGCGCCGGGCGCCCTGGTCCCCCACCGCCTCGACCGAACCATCGTCGTGGGGCAGCACAACAGTCTCATCGCCGACAGCGTCGCCCTCGCCCTCAAAGACCATGCTCGCCTCGAATGCGGCTTCGTCTTCCAGACCAACGTGCCGAATGTCGCCGTCTTCAGGCATGTTCACCGACCTCCCCTTCCGCGCACTATACCGCGAAAGTCCAGAATGGTCAGCACGCTCTGCCGCGCCGTACGCCCTTCGCTCACATCGCCCTCGTCCGAACAGATGGCGATGAACCGACTACCGCCCAGACGACATATCGCCTCGATCTTCATATCGGGAGCCCGCGCAAAACAGACGGGCTTGTCGCTCTTCCGCCCGCTCCACCAGAACAAGGCGCTGTCCAGCGTGTTTGGCGGGAAAGGCTGGTCCTTGTCGAGTTTCGGACCGTTGCTCCTGGCCGCCGCGATAAGATAACCCCGGGTGACCGGATCCCAACAGATGTCGCTGACGCCTCTTCGCCCCAGATCAAGGGGGAACAGGTCGATCAATTTCGTCAGATTGGCGTCGGAAGCGTCAAACGCCTCGTCAACGCCCCGCAACGCAAAAAACAAAGCCGAACCGCCCACAAGCGGGTTCCGCATTCCGCACAGCATTGTCGAAACATCCGGGGTAAAGGCTACGCCCTCCACGTTGCCCCAGCGGTAGGTGTTCTTGTTGTCGCCTGTAAAATCGGCCCAATACGTACTGTAAGGCGTTATTCCGGCATCCTTAAAATGCTCGTTAACTGCCGCCCGGATAGGGCTCGCGTCGACCACAACCGGGCGTCCGACGGAAAGAGGATCAAGCTGTTTTATACTGCAGCGAAGCATGTGAGCCCGCTTGGGCAACGCCATTGCCGTACGGTCGTTGCTCAGCGAGCACATCACGTACAGGACCGGCTTGCCGTTGCGCGATCGCCGGATAGTAATGCTCTCGGCGTCCTGCAGCAATTCCTGTTCATTACGTATCACCACGTGGGGCGATGGAGCCCCGATGGTCATCTTGTCCAGATCGACCGGACATACAAACAGGACATGTTCGTGGCGATCGCTGGTCAGGATCAAACGCCCGTCCAACCACACCATTCCGCTGCATTCAAACGGTTTCTTCTCCAGTTGCTGATTGGATGTAACTGCACGAACGGTGATGTCGCGTTGTGCAACAATGGGCGGCTCGACGATCTCAAAACGGATATCGGCGACGTACGTGCCGATCTGGGGGCTCTCATCGGATTCCGAACGTCCGGCCAGCATGAGAGAGATAATACCGCAGAGCAGAATTCCACCGGCGCGAACCGACCACGCGCGCCACAACCGCCGATTCCCGCATTGACCTGAAAATTCAGATACTTTGCATATCATCAAACTGCAACCTTTCTGAATCGCATCCGAAACACCCAACAGTCTTTCGGCACGCCGGTCGACTCGCACAGAAACGTATTGCTGTCAACTTCTTAATATACTCGATATTCCCCAAATTGAGCCCATGTTTTTTGAATACTCTTCATTGTTTTTGGACCTTCACGACAACAGCAAATCTGATTCAACTCTTTTTAACTGCAGGAAATAGGTCAATCTTCATCAGGTGATTCGACACATCGCTCCAGTCTGCAAGACGTACCGACCCGGCCCGTCAAACTCCAAGCCCAAGGCCGGATCGGCGGTGACAATACCGAAATACGGACCTCCCATCGACTCGATAACCTCCCGTTCGATTGAGCTGTCGTCAGGCGGACCGGCCAGCAGTTCGTTGCAGGTGTCCCAATCCAACCGCCGGGCGAGCAAACTTATCTTCGACGCATCGCTCACCAGCAGCGTCCCGTTGTCGATCAGAAACGATCCGGGCGGACTGCTGGTGACTTTACGAACGCAGGAAACATCCAGGCGATATCGCCCGGGGATGAACGCGGGAATCTCGTACATGCCGACCCGCCCGTAGGCCGCGGTGTTGATGAACTCACCGAGCACTCCCTTAAGGTCCGGACATCGCCTGGCGCAGAGCGGACCCAGATCGTCGGCGAGGATATCCAGTTCCGACGGGCTCAGCAGGACAACGTAGGGGCTGTCGGTGACAAACTCGACCTCGCCTCCGCCAAAGCTGATGTTCGCGACGTTGGAATTGTCCATACGCTTGGTTGAATCTCAAACCGCGCCGGTCATGATTTGGGAGTTGTAGACGTTCCGGTCGGCTTCTTCGGTTTGACGGCCGCATCGGGCAGGGGCATGTACTCGAACCCCTTGCCCAGCGTATCAAACCATGGGGAAACCAACTTAACTTCGCTTTCCTGGCATGACAGGGTGAACAGGTACGCCCTGACGGACTTGCCGCCGCTGTCGCTGCGACAGACCACACGAACGGCCTCGATAGTCCCGATCTTAACCGGTTTGCTCTTTACCGCCGGTTTGCTGGTCGGAGCCGTAGCCGGCTGGGTCGCGGGGGGAACTTCGTACGTGAGCTTGAGAATGTACTGATAGGCGTCCCGCTGACCGACCTTGGTCGGACCCTCGCTAAGCAGTTCAACACCGCTGTCGGGCTGAGTGGTGGCCGCAAGGTATCTTGAAATCGCCATTTTCGCGAACGCCTGTGCTGAAGTATCTTCTTTGACGGGGGCCGAAAGAATCGCCACCTGCGGGGAGTTGGCTCCGCCGAGGAGGTAATTCTTCTGTCCCATCGAGACACCGCCCCTTACCGACACGCCGAACCATCCGGCTGGCAGGCGAACGCTGAATCCTCCGCGATAATCGCTGAGTTTCCGGTCGCTCAATTTGGTGGGAATCGACGCGGGAGCCTGCAGCGTCGTCAGCTTGATGCTCTTTATGACCTTGTCGAGCGTAGGCAGAAGAGTCTGTTCGTATTTGGCGCTGACCTCCACGGTGAGCATGTAACAGATATGGACGCCGTCGCCTTTTAGTTCGCGAACGAAGAACACTCTAGCCGCAGTAGTCGGACCGCCGTCATAGGTGTACTTCCAGAGTCTCGCAACGCCCGCAATACCGGCCACCTTGATCGCAACGCTCTTTAGAGCCTGGAATTTGCGTACGGAGAGCTTGGCTTTGAGGGCTTTTTGGGAATGGTCGGCGAAGTCAGCGGCGGTGGTCTTGGGACCTACGCAAAACGCACTCAGCGTAACCGCCTGGGCCGGTTGACCGCCTATCACCAACCCGCCGCGCGTCACTACGGATCCGTCGGGAACCACGTGTGTGACGAAGCCCTTTGGCAGAGCGACTGACACTCCGGCGTGCGGATAGTTCACCGCAGGCAACATTTCAGTTTCCGCGCCGGCGGCGAGGCCCGGACCCGACAAGAACACAGCCAGAACGGCCGCCGTCATCAACGCGCCAGACAGATATTTCTTTGATTTGGTAAACATATGCCCTGAATAATCCCTTTTTCCGACCGCCAACCGCCGCCAACACCAGCTCGGCTGGACGATGCAGGATGCTATAACGTTACATATAGAAGATTATAGCATACATTTGATGTCAGTCACTCGGAGTATTGTAAATATCCCATCAACACGAGGGTCAACATCACTCCATAATAACCCAGGAACGTGATCAGCAACCATACTCCGTGGGCTTTACGGAACACAGGCCCGTCAGCCCACATGAACGTGCGCAGAAGCACCAGCGCCAACAACATCACCGGGATGTGAAGGTAGTAGAACTCCATCGGAACGTGCAGTGGAACAGACGCCGCCGACGCGCCAACCACAAACAGTACGTTCAGTATGTCCGCCCCGATAACGTTGCCTATGAGCAGTTCCGGGTGACCCTTGACGATGGATGTGACGCCGGTGACCAACTCGGGCAGACTCGTACCAAACGCCACCAGCGTAACAGCCAGAACGCTGCGAGGCACACTGCATCTAATGGCCAGCACCTCCACCGAACCGATCAGCAGATTCGAACCGACCAGCACCAGCGCCAATCCCACCACCAGTTCAACCACGCTTCTAACCACAACCGCCCCGCCGGTCGCTCCTTCGGCGGCTTGGCGTTCGTGTTCGGGCAGTTCGGTAGGATGCTGTTTCGCCCAACGGACGGAAATCCACATATATCCCACCAGCAACACCAGGAACACCACACCGACAGCACGCGGAATCAGCACGCCCGTAAATCCGCCGTTCCACCACGCCAGCCCGAACAACACCCCCGCCAGGAGCACGCCCGAACCCAGTTGCAGCCAACCGTGGCGACGCAGGATGAACCGGTCTTTGGGCAATCGCTGCAAGCAACAACACAAACCGAATATCAGGGCCGTGTCGCAGATGATCGACCCCACCCCGTTGCCCAGCGCCAACCCACCCTTGCCCCTAATGGCAGCCGTCACGGAAACAAACGCTTCGGGGCTCGTTGTCCCAAGGCTCACGACCGTGGCGCCGATAATCACTGTGCTCATACCGATAGCGCGAGCCAGGCGAACGGCGGCCACCACCGCACGATCAGCTCCGAAAACCAGCAGTGCTATCGACACCACAACGAATGCCAGTAGAAGCGCAGAATGCTGCTCGAAGACCGCCGAAGGTATGATGTCAGCTATTACCATTGGTCAGAGAGTAGCTTAGGACAGGGCAATTCGCAAGCTTGGACAATCACCAGGCTCAACCCCTCCCACCGCCCAGAACTCCCGGAGAATGCAACTTATTGAGTGAGAATGTCGCTCTGCGGGGACATTATTCTCGCCCATACGCGAGATTTGCATCCCCGAGCACTTGACAGAAAACCCGCCTTGCATTACATTGTTACTCTTACATGCGGGCGTAGCTCAGTGGTAGAGCGTCACGTTGCCAACGTGAATGTCGTGGGTTCGAATCTCATCGCCCGCTTTT
>JASLNT010000077.1 GCA_030745875.1 Phycisphaerae bacterium
GCCGACGGCCGGCACGGCGCCCTTCTTGCCCAACTCGGTGGTCAGTCTCTTCATTACTTCGCTGGCAATCTTGTCGATCAGTTCCTGCTGGTCCATCTTACTTTCGCTCTCTTTCTGTAGCCATCAGCTTGTTCACTCTCGGCCAGTGTCTTCCACCGGCAAACGGTGTTTCCAACCAGAGCCTCGCCATCTCGCAGAGCTCCCCGCTGCCGTGGAGAGGACCGCCCAGCGTAAGGACGTTAGCGTTATTATGTTCGCGGCTGCTGACGATTGTACGAATGTCATAGCACAACGCGGCGCGGATGCCGCGAACCTTGTTGCAAACCATCGAAGATCCTATTCCCGCGCCGTCGAGCATAATGCCCCGCTCGCACTGCCCGCCGGCGACCTTCCTGGCGACCGCGGCGGCGATGTCGGGGTAGTCGACTTTCTCCGACCCGTCGCAACCGACGTCAGTAACCACGTAGCCCAAAGTTTCCAGATAAGCCTTTATACCGTTCTTGCCGCTCACACACGTGTGATCGCAGCCGATCGCAACCCGCCGTACGCGGTCCTTGACAAACGCCCCGCCGCCCGCGGCCGCGGGTGTTGGCGCATCGCCCAGACTCACGCCGTCGAGATTACCCTCGGCGACGATCTTGTCCACTACGGCGTCTACGATCTTGTTTATGTCTATCTCTGTCACTCTTGCGTCCAGGGATTCATCTACTGTTTAAGCGTCGGGATCTACGTCCACTGAGTCAACGATTCCGGCGATTACCGTCCGTATTGTCATGATGGTCGGAGTGTCCATCAACATTCTGGCCGATCCGCCTTCGTCGCATATAATCACGGTGTCGCCCACGCCCGCCTGGGCGTTGTCCACCGCAAGCATCATCTTCCCGTCGTCCGATCCGTCAGGCTTGATCGGCTGAACCATCATGATCTTCAAATTCTTGTAGTCGTCGATCTTCGTGTCGGCCACTACGTTCGCGGTCACTCGAGCCAGTATCATCATCCACCCCCCGTGGTCTCGGCGTCTTCACCTTCGATGTGATCGATGATGCCCATAATCGCCACGTCGCCCGGATGGAACCAGTTGGGCAGGGCTTGACCGGCCTCTTTTGACGATTCGTAAAAGATCAGATCGCCCTCGCCCGCGCGGACCACGTCCATACCGACCAGCACATCGCCGGTGGGCTTGCGATGGCTGTCCAGCGGTTGGATCAGCATCAGCTTGACGCCTTCAAAGGACTCGTGCTTCCTGTCGGCGACGACTCTGCCTATTACTCTGCCTAGCTTCACTTTGCTGTTTTTTAAATAACCTATACGATCCGGAAATAATCGACTACCGTGCAGCGTCTCTCTCGCGTGAACGTCCTGGCGCGGGTAATCCCGTCGCCGGTCGGGCTGGCGATCGATAGCGAGGTGAACCCCGCCCCGCCGACACCCAGTCCGGCGTAGCTCGGACCGTTCTTGACGAATATCGAACAGTTCATCACCTTGGCCATCTTCGATAGCTTGGCGATGTTCAGCGAGTGCATCATCGCGGTGTGGCGGAACCCGTGCTCGCACTGGAACGCCAGATCGATCGCGTCGTCAACGTTTTTCACGCGGGTAAGCGGCATGACGGGCATAAGCTGCTCGGTCCAGATCAGCGGGTGCTCCCGCCCGACCTCGCAAAGCAGCATCCTGACCGAATCGGGGATATCCAGGCCGATGTCCTTGGCGATAACGCGAGGATTTTTACCAACGTATTTCTTGTTAATGGCCCCTTCGTCACCGGGACAACCGGGCTTATCGATCACCAGATCGGTCAGCGCCTTGGTCTGGGCTTCATCCAGCAGGTAGGCTCCGTTCGCGACCATTGCCTGTTTGAGCCTGTCAGCCACCGACTCAACGACGATGACTTCCTTCTCGCAGATACAGATGACGTTATTGTCAAAGCTTCCTCCGGCTACGATGTCCTTGCCCGCTTTCTCGATATCGGCGGTTTCGTCGACCACTACCGGCGGGTTGCCCGGACCGGCGGCGACTGCCTTTTTGCCGCTCTTCATTGCAATCTTGACAATACCCGGACCACCTGTAACCACGAGCATTCCGATGTCCTCGTGCGTAAAGAGGACACCGGCGGCGGCGACTGTCGGGTTGGCCATCGCGGTGATGAGGTTCATAGGTCCGCCGGCGCTGACGATCGCCTGGTTCATCAGTTTAACGGCCATACCAGAAACTCTCTTGGCCGACGGGTGCGGTCCGAAGACCACCGAATTACCTGCAGCTATCATTCCGATACCGTTGCAGACAACCGTGGAAGACGGATTGGTCGACGGGATAATCGCCCCGATAACGCCCCATGGGGCCCGCTCGATGAGCGACATTCCATCGTCGTCTGAAAATGCGCTTGGTTGGAGATCTTCAACGCCGGGAGTCTTGTTGGCCACCAGCGCGTGCTTGATAAGTTTATCTTCAACTCGTCCGAAGCCTGTTTCTTCGACCGCGAGTCTCGACATCAGCTCGTTGTTATCGAGCGTGGCCTGTCGCATCGCGGCGATGATCTTCCTTCGGGTCACGAGTGTGAGTTCGAGAAGTTCTTTCTGGGCGATCTTTGCCGCTGCGATAGCGGTTTCAATGTCGCCGAAAAGCCCCGGACCCAACGCCTCTGGCGCAGCAGCGGGCGCAGCGGGGGAGGCCTGAGGCGAAGCGGACTCCGAAACGTCCATCTTCGACAGGACATCCTGCACCAAAAGGCGAATGTTCTGTTCAAGTGAATCCATAGGTTACTAACCTTCTTGTTTCGAGTAGACGACCTCGCCCGACTCGTCGATCAGGTCGATTATGCCGAGTATCGAAGCGTCAATCGGCTTGTCGAACGTTCTTGGCGTCTGGCGATTGGGGCTGCCACCGGACATAAAGATCATCTCGCCCACACCGGCTCCAACCTGGTCGAGAGCAACGTGGTACTCATCCTTCGTCGCGCCATGCTGGTCGCATTTCTGCACGAGCATATACCGCGCGCCGTCGATATCGTCGGCCTTCTGGGTGCTCACCACCGTTCCAACTATCATGCCAAGTATCATAGTCGCCTTTAGTCTACTTCGCGGTTTCGGGTTCGGGGTTTTTGACGTAGGTCGGTTTTCCGCCTATCTCGATGGTATCGACGATGGCGGTAATCGTCGCGTCGGCGGGCTTGCCAAGTGTCGCCTCGGTGTAACGTCCACAACTTCCCGAAGCATAAAACACTATCTCGCCCGTACCGGCGCCGACACCGTCCATCGCAACAACATACTTGTCCAAACCTTCCATGCTGGAAGGATTGATCAGTTCGAGAAGCAGGAATTTCAATCCTACAATCTTCGAAGATTTATGCGTCGACACTACCGTTCCGACAACTCTTCCCAGTACCATGCCATCGTCCTCAATTCTCGCCGAAAGCGATGATTATGCGGGAGTGCGGCCCAGCGGAAGCGTAACGTCCACATTGACGTGCGGACGCGGGATCACGTGCGTCGAAACGATCTCGCCCACACGCTCCGCCGCTCGCGTACCGGCGTCAACCGCCGCGCGAACCGCCGCCACGTCGCCTCGTACAACCGCGGTGACGTACCCACCGCCGATCTTCTCGTAGCTGACAAGTTCGACTTTTGCGGCTTTGACCATTGCGTCGGACGCTTCAACCATCGCGGTGAAGCCCCGCGTCTCGATCATTCCTAATGCTTCCTGACTATTTTCTGCCATTGTTCTTCCTTATCATTCCTTGAGTAGCCTGGAGACTACTTCTTGTATTTTGCCTGCGGGTCGCGACCGGTAATGGTCTCGAGCCTCGCCTCAATTATTCTGCTGGCTTCGATCACCTCGGCCTCGTCGCCAGAGATGTAAACTCGACCGAACTTGCCAATGCCCTTGACGTCGATAATCTTGATGTTGGCGCCCTTCTCGGCCTCGTTGGCTGCGAAGTACGCGTAACCGGCCGGCTCGATCTCGAGAATGTACAGCGTGTCGCCCTGGACGATCATATTGCCGTACCGCACGCGATTGATCAGCATCGCGTGGTGGTCGATCACGTTTTTGATGAGCTGGCTGGTAAGAATGCGGGGCTTCATGCGGTCGTCTATCGTGTGGCCGAGTTCGGCAAGAACCGCCTCGCCAGCCATTCGAGTATCGGCCTGCTCGTCGGAGTGGATCTCCATCATCCCGAACGATCGCTCAACAACCTGCAGACCGGGCTTGACGTTGGTCGTCTTGACCGCAATGTCAGTCAGCCGGTTGATCTCGATGCCAGGGGCAATCTCGATCACGCAGCACGCCTGCCCGGTCGTGGGCAGGAATCCGCGAGATATCGTCGATATCAGAGACGCCATCTGCGACTGCAGAGAGTCGAGAAAAACGTAAGTTCTCAAATCAACCATGTTTACTTACCTTTCTTGGGGGTGCGGCCCAGCGGAAGCGTAACGTCAACGTTAAGATGCGGACGCGGAATCACGTGCGTCGAGACAATCTCGCCTACGCGCTCGGCGGCTCGCGTACCGGCGTCAACCGCAGCTCGAACAGCAGCAACGTCGCCACGAACAACAGCTGTCACATAACCGCCGCCGATCTTCTCGTAGCTGACCAATTCCACCTTGGCGGCCTTGACCATCGCGTCGGACGCTTCAACCATCGCGGTAAATCCACGCGTCTCGATCATTCCCAATGCTTCCTGACTATTTTCCGCCATTATCGGCTCCTGTAGCGTAGTAGTATGCGGCCTGCAAACTTACCCAGCGTTGAGTCCGCTTGCAAGACATTATTGTCTTAGTGCATTTCCCGCCCACCGGTGATATTTATCGCCTGTCCGGTCATGTAGCCGGCCTTCTCTGAGGCAAGGAATACGGTGACATCGACGACCTCTTCTATTTTCGCAAGGCGCTTCAGAGGCACCTTGGCGCTAAACGTCTTGACAAGCTCTTCCATCGACTGGCCCATCGTTCTCTGGTAAGCGGTCGACACGCTGGACCATACGCCCGTACCCTCTGTAATACCGGGACAGACGCAGTTAACGCGGATATTGTCACCAGCCAATTCGTAGGCTAGGGCCTGTGTGAATGCGATAATAGCGCCCTTGGCGGATGAGTAAGCACTCATGACTGCAGAACCGGTCTTGCCCGATTTGGACGAGAAGTTTACGATAGCACCGCCGCCTCCGGCCTTCATCACGGGCACAACTTCCTTGACGAACAGGAATGAGCCTTTGCAGTTCACAGCGTAGATGAAGTCCCAATCTTCAGGAGTAATGTCTTCGACCTTGTTGCCTTCACCGGTGACGCCCGCGACGTTTACCAGCACGTCAATCTTGCCGCCAAATCCTTCAAGTGCTGCAGCGACAATGGCTTTGACCTGATCGTGATCGGTGATATTACCTGCAAACGACTTGGCGGCAGCGCCGGAGGGGTCGATCTCATTGCAGCATTCATCAAGTTTGGCCTGGTCGAGGTCAGTCAGGAAGACTTTGGCGCCCTGGGCATGGAGTTCTTTGGCGATACCTATTCCGATAGTGCCTGACGCCCCGGTAACCAGTGCTACTTTGTTCTCAAAACTCACGGTAAAGCTCCCTTTGTCTCAGCGTTCTGAAGTTTTGGACACCCGCGACCGTAAGCAACTGTGGAGTCCAATGAAATTCGGTGTGTTTCCCCCGTCCGATCGCTAGTAGCAACTACCGCGGACGCGAGATAGGCCGAAGAGTATACCAGCAACTTCCGGCAATTGGAAGAGGGTATTTAAAATGCAACCCGGTCGCCGGTAATTTGCGTACCGGCGACCGGGCATTTTGTACTGTCATTCGGGTCTATTACAGGCCAGCCAACTTCATGAAGTACTTGTTGGCAACCGGATCGGAGTGCCGTACGCCCTTGTCATCGTGTACGTTAGCCGATTCGGTGATGATGGCGCCTTCGGGGCCAGCCAATTGCCAGTGCTTGGTCAGGACCTTGGCCAGCGGAACAAATACGCCCGGTGTGGCGATAACTTCGTGCTTGGTCTCGGTTTTTCCGCCCATGTGGCACTTGGGAACTACGCATTCTTTGCTCAGATTCGGCTCGCCGATGCCGACGATGTGCGAGAGACCGTGACGGACCAGCCAGCCTTCGCGCTTGGGAGGATTCTTGTCGGTCGCCAGATGCCAGTGCTCCGGAAGCATCTGACCGGGCATAAGAAACAGGTCCATCTGCATGTAGCGATCTTCTTCATGGTTCTTCCACATGCGCGCGGCAAGACCGAGCTTCATGAACTGACCAATCTCGTAGTCCGAGACCCACAGGTTCTTCTTCATGTCCGGGAAAACCGGATATCCGTGGTACTTCATCAGGGTAATGCAGGCGTCTTTGGCTTTGTCTTCGTTGAACTTTCCGTCAGTGTAGAAGTCCTTGTTATGGAAGTGCAGGCCCTTGGCGGCTTTCTTGACGGCTTTGACCGCCTTCTTCCCAACTGCTCCGCACACGCCGCAATGCGCATCGCTCGACGAATTAATCGCCATAACGCCCGCACCGGCGGCTAGACCTGTAATCATCGAACGCCTGCTGAGTTTCTTCTTGTCTGCCATTTTCTTTCCTACCTATTCTCGATTGTTCCTGTTGTAACGACATCCGAACTGCATCCAGGCTCCGACATCGTTATTGAAATTAATCCTACAAAACCATTCTAGGCATTGCTCATTGCACATGCAACCGCTCGGGCTTACTTACTGACCCAGCCATCCGTTCAATCGCTCAACGGATTTTTTAACATTGTCCGGGCCAGCGATTTCCAGCGTGGTTCCGCCCTCGAAGCCTACATCCTTGAGAGCGTCAATTATCGGAGGAAGCTCGATAACACCATCGCCCAGCGGGATCACCGCCATACCGCATCCGAACATCTCGCCTCGCTTGGCTTCCATCTCGGCGGGCATGTCCTTCCAGTGTACGTGGCCGATACGCTTGCCGAACGTCTTGACGTATTCGATCGGTTCTGCTCCACCCAGCCAACTGTTTCCCGTATCAAGGCAGATACCGACAGTGTCTTCGCAACCGATCTGGTCGAGCAGATCGCCCATCTTTTCGACTGAATCGGAAATCTGGCCATGCGTTTCGATGAGAATCTCCACACCAAGCTCACGAGCCCAGGCGATCGGAGTCTGCAGCTTCTCACGGATCGAGAACATCTTCTCCGACTCGGTGAGGTTGTGGCCGAACTCGGTCTTCGGATCGCCTTCAGTCGTGATAACGTGTTTTATGCCCAGCAGTGCGGCAAGGCGAACGGCCTTTACGATCTGGAACGTACCGTAGATTTCCGGGCTCGTCGCATCCAGCAGGTCAGCGTGTGCGCAGACGCTAGTGAGCGTCAGACCCGCGGCGTCGACCATGTCGCGAATCTTGCCCGGATGACTGTCCAGACTGATCGCCGCGGAAAAACCGTATGTCCCGCCTAGAGAAGCTCCGTCGTGGCTGTCGGTGAGATCGGCGTACTTGATTCCCATCTCGGCGATGGCCTGGAATTGGCGCTCCATCGGTGTGAACGGTTCGATCAGTGCGAAACAACCAATAATCATCTGAATTCTCCCTTCGGGTATTATTTCCGGGTGTGCGGACAAACGGCACGTCAAGCCAAGTATTATACCTTCGTCCTGATACACAAGGCAATGATTGCTTGCTCCACGCTGCACGAAGCGTGCGACTGGTTTCTCCGTCCAAGGTCAAACAGTGTTCTCAACGCCAGCCCCCTCCCTCGCCGCTGCGACAGCAGCCATCACACCGCTGGCCGTACCGCCGTAGATGCAAACATCCGCTTTGTGGGCAGTCGGTTCCGCTGAATAGATAGGCAGGCTCTCCAACAGCATGACCAAAAGTACTATATGGGTATGCTTCATAATACCTTGGGGGTAATTTCCCGCATTGGATCTCCGCGCTCTACCGTATCATAAGTAGTGGGGACATCAGTGTTTTTATAACTAAGATCATGACAAAACCAAGTCGCAAAAACAAGAACCTCGCATTCAGCACCATCGGCGTGACACCGGATGAAGTTCTTGCGAAACAAAACGGTGTCAGTTACGTTACACAGTGTACGGAAGTTAAAATCCCGAACCGAGGGTCTGAACGGCCACAAACACAACGAGTATTTCAGGAGTTCACAATGTCCAAGAAGACAACGGGTTTATCACGACGAACGTTTCTCAAGAGCAGTGCGGTCGCAGCCGCCATTCCGATGTTCGTTCCCAGCACGGTCTTCGGCGCCAACGATAAGATCAATGTCGCCTGGGTCGGATTCGGCAACATGGGCTGGGGCGACGTAAACAATGTCGCTCGCCATGGAACCAATATCGTCGCGCTCGCCGACGTGAACCAGAAGATCGTCAATCGCGGAACCAACAAGTTCAAGAGCGCCAAGGGCTACAAGGACTTCCGCATAATGCTCAAAGAGCAGTGCAAGAACATCGACGCTGTCGGCGTCGGCACGCCGGACCACAGTCACTTCGCCGTCGCATATATGGCCATGAGCATGAAGAAGCACATCTACGTGCAAAAACCTCTAGCCCACTCGCTGTGGGAGATTCGCACGCTCCTGGAGCTGGCCAAGAAGCACGATCTCGTTACGCAGATGGGTAACCAGGGACACTCCTTCGAAGGCGCACGCCTGGTCAAGGAATGGTATCAGGCCGGCCTCATCGGCGAGGTCAGAGAAGTTATCACCTGGACCGATCGCCCCAAGGGCGGATGGGGCTTCAACGGGCAGGTCCAGACCGCATTCCCCAAAGCCGAATCCATCCCCGAAGGCATGGACTGGGACTTGTGGGTCGGACCGTGCGAGAAGAAGGTTCCGTTCAGCAGGCGATTCCACCCGACTACGTGGCGCCCCTGGTGGGACTTCGGCTGCGGCGGTCTGGGCGACATCGGCTGCCACACCATCGACACGCCGTACTGGGCAATGGATCTGGGCGCCCCGACGCGGGTCGAAGTCGAAATGCACGACAAGCCCAACAACCTCCACACGCCCAACGGTTCGGTGGTGGATTACAAGTTCCCGGCGCGCGGAAAACAACCGGCCGTCAGCGTCAAGTGGTACGAAGGCCCCACAATGCCCAAGGCGCCGAAAGGATACGACTATCCGATCAGACGCGGCGGCGGATTGATCATGGTCGGAACCAAAGGCGGTATCTGCCATGACGGCATGCGTCCTAACAGCCCGAGGCTCTATCCGCAGGCCAACTGGAACGACTACAAGAGCAAGGACAATGAGTCCAAGCGAGTTCCCAAGACCCTGCCTCGCGTCAAGAACGGAATCCAGGGCGACTGGATTCAGGCGATCAGAGACGGCAAGAAATCCTGTTCCGATTTCAGCTACTCAGCCCCGCTGGCCGAGTTGATCGTTCTGGGCACGCTGGCGATCCGAACAGGCAAAGCCCTGGACTGGGACGTCAAGACCCAGACAATCAAGGGCAACGACGCAGCCAAGGCGTTGTTCAAAATTCCAGCGAGGAAAGGCTGGCGCCCGGAAGATCTGGTCTAGAAGAACCACATAGAAATGAATAATACAGGGCCAGTTCTTATACCTATAAGAGCTGGCCCTGATTCGTATTACTTGTTTGTCGCTTTGGTGTCCAGTCGGCGATACAAGGACCCGTCCCACGAGCCGAGATTCGCGTCGGGCTTCAAATCCTTCTGCCGCACCCAAACTGACATCGGTGTTTCCTTGCGATAGGCTCGGGCGAAATACGGAATCGCCGTAATCGTCCTGCCTCGGTCGTCTTTGGCGACAATGGCGTCAACCGTCATGCCCTTGGTGATTTCCTTCGGTTCGGTCTTGAGCTGCTGGGCTGCGGCGAGCACCAATTGGGAGGTTCCCTTCGCGGTAGCTTTGGGGGAATCGAGCCCTTCAAAACAATAGACCAGCGGGCCGCGCATAAGCGCTATGCGCCCTTGATCGGCTTTGACCTTCGGGTGAGCGATCATCCGCACGACGGGCATATCGCAATCGAGCGTAATTTCACCCTTCTCGCTACTGCACACGAAAATGGCGTACCCCTTCTCGATTCTAGGAGTAATCGGTTTCCCATTGAACGACCAAGCCGGCTTGACGCACCAGTCAGGCACGCGAACTCGGATTCTCGGATTGGCGGTGCGCTTGGCTGAGTCCCTCATATCCGTAAGTTTATAGGCTATATTCACCTTCCCGTCGCGTGGGTATCTGGTCTTCTGCGTGATCGTCAACATATCGCCGGTCAGAAAGAACGTCGCTCGCCCCGAGGCAAACAGGTTTACGTATATATCGCCTTTGGCCTGATTAGCGGAGTACATATAGGTGGGAATTCGCGGGAAGAAGCGAACCACATTCGTCGGACAACAGGGACATCCGAACCAAGGCACGCGCGCCCTGCCGCGGGGAGTATCGAGCGGATTCGGGTAGTAGAAACGATCTCCCGACAGCGAAACCCCGGAAAGAAAACCATTGTAGAGCGTTCTCTCCATGAGATTGATGTACTTCGCGTCGCCTGTAGCGAGAAACATCCGATGATTCCAGAGAACATACGCTATAGCTGCGCACGTTTCGCAATACGCTTTGTCGTTCGGCAGGTCGTACGCGGCGCCGAACCCCTCGCGATGACCCCGGTGACCGGCGCTTCCGGTGATGTACGTTCTCTTGAGTGCGATGTTTTCCCATTTTCTGCATGCCAGGTCCATCAACGCCTTGTCACCAGACATCTGCGCAACATCAACCATTCCGGCGTACAGATAAAACATCGCCACCACATGCCCCACCGCATCGTCGTCCGCTAGCGCCGGGCGCCCGTGCGACCAAGTGGTTTTGACGGTCTTGGCTTTTTCGATCAGGTATTTCGCCAGGCGAAGACACCTGGCGTCTCCGGTAGCGCGGTAGAGTCGCATCAATCCTATCTCGATCTCAGGATGCCCCGATGGGATATCGTACTTCTTGCCCGGTCCATGAGACGAATCGATGCAATCGACAACTCTGTTGGCGACTTTCAAAGCGTCTTTATCGCCCGTGTTTTCATAATGCTGCACGGCCATCTCAAGCAGGTGTCCCATGCTGTAGGTCTCGGTGTAGCGGGAAATCGCAGCCGAGAAGGGTTTGTAGTCTTTCTTGTAGAGTTGGAGATATGGGAAGATAAACCCGTCGTCGTCCTGGGCTCCGGCGACGAGTTTGATGAATTCGTCGATCTGTTTCTTCGCACCGGCCATGGCGGCTGCATCCCAGCCTGTTCTATGGATCCGCGCCAAGGCCTCAAACGTCTTGTAGGCGTCCGAACAACCCCACGGGTTGTTCTTGTAACGCCCCTCTTTCTTGCTCCCGTTCAAGGCGCGGAACATCCCGATCACGCCGGTCTCTTCGAGTTTCTTCAGGCAGTGCGGAATACCCGCCTGGCAATTCGCATTGAGTCTCGGAACCCAGAATGAATCGCTCAACAACACCCGATCATCAGAAACCGCGTTGATCGGGTAATCCTTTTCAAAGTGTATTGGCTTCGGCGATGCACCAATAGCGACCTGGGATATCACGAATAATATCAGGCAGGAAACAATCGCTTTTTTCATGCTAAGTTCACTCGCTCTACTCGATAATAATGCGGAAGCCGACGTTGTAGACTTTCTGGTGCGCCTCGTACGGCAGGCGGTGTGACGAGGTCGCGTGTTTGGGTCGATCGTACCACGATCCGCCGCGGACAGTTCGCTTGCCCGGCGCCTTCGTTGCGTTTCGCCCATCGTTGTCCTTGTATGGATACGCCTTGTAGACCGACCGCGTCCACTCGGCCGCGTTCCCGTGCATATCGTACAAGCCCCAGGCGTTCGGCGGGAATTTGCCTGATGGAGCCGAAACGCGATACCCGTCGCTAATCGATTCTATTGCCGGACGCCACGGAGGAATTACGCGATGGCTGGTTCGGCGTAGATTCTTGTCCGCTAAATTCGCCAGTTTTGCAAAGTTTGTGTCTGTCGGGCCGTACGACATCGCCGTCCCCGATCCGGCGCGGCAGGCGTATTCCCACTGCGCCTCGGTCGGCAGCGTGACAGATCTTCCCGTCTTCTTCGCCAGCCAATCGCAGAACGCCATGGCTTCGTTCCAGGAGACCCGACACACCGGCTGGATCGGAGTGTTGAGCGGATTGCCCCTGGCCTTGGAACTGAAGTGCAGGAAGTCAGTGTGCTCGAGGCGAGAATCGTGTTTCGGGGCGAACCTGGCGTATTGTGCGTTGGTGACCTCCAGCGAGCCCATCCAGAATCCCTTTTCTATCGCGGTCCCAGTCTGCGGAAGCTCGTCGCGGAAACCGGTAGTGCTTCCCATGACAAACTCACCAGCCGGGATCCAGACCAGATCGAGCTTGACTCCATCGCCCAAATCGAGGCTCATCTTGTTTGTATTCAGAGCATTCTGCATTTTGGCGGCTTGTTCCGCAGAGAAGGGCCAGCCCTTTGCGGTAGTTTTCCGCGGAGCGGGGGCGGGAGTCGCCGCCGGTATGATTGGAGTCGCTTTCTTCACCGCGGCGGCAATTTCTTCGGGGTCCTCGTCGATGCTCGCGTAGAGCTTCAGCATCGCGCGGCGGCGATTTCGCTGGTTGATAACTTTTCTCTCGCCGACGATCTCCCGCCAGGTTCCGTGGGCCGGCGTGTTCAGATCGATCCACGTTACAATGCGATCCCACGCCTCTGTTGGGAGCTTCACGTTGTGATGGCCCTTCTCGATCATCTGAACCAGAGCGGTGGTGCTTGCGTGGACTTCGTAGGGCTCCAGCATGTGCATGTCGCCCTCCATGGTTATCCCACGGACGTACGAACGCAGGGCCAGGTAAGACGGCGTGAATTGCGTTCCTCCCTGGCGTACGGCCGGGCGTGCGATGAAGTCGGGGATCTTCTTCCCGTCTTTGCGGGGCTTTCCGTCATGGCATCCGACGCAATACTTGTCGAGCACCGGCTGGACCTCGCGTTTGAAGCTGAAACCGCGCGTCGGTCCGTACCAGGCGGTGATCTCCGATGGCTTTTGCCCTGCGGCGATGGTGCGTTTGGTTGGCGGGGCGTCGTTCTGGCGTTCGTGGCATCCGATGCACGACTGGGTCTCTCCGGGCATTGCAGTGGCCCACGATCGCATTATCGCTATCGCCCTTCCGTCTGAATCCAGCGGCTGCATCGAGATCGGCGTATTGGCCGGTATGCGGAACATCGCCGATCCGTCGGACTCCACCGGAACCGTACCGAGAACGCGTTTGATGTCCCAAGGCCCGTCGAGGCCTACGCGATTCGACTGCCCACCCATACCGTGATAGGAATACTGGTAAGTGAATACTCGCAACTTCTTGACCGAACCTTTCGGTACGCCTTTAAGTCCGCGCCCGCTGTAGACGTCGGCCATGTACATAATGGCGTCTTTCCGGCTGGGGTCGACTCGCGAGGGGATAACCGGCGGAGTGGTCGTCTTGCGGAACGGGATCGGCTCGAAGAGTACGTATCCGGGCTCCTGCTTGAGCAGCAGCATGTTGTCGAACACGTCGACCAGATAGATTCCCCACTCGGAGCGACTGGTCGGCTGGGACGAAACGATGAAGTATTTCTCGCTCAGCGGGTATGGGTGCAGGAATTTTGGCCAACTTCTCCCGACCAGTCCGTCGAGGATGACAGGTTTGACCTTCTTTTCGTATCCCGGTATTCGCTGTATCACACCGTCGGCTTCGAAGCGCCCCTTGGCCGTATCGAACAGGATCATCTCGCCCATGCGGCGCGAGTCGTGATGCCCGCCGATAATACCGGTAAACTTGGTCGAACTGCCCGGAATCGGGCGGGCGAAGAACGTCGAGTTAGGCCAGTACGAGCTTCCGCCGTAATACTCCTTCTGGTCCGTCCCGTCGGGGTTCATGTGAAACAGAATCCGCGAGACGAAGTGCGGCAGATCAGAGTATTCCCATCGGAGGAAGAGCACCCGCCCGTTGTTCAGGACGGTCGGGCACCAGTTGTGCTCCTGGTCGAAGGTCAGGCGGCGGATCTTACCCGATTTGGTCTCGAGGAGATACAGGTTGCTGACGTGTGATGAACCGGTTACGCACGGTACGCCGATGAACGGCGCGGTCGAATTGAACATGACGTTCCCGTCGGGCAGATAGCAGGCGTCGTAGTTCAAGACGTCCTTTTGCATAATCAGCGGAAGCTCCCGCAGGCCCGAACCGTCAGATTTGATCTCGCAGACCTGCCATCGACCGTTCGATCCGGAGCCATTGGAAAACAGCATGCGATCGCCGTCAAAGTGCAGATCGACATCGCCGACGAACCGCCCGCCTTCAGGCTTGAACAACGTCTTGATCTCGCCCTTGGGGGACACCGGCGACATTACGGCGATCTCGTTGTCGAATCCCGTACCGCGAATCGACGAATTTCCCAGCCAGTTGTTCACCAGGCCCATGTTCCTCTTACCGCGACGCACCAACAGCAGCTTGTCGAAGTTCAGCAGCGGATTCGCCAAAAGCGCCTCTTGACGGAGAGTTTCAAACTGCTTAACTAGTTCGGGCGTTTCCTTGCCCGCAGCAAGTTGCGCAGCGATAGCGTCCAATCGCTTGAGATACGACGCACCCCTGGAGTACTTCGCTCCGTTACCGACCGTCAGATCGCGAATCGCCAGCCGCAACGGCTCGATTGCTATCTTCGATTGCAATGGTTTGAGTCGCCTGGGTTTAGCGTAGACCGGACATGCCGTCAATACGCACATCAGCAACAAACATAGCGATGGTCCGGCGAGGGCTTTTCGCAGCATCTTATGTCTCCGACGGCTTATTCCGATTCGACAACAACGCGGAAGCCAACGTTATAGACCTTCTGGTGGGCCTCGTATTTTAGGCGGAACGACGAAGTAGCATGTTTGGGTCGGTCAAACCATGACCCGCCTCGCACTGTCCGCTTGGCCGATCCGGTAAGCGTATTTCGCCCATCGTCGTCCTTGTACGGATACGGTTTATACGCCGATCGCGTCCACTCAGCGACGTTGCCGTGCATGTCATGCACGGCCCATGCATTGGGCTTGAATCCGCCCGCAGCCGCCGAGACGCGGTGTCCATCGTTGACCGATTCGATCGCAGGTTTCCACGGAGGCACGGCTCCTACGGGCAATCCCCAGCCGAGTTTGTCCATCTTCCGCAAACTGCTGTCGGCCAGGTTCGCCAGCTTTGCAAAATCCGTGTCGACAGGGCCGTACGACATCGACCCCGCCGATCCGGCCCGGCAGGCGTATTCCCACTGTGCCTCGGTCGGCAGGGTTACGGTATTGCCCGCCTTCTTCGAAAGCCACTGGCAGAACTTCACCGCATTGTTCCAGGACACGCGGCAGACCGGTTGGGTCCGTCCGTTCACCGGATAACCCCTTTCACGAGTACTGAATTGCAGAAAATCTCCATGTTCCAACCGGGAATTGTGTTTCGGATCGAACTGGGCGTATTGGGCGTTGGTGACTTCCAGAGAACCTATCCAGAAGCCCTTTTCGATTGCGACTTTGGCGCGAGGCCATTCGTCGCGATCGCCCGTCAAGCTTCCCATCACAAACTCACCGGCAGGAATCCAAACCAAGTCGAGTTTGATCCGATCACCCAGATCAACGCTCATGTTATTCTTGGCCCGCGCGTTCTGCATTTTGGCAGCCTGTTCGGGGGTGAAGGGCCAACCCTTAGCGGTGATTTCCTGCGGCTTTGCTTTGGGAAGTTTGGCGGGAATTATCGGGGTCGGCTTTTTTGTCTCCGGGCCGATATATTCGAGATCGTCGTCAATGCTCGCGTAGAGTTTCAGCATCGCCAGACGACGAGCACGCTGGTTGCTTACCGGCCTTTCGCCGACCACTTCCAGCCAACTTCCGTGGGCTGGCGTATTAAGGTCTATCCAGGTGATTATCCGGTCCCAGGCCTCGGCGTCGAGCTTCACGTTGTTGTGCCCCTTATCGAGCATCTGCACCAGCGCCGTTGATGATGCATGGAACTCATAGGGTTCCAGCATGTGCATGTCACTTTCGATTGTCGCTGCGCGCACGTACGACCTCAACGCCATGTATGATGGCGTGAACTTTGTTCCTTTGTTGTAGGCGCCGCTGGCCGCCTTGGGATGTACGGGATCGCGAGCAGTGAAATCCGGGATGGTCTTTTTGTCTTTCCGCGGTTTTCCGTCATGGCAGCCGACACAGTACTTATCGAGCACTGGCTGGACTTCGCGTTTGAAACTGAAGCCTCGCGGAACCCCGTACCAAGGGGCGATCTCCGATGGTTTCCGTCTGGAAGCCGCCGTCGGGGTTGTCCCAGGCGCGTCGTTTTGCGATTCGTGACAACCGATGCAAGCCTGAGTTTCGCCCGGCATGACGGTGGCCCAAGAACGCATCAGGGCGATCGCCCTTCCATCGGCGTCCAGCGGTTGGACTGAAATCGGCGTGTTGGCGGGCACGGTGAACAGCGCAGAACCATCGGCCTCGACCGGAACCGTCCCCATGATGCGTTTCACATCCCACGGCCCGTCGAGCCCAACTCGGTTGATCTGCCCGCCCATACCATGATAGGCGAACTGGTAGCTGAAGATTCGCAGCTTCTTGACCGCGCCCTTGGGCACGCCTTCGAGCCCGCGTCCACCGTACACATCGGTCATGTACATGACCCCGTCTTTCCGCGTTGTATCGATCCGCGAGGCGATAAGCTGCGGGCGCGGCGTCTTGCGGAATGGGATTGGCTCGAAAAGTAAACCTCCGGGCGTCTCTTTCAGCAGCAGCATGTTGTCGAATACGTCTACAAGGTATATCCCCCACCGCGAGCGACTCCTCGGCTGGGCCGCAACGATGAAGTACTTGTCGCTGAGCGGATACGGATGCAGAAACTTAGGCCAACTCCTCTTGACCAAACCGTCCAGGATGATCGGCTCGACTTTCTTCCCGTGTCCGGGAATTCGCTGTATAACGCCATCTGCCTCGAAACGTCCCTTAGCGGTGTCGAATAGGATAAGTTCGCCCATACGATGCGTGTCGTGATGACCGCTGATGACACCGACGAATTTCGTGGTGTCGCCCGGGATCGGGCGGGCGAAGAACGTCGAGTTAGGCCAATACGAATTGCTGCCGTAGTACTCCTTCTGGTCCGTCCCGTCTGGATTCATGTGGAACAGTATTCGCGAGACGTAGTGCGGAATGTCGCAGTACTCCCATCGCAGGTAGAGCACTCGCCCATTGTTCAGGACCGTCGGGCACCAGTTGTGGTCCTGGTCAAAGGTCAGGCGGCGGATCTTGCCAGAAGCACTTTCCAGCAGATACAGATTCGTCACGTGCGAGGATCCCTTGACGCACGGAACGCCGATAAAGGGCGCCGTCGACGAGAATATGACGTTCTTGTCAGGCAGATAGCAGGCGTCGTAATTGTTAACGTCCTTTTCTTTGATCAGCGGAAGCTCGCGAAGGTTCTTACCATTCGCGTCGATTTCGCACACCTGCCATCTTCCATTCGATCCGGATCCCATCGAGAACAGCATCTTGTCGGCGGCGAACTCAAGATCCACGTCCCCAACAAAACGCCCGCCTTCAGGCTTGAACAGCGTCTTAAGTTCGCCTTCGGGAGAGACCGGCGACAGGACAGCAATCTCGTTGTCGTAGCCCGTGCCTCGCATAGAAGAATTACTCTGCCAATTCGCCACAAGCCCCGGTTTCTTTCGACGTACCACCAGCAGCTTGTCAAAGTTCAGCAGCGGATTGGCCAGCAGCGCCTCGGCCCGAAGTTTCTGAAACTGTTCGAGAAGTTCGGGCGTTTCTTTGCCGACGGTGATTTGCTTTTCGATAGCGTCCAAACGCTTGAGATACTCAGCGCCTTTTGGATACTTCGCCCCGTTGCTTGCTTTGAGGTCCTTAATCGCCAGACGCAGCGGTCCGATCGCCATTTTGGGTTGAGGCTGTTTCGCGGGCGAAGCCTGGCGCACGGAACGGGGGCTTACGGGCGTCAGCACGATCTTCTGGTGCTTCTTAGCATCTCCGAGATAACCAAGGATGTTCACCGTCAACTTCTCCAGGTTGCCTCGATGCGGGTTATTCGCATTGCTGTAATGGGGCAATCGCCAGCCCATTGCGATAATCCGCCCCGAACCCAATTTGTACTCAACCAGCGGGTTTTCCCCTCCTCCCGAGCTTCGGGCCAGAAGCATGCCCTTGACCGGCCCGCCCGACCCGTGAAAATCCGCATACGCCGGATGTCCCGCATTAGTCAGCATGATTCTGCGTCCACCGGGCTGAAAGGCGGAGAAAATTGGGTGTTTGGAGTGCAAAGGAACTAGTCCGGCCTGACCGTTGTCCTTTCCCGCTCGTCCACACCTTGGGCTCGCCGTCTCCACGCCAAGCGTCTTGACCATTACCAATGCCGCACCCGACAAGAACAAGCCCTTTCCATTGCTCACATAAGCCCGCAACGCCTGAGCGGTTTTCTTCCCGTAAATCGGACCGGTTTGCGCCGCGGAGTCCCCCTGATGGCGCCACAGGACGTCGAAACTCGACAGAGATGCTGTTTTTCCCTCGCTGTCGACAAACTTTCCATCAGCGATCACACGAATAAGTTTGGCCGAGTACTTCGTCATCGCCAATTCGCGTGCAGCTTTGCCTTCTGGCCCCAGTTTCGCAGAAGGCGTACTGTCAGACAGCAAACCAATTGACGTTGCTGCGTCGGCTCCCAGCGAGCAAACAGCCAATACGCCAACTAACAATAAGCATCGCAGCCGCCTGGCCAGTGTTCTCAACAACATGTCGTCTCTCCGGTAACGTCTTATTATCACAGGTAGATATCCACACTATAAACGCCTTGGAGCTTCAGATATGACAAATAAAACAATGATCCAAGCCAGGCGCTAATCGCCCATGATTATACAAAACTGCAGACCAACACACACCCACCGATTACTTTATGAGCCTTGCCCCCGCAAGATCTACGTGATCGCCAACATCGAGCAAGTCCTTACCATAGTCGACTCGAATAATGAACGTCTTGACGCCTGCCAAACTCACACGCACAGCCTGCGGTTTGCCCTTGCCCGTAATCCTGAGTGGCGCCAGAATCTCTTTGCCGTCCCCAACGAACGTAACATTCGCATCACCGCCCGGCCGAATGACGTCATCAATCCCGACAATAGCGATCAGCGACTTGTACTCGGCGTCAAGATTGTACGTTAGCTCACAGAAGCTGTGCAGTCCGAGACCTGTGCTGAAACTCCGTCCGCCCAGTAAGATCGCCCCACCGCTCACCGACCGGTTAGCCCGCCACGCCATCGCCGTATCCAGCAATCCATGCTGTTTGACCGCCTGGGGCTTAAGATCGCTCAAGTTCACCACGCGATCAGACACGAACTTCACAGCCGCCATATCACCCTCGGCTATTTTTGTTTCACCCGAGCCAACCATGCTCACGCTGAACGCCCCCTTCGAATACGTCAGAGAAGCGAACCGTACGCTCGAACCGTCTCGAAGGGTAAGCACGCCTTTGAACTTCTCAGCTTTCGGGGAGCCCGTAGGAGCCAGGAAAATCGCGCGTATGCTAGGCAAGCCGATCTTACGGTCCGCACCTTTCCAGGAAAACGTCAACATCTTGTCGTCTATGGATTTTACGATGCCCTCAATCCCCAGCCAACCGCCCGATTTCTGCGCGACGACAACAACATCCTGATCGCCCGGTTCGATTTCAAGCGAGGCGCATTTACTCAGCACGTCCGCCGCCGATTGATTCGATGGCGGCAAGTACATCGCGGCCACCCTTGAGAAGGCGAACGTAATCTTGCCAAGCGACGGATTCGTGAAGTGCACCTTCCCATCAGCCACCGTCAGAGCAGACGCCGTAACGTGCCCTCCGGCGGCCGTCTTGACAATCTGCCGTCCGACCACCGTAAGCGGATTACCCGGGGTGGCGCTCGTCATTTCCGCCAGATCCAACAGCGCCGTTTTCTCAACGCCCTTTTCTGTTTTCAGCGTGACTTCCACGTCCGACAACGCCACAAGACGTCCGACCGATACGCGAGCATCCACTGTCTCTGCGCGCACCTGCGGGGTTGCCGGTTTGGTCGTCGGTTGCGCTGAGACCATCGCAACCGACACAAGGCCCAGAAAAATTGCGGCGGTGAGGTTTCGCATTATTTATCTGGAGTCTTGGTAAGCGCCGAGTGGTAGTCGCTGGTGATGTCTTTATGTCGCTCGGAGATGAGCTTGCGGAGCATCTGGCGGATTTTTTCCTGCTCGCGAGGCGGCAGGGTCGACCAGTCTCCATCACCTGTTCCTTTATGGTCGGTCGAGTCGCGCGGGGCTCGAGCTGTCTTTCCGGGCACCAAGGCGCTGACCTTGGCGGGGTTTGACGGATTGTTCCCGTTGGGATCCTTACCCTTGCCTTTACCCTTACCTTTGCCCTTACCTTTGCCCTTCTTCTTGGCTTCCTGGCAGGCCTTGCACGTGCCTTTTCCACCGCAAGTGCATTTCGCCGGCGGCGGGGGCTGACTCGACTGCTTTTCTTCCTGCGTCTTGATCAGATCTTCCAGGAGGGCGATGATCTCCTCCTCTTTCTTCTGCGTTTCCTTACCGCTGTCCTCGGCGGCAAGACGTGTCTCAACGAAGCCCATTTTCTTGGCTAGCGCACTGAACGGATCCTTGTAGACCTTGGCGTACTCCTGGATCTTCGCGTAAATCCCCTCGGAATCCTTTTCGCTGAGGGTCAGGGCGTAGTTCTCCAGGCAGTAGGCGTACATTTCCATCGCATACTGCAGACGATGTATCTTCTCGTAGACTTTCGCAGCCTCCAACGCAGCCGATGACGCAAAACTGATCCGATCGGGCATATTGATCAGTATTTCGCGATAAACCTCGACCGCATCCTCGCCGCGTCCGCTGCCAGCGAGGCATTGGGCGTAGATATAGAACGTTGCAGCGCTGAGGTAGGTCGCCCGCTGATCGTCAACCACTTTAGCCGCCGAAGCCGCGGCGGCTTTGTAGTCCTTCTTCAGCATCTGACCGTAAGCCTTGCCGAACAGCACGTCAACCTTCGCAAGCGCCTTGCATATCCGGTCGATATTGTCCTGCTGGGTGTTGGCGGCCTTTTCCTTGAGTATCTTGGTCGCCGCAGCGATATCCTTGGGGTCGTACAGCAGACCGCCCTTGATCTCCGCCGCGACTTGGGCCCGCTCCTGCTCCAACCGAAGCACCATCGCGGCCTTCATCAACTCGGCCAGTTGCTCGGGAGTCATGGAATTCAGCAGAGAGTCCAACTCATCAACAGTCATCTCTCGCTCGCCTTCGGCAGCATCATGCCCGTCGCCTTCGGCGGTCGTAGCGGCGGCTTCTCCGGTTGCGGGCGGATCGGATGTTGCGTCTTGCGCCACCACAGGGGCGCAGAAAACCGCCAGCATCACGACCAAGAGTAATCTCGCCGACCAGTTTGTCTCAAATAGGTTAACCATCATATATCTCCAATACGGCGTTGCTTTATCGCCTCATCTTGGATTTCTTGGCCAGATCTTCGGTCATTGCCTTGACCTTTGATTGCCGACCGGCCAGTTTCTTGTGCATATCGCTAATCTGCTTCTCGCTACCGTCTTTACCGGGCTTGCTGCCAGCAAGCACCTGCGTGCGTCGCTGAATCTGTCTCTGCAGGCGGTAAAGCATTTTCAATTCAGCCAAATTCGACACCAGAGGCGGTTTCTTACCGCCTCCACCGCCACCGCCGCCTCCACCCCCTCCGCCGCCTCCGTTGCGACGGCGATTAGACATCTCTTTGCGGATGGCGTCTATCATGTCTTGTAGGGCTCGCTCGATATCGGCCTGCACCTGCTGTGTGAGCTTTCCAGGTTTCTTATCGGCAAGAAGGCGGTCAACGCTGCGGATATCCTCACCGACCTCTTTCAATACAGCGGGGAATACGGCGGTGGTGCCCTCGGTCAGGAGCTTCTTGCGTATCACGTCCACCTGCTTGGCAAGCTTACCCTCACCGCCCGCCAGCTTGGCCAGTTCAAGCTCTTCGGCGCGAGCGAACGGTTTTCCGGCCTCCTGTTTGGCGGCTACTTTCTTCGTGCCCGCCGAGATCGTCTTCTGTGTATTGAGAATCTTCTGCAGTTCTGCGTCTATTTTGACCAGCGCTTCAAGCTGCAGTGCGTCCCGTTCTTCCTTAATCGCCTTGTCCAAATCGTCGCGAGCGTTCTCAAGATCCTTCAACGCTTCTTTTTGATCCTCGTTGGCTTGAGAAGATTTGTCCTGCCCCAAGGCTCCGGCAGCCGAACTCATCTTGCCCGCGGCGCTCTTGGCGGATTTCTGCCCGGGCATTGCGGCGGACTTGTCGGTCTTGCCCATCTGGTTGGCGGTCTCGTCGGTTCGCTTTGCCAGGGCGGTCTGCTCGGAAGCCTGTTTATCCATGGGCTTGTCGGCTTTTTCCTTGGTGCGGCGTATCAGCTTGGCAAGTTCGAATTTCTTGTCTTCGAGTTCCTTGAGGGCCTTCTTCATCTCTTCAGCGGCGTCTTTGGGTTTTCCGTTATTGAGCTTATCAGAGGCCTTGTCCATGTGCGAGGCGCTCTTGTTCAGATCGGTTTTGCTTGGCGGGGAACCGGCTTCTTTAGCGGCCTTTTCCATGTCGCCTGCGATCTTCTTGGCCTGATCGGCAAGCTTCTTCTGCTCACCGGCCATTTGTGAGGCCTTAGATCCGGACTGTCCGGAGGCCTTCGCCATAGCATCCGACAACGCCTTCTCCGCGGCCTTGAGGCTCTTCATAGCGCTGCTCTGAGCGTCCTTGGCGGAGTCTTTCTTGCCCTTAGCCAGTTCGCTTCCAGCTTGGTCCATCTGTTTTCCGGCCTTGGAGGCTTCGGCGGCGGCTTTGTCGAGTGCTTTGGGGTCGGCGCCTTTGTCGGTGAGTTTCTTCTTTAGATCCTTGTCGCCGGCGGCCTTTTTGATTTTCTTTTGCACTTCCTCAGTCTTGCCAGCCAGGGCCTTCTGGGCGGCTCCGACCATGGGCAGCTTCCGCGACGGACTATTCTCGGCGGCCTGATCGATCTTCCCCTGCTGATCGATGAGTTTTCGCACCTCATCCCGCAGATCTGAAAGCTTCTTAACGTCCTTGTCACCATCGGGAATTTTCTTGGTCTCGTCCAGGAGTTTTTCCTGCTTGGCCTTCAGGTCGGCGATAGCCTGATTGATTCTCGCCAATTCATCGGCCAGTTTACCGTTCTTAAATCGAGATGACTCCTCCAAGTCTTTCTGCTTCTTGATGATCTCGTTTATTTGTGCGCGAGCCTGCTCCATATCGGCGATTCGCTTCTCCCGATCGGCCTGGCTCATTACTCCGTGCCTGAGTATATCGAGCACCTTCCGCAATTCAGCTCCCACCGCACCTCCGGTTTTCTTGGCGGCGGCGGCAAGGCCCTGGGTTAGGAGTTCGGCGACCTTGCCCATGTCCTTGGCGATGAAGGCCCGCTGGGCCTGATTCACCGCCTCGGTAAGAACCTTTGCTGTCTGCGGGTCACTCTTCTCCAGAAGCATCGCAACCTGCGTCATTTCGGCAACCAGGTTTTCGAACTGTCCTTTTGTGAAGCGGACCTTGGGTACGAGTGATGCATCGCCGACCTTCTTATTCCCCGCCGGTTGCGCCAGCGAGTAGTCCATACCGGCCGCCATCACACCAAGGAAGCACAAGCAAGCAATCGCAAAAATAGTGGTCTTGTTGTGTATCATGATCGTTCTCCAATCGCCTAATCTGAACCTGAACCAGCCAGCGCCGGTTTCGAAACGGTCTTCTTGCAGTTGGGGCACTTGACCTTGGCGCCCGGCCCACCGTCAGGCCCGAGAGGCTTGGTGCATTCAGAACATTTGAATCCAAGTGCGTTTTGAATGTCCCAGTCAGCCCGATTGTCGGCTGCGCGCATTACACCGTCCCAACGCTCGATTAGACGTTCCAACTTGTACGCAAGTTCCTGAGCTTCTGCAACTTTTATCATCCGTTCCAGCACTTTGCGCATAACTTCAAGTATAGACAGTTGTTCCGTGCGTATTTCGTCCGCCTGTTTCAGCAGGTCGGCACCGTCAGAAACAGCTTCGGCCACTTTCATTCGTGCAGTAAGCACATCCACTCGCTCAGCCAACTCCGCCAGCGGAGTAACAATCCCATTGAGAGTTTCGGTTCTTCCCTTGGCTTCGATGATCCGGTTGTAGACCATTTCTATGAGAATATCCCCCATGGCCACCGAAGTCTTCGCGCAGTCGCCCCCAACTCCGATTTCCATGCTGGTGGCGTCTCTGAGTCCGCGGACGGCGTCTTCGGGGGGCTGGTTGTTGTCCAGCATAGTTATCATCGCTTCGGTCGTGGCGATTGCGTCTTCCTGTTTCCGAACAGTCTGTTCGAAATTCGCACGGAGAGCCTTCTGTCTGCGAACCATCTCGGCCAGTAGCTCATCGCGCTTGACAATCCGGAACGACATCGAACCGGAAACTCCCTTGTTGGGACCGCCAAGTTCGGCGGGCATAAGATCGTCGGCCTCGACCATCACGCTGATGGTCATACCGGGTTTGAGACCAAGGTCCTTGATATCCAGTTCGTAAACAGTGCTGAACTGGTCCTTGTCCTCCGGACCGGGCGTAACAACCCACGATTTCCGGCCGGGCTTGGCTCCGCCCCAACTCAGCACCGCCCGGACTTTCGAGAGTCCCGAATCATCCTTAGCCTGGATCACCAGCGGGAGGATCGCCTCGGCGGTGACCGCACTACCGACGCCTCTCCTCTTGACCGAAACTCTGGGCGCCGTATCCGGTTCGGTGCGAATCTTGTATTGGGCGGCCCGCCGGTTGGCGAAACCATCGGTGTCCTGCAGAGAGAGAGTGAGCGTCCGCATGGGATTCTTGTCCTGCGATTTTCCAGACACGTCCGACTTGCCCAACCGGAACGCGCCGACAAAACGCGTCGGAGCCTCAAGCGGAGCACCATCAGGCTTCTCGGCGGTGTCGTTCTTCAAGTCCCCGACTCTCTTACCGTCAAGGAACATTCCCGTAGCCGCGCCCTGGAATTCCACGGGCTTGTCCGCTGTGGCCCGAACGGTTATCAAACTGCCCGGAGGCGCCGCCAAAACTGCTCGGGATTCGTCAAATCTCCGTGACGGACGGTTCATGTACGCCGGGTACTCAACAGTAAACTGCAACCACCCAATGCCGGGCGGGTCGATCAAGTTAACGCTGTGTCGTATAGCTCGCTTGTCATCGCCTCCAATGAAGTAGAACTTGAACGGTTCGGCGACGCTGCGAAACACCTTGCTGTACGTGCGGGGTTTGTCTTCATTGAGCTTTATCTCCGGTTCCGTAGTCCAGCCGACCGACTCGTATTTCGCGTAGAGAGCTATCGTCTCCGGTGCGGCCTGCGGCATGGCCGCGTCGCCCGGGCGCGCGGTCACCGTTATCGCCAGATCGTCGCCCCGCAGCACATTGAAATTCCCATCCTCGTCCATATCCGGACCGCTAACGTCGAGGTAGATATTCTGCGGCCAGGCCGTATCGGCGAAAATGACATTCCGATCCCACCAGCGATTCATAATCCCCGCCTGCCAGATGCTGAAGCCAAGCAGCAGACCGACAGCGCAGACCGCCAGCGACATTCGCTGTCTCAAGAGCGGTCGTTCAACGACCTCTTGAAAATCCAGCTCGTCGGACATTTCGCCAGCCTGTGCAATCACCAGTTCAACCATCGCCCGACTTTGCCCGGGAGTATTCCGCCCGTCTTTGCGTGTGAACTGCAGCGCGCTTATCAATGAGTCGCCGAGTTGGCCGTATCGTTTCTCAACCAGCAACGCCAATTGTTCGTTGTCCATCGGCACGCGAAGCGGAGCGATAATCTGCCGCCACACAACCCACGCCACGCCCAACAGCAGTAGACCCATCATAATGCCTCGGACCGGACGGTCCAGGTGCAGGAGGTAGTCCACGCCAAGGGTCAGGAATACTACGGCGACTATTGAGATCGCACACCAGCTTACGCCCTCTCCAGCCAGGCGCCGCCGCAGATTGCGACGCAGCCCGCGAAGCTTCCCGCCCACTTTCGATTCCAGAAATTCACGATCGGTCATCTTTTCACACTTCTCCGGCCTGCAGAGTCGATCAGGCCATGTTGTATTTCTTTCTCACAATCCACTCTATCGCCAGCAGAAGCACTATAACGATAAGCGTCAGCGGGCAATCCCACAGATTATTGGCCTGCTGGCGAGTGGTTTTGAGTCGTCCCGGAGGGATAAGTTCGCTCAACCGCGAAACCTCGTGGATATTCAGGAAGCGGTCGGTGCGCGCGGCGATTGTCTTGAGGGTTTGCGGGTTCGACTCGCGACGCCTGGCTTCGGCTTTGGGCAGTTCCACAAATATCTTCTTGCTCGTAACGTCATCAGGCAGATCAGCTCCGCTGCGAAGCGCTGTGACTTCAAAGGCGCCAGTGCGTTTGGCCACGATCGTGCGTTTGTATCGCCCGGGTTTCGTCTTAATATCCACAGCCGGAAGCTCAATCGTCTCGGATTTGCCCGTGGCGGTGTCTATCATTTCGACAACGAACTTCTCGGCGGTGAGGGCTTTGTACTCCTTGTCGAACGCTTTAACCTCGATAGTGATCTTCTCTCCGGCGGAGAACTGGCTGCCGCCGGTCGAGATCACGATCCTACGCGTTCGCATGGAGGCTAGGTACCGTATCGCCCTTGCCCAGAATCGCCTGTGGTAGTATCCGTCGTGTATGTATCGCCATCGCCACGTCGCTTCCATGCCCACATAGAGAGACCGCCCCGAGCCAACGGTTTCAGCCACCACCAACGGAAGGCGGTCGCCATTGGCCATCCGTCGCATCGGATTCGAGCTGACCGCAAGGATACGCGCTCCGGGCTTGATCTTGAAAACCGGGTGTGACCAGTATTGTCCGGGCAACACTTCCCATATCCTGCGAGTATCATCATCGGACCCGCCCAGACGCGTTATGGGATGCTCGATCCCGTAGCTCGTGAGCTTCACCGGCCAAGCCGCAGGAATGTCCTGCCTGATGCGCATCGCGATGTTCACCGTGTTGGGCGCCAAAACCACGGGCATAAGTTGCTCCGCCAGCGGTTTCATCACGCCCTTGCCCATCATTGTCTCATCAGTGTGCTTATTGCCCGCAATGTAACACACCCCTCCGTTATGCTCCTTCACGAATTTCGCCAGGAGTTCAACGAACTTACCGTCAAATCCGTCCTTGGTGTGTTGAGGATCGTAGAGTATCACTACGTTGTATCCGGGCTTGGTCTTGTCGCCCCGAACACCGATCAAATCCTGCAGCGTCCGAGGCAGTCTAGTGAGTTTCATACCGCTGGAGGCCGCCTGGTTTACGTCGGGGTCGGCGTTCTGTTGCCACATACTCACACGGTACAACTCGCGCTGGCGGACGAGAAAGTTCCTGAGGTACTGAAACTCCCACCCCGCGTCTCCGCTGATGACAAGAATGCGAATGCGGTTTTCGCTTATCGTCACTGTCGATGCGGGACTGTTGTTGTCGCTTGTCTTCTCCTCGCCCGCCACCGGTTCGATCACGGCCCGAAAGGCAAAATCGCCTAGTTTAGTCGGCGTATAGATGAGCGCCGCTGTCTGGAGCGAGCGGGATTGACTGTCTTCGGAGCGGCTTTCGGCAAGTACGAGGTTCTCCGCCACGCCGGTGTCGACCCAGTTCTTCTCCCCAGCAAGCCTCTCCTGGAGGCGAACGGACACACTCTCTCCGTCGAGATTGCGATGCGTCACCGTTGCGGTGAATTCGGCTTCGGAATCCTTGCGGATTTCCCTGGGAGCCTGAAGCGCCGCCACTGTTAGATTCTTCGGTGGTTCGGGATCGCCCACAGCCACGCCGTAAAGGGGCACTTTGGATTCCATCGCGAAGTCCAGCGCCGAAGAAAGCCTTCCGTTACCACCGCCCGTGGACGTGATCTGCCCGTCGGAGATCACAACTATCCCCGCCAGACGCCGTCCGGAAACCTTTTCCAATGCGTTGCGAATCGCTGTTGAGAGATTCGTCTCGAACCCCGCCCCGGATAGTTGTGCAAGCGACGTGCGACGCGCAAGAGTCCCGCTACGATACAAATGCCTCAGATTCGCCAGGAGAGTCACAATCTCCGCGTCATCAACATGGACACCCAAGCGTTTGAGCAGTTGCTCGCCCCCACCGGCGAGATTCACCAGAATAGCCAGACGCCCGTCTATATCGCGGGCGGGAAGAGCGTCGAATTCTTCAAGCAGTTCGGTGCTGTCGTCGTCAGCGGGCATGCTTGCCGGTGCGGTTGACGCAGATCGAGATGACGAAAGCATCACAACGGCTTTTCTCACCACCGCCGGGTCGATCTCAATATCCGCGGGAGCCATTCGGTCGCCCTCAGGGATTTCGGGGGCCACCGGGGCGTCCATCAGCTTGGCGGTGTACGGCTGGCCGGGATCGGCCGTCGAGAACCGCATCAGCACCAGCGGGTGGTCTTTCGCCAGTTCGCCCAGAGGGCCGCCCCGCTTAACCAGCATATGGCGGACAATGTCCTTTCGCGACATTGTCTCCAGTTGATCGATCTGCAGCCCAAGTTTCTCTGCAAGCGCGGATCGCTGAGCGGAGGCCGCTTCAACGCGCTTCTGGTACTCGGCGTCCGGTTCGTCGCTACGCCGCGTCGGAGACAAGTATTTATCGTTGAACGACATCGACAGGCTGTCGTCTATCAGCACAACCACCGAACTGTACAACGTATTCGTGAACCGAAGCACCAGCGCCGGACGAAACAGAATCACAAAGACAATCGTAATGACAATGATCCGCACTGTAGCGAGGAAACCTTTGGCGGTCTTCGATGCGTCACCCTCCCTGAGATAACTTCGTATCACCAGGAACACCAGGCCCGCGTAGATCACAGCCATACCGAGGATAATTCCACCACCGTATTCGGCCATGAAATTAAACTCGGCTCCGTCGCCGCCGGAGAACTTACCGGTGTCTGCGCCCAACAGCCATTGCCATATATCGTTCAGCATCAGTTAAAACTCGTAACGGGTTATCGTTCTATTAGTAGTATCCATCCAACCGCTGCTCAGTTTCCCGAGTAGTGTCCGAAACGCTGGGCCAGAATAGTCTCAACCGTCATCAGTACAAGCAGCCCGACCAACAGCAGCAGCCAGTATTCTCTCTGTTCGTTTGTCTGCACGTCGGCGGCCGAGCCCGCAGAAACCCTTGAGACGTACTTGAAATCTTCCGAGCCCAGTGCGCGAGCGATCAACTTTTCGCCGCCCGGCGATAAATTCCCTTCATTCGGGTCCACGTTCCTGGCGAAGAACAGATCGCTCTGAGACGTGTCGGGCATTTTGAGGGACATCGTATAACATCCCGCGTGCGGTGGATGATCGTACTTGACAATCTGTCTGGATCCCTCACCCGTTCCGTCAACAACGGTCTTGAGGGTGATCACGTCGTCGGCGGGGAATTTCGGCGTGCGAATCGTAACCTGTGCATCGCGGGATTCGCGGTCTATCGTGTGGACAATCGCCTCTCCGACCACCCGGGTGTACAGGCCCGCCTGCGATCTGGCCAGATGCATCATCATATCCAGCATCGGGGCGCTGTACGCCGACTCCGGCTCGTCGTCGGCCCAGTCGTTCCAGCGGGTCGAAGCGGTGCTGTAAAACATCATCGCAGTCCCCTTGCCGAACTGCCTGACCACAATCGCCGGAGGCCCATCTCCACCGTCGGGAGCGGTGAACTTTGCGACCACTCTCGGAGGCTTAATATCGCCCGAAGCGGACGAACCGCCCGTCAGTGGGTCGGAAGGGGTGTAAGCGTAGAAACGGACCATCGCACAGCGAATCGCCCCGCCCTCACCGCGCAACGATCGCAAGAACTGATCACCTTCGACAGATCTGGCGTCTAACCTGCGGTACTTCTCCCTGGCTGACGCATCGCCGCGAGGCGGGCTTATCACCAACGGTGAAAGTCCTATGCCTTCGGCATACATGGGTCCATTGTAAAATGCCAGATTCAAATTGCTTCCCGTGAATATCGCAAGCCCCCCGCCATCCTGCACGTACCGTTCCAGCGACATCAGCAACGGATAGATCACCTTACCTTCAGGATTGAGCATTGAGGGCAGCTTGGGAACGTCCAGAAGAACCACCAGGTCGTAGTCCCGGAAGTTCTGCGCGCCAACTGCTTCTGTCGGCACGATAGTGACCTTGTTACCGTGGCTGGCGTTCTTTTGCGGGTCCAGCAGCAACCCCAGTCTGTAGGCCTCGCTCATCGACGGATCGGTCATATCCTGATGTCCGTCAACTATCAGCACGCGAAGGAATTTGCGTACATCCAGAGCGAGATAACCCTTGTTGTCGCCGGAAAGATGGTCCGACGGCAGTTCAGCTGTTATCGCGGCCGAACCTGGTTTGGGCAGCGTTACGGTAAACTCCATGCGCACCGACGAGTCAGCCGCAATCGAGGGAATCGTTTCAGCCGGGAACACCGCTCGCTCGTCAGCGTTGTCCAGACGCCATCTCGCCGACATCGACACAGCAACATTCTCCAGACGGACCGAACCGTTGTTGCGAACAACAACACCTACGCGGGCCGGAACCCCGGCAAGGGCCCATTTGTCGAGCAGTTCGATCTTCTCTACTGTTAGATTGGAATTCACCGATCGCCCGTAGTCCAGCGTCACAACGCGAACATCCTGCTCACGCAGCGCCTTGAACGCCGCCTGGTATTGTCCCGCAGAGCCTCGTCCCAGATCGACGGCCCGAAAATCACTGAAAACAAAAACGTTCTTGGGCTTGTCTTCGTTGGCGAGTATCTCGCCGGCCGCGGCAAGAGCCTCTCCGAGTCTGGCAGGGGCGTCGCTAGGCTCGACAGCCTCCACCCTGGCGATAAGTTGCTCGATTTCCTCCTGACCGGACACGCCCACAAGCCCCTGGAACGCGTCATCGACGCCGGGGCGCGACGTCAGCAGGATCGCAATGCGGTCGGATTTGGCGTTGGCGGCGATGCGTTTGATATTTCCGGCGAGATCCTTGATAGCATTCTCCAAGATCGTCGGGCCGCCTATCTTCTGGGCCATCGAGAAGCTGTCGTCGAGGATGAACACTGTGGTTTCCGGGGCCTGATCTCCAGCGAGGATATCGTCATCACCACATCCGGTGAATCTTGCAATCGCCATCGCCAGCAGGAACAGCAGCAGGCATCGCAACGCCATAAGGATAAGTTCTTCTATCCTCAGTCGACGCCGGTTGCGCCGGAGGGAGTCAAGCAGGAACTGCATGGCGGCCCATTGGCGAATACGGAACCGTCTGCGATTGAGCAGGTGGATGATGATCGGAACCGTAACGGTCCCCAGCCCAATCCAGAATATCATCGGTGATACGAATGACATCTATAGTTTTCCAATCTCAAAAGTTCGTCTATCTCTTGGATCCGGCTTTGCGGTTTGCCGCAGCTCGGGCGGCAAGGAACGCGAGTAACGCCGCGTCCAAGTGGTCGGCTGTTGATATTCGTTTATAGTCTATTCTCGACGACACGCAGCGTCGCTGGACGTCGCGGCAGAACCTTTCCATGGACTCAAGATATCCCTTCCGCAGCGCCCTGGGCTCGATCAGCAGACGCCCGGTATCCTCCAGGCCCTGGAACATCGTGTTGCCCTGGAACGGAAACGTAAGTTCGTCCTCATCCATTATGTGGAGCACCATTACTTCGTGTCCGTAGTGCCTGAAATGCTCCAGACCCCGCATCAAACCGTCCATATCCGTAAGCAGATCGCTGACCAAACACACCATTCCGCGCCGGGATATCTTCTCGGCCAGCGAGTGGCAGATCAGTTCGATCGATGTTTTGGCCCGCGGTTCGTTTATCGCCAGTGCGTGAACGAAGGTCTTAATCTGGTTGGGATGTCCCGAAGCGGGAATATAGGTCCGCAACTCTTCGTCGAAAACGCCAAGCCCCACCGCATCCTGCTGTTGCAGCAGCAAGAACGCAAGCGACGCCGCAGTCGCAGCGGCGTACCGGTACTTGTTGAGTCTCGGGCCCGCGCCCTCGGCTCCGTAGTGCATCGATTCGCTTGCATCAACCAGGAAAGTAGCTTTGAGGTTCGTTTCCTCTTCGTACTGTTTGATGTAGTAGCGGTCGGTTTTGGCCTGCACTTTCCAGTCGATATGCTTGATATCGTCCCCGGGGACATACTCGCGGTGCGCCGCAAACTCCACGGAGAACCCATTAAACGGGCTACGGTGCATACCGGAGACAAATCCCTCGACAACCAAGCGGGCCTGGAGGTCAAGACGGGTGATCTTGGCCAGTACTTTCGGATCAAGATAGTCTGTAAGTTCGTTGCTCATCTTTCTGGTGTCGTCTAGCCCGGTCTATGTATCCGCGGGCCGAGGAAACGCTATGCCGTCGCGTCGTCGATTACTTCCGGCGTTGCGGCCGACGCAGGCGTTGCGCCAACGGCCTTGGCGGTCGCGGGATTCGATGCTATTCTTGAATCCTTGGCCGGTACGATCTCCAGCAGACGGGCGATGATCTTATCGGCGTCGAAGCCTTCGGCATCGGCGTTGAAGTTCGTCACGAGTCGATGTCGCAATACGGGCTTGGCGACGGCTTGGATGTCGTCTGTGGATACGTGATACCGCCCGTACAGAACCGCACGAACCTTGGCGCCCAGAACGAGATACTGGCAAGCTCGCGGACCGGCGCCCCAGGAAACGTAGTCCTTGACGATCTCGGGCACATCGTCGGTGAGCACCCTCGTAGCGCGGACCAGCCGCATGGCGTACTGGATAACGTGATCGGCCACCGGAACGCGGCGGATAATCTCCTGAAGCGAGATGATCTCTTCACCGCGAAGAATGCTTGACAGTTCAGTTTGCTGAACGGCGGTTGTCAGGCGGACAATGTCAAACTCCTCGTCCCATGTGGGATAGTCCACGAAGATCTTGAACATGAAGCGGTCCAACTGCGCTTCAGGAAGCGGGTAGGTGCCTTCCTGCTCGATGGGGTTCTGCGTAGCCAACACAAAGAACGGATCCTTCATTCGCATTGCGTTTCCACCAATCGAGACCTGCCTTTCCTGCATGGCTTCGAGCAATGCGGCCTGGGTCTTGGGAGGAGTACGATTGATTTCGTCGGCCAGGATGATATTCGCGAAGATCGGACCCTGGAGGAATTTGAATTCTCTTTGTCCCGTGACCTTGTCTTCCTGGATAACCTCTGTGCCTGTAATATCCGAAGGCATGAGATCCGGGGTAAACTGTATTCGGGCGAAGTCCAGATCAAGACACTCTGCCAGCGACGAGACCATCAGCGTCTTGGCCAGACCGGGAACGCCTTCGAGGATGGCGTGACCGCGTGCGAAGATGCACATCAAAAGCTCTTCGAGCACTTGGGCTTGTCCAACGATCGCCTTGCCCATCTCGCTGCGGATGGTCTGGTAGGCTTGTGTAAGTCTCTCGGCGGCCTGGATCTCATCTGAGGTAAGTTCGCTCGCCGGCGTGTTTAGATTGTCAGTCACCGTATTCTCCTGTTCTTTCGTTGCTGGTCGCGGCGCCTCTTTCAAAATCGCGCCGCGGTTATCTCTGGACGATAGGCAGGTATCCGTAAGGCAATTGAAGGATCATCGTAGCGATCGCCGTACCGTACGTCGTTCCGACACTATCGCCGTTCCAACTACCATCGGGATTCTGCATCTGCGTGAGTCTTTGGCTCATTACGGGGTAATAGGTTTTCCAGGGCTTCTTGCCCTGCTGGTATTTGACCTGTGAGAGGTAAAACTGCGTGTAGAACCAGTGCCCCCCGCCGCTTGATCCGGTCCCCGCCGCCCCATCGACATATCGCACGAGCTTCTCGACCATCTCGGCCTCGGTGCCTTTCCCGCCGGTGGTTCGGTCGTAGACGCCTGCGGCGTAGAAACACGCTATCGCCGCAGCCGAGATCGGCGGGCGCGACGAACCGCGGCTGGACGCGGAATAGCAGATACCGCCATCGGGCATCTGGCAGTGACGGAGATACTCGACTGCTTTCTCGATACAGTCTTTGGGCACTTTGATACCAACATTGCGGCAGGCGCGAAGGGCCTGGAGTTGCGTTACGGTTACCGAACCCTCATCGGAACTGCTGCCCGGAGTATAATACCACCCGCCGCAGGGCTTTCCGAACCGCGATTGTTTCTTCGATTGGCTTCGGACGATAAGCTGCACGCCTCCGTTCAGGACCTTGCGGAGCTTGGCCTCGGTGGCGGAGTTAAGCTCCATTCCATAACACTGCGCTAGAAACAGCATCGCAAATCCATGCCCGTACATGCTGCGATACTCCGCACCGGGTCCGGCCACCAGTCCGTCAGTGTGAGTTTCAGCCACACGCAGAAGGTAGTTCATGGCTTTGGCTACGTTCTTGGCGTGCGGTCCAGTTTCGGGTGTCGATCCGCCAGCCATCAGCGCCAAGCCCGACAGGCCCGTCATAACCGCCGGATACATTCCGTACCCGCCCTGATTCAACCAACTCCCGTCGCGCCGCTGCGTGTCGACAAGATACTTCAACCCGCGATCGATGGACGACAATATCTTCCTGTTGACCAATTCGGGCATCACGGGGCTGGGGGCCTGGGCTTTTGCAGCCTGCTGCCGGGGTAGAACGCCCAGAAGCCCCACTGCGAACACCAGCAACAGGCAGATGCCTTTCGGACCGGCTATATCACGGTTGTTGCGATTCATATTTCTCTTGCCTCCGGCAACCGCAGGCTGTTGGCGGAACACCGAACAATCCGGTCGGCGTCATTTTTGTTTATAGACGTTTAATCCGCTGAATGTTTCAGCCGCCAAACGTCCCTTTATCAAAACCGGTTGGAGGATCGACCCGAGTCTGACCCGATCGCCCTGTTTCATCACTCCCGTAACGCCCTTGTATACTTCTATACTCTGGACGGATCGCCCTTGTTCGGAATCGATCAGATAAATCGATCGAGGGATCGTTTGCTGCGTATCCTTGCAGGGCGCCGCCACCGTACGGTCGGTCACGATAAGCGGAAGGCTGTAGTAGTAGTAATTCGCGGCGCCCAACTCGTTGCGCCAGACAACGCGTCCGTCGTCAATGTCGATCTTCTGGACACCCAGTCCCTTTACCATTGTCTGCCGTCCGAAGTACCTGTTGCGGATTCCGGAAATCCCCGCCCCGAACGTCACGTACAGATCCCCGGACTTTTCGACGGCTCCGGTTATAATAGTAGTCTTCGACCCGGTGAAGTTCTCAATCTTAAGTCGCGTCAACTGAACACCGCTGGTCATCGACACTACGTCTATCCACGGGCTCCTGTACCCTTCTGAGACAAACAAGCGATTTCCGTTGCTGCTTAGCAACACCGGCCTGTTCGATGAAGTGTATTTTCGAGCCCATAGCGGACGTCTCGTCCGAGCCGGGTCGTGCAGCGACACGACACCGTCGACCATGACAAGAATGAGCCCATCATCGGTCACGCGCCCCTCAACCGAAAAACCGCCCGACCATTTGGCGATGACCTTTCCACCCGTTGTGTTGAAACAGGTGAGCATCTTGTAGCTGTTGCTTCGGACCATGACCACGCCGCGGGCGATTGTAGGCGGACAGACGGGAGCCCTGCTTCCTCCGACAAGCGGTCCGGCCCAGCGTTTCTTGCCTTCATCGAGTCCGACGCAGACAATTTGGCCTTTGCTATCAGTGAGCACGAGCGATCCATCTCCGCACGCCATGTAGCTCACGCTCGTGACTCCCCAGTCAGCAAACGCCCCTCGCCATCTGACTTTGCCTGTGGCGATATCAAAACCCGTCGCACTGCGAGATCCCCTGTCAGCCAGCACCACCGTCTTGGCGTCGCTGCTGAATCCGGCGATGAGTCCGTATCCCGGCGCGGTCATGTAGTTGCGTATCTGATCCATCGGGGCGATCGGCGCTCCGCTCTGCCAGAGAATTGCATCGTCGGCGGATTTTGCAGCAGTGTTCACCCAGACGGCCTTTCCGGCATTCAACAGCAGTATGTTGGAGCCATGGCGAATCGGACGATACTCCTGATCCCGAATGATAAAGACTTCCTCCCCTTTGATTGCAAAGGCCTCTGTCAAAGGCGCAGCGAGCGATTCCGACGTTCCAACCGGTTCGATCGCCAACGGTTTGGAGCCCTCAAACTTCCGGAGAAACTCCACAATGGCGCGCTGCTGACCGGCGAATTCGATTGTCTCGCTGAGCGTAATGCCCTTGGCCCGGCAGAGCTTTCTCATGTCCCGACATATGCTCCGAGCGTAGGTGGTCATACCCATGCCGTGGTGTATCGTCGCCCTTCCAGCCAACGATGCAACCGCCAGCATCGGATCATCTGTCGCGGCGGCTCGCGCCATCAGCCACGCCGCCTTCGACATCGCCTGGAAGTCCTCTTGATCACCGCTGTCTCGCGTCCTGGTGTAAACGCTCGTACCGGCCTCGTAGTACGCCTGTGCAGCCCAGAGACTGTTAGGCCAGCGTTTTGCAACCTCAAGCATTGCGTCACTATCGTTATTGGCGATCGCCTGCTGCAACATGTCTCCGGCCTTGTCGTCGAACGAGGAATAGCACTTCCGACCGTGATCTCGAATGAGTCGTGGGATGAACTTCTGCTGGGCCCACACGCCCGCGGCCATAAGCGGAGTATTCTCAGTGTCACGAACGCTCTTGTCAGCTTGGGCTCCCACTCGGATATCGGGAACACGTTTGTCGGCGTAGGTTTCAGCGATCTTCCGGGCAAGCTTAACAGCTTCGGTGAGAACGGTGTGTCGCTTGGTCTCAATCGCCTCGGCGCCGGCCTTGTCGCCAGCTGTCAGTTTGGCCGCCGCAGCGCCCTGGTACTCCACTGCTCGCAACTCCATCACCCTGGCCAGCCGCATCGTGCAACGAAGGATATACTGATCGGCGCTGTCCCCGCCGAGGGTCCGGGCGGCCGCCTGGGCCTGCTCGAAATGCTCCTGCATTTTGTCGGCGCTTGCAGAGGCGTTGCCCATGGCCACGTGCGTTCTGTACAACCAATGCGCCACCTGCGCAGCAACAGCGGTATGTCCACCCTTGCGTGCAGCGACTCCAGTGGCTTTAAAATCCGCAAGAGCGCTGTCGAATTTTCGAGAATTGAACGACAACTGCCCTCGATCGAAAACCAGATTCAGCCTGTCTACGCCCTTTTGTCGGTCAATGCGCTTTGAGAGGCTGGCGATGGAATCGGCGTAGCTCAAATAAACGCATACGCCCGCAGTGTTGGCTGCGATAAGCTTTCCGTCAACACAAACCAGGTTGCCCAGCAGACAATCGCTGTTGGTGAACACTCGTGTTGAGCGGGAGTAATCCTTCAGATCCAGTCGAATGAGTTGGCCTTGTCCGCTGGCAAGGACACTGTCGGCGGAAACCGCCGGACGACCGACGATATCCAAACCGCCGGCGTTGTAAAGCTCCTTGCCCGTCGCGGTGGACAACACCATCAGGCCCGGTCCGCTCAGCAGAACACGGTCTGCATCTATCGCACTGAGATCGCGGTGCAATCGCCGATCCGCAGGCACGCCAACCGGTTTACCGTCCATCGCAGACAGCATCAGAACCTTCTTGCTGTCAACGGGCAGCGCAATGATCCTGCCTCGCGTAACGATTATCGGGTTCACCGACGGTTGAGACGGCAGTTGAATCATAGAACCGTACCGACTCATGGCTCTGTTGATGTCGCTGTCGTATTGGTAGGCCCACACGGCCGCTCCGGATTCAGCCTCGAACGCGGCTACGACGCCGGCGTTTGTCGCCACAAACGCCATACCCTCGGCGATGGCGACCGGGCTGCCCCTCTCCAGGAGATGCTGGTTGTATCTCTGGTAGTTCTGCGCCATCGCCGGTATCTGCGATATCGACACGCGCCAGAGCACCCTGCCCGTATCCGCCGCTATGCAGACCAAGTGGTACATCTCACGGAACGCCACCAGACTGTACAATCGTCCGTTGTGAACAGTGGGAACCGATATGAACTTCCCACCAAGCACCGCTTCGTCGCTGTTTACCGTGGTGTCGTTGCTGTACCACAACAATCGCCCGTTGCGACTTATAGACAACGCTTGCAGAACGGATGTGTTAGCCCGCTTGGGCGGGGTGACATTGCGGGACGAACGGGTCGTCTGTTTGGGCACGAACTTCGAAAGCAGATACAACCGGTCGCCGTCGACCGTCATGGCGTAGCGACCGTTGTCCGATATTTTCTGTGTGGTTCCGCTGTAGTACCGCGTTGTCACACCGGAGTTCTTCATGTTCATCGGTGAGAAATCCGTGGACCAGAGCGGCTTGCCTGCGCTGTCGGCGCCGGTGTTCACGTCGTATGCGGCGACGCCTTCATCGAGACGGCAGAGAATGAGATTCCCTGCAACCACCGGTTGGACACCGGCGGGCATGAAGAATCCGCTGCCCGCACTCGACCCTCCGCTTGTTCTGCGGTACTCGACATATACGTGCCCTTTACGGGGCTTGGGGGTCATAGTATACCCGCTGCTGTAGTTCGTCAGCAGCGACTGCATAGCCACCATCTTCCCGCGTATATTCACGGGCCCTATAGGAACATCGCCAGGAGCCCGCCAACTCGGCGTGAGCACAACGTCGCTTTCGCCCATAACCGCCATTCCATCTGGAAAGGCGCCCAACCCGCTCCAGTTCTTACCGGCCTGGTGACGCCTGGAGGCGATGTCCGGAACAGGAATCTTTCCGACCTGCTCGACGAACGCAGCCAGGTCCTGTTTCCTCCCGCCCATAACGCCCGTCGAGCCCTTGTGTTTCTTGCGTAACTCCGCAGCGGTTGCACGGCTGCCGGCGGCGTCACCGGCAAGGTGCAGCGCCGCAGCAATCTTCGCCAGCAGAACCGGCGCATCGCTAGACGCCGCCTTGAGCCTCAACGCCCTTCGCCAGTACATCGCCGCCCGCGCGAAATACCCGCGATCGAAATGGATATCGCCCAGTCGGCACAAAGCACGATACCCGTAAGCAGTATGCAGGAATTGCTGGGTCAAGCGCCTCAGCGCCGAGGTGTCCTGCTTGCCGGTCGCCTGCTCGAAAAGTTTCTCGGCCTGGGGATTGTACAGACGTCTGTACAGTTCCAAACCCTCAGGCCCCATCGCCGCCAACGCTTCATTGGCCCGATGCCACAACGCCACATACTGCCTGCCGTCGGCGTCAGCTACAAATCCGCTGTCGGGCTTGTCGATCAGCGCCTGGAGAACTTCGATCGCCCGGTCGTAATTGCCGTCTTTGATGTTTTTTCGGGCGCCGGCGAGATAGCTGGCGAGTTCATCGTCGGCGTTAACCAGCGCCGGAGGCTTCCCACCTGTTGTCGTGGGCATCGATATCCTCGATGCAAATCTTTGGGCTTCGGAAACGCGCACCCCATCCGCAACGGTCACCCACACGACCATCGCACAGATAAGCAGTCGCTTAACTTGTCTGCAATCTACAGTCATGATCGATCTTGTCTTAAAGGCGCGGCCTAAAACATGCCTGAAACACGCTTACCAGTGATTCGCCCTGTCCTGCTCTATTACTTTATCCCATCAGTCCTTCACAAACAAGACGTTTGGAATTTAACCTTTAGACGCACTAAGTCTCTGGAAGTTCTGCATATTGTAAAATTCTTGACCCATTTTCTCACCCCATATCGCCAGTCATACGATATAATATAAGTAGGTGGGCCCACAAGCCGCGCCTCCGACAGGAGCTTACCGCATTCATTGATATTTCGTACCGCTGAATGAAGAAGACTCTCGCCACGGATTCGAGTTAACGTAATGGCCCGATATACCGTCTCGAGAACCGGACGTTTTGCTGAAAAAGGCCAAAATGGCGCCATCCTCCAACAGTGGACAACCCGAACGCTCACCCGGCGCCGCCGATCTCGGACAACTCCCAGAGCCGGTGGTCAAAGCAATCGAAGCATTCACAACGGCTGCAAAAACCCGGCGTATCGAGAATATCACCGAAGCATATCAAGCTCTGAAATCATCGGCCAACGGTATGGGCCTTCAGCATCTCCTGCCTATTGCCGATAAAGTGCTCGGAAAATCCGCCCTTTCCCTGATAGTCGCCGCATTTTCCCACGAAAAGTGCTTTATGTGCCAAAACGGCATGGTCGCCTGCGAGGCCTGCGAAGATGAAGACGCACACACGCAGGCCAAGTGCGAGCACTGCAACTCCACAGGACAGGCGTCCTGCGAATTCTGCGCGGGCACCGGATGGGTCGGAAACGATGTGATCCCGCACGAACTGCAACACGCCGTATGGAAAAGCCGCCTGAAACACACTCACAAGCTTCTCGAAAAATATGCGAGACTCTACAACAGGGTGTTCCTCGACGACCTGTCCAGGCGTGCGATGAACGACCCCCAGCGACATCTGGCGATAGTGGAAACAATCCGCCTGGCCTCTAAACTCCGCGCGCTGATCCAGTCGCATGCGGTAGTCAACCCCGAACACGCCAAACACCTCGACACAGCCGAACAGAAACTCCGAGCATGTCTAACGATGCTCTCGTGGAAGTGAAGCGAACATCCGCGCCCGCACCTCTCGTATACAAGACAGGGACGCCTCCGGTCTCCCGGAACGCGTCCCCGTTGGGGCTTGGCAGTATCTTGAAACGATGGCTCAGGCGGCAGGTTTCTTCTTCGTTTCGCCCTTGGGAGTCCTGAGTTCTAGTTTCTTACCCTTCATTTTTTCCAACTCCTCGCGCTGCTCTTCGGTGAGCAGTTCAAGGGCCGTCTTGTCGGCGTCGGCCCGCAGTTGACCGAGCTTCTTGTATGCTTCGGCCCGCTTCTTCTCGTCGGCATCGCGGAGTGTGCGATAGATTTCATACCGTTTGGTCCGCTCGTCGGATCCGATTTTGGCGGCTTTGGTTTTCTGGTCGTCGGTGAGTTTCAGCTTCTTGGCGACATACGTGCTGGCCAGCGTATCGGTCACCGCACGGTATTGCGAGCGAATCTGGTACAGGCGGATCATCTGATCTCTGGACAGCACATCCTGCAACTGCTTGCGGGCGTTATTCTCGTACTGCGTGCGCAGTTCGCCCATCTTCGTACGCCGCTTGCCAGCGTCTTTAATCTTCCGCAATTCGGTATATTGCTTCCGCATATCGGCGCGCAGCGTATCGTTGATCTTCTTGATCTTGGCGATTTCGTCTTCTTTGACTTTCAGATCCTTTTGCACCAGTTCGTTGCTCAGCAGTCCAAGGAGACTGGTGCGGACCCGACCGCTGCGTGATCCGCCTCGCGACCGCCGGGGCCTGGCCTCCTCCGCCGCCGAAACAAACGCGACGCCCATCACCAACACCATGACCGACACCAACACATTTCTAATTCGAGTCATCTCAAGCTCCTTTCGGTCGGGATAGTCCCGGCCGGCTTTGGTTTTCGAAAGTGTCCTATTAAGCAACGACAGCGAACATGCCGAATTGCCCGAACCACAAGTAACGCGATCCAAATTCTCGATCAACCAATGCCCGCTGTCAACAAATGAATATTGATATCGGCGCACCGACTGCAGCAAACACGCACTCAAGAGACCAGAAGGCAACCGCCCTGCCAGGAACTTATCTCAGCCTATGGACAACTTCGGAAAGTTAGTTCTGGACAATTACGCGGAAACCGTAGTTGTAGTGGCGGTAATTGGGGGCGCACCAACTGTTGCGGGCGGCTGAACGCAAGTGGCAGGGATCGTTGTACCACGACCCGCCGCGGACGGCGCGGTTCTTGCCCTCTGTAACGCATACGGGATCCACGTTCTTCCCGCTTGCGTAGAAGTCCTTGGAGTACCAGTCGCGACACCATTCCCAGACATTACCGTGCATATCGTACAGGCCCCAGGCGTTGGGCTTCTTCGAGCCTACCTTCGGGGCGTACGATTTGCCCTTGTCCACATTGATCATGTTTCCACGCCACCAACCGTAATCGCCAATCTTCGCCGGGTCGTCGCCAAAGCAGAACACTGTGTCGCGGCCGGCGCGGCTGGCGTATTCCCATTGGGCTTCGGTCGGTAGAACAACAGTCTTTCCGGTCTTCTTAGAGAGTTTCTTGCAGAACGCATCGGCTTCAATCCAGTTTACCCAACTGGCCGGGTAATCGGGTCCGGATTTGGTCATGACCTTGTCCTTCCAAGGTTCAGAGTCCATCACGGCGGCGAATTGGGCCTGTGTTACCTCGTAAACGCCAATATAGAATGGTTTGGAGATTGTGACCTTGCGACGAGGACGCTCGCTGACGTAGTGGATATCTTTTCCACCGTACTTCTTGGCCGCGTCTGCGGGCGCAAACTTGCCGCCCATCATAAACTCACCTGCAGGGACAAACGCAAGCTTGATCTTCACGCCCTTGCCGAGTTCCAGCGTTATGTGCTTCTGTTTGGCTGGTTGGGTGGTTGGAGTTGGTTTCTTCTTGGCGGGGGCGATCCTGTCTGCGGCCGATACGTCGGTCGAGCATCCAGACGCCAGCGTCAACGCCTGCAGCAGGCAGCAAATCAACACGGTTGTGGATCTAGTCATGGTATTACCTTATTGTTCGAATGGAATTTGGATAACCCCCATTGTCAGCGCCTCGCCTGCATTGGTCAAGGGCGCGGGATGCAAACCACAGTCGCGTCGGCGCGGATGTCGATTGGGGAGCTAGCGGGCGACGGTTGTGCGGCGCCGTCGGATCAGAGTCATTGCAAAGCCCGCCAGCAGCACGCCCGCGGTCGCCGGTTCGGGTACAAGCTCAACTCGCGAGATCTTCACGTCAGCCGACGCACTTCCGGTATCGTCGCCGAAGAAGACGAAGTTTGATTGCTCATACGGGTCGTACGGCAACCCGGCGGTGACGTGATCGAACGCGGAGTAGTCCTTGAGCACACCGCCGAAAATCGGGCTCCCGCCAGCGGACAGCGAATACGATCCGGCCTGGAAGGTGAGTGTGTATTGCGTCAATGCTGCGGTTGTATCGAAGGCGGCTTGCTCGAGGGGCGAATGGGTGAACAGCGGGCTGTCGGTCTGGGCCCAGATTTCATTCAACCAGAAACCAAGTTCCACCCCTTTTGCGTTGCTGTCGAGCACGATAACGCTGAAACCGGCGCGATTCGCGCTGAGGGAGTGATCCTCAGTAATTAGCTGAGCGGTGAACTTCAGGGCGAACCCGGCGGCGGTGTCGAGCACACCAACACCCGGATGCGTCGGGGCGATGGGCAGGTCGCTGAAGTAACCGGCCGACTCGCCGATCGCAGCCGTGGTGTCAAGCCTGGTCGCCCCTCCTCCGACTGACTGGCTGGCCAGCGCTCCGGAAAACGGGCTGGTGACATAGTACCATCCCTGGGCTCCGGGGAGACTGTTCATGGAACCGTCATAGAGTACGTCGGCCTGCAAAACCGAGCAGCAAACGGTCGCAACGACGAGCATTATCGAGCAGTAGCGAAAAAGTCGCATGATAGTCTCCTTCCTTTGCGTCTGTATGACATTCTATCCGCGATACGGCGACACGACAACAAAACCATCTACTTTTATTGATCGCAATTCGCCCATGGTGTTCAGCGAGGGCGATTCTTAATTGTCGATTTCACGCCGACTCGAATTCCGCTACAATATCGCCCGAAGCGACGTGCAAGAAAGGATATCGCGTGTCTGGATCACAACGCCTGCTAATAATTACCCGCAAGATCGAAACCTCGTCATTCCGCCAGCGAATCGAGCCGTATATCGAACATCTCACCGCCCGCGGGATCGACTGCGAAGTCCAGGAACTCAAGCAAGGCCGAGGCCGTCGCGCCCAATTAAAGGCCGCCTGCAACTATCTGGGGGTTTGGATACACAAGAAAACGCTGACCAGGATGGATGCTTTCCGTTTGAGGCGTAATGCCAAGAAAGTGATCTACGAATTTGATGATGCGATCGTTTTCCGGTCCGGTTCTGAGTCGCCCGACCCGCATCCGTTGCGATTGAAACGGTTCCGCAGAACAATTGGCCTGGCAAATCTCGTGATTGCGGGCAATGAGGTGCTCGCAGATCTCGCGCGCGATTACGGAGCCCAGGATGTTGCTGTAATACCGACCGGACTAGACACTTCCAGGTACGCACCCAAGGCTCACGAGCACGAAACCGATCAGATCCGGCTGGTCTGGATCGGCGCCGACGGCATGCTGAAGCAGTTGCGAGAGTTCACCGAGATGCTCGATTCGATCTCCTGGGAACTGCCCGATGTAATCCTGCGCGTAATCGCCGATGACGAACTAATCACCGAAACATTGCCCGTTGAAAACCTCTCATGGAGCCGCAAGGAAGAGGTCCGCATGCTCAACGAGTGCGATATCGGGATCGCCCCACTGCCCGACACGCCGTTTGCACAAGGTCAGTGCGCATTCAACGTCCTCCAGTACATGGCCGCCGGTCTACCCGTAGTATCGAGCCCCATAGGCGCCAACGCCGAATACGTAGCCGATTATGAGAGCGGGTTCCTGGCTTACGATGACCGTCACTGGGTTGACTCAATCTCTCAACTGGTCTACGACGCCGAACTCCGGACCACCCAAGGCCAGGCCGGCAGGCTGCGGGCATGCGACGAATTCGATTTCTCGGTACTGGCTCCGAAGGTCTGCGACGCGATCATGGGCGTGCTCGAATCGGCGGACTGACAGCCCCGACGCCTCCAGTTCAGTCCAATACGGTCGAAACGGCCGCGTGGAGATGCACGTGGGCTCCATCGTCGCGGGCGAGTATCAGACCTTCCAGCGGACTGATGTCAACCGTCCTGCCGACATGCTCAACTCCACCGCTGAGTATCCGCACTCGCTGGTGAATCATCCCGCACCGCCTCACCCACTCATCGTGCAGCCCCGCATATCGCCTGCTTATGATCTCGCCTCGCCAGTAGTCAAGACGCCGCAGAATGCTCCTGAGCAGTTCCACCGGCTCGGGCGATTGGCAGTGGGCCGACACGTGCGTCGCCGGACGACCGATCTGATCGCGCGGCGGGCTGGCCGTCACGTTTACGCCAATCCCTATCGCAGTGGCCCTGACAGCACCGTCCTGCCTGCTGTCGGTAAGCACTCCCGCAACCTTCAGCCCGCCAATGCGAACGTCGTTAGGCCACTTTAGATCACACTGGATCGACGTTGATTCTTCTATACCCTCAGCCACCGCAAGACCTGCGGCGATCGTAGCGGCCTCGTGGTCAAGTTGCTCCGGGGCATCGGTCAGCAGAACGGAAAACAGCAATCCCGCGCCGGGCGGACTTATCCATCGGCTGCCGCGCCTGCCGCGCCCCATCCGCTGCGACTGGGCGGTGACCACCAGCCCGCCGGTCCCGGGCTGGGCGGCGGACGCCATCGCCACATCATTGGTGGAATCGACCAGATCGAAGCACACGACGCTGCGCCCGATTATATCCGTGTTCAGTCCTCGTTCGACGAGATATGCATCAAGCCGCACAGGACGCACGAGCCTCACACCGCGATCAGGCTGGCGATCGAGTTGATGGCCCCGGCGATTCAATTCCTCCAATGCTCGCCCGAGGCGTTTGCTGTCGCCAACTCCGCCGGCCAGTTCGTGCATCGAAATGAAATCTCTGCGGTCATACAGCAGTCCCAAGATTACATTTGCATCGTCCATTTGAGTAAGTCCGCCGACGTAGCGCTATCCTGCGACCTCTATGTCCAGGGCGATGTCGACCGCACGCGCCGAATGCGTTATCGCACCCAAGGCGATCCTCTCAACGCCCGTCTCCGCCGCCTGCCGCAGGTTTTCAAGCGTTATCCCGCCCGACGCCTCAAGCAACACCTTGCCAGCCAAACCAGCCGCCTCGCGACGCGCCACGGCCTGACGCATCAGATCGGGCGACATGTTGTCGAGCATTATCACATGAGCTCCAAGCGGCAGGGCCGTATCGAACTGATCGAGAGTATCGACCTCGACCTCGATGAATCCGCCAGCGGCGACCACCGTCGCTTCGGCGGCGGGGAATTTGGAGGCGAGTGCGGCAATAGGATCGTCCACGCCTGCGGCGGCAAGGACAGCCAGGTGGTTGTCCTTGATGAGCACTGAATCGTACAGGCCCATGCGGTGGTTGACGCCCCCACCGCAACGCACTGCATATTTCTCCAACGCCCGCCAACCCGGAGTAGTCTTGCGCGTGTCTAGGATTTCAGCAGCGGTACCGGCGATCTCACTAACGTATCGCGATGTCAGGGTCGCGATCCCCGAAAGTCTCTGCAGGAAATTAAGCGCGACTCGTTCGGCCGCCATTACTCTGCAAGCGGGTCCGTCAATCCGAGCGATGGCGTCTTCGGCGACCAACCTGGCGCCCTCGTCGGCCCGTACGTCGACCGTCATCCCAGCATCGTACGCGGCGAGTATTTCTGCGAGAAACACCCCCCCGCACAACACCAGCGGCTCGCGTGCGACGATTGTCCCCGAGGCGAGGATATCGTCGGGCAGCATTGCTCCGGTGATGTCGCGGTCGCCCAAATCCTCAGCCCTCGCCATAGCCAGCAGCTCCCGCAGGTTGGACCATTCATCTCTTCCGGGTTCGGTAATCATGACTACAAGGATACCGAATCACCTCACGCCTGAGAAGCATCCGTTTCAACATGCCGATGCGACTCGTTGACAACAGCCCGGGCCAATGGCACAATACATTGCCGAATGAGGCTTCAGTCTCCCACTGTCGGGGACCTCGCACGAGACACCAGGTTGGGTGAAACACAACTGCCAATGAAAGGAAGCGGAAAGCTATGAATCTGATCGGACTGATGCTAGCAGCATTGGGCGCATTCGCATTGTCGGGCGCTGTCTTCAATTGGGATTTCTTCATGGACTCGAAGAAGGGCGCACGCATGTCGAAGTTCATGGGGCGCAATGGGGCAAGAGTATTCTACGGCCTGATCGGTCTGGCGATACTTACTATCGGGATTCTGGGCATGATAGGCGTTATCGACATGTCGAGAGGATGATTGACATATCCGGGAGATTGCAATGCAGACAGAGAGTGAATTCACGGTTAATGAAACAACTTTCCAGTTTGAAAACACGGCAAGTGGAGAGGAGATTATCTCCGTAGACGGAAGCATCTGCTCGGCGAAGCGGAGCTTATTCGGTGGGAAGCACGTTTTCGAACACGAAGGGCAACAGTACGTTGTCAAAGTTAAACCGGGTTTCAGACGCGTCTATTTCAAAGTCAAGAGGAACGGAGAGAATGTCACTCCGGTATTGTCCCAGAAAGAAGAGAAGATTCCATTTTGGGTGCATTTTGCGTGTGGCTGGCCGTTCCTAATCGCTGCTGTTGCGTGTACGCGTGGAGGGGCGTTTGGCGGAGTAGCTGGAGGGGCGATTGCCGGTGCGATGGCCGGCGGTTTGGGGGGCTTGGCGTACGGTCTGAATATCGGCATATACAAGTCGGCGCTCTCGCGACCGCTGAAAACCCTATTGATTCTATCGATCGGAGTCGGGATAAGCGTTTTGGAGATCGTGATTCTCCGGACAATGTTCAGATAGAGGGAAAATCGATGCAAATTCCTGAGAAAGCGCTGGTTCCAATTGATTCGCAGTGTACAGTATTACCATATATATGGCTACGACACGACGAGGCGCTGATCGCGTTCCTGGATGCATCTTTCGTAATGCGGGCATCAACCCGGACGTCTCGACGCCAGCCCGCTCACACAACCTGAACAGGAGTAACACATACCGGAATTCGCCCCTTGTCCCAAATGCTCCAACACCGAGGCCGCCAGAGTAGGCGCTACATGGTGGGGAGGCGTGCTCGGTCCCAAACTGCTAACGCACGTAAAATGCTCCAAGTGCGGAGCCGCCTACACCGGCAAGACCGGGCAACCGAACACTACCGCAATAATAATCTACTCGGTTGTGATCTTTGCGATTGCAATCGCGGTGATAGCATATTTCTCGCAAACCTAGAAACCGACGCATCGTTCAGAATGAAGTCTTCCGTCTGATCTTCGGTTTCATGGCGCCTTCGATAGGCTCGTCTGCGACGATGGCGAGATAACCCCCGCCTCCCGCACCCGAGAGTTTCCACGCCAGAGCCCGATCGCTGTACCGATCGATGACCTTCTGAATTTCCGACGACATCATCGCAGGGAACATCCGAACCTGGGCGTGAAATGAATCGAGGTAATGTCTGGCGAAACCATCAAGATCGCGCCTGAGAATCGCATCCCAACACGCACCGGCCGCCCTGGCCAGCATGTCGACGCCCTCTTGATCGATGTCTGCGGTGCTGAGCAGGTCCAGGCCCGCTTGGCGCGGCCACAAGGTCACCATATACAGGTGCTCCTCCAACCAGGACAGCACGGATTCATCATGGCATGATTCAATACGTGCGGGCCAATACTCTCCTTCATAGAAATGTCTGTTAAGCCCGGGCATGCAAATTCCAATAGCATCCTGTGCTCCGGACACTTGCTCTTTACCGGGACCGTTTTCGAAGTGAAAGAGCATCTCGGCCAGCGTCTCCGGATGTCCGGGTGGAAGTTGATGCGGCCAGAATTTGCGTGCGACGTTGCGCGTGGAGGTCGCCATTCCCGAACGTTCGTTGTACTCAATGATCGGTTCCAGCGAAACGGTAATCGCCCACCCCGAAGCGTATTTCGACACATAAGGCTGATCGATCCATGTACCAGCCAAGTCAAGGCGATACGGCAGGAGGCAGGTGTTGGAATTTCGGATTTCAGTGGTGGACCTGGCGGGCAGACCGGGCTCAGGAACGCGACTGAGGACTATGTACTCTATGCCCAACTCGGCGCAGAGATCGCTTTTCGCCTGGCTGCCGCCATCTTCATTGACTATGAGGATGTCCGGGCAAAGGCGTCTGATATCGGCGTCAAAATCGATGAAACCCGACCCCGAATTGACCCATGCATCCTTTACGTAGCGAATCGCCTTGACCATAAAGAGGCGCTCCTGCTCGCTGTTGACCGGTTCGCGTCCCTTTAGATCGCCGATCGTCGCATCAGAACCGACTCCCACATAGAGATCACCGTAACTCGAAGCCTCCTTGAAGAAGGCGATATGACCACCGTGCATGAGATCGTAACAACCGGAAACAAATACCTTCTTCCTGTCTGTTTTCATGAATCACTGTTACTCGCTGTATAGGGCCTCGGCCTGTTCAGACTACTCGATAATTCATAATTCCGGCAACTTGATTAACCGTCACCACAGTCTGCACAGATGCTTCACTGAACTTCTGCCCAGGATTGCCGACCGGTTCTTCTCGTCGGTTTTGCGGACCTTATTGTAACCAGCGTGTGTTGTCGTACACCACACCGAGATCCTTGCGAGCGGTAAGGAATTTCTTCATCACATTCTAACACACCGTCTCCAGCCACCGGAACTCAACGGTGAAGGGAAACTACAGGCTAGCGGCTTCAAGTAGCGATTGGAAGTCCAATCCGAACGGAACAAGATCGTCACAAGGCCCCGTCGACCATTGACAGTTTGGTCCTGGCGCGGCAGACTACAGTTGATTGAACATCAATCGCGGGTAAACAGGATTTTTAACCGGGTGACGACCTCACCACATAATGGGACAGAAAGGGATCAGGGAATGAGAATGCATCATCGTGTTTTGACGGCGGTATTGGCGATAGGTATGGTTGCGATTCTGGGCGGATGCACAGACAGTCAACCCAGGAGCACCGAACCGCCCCGAAAGCACTACGAAGAAGCCGGAGGCTTCTCCTATGACCCGCCTCCAGGGTGGAAGGTCGGAATGCTCCCCGGTATGAAATACCGAATTGCTCGCGGACCTGTCTCAAATGGATTCGCCCCAAACATCAATGTCGTTGAAGAGGCGGCCAATGTCGCCTTGTCCGAGTATGTTGAGGGAAACATCAAGGCCATCAAGAAGCAATTTGTCGGTCTGAAGATCCTGACGCGTGACCAAATTCTGACCTTCGACAATCAACCCTCAGAAAGAGTCGTCACCGAGAACATTCAACCCGGATTTCCTGGTTTAGGTTTCGTCCTTGGGTATAATAGAGCATCGTTCGACCGCATAAACAAAGGGTTTCCTCAAGATCAAAGGCAGCAAAACTGGAGAATCCAATGGGTGAAAGCGGCAAGGATGCCATTCGCGT
>JASLNT010000078.1 GCA_030745875.1 Phycisphaerae bacterium
GAGTCCGGCGGAATACGCCGCCCGCTGCCAGCCTGCTCCGGGCTCCGCTGCGCTCCGCCCTACGCAGCCAGGCAGCGGAACGAATGACAAGGTAATGGTTCTCTCATAACAACTGGACCGAAGAACCGGGGCAAGCCACCATTGCAGCGCCAACGGAGGCGCACCCTGGTACACCTACACGCTGCACGCAGTGAAGCCCGACGGTAAGGGCATGGTGCGATTGAGTCATCATGAAACCTGCGAATGGCAGCCCAGTATCACCCACGAGGGGTTGATCGTCTACACTCGTTGGGATTACGTTGACCGCGGATTCTTCCAGGCCCATCATCCCTGGACGACAACCCCCGATGGACGCAACGCCCTGGCGCTGCATGGGAACTACCCCAAGAACTGGAAGGATCGTCCCTGCATGGAGATGGACATCCGCAGCATTCCCGGCTCTCAGCGGATGGTCTCGGTTGCCGCAGCGCACCACGGTCAGACCTATGGATCACTCGTACTGGTCGATCCTCGGGTCGAGGACGATGACGCGATGGCGCCGGTCCGCCTGGTTACGCCTGAGGAGCAGTTCCCCGAGTCGGAATACGGTTACTTCTGCCGGGAAGCGGCGTACGGAACGCCCTGGCCGCTGAGTGAAGATTATTACCTCTGCGTGTATGGCTATTCCGATCGCCGCCGGAAGGATAAGAGCGTCGAGAACTATGGTATCTACCTGCTGGACAGCTTCGGGAACAAGGAACTGCTCTACCGCGATCCCAAAATCGCCTGCCTGAGCCCTATCCCCTTGAAGGCTCGCCCCACCCCGCCGGTGATTCCCGATCAGGTCAAGCCCTATCCCGTCGACCCCAATCAGCAGCGACTTAATCTGGACCGCCCGGAGCTCATGGCCGGCGCTGTAGCACAGCAACTGAAACATGAACGCAGCGTGGACCGGACCGAGGGAATCGTCTCGATCGCCAATGTGTACGAGACCCGCCGAACCTGGCCGGAGAATACCCGCATCACCGCGTTGCGAATCGTTCAGATTTTGCCCAAAAGCGCTCCGGGACGAGACAACCCCAAGATCGGTTACAGCACCGAGAAGAACGCACGCTCGGTTCTTGGAACCGTACCCGTGGAGACCGACGGCAGTATTCACTTCAAACTACCGCCGTATATTCCCGTCTACTTCCAGGCGTTAAACGAACAGGGCATGGCGGTGCAGTCCATGCGTTCAATTATCTACGTGGCTCCGAAAGAGAAGCTCTCGTGCCTTGGCTGTCACGAGAAGAGATTGGCCGCGCCGCCGACGGTCAAAAAGCCCCTCCTTGCGATGCAGAGGAAGCCCTCGACAATCAAGCCGGAGCTTGACGGATCCAATCCGTTCAATTTCGTGAGACTGGTCCAGCCGGTGCTCAACGCCAAATGCGCCGATTGCCACGCCAAGAAGATCAAAGAAAAGAAGAAGGCCCCTTCGCTGAGCGGCAAGAATCCCGACAAGCGCGGCTGGCCTGAATCCTATCGCAATCTCCAGAAATATTCCTTCTACTACAACTCCGGGAGTTTTGTTGAGTCCAAGACATATCCCGGTAGGTTCGGCGCGTTGGCCTCGCCCCTGTACAAGCATCTGGCGAAGGGGCATCACAAGGTGAAATTGACGCCGGAAGAGTTGCGTCGGATCACCCTGTGGCTGGACTGCAACTCGGATTTCTACGGAACCTACGAAAAACTCCCGGCCCAGGCGCTCGGTAAGATCATCAAGCCAATTCTGAAATAAGCAAAGTGCATGATACGACAACTATCGCAAGCACGGCCGACAAGCATTCCGCAGTCCCATTCCGGCAAAACCAGGTAGCGTGCCGACTGGCTGCCTAACAACGCTGACAGCTCTCATGCCGCCGAATTCCATCGCCAGTATCGAGAGGAACTCGTCTCATCGGGCAGTTGTAGAGGCGATGCAGTTGACGACCAACCGGTAAAATTAGTGCTTCTGACACTGGTTCCCGAAGGGGCCGCGCGAACTGTACGGCTTGAGGATTCTTATCCTTCGCGACCGCGATCATGGTTGATCTCTTGAAGGGGCTCTTACTTCAAAGGCGGTCGGAAGACCCGCCAGCGGTTTCGTGAGTGACCTGGCGGTTGTAGGTCCTGAGCTTGACTCAACCGACGTCGTGCGATAGTATCTCAAGTCGAAAGATGCAGTGCTCACCAGATAACGAGGCTCCTCTCAAGCCGTGATGAAAACGGATGGAAAAACAGCGAGACATGAACAACGACACGAATAACGGCTACATGGGAAGGATTCTGGAGGTCAATCTCTCCGAACGGACCATCGACTCCATACCCCTTGCGAGTAACTCAAGAGAGCTGTTCGTAGGCGGGCGTGCTCTGGCCGTCGCCCTGCTGTTCCAGCAGTTGAACCGAAATGGAATCTCAGAAGGCGTCACACCAGGCGATCCGATCAAGGAGACCGACCCTCTTTCCAAAGACAACGTCCTGGTGTTCTGCACATCCCCGGCGATCGGTACAAACGTGCCAACCGCTTCCCGGATTCATGTGGCGTTCAAGTCCCCTCTGACCGGTGGAATCGGCTCGTCCAGCAGCGGAGGAAAATGGGGCGTGGAGTTCAAGAAAACCGGTTTCGACGCACTAGTGGTGAAAGGCTGCGCCGAGAAACTCTCGGTCCTCATCATAGACGATAACGGACCCCGCCTGGAACCGGCCCCGGAGGTGAATCCCGCCGATGTGGACGAAGTAACCGATGCGGTTCAATCCGTCACGAGCAAGAAGCACAAAGTCATGACCGTTGGAGGCGCTGGCAGGAATCTCTCCCCCATCGCGTGCATCATCAACGACCGGGGACGAGCCCTTGGGCGGGGCGGATCGGGAGCCGTATTCGGTTCGAAGAATCTTCTGGCCATCGCGGTTCGCGGGGAGGAGTCCGTCGCGGTCTCCAATCAGTCCGGACTGGACCCGAAGAATACCTCCGGTTCGGTTTACAAAGCCATGGCCAAGCTTCGGGTCGGAAAAATCACCAAGGCTAAGAAGCAGTACGGAATCCTGTCGTCCATGGGAACGAACGGGCTGATGGGAATGCTCGCCCAGTACGACGAGTTGTTGCATAAGAACTTCCTGGACAATCGGCACGACGATTCGGATCTGGCGAAAATCCAGGGAGAAGCATTCCTGCATCACGATCGCGTCAAAGTAAAAGGCGGAGCCTGCCTAAAATGCCCCATCGGCTGCACGCGGGTCAGCAGCATCGTCGACGAAGACGGAAACGTGGTGTCCAGCGGCGAGGGCCCGGAATTTGAAACTGTGTCCCTGCTCGGAGCCAATCTCCACATCTATGATCTTGAAGCCGTCACACAAGCTAACTACCTTTGCAACCGCTATGGATTCGACACGATCTCCATTGGGGGAACTATCGCCGCCCTGATGGAGATCTATGAAAGAATCGACGCGACCGAGCCCTCCCAACGAACAGAAGCTCAAGCCGCCCTCATGACCGAAGCCGAACCGTTCGTTTCCCAATACGGCGCGCCCGTGTTCGGAAACACGCGTTGTCTGGTTCCACTCGTGGAAGCAGCGGCCGCAAACGACGGAATCGGCCAGATCGTCGCTCAGGGCTCCAAACGATTGGCCCGACAACTCGGTCACCCGGAGGTGTCGATGACGGTCAAGGGAATGGAGCTGCCCGCCTACGATCCGCGAGCCACGTGGACCCAGGGGCTTTCGTACATGATGAGCCCCAGAGGCGGATGCCACCTGCAGGGAGGCTATTCGGCTCCGCTGGCGTTCTGCGCCGGTTACGGAGAGTTTCCGGGGAACAAGGTGGAAGGCGCGGCGCTGGTGGCGAGAAACGTCTGCTACCAGAACATCGTTTACGACATGCTGGGCGTTTGTGCGTTCGCCGGATTTTCGGTAAGCCTCGACGAGATGGCGAACATGTTAAACGACGTGGTCGGCGCCCATTACAAGGCGAGCGACCTGGAGCATATCGCAAAGAGGTGCCTCATTCTGGAGAGACTCTTCAACCACCGTTGTGGATTCACACCCCAGGACGACTGGCTGCCCGAACGGTTCTTCGACAACGCCATAACCGTAGACGGCGTCGAAATGAAATGTTCGAGAACTGATTTCTCAAGAATGCGACACGAATTCTACGAATCGCTGGGGCTCGACGAAGATGGACTGCCCACCGAACAAACCCTCGGCGAAACGCTTCTGCGTGAGTTCCTGCAGCAGATCGACGCCGACGAACCGCTCCCGGAAGAAAACTCCGCGGCCCGGGAGGAAATATGAGCACTGAAAAACAGTTCGACAAACAGGACGTGTACAACGCCATGTACGCCACCGGCAAAGCAATCATGCTCACCGGCGGCAACAACACGCACAGCGGAAATATTTCCCTTCGACACCCAGACGACCGGGAGTCGTTCTTCATGACCACGTCCGGATCCCAGCAGGGCTCCCTGGCTCCGAGCGACATTGTCCCGCTCAAGTTCAAGGAAGTCAGTTGGGGAGACGGTCGGGCGTCCACCGAATCCACCATCCATCGACAGGTTCTGTCCATTCCCGGCGCCGAAGCCGCCATTCACTGTCACTATCTTTCGGCGACATCGGTTACATTCGACACAAAGGAACACCAGAACTTCCTGACGTATGAAGGCACCGTAGACGGTCTGGATCGGTTTTCCTTCCTCCCCATCGACTGCACCGGCGTGCACCTCCTGGGACCGGTTTCCTCGGATTACTACCTGGAACCCACGGGGTCCAGAGAGATGGAGGAACGAATTCCGGCGTACCTGGCCGACAGTCCGGTGACACTGGTGCAAGGGCACGGTCCTTTCGTTCGCGGCGATTCCCTGGCGACCTGCCTGCATTGGCTGGGGCTAATCGAAGCGTCCGCCAGTTCGAAGATCGCCGCCCGCCTCAGAGGCGTCGACACCCGAGCGATATCTGAAAGACTTCGCCAGGACGATGAGGCCCTATACCCAGCCAGGATTCGACCGTTCGACGCGTCTGTCCTCGGCCGGTACGACACGAACGACGCGAATACCATAGCAGCGTTCAAGGAACGGGCGCGATTCAATTTCTACAACGCCATTTCGCCCTTCGGCACGGGCTCCATGAGCGAAAAGGTCACGCAAAACGAAATGCTCTACTGCCCCACGGCCTCAGCCCCCGAAGGTTTCGAAATCGCCATCATGCGAGAGGATCTCCAGGACTGCCCCGAAGATGATTCCGAGCTCGCATTTCACAAGGCGCTCTATCGAAACACCAGCTACAAGACTTGCATGCTCACGATGAGTCCTCTGGCCAGCGCCGAAGCGATGGCGGTGATTCTTGAATCTTTCGGGATGGAGGCCCTTACGCATCCGGATTCGGTGTCCATCGATTACCTGGATCCGAAAGACCATCCCGTACTGAAACCCATCGATGCAGAAGCCGTCTATCTGAACCCGAGAGTCGGCCTTACCAACTCGAACGCCAATTTCGACGTCGTAGCCAACATGCTCCGCTGGCACAAAGGAGCCTGCGTTATCGCCGGAAAGGGCGCCGTGGGAGTAGGAAGCGTCTCACTCGAACAGGCTGCACATCATGTCGCATCCCTGGAGAACATCGCGAGAATCCGGCAGATCGCCCACTACAATCACCGTCTTGCAGGAGCCCCGCCAATCTCCTATTTTGAACCCGTAACGTAGTAACAGAATCGAAGAAGACACGCCGTCAGTTCGAGCGGGGCGATTTGCCCCTGGACACAATCGAGAAGGGCTCACCGATCACGCTGGCCTTGCCGCCCGTTTCGCTCACGCGCAACCGCACATTGTCACTGTTGATCGCCGGCGTTTTCCACGCAAACGCAGGTGCATTCCATTCCGCACGACGGGCGCTCTTGTTGGAATGCTTGTCGGTGATCTTTATCCACTCACCGCCGTCAACCGAGTATTCAAACGTGATAAATTCCATCGCCCCGACGCTGCAGTAGGCCGGGTAATGTGTGGCGCCGGCTGTGTACTTGTCGCCTTTGCGCGGAAGGACAATACCAATGGCCTTGTCAGCGGTGATGGTAAAACGTTCGCTTTCGGCTAGGAGTTTTCCGCCCGTCTCACGCACGCGGACAACGGCCCGGTTCGATACACTGTCGGGCACGGTCCAATGATAGCGATGACTGTTGGCGACGTTCTTCTCGATTGAAATCCAGTCCTTGCCGTTGACGCTGTATTCCAGATCGACCTTGGCGATGCGGCCGTAGCTCCACCAGCCGATCGGATAGACATTGCCCGTCACAATTGGGTGCGCGGCATGCGGAGCGGTTACGCGAAGCGACTCTTCCTTTGGTTCCGGCTTGATGATCAACTCGGCGACTCCGATATTGGCCTCGCCCTTGCCGCTGTAGAACAAGTAGAGCTTGCCATCGATATCTTCGAACACGTAAGGGTCGCGGAAGTGGTGGCCGTTGCCGACACCGTTATTCGAAGGCTTGTACGCTCGGTCGATGCCTTCCCAATACGACTTGGGCTTGAGCAGGACCTGCTCGACTCTGTTCACCATCTTCCATTTAGTGGGATCGAGTCGTTCGGATTCGCTCAATCCGGACAGATCGAGAACTATCAGGCAAATCGATTCGGGCAACTCACGCGTGACCGTCTTGATTGCGTAGATCCTGTTTCGGTCTTTCCCGGGGTTATGGTGGAACGCCCAATGCCTGGCGCGCTGGGTCACGCGTTGTTTTCGCCCTTTCTTCTTCACGACACTCACGCCCGGATTCTGCAGTTCCGGAGCGCCGAGCGACCGAGTCAACGGACTGTCTGACTTCTCATACTTGGTCCACCAGTAGCGCGTGTGCCACTTCTCCTTGCCCTCAGGCGTGGGGTCGTCCAAATCCGGACTGAACCAGCCGCCCGGCGTATCAGCGTTGGCGTGTGAGTTAGGCTGGCCGGCTTTGTTGAATAACGGAGCCCGCCAGAAATCGCCGCGCCCCGCGCCGAATCGCGCCGAGACCTTCTTACCGTTCGCTTCGCCCTCGACTTCAAAGCCGCGCAGGTACCACTCGGTCACGCGCACGTTTCTAATACCGTGGCCTTCCTGGCCGCCTGCGCTGGGCATGTTGAAGTTCAATCCGTTCTTAGAAGTCGCAACGCCGTCGCCCGGGCTCATGCTGTGAAAGTACATGATTATGCGCTTGTTCACATCGTCGACGTATACGTCGACAAAGTGAAACTTGTCGTCGATCACCGTGTTGTCGTCCAGGCGGATCTTCCCACCGTGGTGCAACCGGTCGAGCACGCCAACGCCCGGCGTCTGCGGTCCAGAGTAGTTGCCTTTCTTGCCCCAGGCTCTGTCCGGCGCCTTCCCGTCGTTGAACAGGCGCCACTGGCCCGTGATCGAGGCCGACCAGGCCATGCGGATCTTCGAACCGTGGTGACCCGAGAAGTACATGTAATACTTCGCGCTGGGGTGCGCCTTTTCGCTGTCGGGAATCCACTTCGGCACACGGATCACGCAGGCGCCCGTGTTACTACCGCCGCCTGTGCCGAACGATTCGAGCAGGACGCCGTTCAAGATCGGATCGTTGTCCGAGCCGGTATCGAGAGGATGCCCGGGCGGTCTGGCGTCGATCCGCCTGGCCGTCATCACTTGGGCCGATACGACCGAGGATAGAGCGACAAGCACCAAGATGACTGTGATGGCTCTCGACGCTCGCATGCGGTGCTCCCTGAACTCGGCCGGGAATGATGGAAATATTGATCCGGGATTACTCATTGGGGTTGAGCCTGAAACTGCTGCAACTCATGGACAACAGCCTATTTCTTCCTTTTCATCTTCGTATCAGCAGGGTTGGGGCTGTCAGGGTCAACGTGTCCTACAGTATCAGCGGAAGGCTTTTTGCCCGCCACAGCAGCAATCATAGCCTTCGCTGAGAAGTGGCCGATCTTGCAGTAACTGTTGGCACAATTGTACCAGTGCGAAATCTGTCGCCCTACTCTGTTACCGCGGAAGCGAATGGTGTCAACCGCATAGCAGTTGTCCAGTTTTTTGGCGGCTTTGAGTTGGGGTACGGCTACCGCTCCGCCCTTGCCGCCCATGCCGCTCGTGGCGATTATGAAAGGAAGGTTAGGACGCTTGAGATCTTTGCGCATGTCTTTTACGAAATTCACCATATTGGCTTCGTATTCTTTGACGAACTCTTTATTGCATCCGTCGTTCCAGCCCTGATGCCAGAAGAAACCGGCAATTTCATATTCCTTGCTCTTCATCGCCGGAAAGTACTTCTTGAGATTGCCCAGGACATCCTTGGTTTCCGCCAACACCGCCTTGTATTTTATTCCCATGTGTTCCGGTGAACTGCCATCGGCCATCGGTCCGGATGAAGGCGGACGGAAAGTGGCGGCGATGGCCTGGCCGCCCCAGGCGCATTTGATCAGCAGAACTTCATCTTCAAAATGCTCGCCAAGAACGTGGCCGAAAGTCAGTTCAGGTCCGATCGAGGGATGACGACGGTATACCTTCTTAACGTTGTCAACGCTCAAAGTGCACGCTTTTGCGCTGTCTTTACCCTTGTGATAATAAAAGACATCTTTGCGTTCGACCCACTTGCCTGAAGCGTCTTTGAGGTACTTAAAATCAGTTTTCGCGGCATAATCAAGATCACCATCTTTGCCTTCTGAGATGAATCCAAACCCTTGCATGTTCGATTGGCCCGCAAGAATGAACACTTTGAGCTTGCCGTTTGAACTCGCTTTCTTCTCTTCTTTTGCTTCAACGTGATTTGATGCGGTGACGAGTGTCAGCACAACCAACAAACTAAACAAGAACGTTTTTTTCATTCTCAGCAAACTCCTTTTTTTCGATATTTCGTAACCGTTCACGGGCCTCAGGATTATTCTAAGATATTTGGCCGCTGAACGATACGGTTTCTATTCGTCGACGCCGTTCAGGTTAACGAAGTCTTGGACCGCATATTCTACGCTGCTGTGAAGTTCTTGAAACGGTAAAACCGCCATCATGCTCCTTCGCACATGGCGGTCCCCCATCCTTGCACTGGCCGGGTGAAATAACAAGGCTGGATCGGGGTTCAAGACCGCGTTATGGCAACATGGCGTGGGGTTGGATCTTACGTCCGGCGTACGACCGCGAAACGCGCGCCGCATCGAACGGCAAGGCGCATTAGTTTCCAGCCACGAGGGATGTCGACGGATGTATGGGGAATTTAAAGATCAACCAATTCTCAAGTTACCTACTTGACAAATCAAGACCAGCGGAATAAAATGAACACTTAACCTGCCAGACGAAGGAGCAAACATAACACACCCGAACGCCTGACAAGCAGAGTGCCAAGCAGCACCCGCCCCCCGACGACGAGAGGATCCACCAGCGCCGCCTCAGCCCGCAGACTTGGGATTGCGATTTTCGCATACTGCAGTTGAAGAGACGCCCCCGCCATTACCCTCGGACCAAAACATACAATGAACCTGACAAAAGACACTAACGCACAACCCAATGCGCCGGAACTCCAAAACAACGCCCCTTCCGCTCATGTGTACGGAAAATGGGCGGCGGCGATCGCAATCGTTCTAGTCGCATCCATGATTCCGTGCGTGGCGATTCTGAAGAACGGCATGTTGACGCCCGCACATGGAAACACTAACGACACCACCACGTCCGCCGCCGGGATATGGGGGCAGCTGGAATACACGCCGATCGTTATCTCTCCTCCTGTGGAGTTCATATGCGACCCGTCGGAGGAGTATTACTCCCAAGATGTGGTATGGCGATTCCCGCAGCCCGATACGTTTTCGTTATCCGCCCTTTTCAAAGCGATAAACGTCTCGGACCCGCTGCGCGACAAATTGCTTTCCATGGCCGCACCTGACAAGGCGACAGGCGGAATGAGCATCTATCCTTCCAAACAATTTGTATTGAATATGTGTCCGGAAGATCGTTCGGCGCTCTATATCGCGTTGCGTGACGCTGGAACAAAGGTCAATCAACAGGCATGGTTTCTGTTCCCCGGAAGTTCTCCCGACCAGTGGTTCTCAGAAGCAGGAATCTCGCAGGAAACCAGAAAACTCATCGATCCGCTTATCCATCGGCGTGGGAAGTTCATGTACTTTTCCGACCTCCGAACAATCGGCCGTCTGCCTTCACGCATAGAGCGATTGAATCTGTACAAGGCGCTTCTGCGAGACTTGACGTTTCTCGCCCATCTGAAGATATCTCCCAATTCGGATATCGACGCCTTGGTCAAATACTGGGGCCGCGGAGGTCGCGACCATGAGGTGCGACCCATCCTGGAGGCAATGAAGCGGAAAGGCGGCGAACAGCAAATCAACATCACGCATCTCCTCCCGCCGTTGGCCCGGCGCGCACTGTACACGTACCCGGGACGTTCAGACACGGACATGGCAAAACGCCGTCGCGACTGTCACTGGACAGCGCTGAACTTCTTCAACGAAACGCCGAGCGACGTGTTCTGTAAGAATGGCTCGCTCCCTCGCGAACTAAAGGCCAACTACTACCGCATCGGCGGTAATCTACGCTTGGGTGATCTGATCATGGTCGTCGAACCGCAAGGCCGGGTCATTCATTCAGCAGTCTACATCGCCGACGATATCTTGTTCCACAGATGCGGTTCGAACTCATCGGCGCCATGGTCGCTTGTGCGACGAAAGCACCTTAAGTCCTACTATCCCTCACATAAGAAGCTGACAATACGCTACTACAGGCACAATAGCATGTAAGGACCGGACGCACGGCGCCGCCCCAGCGCAATAAACGAGCCCGCGATCGGTTAAATGAGATCAGAAACCTTCTCACGGACTCGTTTCTCTAACGGTGTAGCGGACACCGGGGGTAGATTTACTCTTTGTCAGGCTGGTCACGCCTGCGCTTGGACTGGCTGTAGGCTTTACGGCGTTTGGACATCTGTTCCTTTAACTGGACTTTCTGCTCGTCGGTCAGGACCGCATCGATTTCTTTCCGCATCTCAGTGATAAGCGCCCGTTTGGCCTCTCCATCCTGGGCGTTTCTCATCTTCTCGCGTACTGACTGTCGAATAGCGGATATCTTCTTCTTCTGCCCATCGGTGAGATCCACTCCGGCGAACGGATCCCTCTGTCTCTGGGCCTTCTTGGCCATCTCGCCGGTAATCTGCTGCAGTTTGGCGGCAAGTTCCTCGCCGAGGATGGCTTTGATCTTATCCCACGCTTCTTTGGAGGCCTGGCCGAGCCCCTTCATGATCTCGCTCTTCTCTTGACGGGTCTTGGCCTCTTTCATCGCGGCGCGAGCCTTATCGGTCTCCACTTTCAAGGCGGCCTGGATCTTCTTGATTTCGGTCTTCTGTTCGTCGGTCAGGTCGAGTTTCGCCAGCGCCGCGTTGAATATCTCGGGCCTGAACAAATAACTGTTCGGCCCGGATTTCTGGGGGCTCATGGCCAGTTTGGCCTTGGCGAGTTGCTCTTTGCTGAGAATCTCGCTGAGTTGGACGAAAATATCTTCAAGGCCGTTCTTCCGAGAGGCCATCAGCTTCCTCATCCGATCGCCCGCAGCTCTCATAGCCGCCGAATCGCCAGCCTCTTTTGCCTTGGTCATCGCGTCACGGATATCCTTGAAATCCTCGGCGTTTTCCTTTTTCCAATTGGCGTCGGCTTGCCTTCTCGTGTCGAAGATCTGCCTTACGCGGGCAAGTTCCTCTTCACTTAAATTGAAGCTCTCAAGAAGTTTGCCCATCTTCCCCTGTCCGGCTACGGCCCCGCGTTGCCTGGGGCTTCTGCGTTTCCGATCGGCTTGGTCCAGTCCCAGGGCTGAGCCCGATACTATTGAGACAACCAGCACACTTGCAGTGAACACGATAAACTTCTTCATTTCGCCGCTCCCACATGCCCAAAAAAGGCTCGCTTTAACAAAATTGAACTGCACGGCCGGACGAGCCCGCTGCAAGGTCTCTGTCCGTATTTTGTTGAACGATTCGCACCAGGCGTTATTGCAGAAATTGAAGCCGCCGCCCCGCAGAAAACTCGCTCGGACGAACAGAACTGAAAGTAAACTCCAATACACACTTGCTCACAGCAACCCATCGCAGATATGTTGTTGCTATCGAGTTCACCGACGACATCATGCAGAGGACGCAGCATGGAAGGCAGATACGAACAATTTGACCCAACCAAACTGAACATCCTCCCCCTGGACCAACGCAGGAACCTCGTCACTATCGACGATGTCCTCCAGGTGGGTCAGACTCACATGGACCTGGATAACGACGATCTCACCATCGTCGCCGACGCCGTATCCGCCGCAAACAAGCGCGGGGCCTCGGTAGTGCTGATGATCGGAGCCCACACGATCAAGCAAGGCCTAAGCCGCTACCTGATAGACTTCGTCCGACGCGGATGGATATCCGTTATCGCATGCAACGGGGCGTGCGCCATACACGATTACGAACTCGCACGGATCGGCGCGACCTCGGAATCCGTAGCCGACAACATCCGGGCCGGGCAGTTCGGCATGTGGAAAGAAACCGCTGAGCTGAACGATATCGTGTCGGCCGGGAATGCCGACGGCCTCGGGTTCGGTGAGTCTGTGGGACGCGCAATCTCGCAAAGCCAATTCCCCCACAAGGACGTTTCGGTATTCGCAGCCGCCTGGGAGGCCCGCGTACCGGCGACGGTTCACATCGGAATCGGACACGACATTATCCACCAGCACCCAAACTTCGACGCCGCAGCCGCAGGCCAGGCAAGCTACAGAGATTTCCTGATCTACGCCCGAATCATCGAGAACCTCTCCGGTGGAGTTGTGCTCTGCTTCGGTACGGCCGTCATGGGACCCGAAGTCTACCTCAAGGCGCTGTCGATGGCCCGAAATGTCGCAGCGGCTGAGGGAGGAGAAATCCGGGACTTCACTTCAGCGGTCTTCGACCTGGTGAAGCTGGAAGGCGATCTGCACGCCGAAGCACCGAAGGATACTCCGGAATACTACTACCGCCCGTTCAAAACCATTTTGGTCAGAACCGTCCGCGACGGTGGTCGGAGCTTCTACATACGCGGAGACCACCTGGAGACAATACCGGCCTTGCACAAGGCGCTGATCTAAGCGCCCCGCGAGGCTCAAGGTTCACATTTGGTTCACAGTTTTCAACTATGTGAACTTCACGTCCGCTAAGCACTCCGACGTCCATATAAACCATAACTTCCTACGCTGCAGCGCTTTACATCCGCCTCTGCCGCCTGCCCACATTCAATTCCGCTTCGATAGGGTGTCACAGGCCCCGCATGTGTAACATACTAGCCGCCTGAGATATCCCCACGCAGCAAGCACGCAACCTAAAATCCACCCCAAGCCCCCTGCATTCCATACCGAACGCATTGTCACTGAAGGAATAGGGCCAATTAAAGTTCAGAATACGCTTGACAGTCCTATAGGCATGTGGATAACTTGATCATCTAAGATAAGTGCTAATGGGTTGGCGGGCCGATTGTGGAAGCGTTTCCCATCCCGCTGTGAAGGTCTGGGGTAATATCCGGACGTTATTGCTGAACGCAAATCCGACGCGCTAGTTTATGAAGGAGCCAGCAAATGGCTAACGGTAGAGTTAAGTGGTTTAAGGACGAAAAGGGTTTTGGTTTCATCGAGATGGAAGACGGCACGGACGCATTCGTGCACCATAGCGACATCACGGGCGAAGGCTTCAAGTCGCTGTCTGAAGGCGATGCGGTAACCTGCGAAGTCGTCCAGGGCGAAAAAGGCCCCCGTGCGACCAACGTAACCAAGGTCTAAGACCGTCGATTTGGATTACGTCACCGGCGCCGTCCTAACGGGCGGCGCTTCTTTATGCGCTCGTTGAGGAAGCTCGCCCGTGCGTATGAGAAGCGACCGGATCCGAACACCGCCCCTCTCCCCTTCGTAACTCTAATTAGTTCAATCACCGCCATCGTCTGTCGGGCGTGATTTCCGGGGCCAGGTTGTAGGTAGCGCTCATGACCAGACGCCTGGACGCCTTGGAGCCCACGAACCAGCGAGACACGCATCGTCCCCGGTCTATACCGTACAGGACAATGTAATACGTATCGGGGCTGTCGCAGATCAATCCCCCGAGACATCGACTCCGCCCGCTGGATGAGGACCGGGCGACTTTACCGTCGCCGATGAGCGTAGCGAACTGTTTCTCGGTCTTCTCGACAAACGCAACGTAACGCGGATCTCGCTGAACATCCGCCTTCGGGCCAAACGCGACACCCACCATGCTGCCTGGCTTCGATTTGGATTTGAACACCTTGATCAGAGAGCATATCTTGCGCAGCGAGCCGTCAGCCGCATTCGACGTATCATTCCGCGCCAACACCTGCCCGCTCGGTCTGCGACGCGAGCCCAGCCGAATCGTCGCCCCGCCGATAAGCTTTCTGAACGCCCCGTCGCCCCGGCTGTCGCCGTCATACCAATACGCCGCACAACGACCTTTCTGGATCACCATGGCGACCGAAACGATCGGACCTGGCTCATTGTAACCGGCCGGCTCGTTGGTGTAGATGGCGCAGGGCACGCCTCCCCTCGGGCTGGATGTCAGCGAGAGTATCTTACGGTTCTTGCTGAACGCCTGGATCACGCCCTTCATCTTCGCCTGAAAGTCCCCAAACGCCCGATCCTTCGTCGACTCGGCGTCGGGGCCTACAGTCAACCCGCAATACCCCTGCACCTTGCCAAATCGAAAGACCTCCTTAACCGCCGAACAATGCGGTTTCAGGCGATGTCCCGCAGGCAAGACAGCGTCTGCGCTTGCGGCCCACTTCCCCTGGACTGTGCCCATCTCGACCACATTTCCCGTCAGCCACTTGAGCGGTTTCAGGCCCGCGACCGGCGTGACCTTACCGATGGCGTCGGTGAGCATCGACTCATCAGTCTTCATTCCATCATACCAGTACGCAACACATCGACGGGATTCTATGCCCACGTAGACGCTCCGGCGCATCGGGCCGGCGTCTATCGCAAATCGGTCATACTCAACACCGTTGGGACCCTTGTAGATTGTCGATGCGTACTTCGGGACCTCCAGCCCGTATGTGCTGGAGGTTTTTGGCAGGGAGCGGAGATAGTGACCCTCGATTCGCAAGAGGAATCTCTTGTACTCCACGCCCGACCTGCCGGAGACCGTCAGCCCGAACGTGACCCCGCAGTAAGCCGGTCTGTCGCCGAAAGGCGCCAGTTTCATGTCGTCGCATACGGCCTTCAACGCGTGCCCTCCGGGAGCACGCAAACCCGCAAGCCTTCCGGGCCATATCGCGTTGGACTTCACTGCGGCGGTCGGGGCCTTCGAACCGACCACCAGGGTCCGTTTCTCCACAACGCCTTTGACACGGCGCATCGTACTCACGTAGGCGCTCAAGTACTCGCTGTAGTCAAGCCCCATACCGATGCGGGCCGCAAGGTAAAGGCTCCTTCCCTGTCCCACACGCTGATACGGCGCCGGGTCGTAAAACAGAATATTCTTCGACGCCGAACTAACGCTTTGCCCCGCGTAGTAAACGTATCCTCTGGCTTTGTCGCGCGGGCTGCGGAGTTCGGACTCCTTGACGAGCCCCGCGGATACGAGCGTCGTCAGCGATGGAGGATACTTACCCCCGTGGGCCTGTGCGTACTTCTCCAACGCCGCACGCAAATTCCACGCTCTCTTGCGACCCGCCAGATACACCGGGTCGGAGGGCTTGACCTCAAATCGCATGTCGGCCAGGCCCTCAGAACCGGCCCGCGCATCACGCACGGTATCGTCCAGGCCCCTGATATTGTGTACGGTCCTCATATAGCCGCTCGAACCGATCACCAGGTATCCGTCCATGCGGGAGGCCGTTGGATGACGCATGCGACTGGGATCGCGACTTGCCTTAGTCGGCTTCAATCGCCACATACCAGCCGTCGCGACAACCGCAACTGTCCGGTCTAGAGCCCGGGGTGTCTCCTCATTGACCAGAACGCCCGGGAAGTACAGTATGGGGAATGTCTCTCCCCCTCCGAATTCAATATCGCGCCGGTCGTAGAGCATGCCCGACTTTCGCAATGCCTCCAGCGAAGCGGGGTATGTTCCTCCATTGAAGTGCGCGTAAGCTCGCAGGTCAGCCGAGAGATTGGCCATGCACTTTTCCGCCCGATCATCCTCGGTGTCGTCCTTGCTCAGCACTCGCCGCGTCTGCAGCACACCCGGCGAACCGTACGCCGCTCGCTGCAGCCCCGCACCGCTGGGCAACGCCTTTCCGACGATCTTGTTGCGTTTGACGCCGCGATCGATATCCGCCTTGCTCATCCTGCTGACAAGCCCGTCGACGCAGATAGTCGCCACGCGCCCCGAAGCATCCGGAACGGGATCGTAAATCAGGATCGTGCCCTGGGGCTCAGTGCTGGTCAGACCCTTCACGAAAACGTACGACTTGCTCGCATCGCGAGGGTTGCGAATCTGGGCGTTCTTTAGTTTCGCCCAGGCCGCCAAAGCCTCAAGTGAGACAGGAAGAGCGTATTCGTGCGTTCGCCTGTAATCCCGCAGCGCCTTGGCGATCGGCCTGATCGCTTCGATCGCCGGTTTCCTTCCTCGCACCCGAATCATGCTCACAACGGGACCGGGCTCCAGTTCCAACCGCGAGGTCACAATACTGGAAATGAACTCCATGGATTCGGCGTAGAGCCTGGCCGAGCCCTCGTCCGGTGCGATGGTGGGCCCGCCCACACTCCACCGCCCGGAGATGCTCGCCCTTGCAATGATCTCGGCGGACTTCACCAACCGCTTCGGTAGCTCTCGCTTTTCAAATCCACCGAACAAAGCGATCGCCCTGTCCGGATCCCCGCATAATAGTTCTATCGCTCCGATATGGACGATCTGCCCCAGTCCTCGACCATTCGACCCGTCGAACTGACGGATAAGCGCGACGGCCTGCTCGAACTCCCCCAGCGACGCCATCTCGCCTGCTATCGAAAGCAAGCTTTCGGCCTTCATGGAAGAACCAGTCAGTGCGGTAATCGGCCCGCAAGCGGACTGAAGCATCTCGACGGCTTCGGTTTTTCGTCCGGACCGGGCGAGAATCTGCGAGAATCTCACCGGCAGGTCGCCGGAGCAAGCCCCCGCATGAGGTTTCACAAGTTCATGCAGCCCCTGCGCGCAACCGGCGCGGAGTATCGTCACCAGCGGAGAGGAGCCTCTGATCCAGCCCACGTCAACGGGTCGAATCGCCTCCAGTGCGCCGGACAGGTCTCCACGCTTGAAGCGGTGTTGGGCTATTAGCTCAATCGACCTGAAGTAATCGGAGCTGTCGGGGTTGAGTCGCTTGAGAATCTCGGTCGCGCCCCTGGAGTCTTTCGCATCGTACAGAGCCCTTGACAAGCACACGACCGTTTCGTTTTTCAGAGGAATATCCGGCCGCCCCCCAACCATCGCCGCAGCGCCCTCCACATCGCCTGCGTCGACACGATCGACCACGGCCAGGGCAAGCATATGCCCATACGTCCTGGCCTCGCTCGGTGTCGGTTTGGGCTTCATGTACGCCTGAAATCGAGCATAGCTCTCTCTGGCGGCGGCCTTGTCGCCCTTGCGAAATTGCCCCGAGCCCAGCACCGCCCACAAAGAAATCGGACGGATAGTCCGAGACACGTGAATATACGGCTCGAAGCCGAAGACCTTCTCCACTCTTGCGGCCAGTTCGGCGGTTTCGGCGCTCTGTCCGCGTTCCCGTCGCTCTCGCAACACGCGGTCGGTTCTGGCGTCCCGGGGGAACGGTCCGGGAGCGAAGCCCGCAGACAGTTGCGCTTTTGCAATGATCTCCAGGAATTCCGTCGGGGTTCTGAGATACGCGGTTTCCCTGGTCTTACTAACGGCCCGCGCAAACGTAGCCGCAGCGTCCGACCTTGCTCCGGCCCGGGCCTGCTGGCGACCGATGTGCGCCAGCAACGCCAGGCGGGGACGCACCCTCCTGGGCCAGGCCCCCGACCCGATCGAAATGTCCATGGGGCTGAGCGCTTTGAGAGCGGCTTGATATCCCCGGATCGCTGTTGCTTTGCGACCTGCGGCCAGATGCATGTCGCAGGCCAGGATGACGTCGCCCAAGGCCTCTGCGGTTTTCATCGCTCCTTCGGCGTCTCCGGACCTGGACTGGGCGAGGGCTATTTCCCTGCTCAGGCCCACGCGCCACTCGTGTTTTTCAAACGCCTTGACAATTCGGGAGGCCGCCTCGTAATCTCCGCACCGTATCAGCCCGGCGACACCGACGCCCAGGGCGAAATCCTGAACGCGCTCATCAGATTTGTATTGCTCGACCAGGCGGACGTAGGCTTTGACGGCGGCGGACTTCTGTCCGCAAGCTTCCAGAATGAAGCCCGCCTCCGCCAGTTTCAGAGCTTTGTCTGTCATACCCACCGCTGAGGTCGAAACGTCCCTGGACCGGTCCGTCCCTCCGGGCAGTAGTCCAACCATATTTGCGCCCTCGCGCGAGGATGGGTTTGCGTCTGTAAAGGAGATAAACGCATCGACGGCTCGGACGGCGCCCGCGCCGTGTCCGCACTCCGAACAGGTTTCTGCGATCTTCATGAGATACTGGTCGCGAGTGGGTTCGATTCCGGGCGGTATCTTCAGGGCTGCTTCAATCGCCTCATCCAGGGTCACCGCAGCAGCGGTCGCATCGCCCGAGTAATACTGCGCTGCAGCTGTTATCGTGAGCACGGGGATGAGTCGTCGCGGCGCGGTGTCGTCCCCCATCGCCGCCAGAGCGTTGCCCTTTTCACCAAAACGCGCATGGACCAGAGGCTTGTGGGCCAGTATCAGTCGCTTCGTATCTTCGCTGTCGGACAAAGCGGCTAGTGCGTCGAGAGCCTTGATCGCTCTTAACGTTTGCGGTCCGGGCTTTGTGCGCTTGACCGCAGCTACGCCTGGAACCGCGCCTGTATCGAATCCGTCGCCGGGGAGCATCATGGAAATCGCGAGGATTGCAGCAACTATCGCGACTGCTCCGGCCGACAGGCCAATCCAAAGCCCCGTGCGGGATTTCGGCGATCCGGAGTCCCCGAGAGCAACCGGTTCGACCTCCGGTATGGAAGCAACCGAAGGAGTCTCGATCGCCTGGGGAGATTGTGGTTTGGATTCGCCGGACGGCGAGGGTGCGACCGAAGGTACGGTAATCGCCCCACGACACTTGGGACATCGCCCATTCTTCCCGCCGTGACCGTCGTCAACCTGAACATTCGCTCCACACGAGGGGCATGCGAATCGTATCATCGTGTTCTCCCGATCAGCGTTAAATCACTCCAACTCGGATACTGCTCTCCGAACCGCCCAGAGCTAAACCCACACAAGCATCCCAACGCCGCCCAGCCGGAGACACCCCCGAACAGGCCGACCCGATAACCAGATATTAAAAAGTAGAAAGCGGATCGCATGAAAGATCAAGTCTAATCGCTGCTTTGATTCAAAATACGACACTGCTCGCTGGCCGGATAAACCCGCATTCTAATGCAAGAAGGCCGCCCTGAAAGGCGGCCTCCTTGGAGCATTCGAAGTGGTCGGATATGCCTATCTTTCCAGGCTGCCTGCCCACCTTCACCTAGCTCAACGCCCATTGTTGGCGTTCGTTGTTTTCCGGGGCATTTACTGGGTCATCTGCATCCCGAGCTGTGATCCTCGACGGTAGGCGGATTACGGTTCAAACGTCGAGCCAACAAGCACATACAGAAGACCCGGAGCTCTTTTTTCGGGTCTTCTGTGGCACGGGCTAGCGAAGCTTCTTGACGGCGACGTCTCGGCGGGTGTCCCCGGCCTTTCGGAAGATGCCGTGGTGTGTGTCGTTGATGTAATACAGTGTCTCCCGGGCGCCAATGGCCGTATAAACACGAGCCGATAAGGAGTAGAACATCGGGTTCGGTTCAACCTTTTCCGGGGCATACGGAACGGCGAAGGTTACGGGTAATTTGAATGGAGGGCTGAGTTCGACCGTACCGATCAACGGCGCCGGACCGTCCATCATGGCTGTTTTGCGAATCGAAACTACGATTCGGCTGATCTTCGTCACGTCCGGCGGGGCGCTGAACTTGATAGTCCCGGTGACGGTGGGCCCGGCCTTCTTCTTGCTGGCCTCAATCGTCACCGCAAATGTCTTCGCCGACTTGGCCTTCTTGTCCGAGAGTCGTCCGTAGGTCAGTGAGATCGTCGCCTTGCCCGCCCGCACCACACGGTAGGTGAAGGTCGTCTGGCCACCCTCGTTCGGCGTGGGGGTCATTTCCGGGAACATCTGCGAGGATCTCAGGAACTTCTTCGACTGCAGCGCAATAGGAGAGGCCTTCGGCTGGTCAGCCGCCGACCAGGCGTAGCCCGTCGATGGCTTTGCCTGGAGCTTAATCAGCAGCAGATCGCCCACGACCGCCTTGACGGTCTTGCCACTGTCGCCGATCTTCAAATTGATCGCCCGCCCACCCGCCGAGTTGGCGGGTTTGCGGTCGCCTTGCCCCGGTTTGCCCAGCGTGAGGCTCGAAATCATCACCCCGGTGCGGGGCGCATCGTCAGCGATTCGCGTGTCGACCCAGAAGCACGATTGCAGCAGGCCCTGCTTGTCGTAGCGAACATATAGCCGCTGGTGAGCCGTCAGCTTTGTGGACAGCACCTTCCGCGCTTCCTGGTAGAGTTGGTCGAGCGTCTTGGGCGGAGCGCCTTTCTTGTGGCTGCCGATCTTGTCGCCCGTCTCAGTCCAACCGGTCCCCTGCGGTTTCGACACCACACCCGGCCTGACAAGCTGCGGCCCGCGCTTCCACTCCCGGTACTTTCTCTCGACCACCTTGTTCCGGCGGCAGATGATCTCGGTCTCATGCCCGAATCCGACCCAGCTCGACCAGCGCACTTTGTAGGAATAGTCTCCCCCGCATTTGGCCTTCAGCCGCCGCCACGTGGTCTGGCTCTTGGCGAACGCGGAAAGGCGGGAATCCGCCGGGGCAACCGATGCCCGGCTAGCGGAAGGGCACACGATCATCAGGACGACAGCATAGCACACAGCAAGACGCCTCTTCTGATTTCTGCTCATCTGGTTTCTCCTGTTGCAACTCCGGAATAGGCCGCATCGTAGGCTCTTTAGACGAGTGCTGGGCGGGTTTGTTCCCGGAAATCGCGCGACTAAGCGAAATCCCCCCGGATCGAGCTGCGGCCACGATCATCGTAGACCAACCTGACGAACAAGTTGACGCAGGCCTCGTGCCGGTAATCAGCTCCAACGGAATGTATTTTCTTTACGCGTTTGGCAATCCAGTCACCTCGGGGCGACTGGATTTCGCTGCGCGGCGCCTCCGTTGCGCTTCGGCGATGTTCGCGGCGATGGATACTACCGCCCGATTGAGCTGGTCTGCAAGGAAGTAGAAACCCGCCGGAATTGGCCCGTTTGTTCGGTAATTCTGTTGGCGAAGTCAACGGACTTCTGGTAGACGATGAGCTTCTCAAATGCGAACGCCATGGACTGGCCCCTTTTGATTGGATTAATGGCGACGGTTAGACTGACGGCAACGACAACGGATGGAGAGTAGAAAGGAGAGAGTAGACCGCAGGAGAGACAAATCTTGCTGTTGAGGTGGTTTTAGGCCGTCGCCTTTGTCTTCTCGCTCTACTTTCTACTCTCCACCCTCTCCTGCTCTAGTAAAAAGGCCGGTCTTATGACCGGCCTTTTTACTCGGGGCGACTGGATTTGAACCAGCGACCTCTTGACCCCCAGTCAAGCACTCTATCCAAGCTGAGCTACGCCCCGTAGCTGCTCAGGCCGCAGCGACAAGCTGCGGCCTGGAGTGAAAGCATTATCTCCAGAACATTTCGCAATGTCAAGCAAAACTCCCCACGCGCGTGCAACTCGTCGGCCTCGCCGATGGGCTGAAATTGCTGTTTATGAGGGTCGCTCGATTCCCATGGCCTTTATTCGCGATGCAAGCGTGGTCGGCCTGATTCCCAGTAAATCGGCCGCCCCGCCGCGACCTCCGATCTTCCATTTCGTCGTGCGCAGGGCGGCGAGAATGTTGCTGCGTTCGAGTCGCCTGATCTCATCATCGGTGATCACTCGCACATCATCACCAGAGGTATGGCGACTTTGCGCGGCGGTCAGTACGTCGAGAGAACCGCCTGCATCGCTGGGAAGGTCTATTCGCATGACGCCTTCATGTGCGGTGATGACGGCGCGCTCTATCACGTTCTGAAGCTCTCGAATATTCCCGGGCCAATCGTGGCGGTTCAGCCTGTCCACCGCTGCGGGCGGAAGTTCGAGCACCTGGCGATGCATCTTCTTGCAGATCAGCTTCACGAAATGCTCCGCCAGCAACGCTATATCCTCTCTGCGTTCACGCAACGGAGCCACTTCTACAGGAAACACATTCAGCCGATAGTACAGGTCCTCGCGGAATCGCCTGGCGTCGACGTCGCCTTTCAGGTCCCGGTTGGTGGCGGCTACTATCCGCACGTTAACCTCGCGCGTCGCTTCATCGCCAATTCGCTCGTACTGCCCTTCCTGCAGCACCCTCAACAACTTGGTCTGCATGTCCAGCGGAATCTCACCGACCTCGTCAAGGAACAGCGTTCCTCCGTCGGCGGCTTCGAATCTGCCTGCACGGTCGGCCACCGCACCGGTGAACGAACCCTTAACGTGCCCGAAGAACTCGCTCTCGTAAAGCTCCTTGGGTATGGCTGCACAGTTCACCTTGATCAGAGGACCGCTGCTGCGAGTGCTCTGTTTGTGAATCTCGCGGGCGACAAGCTCTTTTCCCGTTCCGGATTCCCCCAGGATCAAGACACTGGCGTCGGTGGGCGCAACCAACTGTATTTGCCTTTGCACGCCCTGGAGCGCCGGGCTCCGCCCCACCATTTCGTAGAACGCTCCTTCGGCGCTGATCTCCTGGCGCAGGTATTCGTTTTCAAGCTCCAATTTGTGCCTGAGCCTTTCAATCTCCTCGAACGCGCTGGCGTTGGCGAGCCCTCCTGCGGTTATGTCGGCAATCACGCGATAGCGCAGCAGCTGTCCGCGCTCGGGAGGGCCATCCGCAGTGAACATCGCCAGCACCCCCAGTACGTTTCCCCTGTAGAACATCGGAACGGCGAGGAAACCGCCTGTGGACTGCGTGTCCAGGTTCTCAGGATCAACCAGAGGCAGTTCGGGATTGCCCGTCATCGCCTCAACCACAACCGCCTCACCCGAATCAGCCACCCGTCCGACAAGCCCCACGCCCAGCGGGATTCGCATGTGCATCTGCAGGCCCTCTTGGTCCTGCGGCATATCGCGACTCACCGAACCAGCCGAAGCCGACCTGTGCAGACACAGCGCCTTGCTGGGACACACCCGAGCCATCTGGCACGAGGCACAAATATCTCCAGGCCGAATCAGCCAGATCGTCGCAGCGGATGCGACCGAGCCGCGAGACAAATGATCGGCAGTGGCTTTGAGAAGCGACCCGGCCGAATGCTCGCTCATCATCGCCGCCAGTAAATCCCGAAGCGATTCAAACTGTTCTCTGTATTCGCTGTTCACGTCCTTCATAATCGCATTATATACGACATTTCGTATGCCAGCCAACGAATATTCGTTTCTCTACGATTTTTCGTCGCAAACTGTAACCTCGGACCAAATCCATACACACTGTATGTGTAAGGACTTACGCTCGAATGCTTCTTTTGGCACGGTTTGTGCGATTGTAGGGTGTCGAAACTTCATAAAAAACTAGTAACAGGCTGGACCGCCAGGAGACCACCGATGAAAGCCACGACGAACAAGATGACGCGACGCAAAGTTCGCCCACCGGTAGACGCCACAATCCTCACAGGCAGACAGCTCTCCCATCTCCAGAAAATCGCCGCTTCGCAGGAATGCGTCCTGCATCCTTCGTTTGAATTATCCTGCACCGAAGCCGAACTGTTCGGACCGGACGCCCCGGAAATAAAGATCAACTCATGGGCCAGTTTCCCCGGACTGCACGGAGACATGAACACCCGCCACCAGGGCGACACCAAACTGCGGACTGCAGATGAGGTCCGACTGTTCCTGCGGTACAATTACGCTCGCTACCGACTGGCGCGTCTGGGACGAATGCCCGGAAGAAGATCATCTCACGCACGCACCGCCGAAATGCATCGCTGGTATCAACGAGCGATGAGGCTGCGCAGCCAGCTTACGGGAGCCAATCTCGCCCTGGTTATCGCAATGGCCAAACGCACGAAGATCCCCGACGTCGATTTCAGCGAGTTGATCTCCGAAGGGAATATGGCCCTGCTGGGAGCGATCGAAAAGTTCGACGTATCGCGAGGCTTCAAGTTCTCAACGTACGCCTGCCGAGTGATCCTCAAGAGCTTCAGCCGCCTGGCCACCAACTCGTCGAAGCATCGGCGGAGATTCGGCGTGGAGTTCGACCCAAGCATGGAGCCGGGAGACCAGGTTGAGATCAAACGCACGACCGTGCGAAACGACGCGCTGTCACGGCTTCATGAAATCCTGCTCAGGAACCACGCTGACCTGAGCACACCCGAACAGAGAGTGATAGACAGGCGATTCGCCCTCACCGAAGGCGGCAAGAAAAAAACCCTAGCCGTGGTGGGCAAGGAAATGGGCGTCAGCAAGGAGCGGATTCGCCAGATTCAGAGATCCGCTCTGGCCAAGCTGCGAAGAGCCTTCCGTGACGACCGCCTGTCTTTCTGACTATATACGGCAGCGGACGCTATAACGAGGCGTGGTCCGGAAAACCTCCGGGCCACGCCCGTTTTATGTTGATGCTGTTGGATATTACAGGCCGCCGGAAGCGACAACGCGGTATCGATGACGGACAAAAACGAGATTCAGACTTGACCTTTCGGTGGTCGGATGGTATGTATATGGCAACGGCAGTCGGGCCGAGCGGTCCGGCGGCCGTTTAAAATTCGGGGCTGTGGCGCAGTTGGGAGCGCGTCTGCATGGCATGCAGAAGGTCCAGGGTTCGAATCCCTGCAGCTCCAGTGTTGTAACGTTAGCCGAGGGCATTGGTTGCTCACGTCAGGCTTCTGACGGCGGCGGCGGAAAAAAAAGGGTAATTTACCCTTTTTTCCGCTTTTCGCTATTCGTCATCGAGGCCAATGAAATGACCAAACCGCCCACAAACAAAACAAAGAAACCCCCCGCGTACCTATTCCATAGAGCATCAGGACACGCACGTGTTCGGATCCTCGGCCAAGATGTTTACCTTGGCAAGTATGGGTCGACCAAATCCAAAGAGAAATATGCCGTGGTTCTGGCCGAATACGCCGCGACCGGGGCCGCGCCTCGGGACGACACGCCAACAACAATTGCCGAAATCGCTGTGCGGTTCCTCGCCGATGCTGATCACCGCTACCGCAAGAATGGTCGCCGTACTTCGGAATTCTCGAATATGCAGTACGCCGCGGAGGTTTTGGTTGAAACGTTCGGGCCGCTGCCAGCCGCCGACTTCACGCCGAGGGCGCTTCGAATCGTTCGCCAGGCGATGATAGACCGTCGATGGTCGAGGAAATCCATTAACCGCATGACATCTCGCGTTCGCAGGATCTTCCGGTGGGGCGTTGCCGAGGGGCTTGTCGACGCTGGAGTATGGCAAGCACTGTCGGCGCTCGATGGCCTACGCCGCGGAGCCGATGGCGTTGTGGACCGCCCACGGATCCGCCCAGTGCCGCCCCCGGCAATCGATGCCATACAACCGCATGTTGCGCCGCCAGTTTGGGCGATGGTCGAACTGCAACGCCTTACCGGTATGCGGTCTGGAGAAGTGGTCATTATGCGGGGAGTGGATCTGGATGTCAGTGGCGATGTTTGGCTATACCGCCCGGCGTCACACAAGACAGAGCATCACGATATAGAACGAATCGTTGAAATTGGGCCACGGGGGCAGATCGTAGTAAGCAGATTCCTCTGCGGGGATCCGAACCAATATCTTTTCCGACCACCGGGAGGACAGGGGGCGAGGGGTGGAGTCCACTACAGGGAGAAAACTGCTGGCGGAGTTTCCGGGCGACGGGTTGGTGATCGATATACGCCGGGTTCGTACAGGCGGTCGATTTCGCGGGCGTGCAAGCTTGCCGGCATCGACGGCTGGACGCCGCATAGACTACGGCATACGTTTGCGACAGAGGTCCGTCGATTATTCGGCGTCGAAGTCGCGCGGGTAATGCTTGGACACAGATCGGCGATAACGACAGAGATATACGCCGAAGCGGATCGACAGGCCGCGAGCAAGGCTGCCTTGGCAGCATTTTGACAGGCTGGCCAGATAACGCCATGCCCATACGCTGCTTATAGAACCTAGCCCCCTTGTTCACACCGCACGGTATAATGAAACCCTGCGCCAGCGATCATGACCGATATCCAATTATACCGTACATAGACCTAACAGGCAAGCAGGGTCTCCGTTTGGTTGTGCACCGCCGGGGAATGCCTGGAATGGCGAGCGTTCACTCGTAACTATTCTGTTTTATGCTTGTTATGGTCGACACGCGCATCTATAAATAGAGGGACGGGGTTATGATAGGCGATGCGATGGCAAGTTCTAGACAGGGAAATGACCCCAGAAGTATAACAGAATACCGCGCCAGCGGTCATGAGCTATAATCAGTTGTTATTCCTAATCAAGAAAGATGTGTGTTTCATGGATTTTATTGAATTTCACAAAGATCTCGTAAGCCAGGGGATTGGCATTTTCAATATCAGTCTGGATGGTGACACTAGAACTCTCATTCACCCAAAGAAAACAGTAATGCAATGGCGACAAGATGTGAGATCTTTGATACAGAAGTCCCGAGTAGTCGATCAAAACGGCAATGCTGATAATTTTGATCTTGTGAATACACTCATTGGTGATTTCGGGTATTTTGAAGTCGAATTCTTAGCCGATGACGTGTATGAGGGCAGAAGGGCGATTTATGAAAGTGGTATTGTTGATGATCCTGACCATGAAGATCAGAATGATGGCTTCGGTCATTATGGGCTAACTAAAATCCAAGAAGAATAACCAGAAAATGCAGCGGACACCGCTTCACGGTGCCGCTGATTTTAAACGTTGTGCATATGGAACTGAAGCGCAATTGCTTGATGGTCTACATTCTCATTTCTTCGGCAGGGCCAGTTCGGCCGGTCCGAACTTGGCGGCGTTGCTTCGCGCCTTGGTCAATTCAGACTTTTGCCCCAGGCGGTGCTTGGTCAGATCGGCCAGGGAGTAGAAGATTTGCTTCCCCTCACGACGGTTGGCCACCAGTCCGCCGATTCGCAGCAGGCTTAGATGGTGCGAAGTACTGGACTGCGGAAGCTTGAGCTTCTTACAGATTGTTGTCACGTTCATTTCGCCATCGGCCAGCAACGCCATAATGCTAAGCCGCGTCTTGTCGCCAAGCGAATGGAATACTCTAGCCAACTCTTCAAGCTTCTTTGTTCGTGTAGCCATGGTTTCACCTCATAGGGGATTCAAAACAACGCATGGTACTATACGCACTCTTGATCCCAATTGCCACACGCCAGGCCCGCCCTCAGCAGCGACGCCGACGCCTCAGCACCGCCAACCCGCCCAACGCCAACATCCCCAGCGTCGCCGGTTCGGGGACCGTTGCTACCCAGGCTTCAGTGTTTCCGTCAGGGTTGATTCCATAGCCCACGATTGTCTTCCCGTCGTCGGAGACTCCGCGAGCACTGGTCAGTGTCCAGCCTGTGAGGTCGAGTCCGCAGTCGTTCTCCAATAACACTTGTAGGCTCCGAATGCCATGGTCTGCATCCCAAACAAATGCAGTGACCGCTTCATACGGTCCGTCTTGCACACTGCCGACAATTACGGTCCCGTCGTACGATGCATCATAAGCGTGGTAGTCGAACAATACACCAAGGGGATCGCCCAGATCGACCATCCCGTCGCCCTTGGTCCATCGGAAGGCTCTTGTGTCCGTGCCCGGATAACCAAAGCCTACGATCGTGGATCCATCGCCAGATATCCCGTTCGCAAGGCTGTAGTGTTCCCCACCATCAAAATCACCAAGCCCAACCATGCCATCGGTTTCTGTCCACCGAAACGCCTCGTAGCCGGTGCTGTTCATACCAAAACCGACAATCACCGTTCCGTCGGCGGATACGCCACGCGAGGCGCTCCAGAAATCTTTTCCGGGGAAGTCGCCCAGCCCTACCATATCCGAACCGGAACGCCATCGAAAGGCCTCGCTCCCGTAGGCAACGCTTTGGGCCGTGTCAAAGATTCCGACCACAACATCGCCCAGAGCTGAAACGGCACGGGCATGGCTCCTCGGGTCATTATCTTCCATCGGTAGGTCTCGCAGGCCTACAGCGCCACTGCTATTGGTCCAAAGGAATGCTTCGTAGTGCGAGTACTGTCTATCGTCAACAACGTATGAGATGTACATGGTGCCGACAATGTGTGATCCGTCTGCAGATACTGCGCTAGCGCGCGTCGTATCTCCGCCCAGGTCGACTAGACCCTCAATCGCAGTCCACCTGAATGCAGATTTACTCCCCGGAAGTGTCCAACTCGAACCAACAACCGTCATCCCGTCGGCGGAAACGTCGTAAGCTTCACTCTTGAAGGGACCACCTGGAAGATCCCCTAGCCCCTGGAAGTTCGGCACACCTGCGTGTGCAATGGAACCGCCCGGTATGAGGAGAAGGAGCACCATTACACAAAACGCATTGCTATTGTTCTTCATTTGTCACTGGCCTTTCTCAATCAGTACACACGAAAACCGTCACTGATGGGAACTTGGCTAGGTGCGGCCTTGCGCAGAAAAGAAAACGTATGAGCGAAAACGCTTCCTGCCTCATCTCAGATTCGACCGGCTCAGGTCGAATTTAGCCCCGCCGCTCCCTAAACCATAGCGTGCTAGAGCAGTCAATATTGTATCACGATGTGTCGATTGCACCAAACGAAAAACCAAGAATATATGTTGTCAACAGCCAAGGCGTCAGCAGCACGCCCTGTCGTCAATTCCCAAACCCGATTGCCAGCCTCAACACCTCCGCCGACGCCTCAGCACCGCCAACCCGCCCAACGCCAGCACCCCCAGCGTCGCCGGTTCGGGGATAGTTGCAATCCAAGCTTCCTTATTGCCATCCGGATTAATGCCATAACCAACAATGGTTAAACCATCATGAGAAACATCTGTTGCTTGACTCAGGGTCCAACCATTCGTAACAACTCCGTAGCTTTCAAGAACGCTCTCTAGGTTCCTCACGCCGCCTATTGCATCCCAAACAAGAGCCCCATCTTGGTTCTCACCCACTACAACAGAACCATCCCCAGATATGGCCCATAGGAAACTTTGACTCCCAAGGCTTCCCAAGCCCTGCATGCCGTCCGCTTGTGTCCACCGAAACGCTTCGTATCCCGTTCCAAGACCGGAATCACTATAACCGATAATTGTTGTTCCATCAGCAGAGATAGCGGCCGCATCGCTGTAGAATCCCCCACCTGGCAAATCTCCCAAGCCTTGCATATCGCCCGCCTCTGTCCACCGAAATGCTTCATATGCTGATTCGGAACCAGATTCACTATAACCCACTATTACTGTTCCATCGGCAGAGACTCCAGTAGCACCGCTGAATACTCCATCGGGCAGATGTCCAAGGCCAACTATTCCATCGTCTTCAGTCCATCGGAACGCCTCATAGCCTATGCCTGAAATACTCATTCCTACTATAGTTGAACCATCCGCAGAGCAAGCATTAGAAGAGCTTTCATAATTCCCGCCCGGTAAATCTCCCAAACCTTGCATACTCATTGATTGCGTCCAACGAAACGCTTCGTAGGGGTTTCCAGAGGCTTCGCTTGCTAAGGAGCGAGCTATTCCAATGATGACGTTGCCGTCTGAAGAAACACCACGAGCATCGCTATAAGCCGCCGCGGCTGGTAGATATCCAATCCCGACCATTCCTCCTGACTTAGTCCAACTAAACGCCTCCCTGCCGGAATTAGATTTGCTGAAACCAACTACAACCCCATTATCTGATACTCCATATGCATGGCTTTGCGGACGTTCCCCGCCCAAAGTTCCCAGGCCCTGGAAACTGGCTGCGAATGCGAAACTTGTGGATGCGAACAGTATAACCGTGCTCGACAATGTATGCGCAAATCGGACGCTCATTCTCATTTCTCTCACCATTCCCAGAAAAACACGTCAAAACAATTACCGAGGGGAACTTGGCCGGTGTGGCCTTGAGGTGGTGCGAGTGAGCGAGAACGCCCGTGCCTCTCGAATGAAATAACTCCGCCGCTCCCTAAGCGAGCTAGAGCAACCAAAAGTATATCATAAGACACCGATTCCACCAAACGAAAAATCGAAAAATCCCGCTCCGTATTGCTAAGGCGGCAGGGCAAGGAGAAGCACCCATCCATGCAGGATTGCTGATTTAGAATCTGAGTTACCGGCCAACCGCTCACCGCAGCTACTTGAAAAGAGGTTGTTCGAGTCTGTTGACCGTCTATAATAGATATCGCAGAGCGTTGATGGAAAACGACACGGCCGACAGCCCGGATTTTGAAAAAGGGTAATTACCCATTTCAGACCGAAAAAGGGTAGAAACCGGGCCTGCAGTAGACAAGACGCCGCCGTTTGCCGCGTCGCGTTGATCGTTGATAGACAGTAATTTACAACAGAATAAACCTAATTCAGCCGCCGCCAATAATCGCCAATACGCTCATGGCATGCAGAAGGTCCAGGGTTCGAATCCCTGCAACTCCATTCGAAAAACCACCCTTAGGGGTGGTTTTTTTCTGAAATGGCGACCGTTGGGCGATTTCGCGTTCTGCCTGCTACCATGGGCTGAGGCCCGCGATCACGCACATGTCCTGCAAGTCCTTATCCAGATCCTCGATCACACTTACGGCCTGTCGGGCATCGTCGTACAAAATGAACATTGCGCTTCCGCTGCCTGTAATTTGCACAGGAGCGTCAACCGAGGTCTGAACCCTGTCGCGGATCACAGCCAGTTCGGGGCAGACGCAAATCGCCGCGGCGGCTAGATCGTTCCGCAGCATCGCCCGCCAGATCGAAGGCGGTTCGGCGGCCAATAGAGATACATCCAATTGCTCTGACGCCTCAGCGCCAAGGCGATCGTAGGCGTCGTATACCTCGACGGTCGAACACATCATCCGGCTCATCACAATGACCGCCGCAAACCCGCAAACGCCCAGCGGCTCGACAAGTTCGCCCCGCCCGGTGAGTCTGACCGCCGGCGGACCGAGAAACAGCGGAACGTCGCTGCCAAGCTCGGCGGCCATCGCACACAACACCGATTCGTCAAGCCTCAGCCCCCATAGTTCATTCAGACCTATCAACGCGGCGGCGGCATCCGACGATCCGCCGCCCAGACCGGCGCCGGGAGGAATAGCTTTGATCAGCTTAATGTCAACACCGCAAACGTCCCCGCCCTCGGCCGCCAGTTCGGCCGCCCGCATCACCAGGTTCTCCGCCGGCGGGCCGCAGTCAGCTCCGACACAGTCCAGCACGATTCGATCGTCAGTGCGCGGACGAATCTCCAGACTGTCGTAAAGTGTGATTTTCGCAACGATCGAATCGATAGGATGGAAACCATCCGGGCCCGGGGGAGCGACCAGGAGGTTAAGATTGATCTTCGCCGGAGCGTGCAGGCCCAGTCCCCCGCCGTCCAACGGACGTCGAGCGGGCATGGGCGGAAGTTCCGCGAACCGACGGTCCTCTGTGTGATCCTGACTCATGTACGTCGCATTCCCAGTGTTTCCGAATCACCGCAAGTCCGCCGATTCCCTGCAAAGGAACTCTCAGAATGCGGCTTGGCGATCAGTATGCACGGGATACCTGCAGTACACAACCCGGAAATGTGAGCAGAGTCGCCATCCGGCGGCTCGACGCGTATGCACGCCGACTCCGGTTGGCAAATCGCACTGCAACAAAGCGGTGCAGAACGCGTCATGGACCATATGTTGGAAATGCGAGATCAGGTTAGATCGCTATTGAGCCCAAGTCGTCCTGCGAGTCCGATCCGGAATTGCCAAAAACCGACAACCCGGCCGATACTCTCGCAGCATAGCGGATCACGTTGGCTCTCCTGGCCTTCTCGATCTCATGGTCCAGCTCGTCTGTTTCGCTGTGAGTTGCGCAGTGGCTCGGTCGATATGCCCGGACGCTGTAACCTCCGTTGTACATCTCGTTACCTCTACGATTTGAAAAATGAATAAATCCTAAATGCTAAGGCCAGCCCTCCATAGCTAACCTTACTACTCCAGTTGACATCTTATTATGCGCTTATTCAAACGGACGCCGCAAGGAAAAATTATATTTTTTCTCGCGTAAAACATGGCCTTCTTTTCACTCTCTCCGAGGCGTAGCGATAGGCATTTCGCACTCGGAGGCTACGTCGATTAATTCCTGCCTTTCAAGGTCTTCCAAGCGCTTGCCGCGCGAGCCAAGAATCTCGTTGAACTTGATGCATTTGTCCTGCATGCATTCGTGAGTGTCGTGCGTTCCACCGACCAGGACAAAATTCTCAGCCTTGGTTACGCGCACTTGTTCGTCGTCACAATCCGTCCCCACACCGAGCAACATCGCTTTGTTTTTCCGTTTGTCGCCCACGGGCGGCCTCCTGCTGGTTCCGAGTTTTCGGTATTGTACCATCGGCAATCTCAACTGGAAGCAAAAAAAGCCGCCCGCCTGCCGACGATATGATCCTCAAAATGCTTGACACCCGAGTACAAGGCAATATCCTAGTGCGGTCACGCTTCGTATGAATTCTCAACCGAATGGAGTAATCCTATGTCTGGTCGGAATGTTACCGTAGTTGGTTTGCAATGGGGAGATGAAGGCAAGGGCAAGATTGTCGACGCCCTAGCCGGGCACATGCGATATGTCGTGCGCTTCTGCGGAGGCGCCAACGCCGGGCACACCGTACTGGTCGGGGAGGAGAAGTTCGCCCTGCACCTGATCCCCTGCGGAGTATTGCGCCAAGGTGTCTGCAACATCGTAGGCAACGGGGTGGCGTTCGATCCGGCTACGGCGTGGGGAGAGCTGTCGGCCTTACGCGATAGAGGAGTGACCGTCACCAGCGAGAACTTCCGCGTATCGTCCGCCGCCAGCGTGGTTATGCCCTGGCACAAACTCCAGGACACTCTAAGCGAGGCCAGTCTCGCCAAAGGCAAGAAGATCGGAACAACCGCCCGAGGCATCGGACCGTGCTACAGCGACAAGGCCAATCGCACGACGTCCATACGAGCCGCGGATCTCACCAATCCGGAAGTTCTAGCCGAGAAGATACGCAGCATTGTGGATATTAAGAACCGTACTTTCTCGGCGCTGTACGAGGCTGAACCCATGGATGCCGAGGCGATAGTCGCCGAGTACGTCCAACTGGGCGAAAACCTGGCCGATATGATCTGCAACACCGGCGGGCTGCTGCGCCAGGCTGTAGCTGATGACGTACCGATCCTGTTCGAAGGCGGACAGGGAAGCATGCTGGACGTGGATCACGGAACCTATCCGTTCGTCACAAGCTCGAACGTCACCGCCTGCGGAGTTCCGAGCGGCGCGGGTATCCCCCCGTCTGAGGTCGGTCGAGTCGTCGGGCTGATCAAGGCGTATTCAACCCGCGTTGGCGAAGGGCCCTTCCCCACAGAGCAGGACAACGAAACCGGAAACGCCATCCGGGAAGCCGGGCACGAGTACGGTACGACCACCGGGCGCCCGAGGCGATGCGGATGGTTCGACGCGTTCGCCGTCAAGTACGCGGTGGATCTGTCCGGCGCCGACGAATTGGCGTTGAGCCTGCTGGACGTATTGACCGACATGGGCGAACTGAAGATATGCACGGGATACAGCACCGACGGTCAGGCCCATGAGATGTTCGATCCGGCCGCCATGAGCGGAGTCCAGTGCGACTACGAAACCCTGCCCGGATGGGACTGCGATATAACCGGATGCAAAACCTTCGAAGAACTCCCCGCCGAAGCCCAAAACTACGTCAATCGCGTTGAGGAGTTGCTGCAGACGCCGGTGGGCTTTGTTTCGGTCGGACCGGAACGCTCACAGACGATCGTCCACAACTCCAAAACCGAAGGCCTCGACAAATGAAGGGCCTGGCGCCGGAGATCATCACCGCCGCACGAGCCGAATTGGAAATACCCGAAGACCATATCCCCAATTCGGTGGCGGTTATCATGGACGGCAACGGCAGGTGGGCTCAACAGCGCGGACTGCCCCGCGTAGCCGGACACGCCAAAGGCGCCCTGGCCGTGCGCAAGATCGTGAAGGAATCGGCCAGGCTCGGGCTCGGAGCCCTGACTCTATTCGGTTTTTCCGTGCAGAACTGGCGCCGACCGGCCGATGAAATCGACGCCCTGATGGTTCTCTACGCCAAGTACCTCGCATCCGAACGCGAGATGGTGATGACCTGCAATATCCGCATGCGACACATTGGCAGCAGAGACGGGCTGCCCAAGAGCGTTCTGGACGAAATCGACCGTACTGAAGAAGTGTCCAAAACCAACACGGGGATGCACATGTGCCTGGCGCTGAATTATGGAAGCCGGGCGGAAATCACACGCGCTGTCCGCAACATCGTCGGTAAAGTTGTCGATGGCGATATTGACATAGACGAGATCAGCGACGAGACGATCTCGCAGGCGCTCTACACGGGCGGCGTACCGGACCCGGATCTGGTGGTGAGAACATCGGGTGAACTTCGATTGAGCAATTTCCTGCTTTGGCAGAGTTCCTATGCCGAACTGTACGCCACTGAAACTCTCTGGCCCGATTTCGATGAAGCTGAATTTCATAACGCCCTCAGGGCGTACGGGTCCCGCAACAGACGCTTCGGCCGAATAGACGACTCGGACTCCGAATGAAGACAAGAATCATATTAGGCTCGGTTATGATCTCGGTGCTGGCTGGCGTGATGGCGCTGGACTGGTGGCTCGAACATGCGCGGATAATCCGGGGGCTTCCGATCGCAATACTACTAATGTTGATCGCCTCGCAAGCCGTCTGGGAAATGGCCAAGCTTTGCGGCTCGGCGGGCGTATTGATCCTCGGACTGTCCGGTGTGATCGGCGCTGCAGGCCTGGGCACGCTTCCTCTGTGGTGGCAGTTTGTAGGCGCCGAGCTTTCCGGTCAGGCGGTGATGCTGCTCTTGGCGGGGATAGTGTGGATAATCTTCCTGGAGCAGATGATCACCAGGCGAACTACAGACGCCATCCGCACCATCGCCTGCACGATGCTGACCGCTCTGTACCTGGGTATCGGCGGAGCGATGATTCTCCAAATCCGAATGTCCGACTCCAATGGATGGATGAAGCTGATAATGTTTCTGGCGGTGGTGAAGTCCACGGATATCGGCGCGTATTTCACCGGTTCGGCGATAGGAAAGCACAAGCTCATTCCATGGCTCTCGCCGGGCAAGTCGTGGGAAGGCCTGATCGGGGGTCTTGCCGCAGCAGCCGGAGTAAGCATACTCATCGCTCATTTCGGATCCGTTGGGCTGGCGATATGGAAGGCCGGACTCTTCGGCGTGATTGTCGGCCTGGCCGGACAGTTCGGGGATCTGTGCGAAAGCCTCCTCAAGCGATCGGCCAGAATAAAAGACAGTTCGTCGATGGTTCCGGAGTTTGGAGGCGTGCTGGACATAATCGATTCGCCCCTGATAGCCGCCCCGGCGGCCTACGGATTGTTTGCGATCATGTAGACACGGGCGAGCGTCGGCGTTTCCGTCCGCGGCGTAGAACGGCAAGCACGCCAAAACAGACCATGCCCAGCGACCCCGGTTCGGGAGTCACGAACAGTTCATAGCTCTTCAGATCGGAATGGTTGCCCATGCTATTGGTGATTCGCAGATCGATGGTGTGAAGCCCCACGTCAAGACCGGACAACTCCAACTCGATCAACTCGGCGTATCCGCCGTATGAACCGTCGGCGGGCGGAAGATCGATCCAGCCCTGACCATCGAGATTGTACGAAGCCGGACCGAGCGTGTTGATGGTCATCTTTGCGCCGGATTCGGCCCAGACCTTCGGATTATTATTGTCCATCGGGCGAACGTGCCCCGTTCCGGTGAAAGAAAACGTCCCGGCGTCGGCGTCGCCGTCAGCCTGTGTCGCTACGATGTAGGGAATGGTGTCCAGTATGTCCGGTATGCTGTCGCCGTCGGTGTCAAGATGCCCCACCTGCACGCTGGTGAACGTGCTCGGATCCAGAACAGTATTGAGCATAAGCGCGTTTGGTTGGGGAGCGGGAATTTTGGCGCCCTGGGCGTTGCGTTCCGCGTTTCCATTGATCCCGTTGAGATATCCGCTCCTGGCGGTGTTCCGGGCGTTGCTGGCGTAGTACTCGTCCAGGGCGAAGAATATGTGCCCCAGTTCGTGAGACAGCACTCGGTCGTAGCGGCTGTTTCCCCATCCGCCGTTGCTGTACGTGGTGACCACATACGGGCCGCCGTAAAGCGAAAACGCAAAGTAACCGTCGGAAAACGCATTGTCGCTGTCGACCGTATCGTTGACTACGTACAGCGTCGCGGCCCAATGAGTGTCGAGAGACGCTCTCTGGTCGTTGTTAAAGGCTCTTGTGTTAACGTTCGAGTTCGTGTCGGAGTACCCCAACGAGTTCATCACGTCATTCATCCAAAACGAACTGGAACTGAGCCCGTTCCTGGTGATAGGCTCATAACGCGTATCCAGCGGGACGCCCCCGTTAACGTAGTCAACGGTGATATCCAGTTGGGCGTTGGGATGGTACGATGAGGTAAGCCCCTCCCAGAACGAGACGGCCTGCTCTATTTCGACGTGCAGATTGGTCAGTTGTCCGGCCGTCCAGTCTTCCTGGTTGCTGTCCAGCGAACCATCACTTTCCACGAAGATCACGCTTAGAGCGAAGCTGCCCAAAGCGTAGGCCGACTGATCCTTGTCGTGCGCGCCAAACGGACGCTGGGCCGAGATGCGATTCGGACAGGAGACCGCGGACATCGTGAACGCCCCGACAATCACCATCGCCCGAAGCGCGTATAATCTCTGACTCCGGTCGACGGGGTCCCTTTTGGCTCGTTTGTCTCTCACTGGACGCTCTTCCAATCCGCGACACACCTGTCGCAAGATAAGTCAAACTCTCGCCGCAGTGAGCACTGAACCGTCCCGTGAACATCGGGCAGGTGCGGCCTGTACGAATGTGAAGTCCTCCGAAGAACAGCACTTGTAGGCCGAGTGCATGATAGAAAGAACTAAATACGATCAGATCCTCCATCGAACACCGGCGCAAAGCCCCGACTCAGGGGCCAAGCACGTCACGCTCCACAACTACCAGATGGTACCATTAACACACCGATTTGTCAACAGGCAAACCAGTATAACCAGTTTGACCCGGCGCCGTTGCGATCACGAGGCAATCCCGGCGAACCCGGAGCAAGAATGCGATTTTTTTTGCCTTCTATCTCATCATGTCCTGCATATAACACTTGCAATTGCCGAAGTTACTTGTATATTTCACGCGATACGAACCCCCCCAGGACCAGACAATGAACGACGAAATAACACCGATTAACAATGACAACTTATTCCGCCCGGCAGACGATGTCGACACCGACGCTGAACTGCAGAAGGAACTCGATGAGGCTCTCGGCGACTCTAGTCTGATGGACCTCATGGACTCGGCCGAGAAGAAGAGGCCTGCAAGGCGCTCGAGCACCGCCGGAAGCGATATACAAAGCGGAACGGTCCTTGCGATACAGGACGATGCAATCCTGATCGAACTGAGCCCAAAAGCCCAGGGCCTTCTGCCCGCCAAGCAATTTGAAGACGAGGGCCTTCCCGCCGAAGGCGACGTGGTGGAGTTCACCGTCGAAGGGTACAACAACAGCGATGGTCTCTGGATGCTGAGTCGCCAAGGGGCAATACTCGCCGCCACGTGGGAAACCATTGAGGTCGGCAAGGATGTCGAAGGGCGCGTCACCGGACACAACAAGGGCGGGATAGAACTGGACATCAACGGTATCGAAGCGTTCATGCCCGTCAGCCAAATCGAGCGTTTCGGCGGCGTTGAGGATATGTCGCAATACGTCGGGCAGAAGATCCAGTGCAGGATAGTCGAGATCGACAACTCACGCAGCAACTCCAGCCTGCTGGTGTCGCGCCGCGCGCTGCTCGACGCCAAAGCCGAGCAGGACAAGGAAGTGCTCTTCGAGACGCTGCAGGAAGGCGCCGTGGTCAGGGGCGTGGTCAGGAACATCATGCCCTACGGCGCATTCGTCGACATCGGCGGCGCCGACGGCCTGCTGCACGTGCGCGACATGAGCCATTCCCGTGTCGAAAAGCCCGAAGACGTCGTCACCGTCGGACAGGAACTCCAGCTTTCGGTCCTGAAAGTCGACCGTGAAGAAAAGAAGATCGCTCTGGGCCTCAAGCAGGCCATGCCCGACCCGTGGGAATCGGTCCAGGCTCAGTTCCCCGTAGGAGAAATCGTCAGCGGACGCGTGGTCAAGCTGATGGACTTCGGAGCGTTTGTGGAGCTTACCCCGGGCGTTGAAGGCCTGATACCCATCAGCGAACTAACGTTCGAGCGACGCATAAACCACCCCAAGGAAATCGTAAACGAAGGCGACGTGATCAAAATACGCGTGATGAGCGTCGATCCGGACCGCAAGCGAATCAGCCTGTCCCTCAAACAGGTTGGCGACGATCCCTGGGTCGGAGCGGCGGTTCGCTGGGCTCCGGACAGCATCGTCGAGGGCGTGGTGACCAGGGAAACTGATTTCGGAGCATTCGTGCAACTAACTCCCGGTGTTGAGGGCCTGGTGCATATCAGCGAACTCAGCGAGCAGCGGGTAAACCGCGTCGGCGAGGTCGCTCGCGAAGGCGAAACTATCCAAGCCAAGGTTATTTCGGTTGATGAAGAGGCCCGCCGCATCAGCCTGTCGATAAAGCAACTGGCGACCTCCGACGATTACGGTTTCTCAACCGAAGACGACGATCAGCCCGCCCGAACGCCCAAGAAACGCAAGACGCCTCTCAAAGGCGGACTGGGCGGAAGCGGACTTCTGATCCCAATGCCCGAAGGCCTCCCCGAGGGCCCCGAAGACAGCGAATGAAGCTAAGAGGCGGAGATGCAGGAAATCATCTGGGCCGAGAAATCCAGCGTCGGTGTTGCGAAACTCGACGAACAGCACAAGATTCTTATTGGGATGATCAACAAGCTGATCCGGGACCCGCAAGCCGCCACGCGTTCTGAAACCGTGTCGGATGTCCTGGGGGAAATGACAGACTACGCTCTTAAGCATTTCGCTTATGAAGAGAACTTGATGGTCGACAGCGACTATCCCCGGAGCAAAGAGCACATCAAAGAGCATCTCGCTTTCCGAGAAACAACCGGGAAATTCTGCTCGGCGACCGCCATCGACGTAAGCGGGATACCCGAAATGCTGCTGGAGCACCTTTCCCAATGGCTCACCCACCACATCCTGGAAATAGACATGGCGTACAAGGCGTTCTTCCAGGAGCAAGGAGTACGGTAGCGCGAACCATCCCGATGGTGACCAGAACCCTATGTCGAAGACGCTTCCTGAAGGTCCTGGGCCTTGGCGGATGCGGTATTGCGATGGGAGGATGTCTGTCGAGGCTGGACTTGCCCGGGATAGGCAACAGACCGCATCGCACCAACTTTATCTTCTTCTTTACCGACGACCAGGGCTGGGGCGACCTGGGATGTTACGGGCACCCCTATCTCAAGACGCCTAACCTGGACAGATTGGCGAAGGACGGCACGCGGTTCGAGCAGTTTTACTCGTGTGCATCGGTCTGCTCGCCAAGTCGAACGGCCTTCATGACGGGGCATTATCCGGCAAGGCGCCACATCCATCGCCACCTGTCAAATCACGCGCACAACAAGCACAACAAGATGCCCGACTGGCTCGACCCAAAAGCGACAACCGTAACGCGACTCGTTCAGCAGGCCGGATATCGCGTCGGGCATTTCGGCAAGTGGCATCTGGGACATATCAAAGGCGCCCCCGAACCGGGCGCGTACGGTATCGACGAATATCGCACACTGGCCGGAACGGGCCCGGGATGGGATCGAAACGGTAATCCAACCGACACTGACCTGGCCCATGCCAGTTACAACAACTGCACCAACAAGGATCGTTTCTGGACGCACTCCACCGATCTCATAGTGGATCAGGCCGTCGCTTTCCTTGAGAAGAACAAGGACCAGCCCTTCTACCTGAATCTGTGGACGCTCCTTCCGCACGCGCCAAACCGCCCTACGCCCAAACAATCGGCGGAATACGAGAATCTGAAAGCCGATCCGCAGGACTTCGAGTCGTGGATGCGAGGTTACGCGAAAGACGCGAAGAATCTCCAGCAGCAGATGAAGAACTACTGTGCGGTAATGGGCAATATCGATGCCGCCGTCGGTCGCCTGCTGGCTAAACTGGATGAATTGAAACTCACAAAGAACACGCTGGTGTTCATGACCAGCGACAACGGCCCGGAAGACTACCATATCAGAAATGTGCGTAATTCCGGCATGGGCTCGGTCGGCGTTCTTCGGGGACGCAAACGCAGCTTATACGAAGGCGGAATTCGCATGCCCTGCATTGCCCGCTGGCCCGGTGTCGTCCCGGCCGGCCGCGTGGACAAGACCTCCGTACTCGGAGCCGTCGATTGGCTGCCGACCGTGTGCGGCATCGCAGGCCTGCCTACACCCGACGTCAAGCCCGATGGTGAGGACATCTCGGACATCTTGAGGGGAAAGTCCAGGCCGCGAAAACAACCGCTGTTCTGGGAATGGCGCGCCGGAGTTCACGGGAACCAGGCGTACAAACCGCCCGGGCTGGCGATTCGTGATGAGGATTGGAAACTCTTCGCCCAACCGGACGGCGGCGGCGCGGAACTCTACAACATCCCGAAGGACCCCGAAGAGAAGACCAACCTGGCCAGACAGCGTCCGGACGTAGTCAGACGTCTCCTGACTAAGCTGCTGGCATGGAAGAAAACGCTGCCGGAATAGACGACTGGACCTCATTGGCCAAGACATGAAGCTCATGTCGCCAAACGTAACGAAACTCCAGAATGGTGTCCGATTTCGGCAGGTGTGGGGAGTCAGCGATCCGTCCAGCGTGTTGCCCCAAACCATCTAACTGCTGCATACATCAGGCGCCGGCGCCACCATGATACGCCCAGAGCTTCCATCAATTGCAGGAACAGTGCGTCCACCGCTTTTCGGTCGTAATCTATCGGGGCTCGGTCGACGCGCCACTGGAGGTCGGCGGTGTATCCGGCGTCGTGGATCACTGCGGCCTGGCGATATCGGCCTGTCATTGGCGGACCGATGAACCGCCAGAAGAAACGCGGTATCGAGGCTCCGTCGGTCGCAGTCCCAACCGGAGCCGTCAGAACAGTCCCGCCGCCAATGCGAACAACAAAGTCATGTGCAAGCTCAAATTCGGCGCCGGTATCGTGCAGGACCAGCGTCCCAAAACTGATTTCATCGGGCGTAGCAACCATCTTATTCCCCCGCCTCGGCGGTTCCCGCCGGCTGAGTGGTGGGAATCTCGCGAGCGACCATTCCCGACAAATCGGTTCCACCGTCGGTGATTGTAATCGTAACGCCCTGGATCCTGGCGCGTCCTTCGGCGGTGATGGCGATGCCCTGCCCGCCCACGCCTCCGGTTCCGTCACATCCGGCGAGCGCCAGCAGAACCATCGCGATAATCAATACTGTCTTCATTTCATTTCTCCAGTGCGTCAAGTTTGTTTTCGATGCGCACAAGGCGCGCCTTGATATCCTCGAATTGCGTCTTCTGCGATTCCTTCCGCTCGGAGATAGTCGCTGCATTAGTCACAGCGATTGCCCCCACTGTCCCAATAGCGCCAGCGAAGAGAATTATCATGCCAATCAACCAACGGGGTGCGGAATCACTTTTTGCCATTGTCAATCCTGACGTTAAAATTGCCCTTCGGGGCAGTGGAAGTTTTCGCGGGAAAGAACCGCTTTGCGGCGGCACGTAGTCTGATGTTTGATGCTGCAGTTCTCCTTATCGCAGGCGGCGCAGACCGTCAATCGCCCGGCTGTCAGCGGGTTCTCAGCAGTCGCTTCATGCTCGGGCGCGTTTTCGGAGGTAAAACCTTCGGGACAATCAAACGCATCCCCGCCGGCGCCAACCACAAGGAAGGCCTCGGTCAGCATTCTGCGCGTAGCTGGAAGACTGCGACAGTTCCTGCAATGAACGCGGCTGCGGCATAACGGGCTGTTGTGCAGATGCGGTTTTGGGGTTATGTCATGGATACTGATAAGGCGGTCCCCCCTCCCACTTTCGGCAGGCTGAACGAGCCGGTGATCTTGCCCGTTGCCGAGTCACACGTCAGCCCCGAGACAACGCCCGCGGTGGTTCCGCAGGAACACAGCGTTGAGTTTCGCCATCGCTCAGTAGTGCTCATCCTATAACCTTGAGCGCACCAACTTGAGCCCGTCCATAGGATCGTAAGAGAGAATTGCGTAATCTCATCGACAACGTGGGTCCACATCCAATAGCACTCGCATTCGGATGTATACTTGGCCTGGTATGCGAGCGTTGCGTTGTAACCGCCCGAAACGACCACCGCAGTCGCCGACGGATCGCTGCAATCATCGCATGGAGAAGATTCGCAGCAGCAACCGGCGGGTAACAGTATCCCACTCATGATCCGCAATCTCCGTCCACGCCGTTTTCATAACTGAACCAGTACTCCGTTGCCCCGCTGCGGTCAGTTCGACCATCGCGTCGTCATCGTATTCACTTCGCGCTCTCACCATTCCTCAGATTCCCATTTCCAAAAGTTTCACCGCTTCTTGTTTCCCCCGCCCATTCGGACCGGGCGGATTCAAGAGGGTCTTCTCTTCTTCCGTAAACATACTTACTGGCGAATGGCGCGCTGTTTTGGTCACCCCACAAAAAGTTTTTTTGTCAATGGTATTTGTGAATCACGCAACACCCTGCGCCATAAGACGTTCTGTAAACGCAGCCTTCGAAAAAATTTTCAATTTGGACCAACAAAATTTCTAAAAATCTTTTTTCGCGCGCGATTCCAGAGATTCTGTCAATAGTTTTTTATATATCCTTCAGAGCAGATCCGCACCGGAGGATTGATATGAAGATTCGAATCTTGATAATCGATAGCTCATGAATCGCCCATCACAAGCTATCGCGCCGCGAGCGTGATCAGGATTCGTCAGGGTCAACATGCCAATAGAACAACCGGATCAGTTGTCGGGATACAAACGCGACTCCGCGGCGGAATTCAAGGCCCTGCTGCCGGCTCGGATTCTCGGTCCGGTCATACTGTTGAGCTTCATCGGAACGCCGATCGCATTTGTGCTCGCTCGCCCCATCGCGGGCATTGTGTGCATTGTCGTATGCCTCAGCTCGGCCGTCGCGTTGGTGTTTCTGGGCGGAAAGAACCGCACCCGCAGATGCCCTCAGTGCGGCGCCCCCGCCGACACCGTTGATATTGGATTGTCCTGCGAGCAATACAACGGGTCGAAGAGAAGATATCCCGGGGTGATCATAGGCGCCGACGAACAGGTGTACTACGCCCATTCCCGCAAATCTTCGGGAGGCTCGGGCGGAGTGATGTATGTAATCGGGCAACTCAAGCGAAGATGGTGCGCCTGCGGAGAGTGCGAGGTGTGCTTCCTCGCTGTAGAGGTCCTTCGAGAAGAAGTATACAAGACCAACGACAGTAAGAAATGGAAGCAGGCCTGCGAACTCGTCAAGTCCGACCCCGAAGCGATAGAGGCAAAGAAGGTGTTCCAACTCTAACAAGGCGAACTCGGCGCGCAACGAGCTTGGCTCGGCCTGAGTGTTTCGACGCCTTCATCGCCCTGACATGCTCCTGTGAACGGTGACGCGGGGTTGCTGTCGGGTTATCTAGTCGAACCATTCGTCATTCGGATCGTGCGGGGGGATTACCGTCACGAGTACGCGAAGCTCGCCAATGGCGCGATGACGACAGAGCGGTTTGATCAGGATGCCCATTCCGGGTTTCAGATCGATCAGTTCACCGTCGAGCTCCATCTGCCCCGTGCCTTCGAGAATGAAATATGTCTCGGTGATCTTCTTGTGATAGTGGGTGCGGCTATCGGCGGCGATGTCGACCAGGTGCTGGGTGACGGTCGTGTTGTCGGGACGTATAAAGGCCCGGCGGGTTGATCCGCACGGACACTTCACTGCGTCAATCTCATCAAGTTGCTCAACTATGTAATTGCTCATCATTTCATGTTACCGACAAGGCGGAGCAATTGCATCAGGCTTTCTGAAAGCTTGCGGCCAGCGCCCGGGCCGTTGATAATAACAGTTCTACATACACATGGAGACATCGGATGAATGAGACATTGCAACGCTCGCTGCTGTCCAGGGTTATCGTGATACTGGCTGGAATCTCGACAATCGCGCCCCCCTGCCGGGCCGAGCCTATGTTGATCGAAGGCTTCGAGAGGAAACTCGACCCTGCCAGGCTCAAGACACAAGACGCCGAAGTCACACTGGTGAAGGAATCCAAATCAACCGCCCTACGCATCGATCTCGGACACAAGAGCAACTGGCCGGGGATTACAATCGTCGCGCCCAAGGGCAAATGGGACCTGTCGGCATGGAGATCTATCGCAATAGACGTCCGTAACGTCGGAACCAAAGAAGTCACGCTCTGCTGTCGTGTGGACAACCCCGGAGCCAACGGATGGAAGAACTGCAACACATTCCAGATCAAACTGGCCCCGGGCAAGTCCGGAACGCTGGCGGGGAGTTTCATACGCAAAGGCGGTGCGGATGTGAAGCTGATAGGCATGCGGGGATACCCGCCCGAGGCCGGGGGAAACGATACCAGAGCGATAGACCTTCAAAACGTCACGCAAATACTGTTGTTCTCACCGAAACCCAAATCGAACCGTTCGGTGCTCGTCGACAACATCACTGCGACCGAACCGTATAAAGCTCCCAAGACACCGGCGAAATTCCTGCCGATGATTGATGAATTCGGGCAATACATGCACCGCAACTGGCCCGGAAAGACAGCTTCTGCTGAGGACATGAAGGCAAGCGCTGCGGCTGAGTCGAAAGACATCGGGGCGAATCCTGGGCCGAAGGATCGCAATGAGTTCGGCGGATGGACGGGCGGTCCGCAACTGAAGGCGACCGGGTGGTTTCGCACCGAAAAACACGCCGGCAAGTGGTGGCTGGTTGACCCCAAAGGCAGGCTGTTCTGGTCGCATGGAATCGACTGCGTGCATTCGCGGGCCGCTACGCCAATCTCCAATCGCGAGCATTACTTCCGCAACCTGCCCGGCGCCAAATCCATGCTCTCAAAGTACTACGGTAAGGGTTCCTGGGCTCCGCACGGGTACTACAAGGACCACAGCCCGTATCGAACCTACGACTTCGCACGCGCCAACTTGCGGCGCAAATACGATGATCGGTGCGCCACGATATTTGCCGCAATAACGCACAAACGCCTTCGATCCTGGGGCATGAACACGATCGCCAATTGGTCCGATTCGAGAATCTATCTCATGCGGAAGACGCCCTACGTCGGGACAATCCACACAAACACGCCTAAACTCGAAGGCTCCAAGGGCTACTGGGGCAAGTTTCACGACGTGTTCGACCCCGAGTTCGCCCGCGCGGTCGCCAAAGGATTGGCGCGCGAGAAAGGCAAGTCCGCGAACGATCCGATGTGCATAGGTTACTTCGTCGACAACGAACTGGCTTGGGGAGATGATGTGTCTCTGGCGTTGGCTGCGTTGGTCAGCGGACCCGACCAACCGGCGAAAAAGGCGTTCATCGCCGACCTGAAAGCCAAATACTCGACGATCGACAAGCTCAACTCCGTCTGGGCCGCGAAGTATAAATCGTGGGGCGCTCTGCTGGCCTCGCGCACCGCGCCCGACAAGAACAAGGCCCGCGCCGATCTTAGGGCGTTCTACACGAAAACCGCCGAAACATATTTCAGAATCGTCCGCGACGAGGTGAAGAAAGTCGCTCCGAATCAGCTTTATCTGGGCTGCCGATTCGCCTGGGTCAACGACCTTGCCGCCAAGGCGGCGGCGAAGTACTGCGACGTGGTCTGCTACAACCGCTACAAGTACAGCGTGGAAGATCTTCGCATCCCGGGCAATCTCGACAAGCCGATCGTCATCGGCGAGTTCCACTTCGGCGCGTTGGACCGCGGGATGTTCCACACCGGCCTGCGAAAGGCCCGCAACCAGAAGCATCGCGCCGAACTGTACGCCGCCTACGTTCGCGGCGCGTTGCGAAACCCGCTGATCGTGGGAACGCACTGGTTCCAGTACAAGGACCAAGCCACCACCGGCCGCGGCGACGGGGAAAACTACCAGATCGGTTTCGTCGACATCTGCGACACCCCGTATCCCGAGATAATCGAGGCGGCGCGATCGGTCGGATACAAGATGTACGAATACCGCCTTAAGACAGCCTCGCCAGCGAAACAGCCTTGACCCCGCCCCGCGCTTCAGGTCGCATTGCCAACGACGCACGGCTGGTGCGGGACGAACCGTCAAACGGGTAAGCCTGGGAGTCTATAAACTCGAATCCTTCTGGAATAAGTGAGAAAAGCGATGAGCAAACTCAATCGTAGAGGTTTCTTGAAGTCGTCGGTCGCCGGAACACTTGCTCTTTCCCTGCCGCTCGGCGCAAGCGCCAAGGCCGCCGTCGAGCGTAAACCCAATTTCATCTTCATCATGGTCGACGATATGGGTTATCACGATCTGGGCTGCTTCGGAAGCAAGACGATTCTCACTCCGAACATCGATAAGATGTGCGCCGAGGGCGTCAAGTTCACCGACTGCTACGGAGGATGCACCGTATGCGCCCCGTCGCGAAGCGTCCTTATGAGCGGCTACCACAAAGGACATACGTTTGTGAGAGACAACAGGGGCGGAATTCCGCTCTTTCCCGGAGAAGTTACTGTCGCAGATGTGCTCAAGAAGGCCGGCTACGCCACCGGCGGATTCGGTAAATGGGGGCTGGGCAACCAAGGAAAGAAAGGGGCGGCCGAAAAGCATGGATTCGACGTCTTCTTCGGATACTACAACCAGTGGCACGCCCATTCGTACTACACGCACCTGTTCAGGAACAGCGTTAAGGTTGAACTCAACGGGCGCCACACTCATTACGCCATCTACGACGAGACGATCAAATTCATAAAAGAAAACAAGGATCGCCCGTTCTTCTGCTACTGCCCCTGGACAGTTCCGCACGCACCCTACGACATCCCCGAAGAAGACCCCGCATGGGCGATCTACAAAGACAAACCGTGGAAGAAAGATGCAAAAGTCGTAGCCGCCATGGATACCATGATCGATCGCCAGGTCGGCGAGATAATTGATCTGCTCAAGAAGTTCAAGATCGACAACAACACGCTGATCTTCTTCTGCTCCGACAACGGCGGAGCCAAGCGGTTCGAGGGCGTTCACAACTCGATGGGAGAAATGAAGGGACACAAGCGATCGATGTACGAAGGCGGGATACGCGTACCAATGGTTGTGCGCTGGCCCGGAAGGATCAAGCCCGGACAAGTCAGCAATCATCCGTGGTATTTCCCCGACGTCATGCCGACTCTCGCGGAACTGGGCGGAGTCTCAAAGGAAGTTCCCAAGGACATTGACGGTATCTCGATCGTCCCGACGCTGCTCGGCAAGGGCGAGCAGAAAACCCATGAGTACATGTACTGGGACGACACGTGGTACCACAACGAAGGCCTGCGCATGGGCAAGTGGAAAGGCATAAGGAAGAACTCGAAGTTCGAGGAAAACACCCATACCGCCGCAAATCGCGGTAAGTGGAAGGGCATGAAGCACGAGTCTGGAAAGATCGAACTGTACGATCTGAGCAAGGATATTGGCGAGAAGAACAATCTAGCCGACAAGCACCCCGATATCGCCAAGAAGCTGGGCGTGCTCATGGACAAAGCCTGGTCCGAACCGCGCAACCAGGCCGATGACGGCGTATATAAGGGCATAGAACGCAAGCCGAAGAAGCCCAGGAGCTAGTCGTTAATCTCCTGTGAATGCACCGAGTTGGGAGAAGGTCGCTATAAGAAAGTTCGCACTTTCAATTCCGGCGACAACGCTGTGTTCCAGTTCGGTTCCGGCGAAGGCGACGCAAATCGCCTTCTCGGAACGCGCGGGGGCAATCAACTTCCCCCGGTATTGGCAATTGTCCTTAAAGCATGCTTGACGCATCGGTCGCCAGCGCGTGATACTGTCGGCTGGTCGGGCGGACCGACCAACCGAGACAGTCCGAACATCAGATCAACCGAAAGGATCCAGGGATGAAAACGAAAACACTGTTTACTCTGCTCATGGTCGCCGCGATAACTTTCGTGATGGGATGCGGAGGACGTCGAGGAGGCCGACAAAAGCTCCGCGGTTGGCAGTCGAATATCGACGGCAGCTACAAGAGTGAGATATTCAGCGGTAATACTCCTTTTCGCGGTGTAACCACATTCAGCAGCGACGGCGGCAAGCTGGGCGGCACGTATGAACTGGACGACAACGGCGAGAAAGTAACGGGCTTGCTGACCAAGTTCGCCATTACCGGAAAGAACACAATGAAGTGCAGGTGGACCGACAAGAACGGTGAGGGCAATTTCTACCTTACGTTCTCGGAAGATCTGTCCAGCTTCAAGGGCACGTGGGATTCTGACGGCGAGGGCGGGCAAAGCGCCTGGAACGGAAAAAGGTAGCTTACAAGAACCGCTATAAATCGTCTCGCAGATCTACGCCGAACCTGTCGAGCAGTATTGCCTCTGCGCGTGCGATCTCGGTGTCGACACGCTCGGCTGGCCATTGATGCGCCGCGCCGACAATCTCCGCAAGTTCGCCCAGAAGCTCGTGCGTTAACTCACCGAGCAGTGCAATTGCGGTGCGCCTGAGCACAAGATCATCTACATGGACGGTCCGCTCGTTGCGAACGATGAACTCAATCTCACGTCGCGTGTAGGTCGGGTGGTGTTTCAGCGGATGATCCTCGTCGGCGGTGATGAATCCCGCCGCTTGTTCGGCCCGCGTACCGTATCGCTGCAGCAGCGTCTCTACGCGATCGGCGTCCAGGCCCGTCCGCTCGACCAGCCCGGAAACCCACCTCCGCGTCGCCTGGTCATCTGCGGGGAACCCCCTGCCCCCGCCTATCTCAACATCATCGGACGCCATCCGCCGCTCAAGCCCCAGACGCTCGAGCAGATCGTCGGTTACTTGTTCGGCGAAAGCTCTGAACGTAGTCCACTTGCCGCCCGTCATTGAATATACCGGGAAATCGACATGGTCGTCAGGCTCGTTTACCGCGCAGAAATGGTCACGGCTGACCTGCACGGTTGCGGCCGCATCGGAGTATCGAAGCGGACGAACGCCTGAGAATCGCGATACTATCTGCGACCGGTCAATCTGAAGATCGGGAAACACCTGGCGGATCGACTCGAGCATGTATTCGATTTCGTCGTCCGTGCAGCGAACATCATCGGGATTGTCCACGCGAATATCAGTCGAGCCGATGAGCGATTTGCCCAGCCACGGCAGCGCAACGGCTACACGTCCTTCGGGCGTCTCGTAGTAGATCATCCCTCCGTCCAGCGCCTCGTAGAGCTGGTCGTTGTCGACCACCAGGTGCGCGCCCTTGGTCCCGCCAATCAGGGTCGTATCAAGGTCGAGCAGGCGATTGGTGAAGTCTATCCATCCGCCTGTTGCGTTAATAACGATCTTCGGGCGGACCCGCAACTCATCGCCCGAAAGTTCATCACGCAGCAGAACAGTCTCACCTTCGGCGCCCTGCAGCGAGACATAGTTCAACGCCCGGGCGTCAGGGCAAAGGGCGGCCGCGTCGAGAATCAACTCCAACCCCAATCGTTCAGGATAACTGACCCATGCATCGTAGTAAGTCGCCGTGCAAACGATGTTCTTCGGCAGCATAGGGCGGGCGGACAGCGACTTGCTGCGAGACATGAACTTATGCTTGGGCGTCATGCGATTCTTGCGTGTGAAGATGTCGTAGAATGTCAGGCCCATCTTCACGATCAGCGAACCGCGGTGTGTGGGGCGCTTACCCGAACCGAGGTGCAGGAATTTCCGTATCGCGCCAAATATCCCCGAGAATCTGCGGAATATCGGTATAGTGGTCTTAAGCGGGTGAACGTAGTGACGGGCGTTTCCCAGCAGCAGGTTCCGGTCCTTCAGTGATTCTCGGACCAGCCTGAACTCGCCAAACTCCAGGTACCGCAGACCACCGTGGACCATTCGCGAAGATGCGGCGCTGGAGCCCGAGCAGAAGTCGGCCTTGTCGATCAGCAGCGCATCAACCCCCTGCAGCGCCAACTCCCGCAGGAGCCCGGCGCCGTTGATTCCGCCCCCCACAATAAGCACCGAAACCTCCGGTCGGGCGGTTATGTCATCGACTATAGTCTGTCTAACGTCCATCTGTCACCATCATCAGGGAATCCCGCGAACCTCAGAACAACAGGTCTACAATATCAGAAAACGCGTCCGACGGCAAATCTGCTCTTGGTGAGTAATTGTCTCGTCGCACAGTTTGTGATGCTTATTTGACGTATTCTATTGCGCGGTTTCTTCGGCCTCTGTGTCGGCCGGTCTTCCAGTAGTGGTCCATCGCTGCCCGGACAAATCGGTACATCTCTTCGGACCCAATCACTCCACCCCGAACCAAAGCCGCCGCACTGGGTTCGTTGCCATAGTCGTGCCACTGCCCCACCTTCTCGGCAAGGAACTTCGCTTCGGCGTCCGCAGGCAGGGACCAGTCCCCCGGACGCATCTTCTCAAAACCCAACAACGTACTCCCCCAGCAAGTTCGCAAGCGGGTCCGCATCGGCGGGGCGGAATCCCAATGGATTATGTTTTCGCCAGCCTTCGGCTAGATCGCATTTGGTCGACATCGCTCCCATCTCAGCTGCAAAACTCTTCATCGTTTCGAGATAGGCGCCCATGGATTGGGTGTGATCCAACCAGTCCGATTGACTCTTGTGCTCGGCGAGCATGTCGGCTTTTTCGTCGATCGCAGAGCTGATATCGATAAAGAAATCGGGGCGGATCAGGTTGTTCATGGAATCGCGGCCACCGTGCGGCTGGGCGTGATAGATAACCACATCGCCTTCGACGGGAGCCTTGGGAGGATCCACGGGGAAGTTCCTCATCCCGCGACAGAACGCTGCTGTTACCGCCAATCGGCAGGCGTTTTCATGATCTTCAATGTAGTCCTGGGGCGAAGGGACCAGGAGAATGTCCGGAGCAACGGCCCGCATGATCGACGCGACTCTGGCCAGCAACTTGGGTTCATAGAATATCTCCAGATCCGCTACGAGCGGTCGATGGAACACCGCCCCGAGGCGACGGGCCGCTTTCTTGGCTTCGATCAGGCGTATTTCGGCGGTGGCCTCTGCGTCATGTGTCGCCGATCCGCACGAACCGTTGGCGATGTTCATGTAGTGAATCTCGCAACCAGCTCGCGCCAGAAGGACCAGCGTGCCGGCCATACCAAACTCGATATCGTCGGGATGTGCGGCGATTGCAAATACTCGTGCGGCCATGTTAATGCATCTCCACTTGACAACTGCCCAGCGCCGGGCCGAAAAAGTTGAATTGAACGTTTGGGTGATCCGCCAGCAGCGACATTGGAACGGACGAATCGGCGATCCCTCTGGAGATCATCAGGGTCGTCAGGCGCATACCGAACGGATTGTCATGATGCCCGGGATGCCAAATCGAGACCTTCTCGGCCTTCCAGGTTTCGACGGGACCAACGGTAACGGCTTGGTGGGGCACGTTCTGGACCACGCCCCCGCCGGATGTCCGCGCGTTTTGCAGCAGGGTCATCGGGTGCAGGTCGACAACGCGAGCACCGAGCGCCCTGTACTCCTCGGGCGAGGGAGGAGCGTCCTGACAGGCGCCCTGGCGTTTCGGAGGATCGTTGAAGGCCCAGTGCTTGACTTCGCCCTGCCCGCCCTGCATCACCACGCATCGCGCCGAGTCCCAGCTTTGGACATACTCGGTGGTGTCGGCTGCCGGAAAATGGATATTCTCGCTCGGCATCGCCAGTGCGGGTTTGATCCGGTTGAAACACAGTTCCATATCCGCCCGGGCAAAACTCAGTGGGAAGTCGACAGACACTTCCTTCCCGTCAACGACCCACTCATCCATTCCCCAGAAATGACAGTGCTCCAGCGATATCTCCAGTTCGTTAACCAGGCGGGCCACCAGCGGAAGCTGCTCGGTAGGCCCGATAGGCCCGCAGACGCCTGCGGGAGACTCTTCGGTCCCCTGTCGCCAGGCCGTTATATACTCAAGCGCCTCGGCCAGGTAGAAATCCTCGATCGTATCGTAGAACCGGATTGCGAATCCATCACGCTCCAGCCCCCGGATATCAGCCTCGGTAAGCGATGCGACCCGATCGAGCAGTTCCTTGTCCAACGTGGTGTAGTCCCACCACCCCGGCGCCACTTTACTTGCGTTTCTCATCGATCGCATCCTTTATGGTCTGGGCCTATTTCGAATCGTATGGCTTGTGGTCCTCTGTCCGGAGCAGCGTCACCGGGCCGAGCAGACCCGAGGGCAACAAAGGAGAACTGGCCTTGAACTTCGTGACGTTCGTCTTTGTCAGGCGTTTTTCCTTCGGAAGGGCAGCGTCGCCGATCAGTCGATTGGGCCAGAGGTTAACGACGTCGATCTCGAGCTTATTGGCGGTTGGCTTTGCGGCATGGGTGATCTCCACGCGCCACGGTGCCGTCCAAACCACGCCCAGGTCCTTACCGTTCAGGCGGACCTGCGCGACGTTCCTGACCCGCTTGATATCCAGATACAAACGCCTTTTGCTTCCTTGCGCCGTCTTGGGCAGGTCGAATGTCTTGTGGTACGTCGCCTTGCCCGAGTAGTATTTGACGCCCTTCTCCGGACGCTTTGTCCAGTCTTCGAGCTTCTTGAATTCGACTGATTTCGGTCCGCCCCATTTCGGGTCGAACTTCACCGTCCACGGACCGCTGATTTCGCCAACCGGTTTCAGTTTCGGGAAGTTGTCGGCGGCGGGGCCTTTTGTCGAACTTGCGGGCTTGGCGAACACCACCAGCAGCGACCCGCGGGGCGCGAAGTCCAGCGGTACGGTGGTCCGGCCGCCGACGATCTTAAATGCAACAGCATCGCGTCTCTCCCCCGTTACAGCATCCCACAACTCGGGTTGCCGCCCAGCGACCCGGAATGTGCACTCGGCGCTGACGGACTTGTCCTGCTGATTGCTGACGAAGTAGATGTCGGCGGCCTGGCTGTGACGGTGGATATAGTGCAGGGCGGAGCCCTTGTATTCGAAGTCGGGCTGCACGCCCAGAGAGATCAGCGCCTCCCGGACGCTCTTGCCCGTGATGAGCTTCAACTTGCTCGCCAGCTTCCTGACCTCGTCATCACATGCCGGATAATCCGTGAGCCCCGGCGTGCGCAGCGGTTTGGCTCCGACGATGGGGACACCGGCTTTCGACAGTTCATTTATTTTCTTGAGCGCGGCGATCGACATTGTTTCCGTCGGCGGCAGGACAAGCAGGCGGTAGCTCATCCCATCGGGCAGGAGGATGCGGCCGTTCCTGGCCGACACGCGAGTCAAGAGCACCTCGTCGTTTATTGAATCGCAGTCATAGCCCGCCGGCAAGGCCGGTTTCATGTGATCCCGACCGGGAACGAAACCGGGAACATCTCCGCCTGTGTAGTAGCAGACGTCGGCTCGGAACAATCCCTGCTGAAGCATGAACTGACAGCGGGCGAGGTACTTCATCCAGGCGTGGCTCAGCGGCCACCAGGTGATGTTCCGATCAAAGTGCGTCCCCGCCCCCTGCCACTGGTTGCCCGGCTTGATGTCCAGATACGGTTGATGAACATAGAAGCAGAGCATATTGCGAGTGAGCCCCGAACAGAGGGCCAGATCGCCCACATCCTTCAGCATATAGGGATCTTTCTCCCAATTCGGCCCCATCGTGGTGTACGCCTCGGCTTGCGTGTACTTCTTCCCGTATATGTGGGCCGCGGTCGCGGCCTGCTTGACCGTATCGCATCGCTTGAACTGATCCCTGTACCAGAACCGGCCCGCGGGTTCTGTCCTGCGAGCCCAGAACTCGCCCATGGGAATGTCGCTCTTGCCCAGGCATTGAAGCGCGTCGATCCAGTGAGTAAAGAAAGGCCCTCCGGACTCGGGGTGGATGCCCATTCCATGCTTTCGCGACAGCTCGCTCAAGCGTCCGTAGTAATTCTCGGCGATGCAGTCGGCGACCGTTCTGCGGTAGTCCCGGGCGAACCTGTCTGACACTTCCTTGCTGTCTACGATCTTCCCGGCAAGTACGGGCAGATACGGTAATGGGGCGTAGCCTCGCCTGCGTTTGAACTCCGAACGGATATCGTCTGTCCAGTTCGGCACGCCGAGTTCCCAACTGTCAATATGCGTGTACTTCAGGGTCTTACCGGCCAGGCCGCCGATCTCGGCCAGGCATTTATCAGCCGTCGCGGCGAAGTGCATGTCCATCGCCTCTCGGCTGAGCGGATCGATCTCAAGCCCCCCGCCGCCCGGACTGGTGCAATGAACAACGCCCCGCCCCACCAGAGTGGAGCCCATGCGCATGATAGTCCAGGCTCCCTGTGGCGCATCCCATGTCAGTTTCCCGGATGCATCGGCTTTGGAAGTCAGTTCGACAGCATCTCCACTCTTGAATTGTGCGGTATGCGACGGGGGTTTCTGCCCCTTCTTCAGAAGTGCAATCTCGCTGATCTGCACGTTCCAGGATTCCTTTCCCCTGAACGGATAGGAGGAAGTTATCACCAGACGGAAGAATCGCGCCTTGGTCTCATTGAATGCAACGGTCTTGACTTTGCGCGGGGCGACAATGAACTTGCAGATCGTTCGAAAAATCTCCCCGTCATCGGAGCACTGAAACTCGCAGTCTTTCGGGCCGCAGTCCGAATAGGGAGTGACCACGAGTGACGCTGCGGGAAACGGCGCGGGAAACTCCCAGTTCAGAAACTCCGGCGCCTTGGGTGTCGGTCCCTGCCCGGGCTTATCGCCATTGGATATCCAGCGCGAGCGGGGATTGCGGTCCGTCGCAAGCGATGGCGGATACTTTGGATAAGACGAACTGGCGGTAAGTTTGGCGGGGGCCCTTGCCTCTTGTGCGGAGACCTTAAACGCCACAACAGCGGCATCGCGATAGTAGTTCTTCTTGATCCCCCCCGGCGTGGGAAGTTGAATTTCAATTCTCTTTCCGCCCTGAACGACGGTCTCGGACCACACGAGATTTTTCGCCGCCTGGGCGGGCTTGACCCACGGTCCGCCCGCATTCCACCCGCTGCAGAGATTAATGCTGAGTTCCAGTCCGAGGCGATCGGCTTCCTTCACGGCGAACTTGAAATGGTCAAGCCACTTGGGGCTCATGAAGACCGGACCGTCCGCCGCCAGGGGCCCGCCCAGACCGGCGTCAAAAACCAACGCGCCGGCGATCCCCTGTTTTTTCATCGCCTCCAGGTCGGCGGTGATACCGGCCTTGCTGACGTTGCTGTCCAGCCACCACCAATAAGCCCAAGGTCTGGCCGAATCCGGCGGGTTTGCAAATCCTTCCGCCAACGTGTCGGCGCCGCAAGCCACAGACGTAACCCCGATCAGCATGCCCAAAAGCACGGCCGATGTCTTTCGCATTCGACTTTCTCCTGTCCGTTTAACGCCTAGGCGGCGGTCGTTCGACGGCGCCTATGTCGGCTTTGCCTGGGGTTATTTTGCTCTTGAGAATATCTTGCCCGCCGCTACGCCTTATGGCAAGAGCTTTGTCGATACATGGCGAGCCGGGCCCGGGGCGGTATCCGGCGAGGGCTTTCATAGTCTTCAGGTCGATTCGACGCGATGTCTTGCCCGGGGCGATAAGTTCCGGATCGGCGAGAATTGCTCTGGCGTCCGACTTGTGGGCCGAGATGTTGTAGTAGATGTTGTTTCGGAACTTCAAGTTGATCCCGGTGGACCTGGCGCCCCATTTCCCGCGGCCTGCGAAGTAGAAGATGTTGTTCTCGAACAGCGTGTTAAGCGGAGTCCTGCCGCCGATAAATACGCTTACGTCGAGGCCCTTCCGCACGTAATGCGTGTTGTTGTAGATGTGAATGCCTGTTGCCTCGCGAGCCCGCTCGAAACCGTAGAAATACACGCCCATCGTATCGTTCTGACTGACGTTGTAGCGGATGACCACATTGCGGTTGTTCTTCTTCATGATCCCGCAGAACCAGTGATTGTCGTGCGAGTAGTTGTACTGGATGTAAGTATTGACGCACTGGTAATCAGCATCGAAACCGCCGCGATCAATTCCTCCTTTTCCAACATTCCCGCAGGCCTCGTTGTACTGGATTTTGATCCCGTCGGTATTGAAGCAGAAAATGCTGTGCCCGGTGCTGTATCGGCTGGAGCGAGCCAGCACATTGCGTTCGTAAATCGCATCCTTGCTGACGCGTGCGATAACGTTATTCCGCCCGGTGTGGTCAATGAAATTGTCGGCTACGTACACTTTGGTCCACAGGTGGTGGTTTACCGTCTCGTTCTTGCGAAATTCGACACGCCCGCAGTCAGAAGTGTTTCCGATACCCACACCCCCCACCCGAACGATTCGGTTATTCGTGATGCGGAGGTCGTGAAACTTCGAGGCCTTCAATTCCTTGATATGGACATGAATCCCGCCGCGCTGCTTGCCTGCGACCTTTCCGTTGACATCGTGTATGTAGCAATCATTTATGTAAACGTGCCTGTAGGTTCCTTCCTTTCCCTTCGCCAGCACGTAAATCCCGAACAGGCTCCCCTGGTCGGCGTCCGTACCGTCGGTGTTCGTAATCTCCAGACCGTTGACTTCCCAATAGGACGGATCTCGCAGCAACAGACCGGCCTGCCGAGTTCCGCCGGCGTCGATTCGCGGCCGGGCGCCTTTGCCGTACGCGTCAATCCTGATCGGAGCCTTATCGCGACCGCTTCCCGAAGGCGAAAACATCCCGCTGAACCGCACGCCCCGCTTGAACAGAATCACATCCCCCGGACCAAACATCCCAACCGCGAGCGCGTTAAACCGCTTCTGTGAATCAACACGATACTCCTTCGCCAGGCACGAAGAGCACAGCACGAAAAGCAGGCCGAGAAAAGCAACGAGAAAACGCCTACAGGATTCCATGTTCTTCCTATCTTGCCTTCTGCAATCTGAGCACGGGGTTTGGATCGCCATACGCGACGATCACAATCTGCATCTTCCCGTTGTCGAGAGTTCCGCGGCCCCACAGATTGTACATCGATCCGGACACCCACCGATATACGTTAACGACCGCCTTGTCCTCCGAGTCGCGCATCCAGGCTCCGCGGATACAGCCCCGCACGCTCCCATCGAAGGCCACCGGCAAGAGGAAGGAGTGAGGCTCATCGTCCGTAAATTCAATGTACTTCCCCGAATAATATTCCTTGAACTGCGTGCGGAATGCTTCGAGTGTGACATCAGTCCCCGCGCGGTCCGGGGTGCGAGTAATCGTCTCAACTGTCCCGTCAATGTCAGTTACCGACCACTTGCCCAGCAAGGGATCCGCGCACCCGCAGGCCAACAGGATCAACGATATGCAAGATAATAGCGGAAAGTGTCGCATCCGGTCTCCTTTCGCCAAGCCAACAATCGCCCTCTCCGGCGAGGATTAGAAAACACCATGTATCGGGTTGTTCTGCAACGCTCACCTTTCAAACGGGCCTCTGACAGAAACAGCGCCGCAGTAAAGACACACGGGATGTCCGCCCATGAGAGTCCGGCCGCATTGGGCGCAAGGCGGGTTCGCCTGTCTGGTGACCTTACCGTCCAATTTTCCATCGCGGAGGTCAATATCCTGAACCATCCGGGCAAGGTCCTCATCCGCGTATCCGTGCTTCTCCTTGAGGATATTCCAGAGGGCCTCGGTGATCATGAACAGTTTTTCCACATCAGGACGTGTAACGTCGCTTTGAATACCCCCTCTGGCGGCGCAGACTTCCGCGTCTTCGGCATCCCGCAACTTATCCTTATCATCTCTATACCATTCCGGCACGGGACGAAAGACACCATCACTCATAATCGTTTCTCCTTAGGTCGGGCGTAATCGCTAGATGCCCTTTGTTGCATGTCACCACCTACCGGATTTCATGCCATACCCATACGCCATCTTCGACCATCTTAACATACCCACCGGGCGGCTTGGAGCCTTTGGGGCCTATTGTTAGACCCCAGTGATCGAAGCCTCCCCCGTACGTCAACTCCAGATACTCCTTCTTGACGTCATATGTCACATCAGACGAACCAAGAACTGAAATACATTCCGGTAGTTTCTTATCATCGAGATGGATAATCCAGGACTCTCTTTCTTCAGTTTCGGCGTTTATTTCACTGGAACGGTGATACGATTCCATCCATGTACGAATAGCGGGGATATCGACTTTGCTCTTCATTTCCGCGCAGAATTGCTCTGTTTTCCGAACGTATCCGGGAATCGATAGCCCATAAACACAAACGAATGTGACTGCTAAAGAGCCCGCCGCAAAGGCGTTGCGAAGACTCACCCATATGAACTTACGTTTTGGCGGCCTTGGCTTACGAACATATGCAATCATGAGCAATAACCAGATAACCAAGGTAATCGTAGGAACCCAGTACAAAATGAATTCCTCCATTGAGCCGGCGATGAACATTAGGACAAACATACACGTAAGCGGAGACATCAAGAGCCCCATCCAAACAGCTTCCTTTCTTATCTGCCGCCAGGAAATCTGCTCTCCGAGTTTCTCCGCCGCTCCGGATTGGTCCGTTTCGTTGCTTACTGCAGAAAGATCATCCACAACATGAATTGAATGCAAGCCGCCCTCAGCCATACCGCAATCCGGCGATGATGGTTTTTGATCGCTCTCTGGTTTCTCAAGCTGCTTAGAGCCCAAGTTCACACCATTAGCCAATGCGATGCCGATGAGAGCGGCGAGATTCTGTAGAAGAGGAATATTGATGAAGGCGTCTCGACCCCACCCGCAGCGGCGAGCGATGAAGAAAGCATCCAGATAAGCCCAGACACCAAATGCCGCAATAGCGGTCCCCGCGACAAGCAATAGAAGAACACCGCTCACGCGAGCGTTCTGTTTGCGAAAGCACCTGACATGATTCATCAGCATCCCATACGGCAGAATGCTCCAGCACAGCACCCAGAGAAAGAGAAACCAACTTGCCGCAGCGCGGGGTTGAGTCCACGGTTGCGCCACATAAAACTGGATTCCTGCGGTGAGGACAAAACCGAAGCCCAGAACACCGTAGGCCGTTAGGCTGATTATGTCTCTCGTTTTCATTCTCGCATGTAGGCTGTATCTTAATCGTAGTCGCTATTGAGGCCCACCAGAATCTCGCCGTTTTCCTGCTGCTGCAGGACGATCTCCAGCGCTACGGCGCGAGCGAGCAGTTTCGGACAAGTCGAAATGGTCGAAGCCTTATGGTATCTGCGCTGACCGGGATCGAAACGCAACTGGGACATCAGATCCCCCAGTTCCCTGGGATCAATATCCTGCGTAAGTCGCCAACTGCGAAAATGGGCGATGGCCTCGCGGAGTCGCATTGCCGTCGAATAAACAATCTGCGAAAAAATGTACGCCGGACCAGTGATTCTATGGATCTGCCGCCCCAGCATAAAACCGCTGGCGCTAGTCGGGTTGCCGCTAGTCGCGTCGACATCCGGGCAGAAAGAACTCTTGTGATACGAGCTCGATTCCTGTTTGGACAGCAGACCAAGCACAAGAAGGACCGCGGCGACGCCAACCGAAATCCAGAACATGTCGGTATTAGCGGTCAGTGCAAACAGCATCCCATAGATCGGCCAGACCGTCAGAGCGAAACAGACCACCAGCCCCACCGCATGCAGAACGAACATCAGCAAATGGTATCGCCACACTCTCTGGACAATATCTTCCGGCTTCATTGTTTGAGTCTCCATGCTAGGGAGCGTATTCTACAAAATGGCAGTAGATGATCCCCGTGCTCTCCTCAAACGCCAGGGCGCTTATGAACCCGCCGGTGTCAACATCTCCCGTCTGATTCTTGTAGAAGATCAGCTTCTTGCCATTCAGGTCCCACGGCGGCCAGGGCTTCATGTCGTCGGGCAAGTCGAACGACGGCGCATCAATCGTGCGGGTGAGTTTGTCGTCGAGAGTCTTCCTGTAAGTCGGCGAGACCTGCAGTTTCAAATATATGTCGCTTAACAAGATAAGGTTGTTACGCCCTGCTGTGAACTTTGCGTCAGCGGGCAGTTTCAGTTCCGTGCCCCACTCAAACCAGTCTCGCATGTTCTCATCGGACCCTTCGGTCATATCCGAAATGTCGGAGCATCCGACGGTGAGCACCAGGAATGAACTTAGTACAGGCAGTATGATTCGTGTTCTTGTCATGACTGGTATTTCAACTCGGCGGCTCAGGCGCGGCTATTGGCGATCGTTTGAGCCTTGCCTACTGGAATTCTTCTCTTCAAGTTCACTTTCACACTCCGCATAAAGGGAGTCAACTGTCCCCCCAGTTGACTTCCATCGACTAACTACTTCCGTTTCCATTCTTTCCAGGAGGTCCACTACGTTAAACTTCCAGACGCCATCTTCTCTATAGAAAGTCCACCCCTCCACCTTTGATCCATCCTTCGCCACTATCGTGCAAGTCGCCCTGTCCCCCGTAACGTCTATGTCATCAATTCTACCGCCCCTCATTCCTTTCTTGGCGTTTTCACCATAGCATGAGACAAAGAAATCCTTGGCTGACATTTCCTTAAGCGCATCTTCATTGATCCTATCCTTCACGCCCAGATAAGTGATATACGCCATGAGCCCTGTCGCCTTCAGCCTGCGAACATCTTTACTTATCGTCAGTTTCCTCAGGGTCTCATAATACGCCAAGGTCTTTGAGTCTAACAGCTCGCTTAGCCTTCGGTATTCCTTCGCTCTGAGAGCTTTGTAAGCGTCATTGTACAGATCCGTTATTTCGTTTTGATCCTTGCTGCGACACCCGACTATCATCAACGCCGTCATTGCGATCAGTAAACATCTCATTCAGCGCCTCATTTCAATTTCGGGGTTAAGCTCGCCGAGGCGCAGGCCCCGGAAAAGCGTGTTGTTACGTCCCGATCGTCTGCTTGACCGACCTTATTATCTCGCCGAGAATCACCTGCCCGAAGACCTGAGGGCGTCTTCGACCCGCTCGTCCAGTTCGTCGGCCCGGATGGCTCCGGAACGGACGTCGCCTACTATCGTTCGCAACTGAAGCGTCGCCACCTGTACGAAACGGATGTTCGTTCTGCACCACTCGCGCGCTTCGGCGTCGAGCGGTTTTTCTGCTGATGAAACGAGAAACCATCTCCCATCTGTCCGCTTCAACGTCGCGTTATAGGTAGTGGTCTGCCTTTCGGACTCCCTGTCCGTCCATGTGACGCGAGCGGAATCTCCATTTCTCTCTATAGGAGCCTTGAGAAACCGGGACGTGTCGAAGAATATGATCCCGCCCTTGACCCCCTTCAGGGTTGCAGTGGCCCTTTCCCCGTAAACCGCAACCGCCGCCCTGCGCAGATTCGCCTGGGCGACAAGGTAATCAAATCGACTCTCCATCAACGCCCTCTCCATGCCCTGGAGCTTGTGGCAGGCGTGAAAACTCGCGGGCTTGTTGTTCTCGACCGCGAAGTACATTCTCTCCAGAAGAGCCCGCGGGTTCTCGGCTCCGAGCAGAAGGGCGCCTTTGGGTGTCGGGTCGAGAGTTGTCGTATTCGGCGAGGGCGGTTTGTCGCAACCGCAGAGAACCAGCAACAGCGCCGCAAGTACGCTTACAGCCGTCATGACAATGATGTTCTGACCGGTCATGTCACTCCAATCCAACAATGTTCGCCGGGATCACGGTTTAACGGTTTGATATCCGTCGTGGAGCATCTTCGCCAGTGACGCTACGAGTTTCTTGTTCTCCGGGTCCTCTGCGATGTTGACGTTCTCCGACGGGTCGGCCTTCAGGTCGTAGAGCATTCTCTCACCGTTCTTGAATTCGGCGTAGTTGTGACGATCGGTGATCAGGCTTACCGCCGGTCCGTACTTGGAGAAAACAGCCTTCTTCCAAGGGCGATCCGGTTCCTTGAGCAGCGGTGCGAAGCTCGTTCCCTGGAGGGTCTTGTTGGCGGTCTTGACTCCGGCAAGTTCGCACAGGCTGGGGTAGATATCCACAAATTCGACCAGCCGTTCGCTTTCCTGACCGCCCTTGAATCCGGGCGCCGAGACTATCATCGGAGAATTGGTCGCCAGATGCATCACGTTGTGCTTGCCCCAGAAGTTGTGCTCGCCGAGATGCCACCCATGATCGCCCCAGAGGATTACGATAGTGCTGTCGGCCAGGCCAAGTTCGTCGAGCGTGCGCATCACCCTTCCGACCTGGGCGTCGACATAACTTACACACGCATAATAGCCATGCCGCCCGGCCGCGTGCCACGCATCGCTGTTGTACTTCATATTACGGTTGTGATAACTGTGGATTTCCCCGGAGCCCTTCAGCATTTTCGGCGCGTTTTTCGGGCGGTCGCGGTTATCGGCAAGAGCGATCTTTTTCCGATCGTACATGTCCCAGTATTTCTTGGGCGCGTAGAACGGGAGGTGCGGTTTGTAGAATCCGCACGCCAGGAAGAAGGGCTTTCCGGACTTCTTCATGTTCTTCAGATCCCGGATCGTTTTGTCGGCGGTCTGTCCGTCGCCATAAGCGTTGTCGGGCACATCGGGACCTTCAAACCACGGGCCGCGTTTCTTCCTGCCGCCGATCATTTTTTTCGATTCCGGATCGAGACAGACGGCGCCGCCGATTTTCGACCTCCAGGCGCGCTGGCTCCAACTGCGTTTCTCCGTATCGTCGCGGTGGTGGAATATCTTACCGTTGGATATGCAGTGATACCCGTTCTTGCGAAACTCCTCGGGCAGCGTCACGGCGCCAGGAGCGTCCTTCTGGGCATGGGTGTAGTAGTTCAGGAAGCGTTTCGGCGTCGGGCGCAAGCCGGTCAGCAGACTGGCGCGCGAAGCCCCACAGACAGCAACCTGGCAGTAGGCGCGGTTGAAAACGGTTCCGCCCGCGGCCAGTTTGTCGATATTGGGCGACTTGATCCACTTGTGCCCGTAACAGCCCAGTTCGGGACGGAGATCGTCAACGGCGATGAACAGCACGTTGAGTTTCTTAGCGGGTTTGGCGGCGCGGACCAATCCGGGCGCCAAAGCCCCGGCTGCGAGCAGTCCGGTCGTTTTCAGGAAATTGCGTCGATTATGTCGCTTCATTTTCTCTCCAGTCGAATTACTTGGGCTCGGGTGGGTTACTTACTGCCTTTTAGAATAAGCTTGGCATCCACCCAGTCGCCGTGATCGTCCTTGCTCCCATCGCCGCCATCGAGCAGCACCAGACGCAGTTTCTTCACGCCCTTGATATTCAGGTCCATTAACTGCTTGACGCTCTTACCGGTCTGATTCGGGCTTTCGAAGACCAACTTGCCGTCAGCATAGACGCGGAACATCACAGACCCGCCCTCGCCGACTTCATCGTCCACGCCCACATGCCCGGTGAGTTTATCCCAGCTTCCGTCAAGATCATAGACCAGTTCGCTGCCCGAAAGCACGCCAACGCCCTTCTTGTAAGCCTGTCCGTTAACTTTGATTGGCTTACCGCCTACGGACTTGTCGTTGCTGTACTTGCCTTTTACCGATGACGGTTTCAGGTCGCTGAGATAGACGATCTTGTCGGGCAGCGGTTTGGCTTTCAGATCGCGGAACACTTCGAACTCGGCGGCTGAGGCGAATGTCTTGCCCACGTGGCTGCTGAGGATCCTGAGCCTGACGTACTCGCCCCATACCGCCGGGAAACTGACCTTCTGCATCTCTTTGATGCGTTTGAAACCACCGGTGAGCACAGGCTTGCCGAAATCATCTTTGCGGCGGCTGACATAGATTTCATACTTGTCGATCAACCCGTTGCCCATGTCCTGGCGGGCCATGTAACCGAACCCGTTAATCGCGTACAGACCGTTGAGCCCGATATCGACAGTGTACGGATGATCCTTGGCGTGCCCGTTTTCCTTCTTGCTGTAATTCGAGTGCCATTTCGTTTCCGGCGTGCCGTCAAACGCGTTGGAGATCGACCCGCCCTGCTGGGAATTGGTCGTGACGATGAACTCTGACTTGTCCAGTTCCGGGGTGATTTTCGGAACAGGATACGGCGGGCTGGCGGGGATATCCTGGTTCTCGTTGATTTCAAGATGCAGTTTCATTTCCCGGGCGGTCGACATGCGAGCCAGCCTCACGTGAACAACGCCCCGCCGGTCGTCCTTGTCAAAATACCAACCGCTGCGAATGTTCTTGTAAGCTTTCGCCTCGGTAAGCTCCAGCAGCTTCCTGCCGTTGGCTCGGATAAAACGGGGCTTCAGCTGCGAATGGATCTGGAACTGGTAAACCCTGTTCTTGAGCTTACCGTCGAAAGCGCCCATGGATTTGCCGACCGTAATGTCGATATCGCCAGCCAAACCTTCAGGCGCAACGCATGAGATTACTTGCTTGGCGGACTCGCCCTGCTGATACTTGCGGGTGACTCCGTCGTCTTCGTACATCTCAAAGCTCGACTCGCCGCAGGGATAGATATCCAGCGTAAGCGGGTCTTTAGGCTTCTGGTTGTTGTAGAGCATCTCCGGGTACATGGGGATTATGGCTCCGGCGCGTATTATCAGGGGCAACTTGTCCAGCGTGATCGGGTATGCGTCGATCGTCGCCGGCCCCTGGATTACGCGTCCGTCCCAGTAGTCGATCCACCGGCCCTTGGGAAGGTAAATGTCTTCTTTGCGCCATCCCTTGTTAACGTTCATGCTGGTGTAGACCGGTGCGACGAGAATCCACTCACCGAGCATGTACTGGTGCTGGGTCGTGCGATCCCACGTCTTCTTGTCGTCCGGATACTCCCAGATCATCCCGCGAGTGATCGGAGCGCCGGTGTCGTACGCCTCCCTGGCGTACTTGTACATGTACGGAGTCAGACGCATCTTGAGCTTGAGGTACCTGCGATTGATCGAGCGGTACGGCTCCTCGTAGAACCACGGGCTCTTGTTCATCTTCCCGGCCCACCCGTTCATGCAGTACAGCACGGGCGTGAAACACTTCCACTGCAGATCGCGAGTGTAGGTTTCCGGGCTGCCGCCGAAAATACCGTCCACGTCGGTCGTCGCATACGCCTGCCCGCTGAGCCCGGAACCGATGAGCGTGGGAATGTGATATCGGATCAGGTTCCACGAACCGGACTGATCGCCCGTCCAGCACACGCCATACCGCTGCGTACCGGCCCAGCCCTGAACGGTCCAGACCATTCCGCGGGAATCGGAGTTCGTCACCAGCGAGGTCCACGCCTGCTTGTTGCAGTCCAGCGAATGCTGATACGCCGGGCCCGTCCACGCCACGTCGAGTTTCTGCACGCGAGTGCCCGCGGTTCCGACCTCCCACTTGGTCTTCACAAGCTCGCCCTGGGTCCAGAGTCCGGTGTAGAAGCCCAGGTCTTTCAGCGCTTTGACCACGTAGGGTAACTCCACGTAACCGCAGCCGTAACCGTCATTGGGCAGTATCCACCCGCCGGGCATGTCGTGCTTGCGATACTGCTCGGCGAGTCGGGATATCACGTGAGGAGTGTGTTCGATGATCTTACCGTCTTTGTCGAGTTTCAGTTCCTTGGTCTTCCGATCGCGAGTCATATAAGCGTCGGCCTCGCCGAGTTCGAGCGCCCAGATGCAGACAAAGTTCGGCCGCCCGGTGAACTGCGTGTACAGATCGACCACGCGATTAAACGACGCCCCGACGAAGTAGTAGGCGTCAAAACGCTGTTCGCTGTGCTCCAGAGCGATCGATTCGTTGCTGGTGAAGTCGTATGCTCCGATCGCAAACGTATTACGCAGCACACCGTAACCCTTGTTGCTCATGTAGAACGGCGCCGGATTCGGATGCCCACCCTCGTTCCAGTTACCGTCGGCGCGGATATCGATCTTCCGGCCTTTGTGCGAGAAGTACCCGTTCTGCTGCCCGCCGCCGTAGTAGTATTCGTCGACACCCGTGCTCAGGGTCTGAATGGTTCGTTTCGCGCCGATCTGCAGCGGTTTCAACTCCCTGCAAATCAGTTTCTTGCTGACATCCAGCAGTTCGAACTTGCACGTCTTCCTGTCGACGCGGAGGATTATCTTCTCGGTGGCCAGTTCAATGGTCTTCTTGTCGTCCGCCACCTTGACATCCCCAGCCCGAGAAATATGGTCAACGACAATCTGGGCCTTCTCGGGGTTGTTCCTGGGATCGGCAAACTCGCCTTTCTCTGCGACCTGGATGCGCACAACGTCATCCCTGCACATGGTGATCTTGAAATGGAAGCCTTTGTCGGTAATGAGAGTATACTCGCGCCTCCTGGGGCGCTGCTGAACCTTCACCACGGCGCCGGGCTCCTGGAACACTTCAAGCGCTTTGGCTTTCGGGTCGGCGGGCTTCTCGGCGGCTGGCGCGATTGCAGCCGAAACCAGACAGGATAACAACAACGTCTGTAATGTTCGTTTAATGTTCTTCATGTTACCTTTCAGAGGCTCTGTTCCAGTTGCTGGAACCACAGGCGATGTCTGTCGAGAGTATATCGCCCCAGTCGCTGCGGGCCAACTGTTTCGTCGACCCCTGCCCCGTGGGAGCGCGCGCCGGCGCCGATTGGAAGGCGGCGGAGTTTTGTCTTGATTTGTCTTGACAGAACCTCCTGAATCCACTACAAAACAAGTGCTCAAGCTCAACAAAATAAGGATCCTGCAAGGGTGGTTGGGTCACGTTCGCATCTAACCGCCGGGCCTTGTCGGATACCTTAAACCTGGAGAGAAGGAGGCTCATGCTCATGCCGACCAAACTAGGACTACCCCTGTTGCTCGCCGTTGGGTCGCTCGCCCTGTCGACATCGCCGCCAACCGCAGCCGCCAACACCAACACGCTGAAGATATACCTGATGGCCGGGCAATCGAACATGGAGGGACAGGGGTATACATGGGACAATTTCGCCACTGTAGACAACTGGAACGTCCCGTCGCTGGACTATCTGTCCGGGGCCTCCCCCGCATCGAAGGCGTATCTGGCGAGCTTGCCCGAGTCGGTGTACGGCTTCAAGCAGGCCTTCGACGCAAGCTGGATGGGCGCCCGCAACGACGCCTGGTCGGTGAACTACCTGTCGAGCAACGGCAAGGTGCTGCAAGTTCGAACTACACGCGACACGACGCCCGGCGACGACAGTCTCCCGGCGTACCCTGTGGGAATCCAACCGCTGTCTCCCGGCTTTGGGAAGAACGGGTCGATTGGCTCAAGAAACAACGGTACGAACATGACCCCGTCCTATTTTGGTCTGGAGTTGGGGATGGGCCACAATCTGGGCGACGCGATGCAGTCTCCGCTGCTGCTGTTCAAGTCGAGTAAGGGCGGTACCACCCTTGCGGTCAACTGGCGCCCGCCCTCGGCGGCGGCCGACCGGGGCGGAAATGTGGGAAGCCATTACATCAACACGATCAATCGGTTCAAAGGCGTCCTGGACGGACTTGACGCCGATCTGGCCAACGGCGTACTGGACGACAAGTACGGCGGCGCCTCAGGCTACGAAGTGGCGGGGTTTGTGTGGATGCAGGGATGGAACGAGCAGTACAACCAGAGCGGCGGTCCGACATCAGCCCAGATGATCGCAGAGTACGCCCACAACATGGTCGACCTGGTCGAGGACATCCGAGCCTCAGACAACCGAATCCCCAACAACATGCCCGCGATAATCGTAGAGTCAGCCGACCAGAATCCCGCCATCAACGCCCAGCGACTCGCCGCGGCCAACACACTGAACGCCGAGAAAGCAGGATCGGCGGTCTTCCTCGAAATGAATAACCTCATCGACGGCCATTACGGCGGTCTGAACGCCTCGGGCAACCCCTTCAACAAGGGATACGGATCACACTTCCACGTCCGCCCGGAGAACTATCTTGAAATCGGCTGGCGCGTCGCCGATACGATCATTGAGAACAATTTCACCGGCAGCGAGACCGTCCCCGAACCGACCACCCTGGCGGTCCTTGCGGCCGGGACGCTGGCGATGCTGCGACGCAAACGCCGCACCCCGTAGAATCAACAAACACCCGCCGGCAAGCGGAGAGATTATTCTATTCGTTGCTTGGTGAAATCAAAATCTCTTGGTAGAATGTTCTCAACTCAAGTTCGCTTGAGGAGGGGCGGGGCTGCTTAATCAGAGAGGTACGGGCGACCGGGTGGGTTTTCCGGGCAGAGAAAGTAATTGTGATGAAGCAAACAGCGATCCTGGTAATGTCTTTCTGCCTGTGGGCGTCGGCGTCCCCAGCCGCCATTACCGCAACCGGCAACGTACATCCTAACGCCAACCCAGCCACCTGGGCGGCTTCGGATCATGTCATAGTAGGCTACGCCATGCCGGGCAGCTTAACTATTGACGGTGACAGCGACCTGCTCTCAAAACATAGTTCCATCGGCAGAATCCCCTCCGGCGTGGGTATAGCGACAGTGAGCGGAACCGGGTCGACATGGACCACCACCTATGCAATTACGGTCGGATCCTCCGGCGATGGCACGCTGGTGATCACCGATTCCGGGGAAGTAAGCAATGGCCACGGCTACATCGGTAAACAGGCCAATTCCAGGGGCGCGGTGATAGTAAACGGCGGGGATTCCATGTGGACCAGCGCCGAAACCCTTTATATCGGCGAGTATGGCTTGGGCGCACTGAACATCTCATCCGGCGGGTCCGTCAGAAATCCGTATTGCCTCCTCGGCAGGGAATTCGGTTCCACCGGTGCGGTGACGGTAAGCGGACCCGAGTCGACATGGACAAGCACGGGCAGCGTCTATGTTGGCGAGTACGGCCGCGGCGTGCTGGAAATCACCAATGGCGGGACCGTCAGCAGTTTGTACTCTTACGCCGCTCACTACTCCAGACATCCCGGATCGACTCTCACCATCCCTTCCTCGGCCTCCATAAGAGTAAGTGGTGCGGGCTCGACCTGGACCATGTCCAAGAACCTTTACCTCGGCGGTGATGGGGACGCCAGGATGGACATCACCAACGGCGGAGCCGTCACTTGCGTCGACAGCAGGATTGGAGACCACCACAGTTCCACAAGCGCAGCAACCGTCAGCGGACACGGATCGATATGGACCATTACCGACGATCTTCGCGTCGGCAACTTCGGCAAGGCGACATTGGACATCTATGACGGCGGTTCGGTAGTGATCGCCAGTACGCTGACCATCGACAACGATTATGATGGAGATGCGTTCATCAATATGGGCTCCGGCGGAACGCTGGCGCTGCCTGGCGACACCAGCGGCTCGCTTACGGAATTCCGCCGACCTATCAAAGGCTCGGAGTTTCTCAACGTGGAAGAGCCGATCCGCTACTGGAATGCATCAACCTGGGCGTGGACGGACATCTCGGAAGCGACGTACGGTGTGGATTACACGCTGATATATCACACCGAAGGCGACTTGGCGGGCTACACGGTGTTAACGGTGACTGCGCCCGTCGAACCGCCCACGCCGGGAGACACCAACAACGATCACATCGTCGACGATGACGACTACTACAATCTGATCGATCAGTTCGGACAGTTCCCCGGCGTGTTGAGCGCCGACTTCAATGATGACGGCATGGTCGATCTGGCGGACTTCATCATTATGCGTGAGAACTTTGGTTCCGGGTTCCCATCAGCACCGAACGCCATACCCGGTTCGACCACACCGGAACCGACTGCACTAACGCTCCTGGCCTTGGGAGCCTTGACCGTTTTGAAACGCCCAAGACGCTAACCCAGCCGTTATCGGTTGTCTCTTATGCAGTAGATCGGGCGGCTGTGGCGGGTGCGTCTGGCGTATCGGGCGTAGGTTTCATCAGTCCAGTTCGACTTGCCCCAGAATCCTCTGTCGGGGCTCCGGGACGGTTCATCGGTGTGTTTGCGATCGGAGCGTCCGGCCTGGACGAATCCGGCGGATTTGTAGAATGGCGTGAGATTCGCCATCTCGCTGATCAATTCAATCCAAGGCCAGGGCGCCGCCTGACACGCCTTTCTGAGAAACCACCCTCCAATACCCGCCCCGCGGTATCGGGGGTCCAGAACAAGCCTGGATACGCAGGCGAAGTTCTTATTGATCACCCTGGCGCGTGCGGAAGAGAGTTTTCCGCCCAGACCGAACAGGCGGTTGCGCTGGGCGCTGGCCAGCGGTCCGAAGCCGAATATGCATATTCCCACCTTCTCGGTCCCGTGCAGCAGCAAGTTAACTCTCCTGACCGGTCCGAGCCCATGGCCCCTGTAATGCCATCTGGCGAAATAAGGCCAATCAGAGATTTTCCCCACGCACAAGTTGAGATCATCGCGAAAGCTAATCGGTCCGCGCGGGCGCCCGTACGAGGGGCTGCGGACGTCCACTTCACCGGCGCCCCGACAGCGGACGATCAGGTCCGGCTGGAGATCGTCGATAAGGTCTTCGCGAGTGCCCGCCAGCAGAAACCCCACCCCGCGAGCGTCAGCCAATTTGCGAACGTTGTAACTGATAGCTCTTGCTGTGACCCGGTCCAGCGTTGCGCACCATTCGTCTCCCGCTACGGTTCTCGCGTCTCCGGCCAGACATCTCGCCAGCGAGTAGCGATACCGTTGCCCGTCGCTCAACTCCCCAGGGGCTCGCAACAGAAGCATCGCCTCGGACAATCCGCAGATGCTCAGATTGTGAGCGGCTTTCCTGACGTCCGGTCCAAGCGTGTCGATAAGCGCTCGCGAATCGTCGAATGAATCGTCCAGACGCGCCGCCCCGGGCAGTTTCTCGACTGCGGCCCGAAGCAGGCTGGATTTGCCGCTGCCGCTTGGACCTGCGAACAACACGATCCGACCCGGGCGGTAATCGATTTCGACATCACGAGCAATCACATTCTGGCCGGTCTCGAAATCGATCCCGAACATATCCTGAATATACGAAGTGTTGCAGGTCGGGCGCTTAGGGACCGACTCGTAGCTGCATGACAATTTCATCGCTCATCCTCGAAGTGAACGTGGGCGGACAGATTATGGTTGTCTATCAGGTGGTCGAAATGCTCTCGGGCCGAGGCGTACTGTTCCCGGTCCAGCTCAAAAACAATCACCACCTCGGGAGTTTCCACGCCGTCGGGCAAAGGCGGTTCGCCCCGGCCTAAATCGTCCAGAGGGGCTAACGGTTCGCTGTCCATCTCGGCTGTCAGGTTGGCGATCTCGTCAGCGTCAAAACCGGTCAGACGCTCGACTTCCAGCCCGGCGTGGTCCAGTTGGACCACCAACTCGGCCAGCAAAGCGTGATCGTATCGCCCCTGGGCCGACGGACTGTTCAACGCGAGGTTCAACGCCATCGCCATGTCGTCTGTAATATCCTCCAGGAACACCACGGGCACGAGATCCCGCGGGGTTTTGCGGAGGGCGTTGGCTTTTATTCGCTGGTGACCGCCGATTATCAGACCATCGCTCCGACGGGCGATAACCGGGTCTACAAAACCATGAGCGTCCATCAAACCAGCCAGCGCCTCCAACGCCGTCCGGCTGATCTTCCGCGGATTGTAGTCCGCAGGCCTGAGCGATTCGGGCGATACGTATTCGATTTTCAGTTCCATGATGTTGTCCTTTATGTTGGGTTGACCGGTGGTCCGCGACGAGCAGACCGGACCGACTAAGCGCGGTGGTTTCAGTAACTGTATCCGCACTCGCAGACGCCCCCGCCTGCGTCAAAATCGCCTGCTGCTCCGCACCGGGGGCATACTCCGTTTTCGATGGCGAACTGGCGGCTGTGGTAGTCGAACCCTCCGACCCAGTCTTCGTTCTTACGGCAGCGAGTCTGCCATATCTCTCGAATCCTACGCTCGTACTCGTACTGGGCGATGGCGCTGGAGACCACCCGCGACTCGGGAATCTCTCGCTCGGTCAGCCCAAGGTCCACCGCCAGAAACCGCCTGGCCGCCCGGTGTGCGAACGCCTGCAGTTTTTCGGAGGGCACGCGGTAAATGTTGGCTGCGATCTCGGAGGCAACTTCCCTCCGAATCCACATCGGGACCCCGTGAACCCCGCATATCGCCATCGCCATCCGCCACAGATTCCCTTTTCTTCCCCGCCGACCGGCGGGCTTGATTGCTTTACTCATTTGGATATCTCCCGTCAGTGTTGTTGGTCACAGCGTTGCGACCGGATCTCCTGCATATGTATAAGCCAGTCTGGTACGAGTTCGGGGCGGCGGCGCATCTTCCCGATCCATCGACGCAGCGCCATTCGATTCGAAGCGACAATGTCGGCGGCCTGTGCGAGAGTCAGTCCGCGGCAGACCAACCACATCGCCTCGTCGAGATAAGTCCACCGCCCCCCATTGACAGCACGGACCTCGATCTCCTCCCAATGCGCCATCCAGCATTCGAAACAGAGATTCTGAGGCGCATGACCAATTGGACCAGCGTATCGCAGGTCGCCTATCCATTGGCCGCACTCGGGTCCCATGCATCGAAACCCAATCTTACTACTCGTTGGCGAAGTTTCAGGCAGCATCAATCAACCTCCCTGAAGCTTTCGATCGCACCGCAGTCGGGGCAAAATGTGACAGATTCATCCGGACTGTCCATGTCCGGATGCCCGAGATGACGCCCGGTGAGTGTTCTTCGCTGGTAGGCCTCATCTCCGATCCGACCGGCCGCAACCTTCCGGCCGCACCGCCTGCAAACCAGCATCTGCGGACGCCGAGCATTTCTCACCGCGGGATAAAGTCTGTCCCATCGAGCCTTCAATTCCGCCGCCGCCGGAATGATTCGTCCATTAACCAGCTCCGCCAACTTCCGCCCCACTGTCATATTTTCATGTCCCATTTCCGCCACATATAACCTCGAATACTTACATTCCTGCTATTATTGTAGCTGTTCTGTAACGTTTTTCAAGGAGAAATGTTTCATTTGTATCTTTTTCTGCTCACATCCAACTTCTCCTCAATGTTATTTCAGTAGATAGCGTCAGTTGTGATGCGAAAAAAAATGTTCAAGAAAGTTGCACGCCTCTTTGTCCGGCGCGTAGAATACCCACATGATAAATGGGAAGGCAGTTCGAGATGCACGTATTGCAGCGGGGTTCAGGACCCAATCGGCGCTGGCTGAGCAAATCGGTTGTTCACGGATCACGATAAGCCGCGCCGAAAACGATTTGGGCGGAACCGGGATTCTTCATAAGATCGCTCACGCAACGGGTGTTCCGCCCAGGACGCTGATGAAGATATCAGGAGTATCGGCGCCGATGCCCGTTACCGGGCAGGAACGCGATCTGCTGGCCGCATTCCGAAAGCTCGACCCGGTCCTTCAGGCTCGCGCCGCAGGATTCGTATTCGGACTTGCCGCCGGAGGAGGAACAGAGGAAGGCGCAGCGCTCGGCGCCGAACTCAGCAGCGACCTCGCCGCAGCCGAAGCGCGTCGACGAACCGCGGAAAACCAGCGACAACAACAGACCGGAGACACATCGGCTTGAAACGACAAGTCGTTTCTGTAGTCAACGCGTCCTGAAAGTGGTGATACATCCCCCAACAGCGGTCGGATCTATCTCAAAGCAAACCCACCGCCCCATCGCACGATACCGCCGATCAACGGATCATCAGTCCTGCTCACCGTCGCTGTTGTGAATGCGAAGGTGCGGTCGATGCTGGTTTCGTGTTTTCACCGGAGGGGCGCCGTCACCGTTTGGCAGCACCTGATGATCGCGAGCGTAAGGCCACAGCGATGCAATGATCACTGGGAGAAGGTAGGCCCTCGAACCTCCGATCTGTCTGATGATTCTGCAGGCCTCATCCATAAGCGGTTCGGCCATTGCGTCGTACTCTTCGTCCGCAAGTGATACAACATTCCTATGCATAATCCACCTGACAATCTCGCCGGCAGCCTCCCTTGGCCACCCGGTTTTTAAGCGCCCCCGACCCCATCCTGCACTGAAGAATTATGGTATGGTCCACGGGTGTTCATGTCAAGGATATTCGCCCCGACACGGGGAGTTTTTTGTCCCCAATCACGCCTCATTTTCGCAACCTGATGACAGCGCAAGCCATATGACGCAAGCCCCGGGCGGTAAGCGCGGTAATTAATATTCTCAGGCCCGCCAATGGGTCTGGATTCAGTACTTGGAGCCTGTATGAATTCCGCCCGGAAACGTCAAGCTGATCCCAATGACGGATCCTACAGCGTGAAAAACATGGCTACGGGCAAGATTGGAAAGTATACTTGAAGACAAGTTGCATGAAGGCGTTCCCATCGACCTCGCTGTCAATCGAGAAGTTCGATTGACATTGAGTGCGACTGGCAAATGAGAACGCCCGAAACGCAGGCCGTCCTGCCGGGAGCGGGCTACTCAGGCTCCGCCAAAAGGAAACGAACCATGATCAACCGCACCCGCATTTACGTTGGACTCACCGTCTGCCTGGCCTGCCTCGCCGCCAGCGTCGCCGCGCCCCGCGGAAAGGTGCTGTTCGAGGGCAAATCCAAATACAACAGCTCAATCATGGTTGTTGAAGACGCCAAAGGCGTGCGCAAGCTGATCTTCGACAACAACGACGTTCAACAAAGCGCCGTCAAACTCAGCAATCCCGATCGGTTACAGCTGCGCTACACCCGCGTTATGCCCGTGGCGCTGGCCGTCGTCGAGAAACCGAAACGCATTCTCGTGGTCGGGCTGGGCGGCGGCTCGATTCCGAATTTCCTGCACAAACGATATCCCGATACGCACATCGACGTCGTCGATATCGATCCGATGGTGGTCGAGGTCGCGAAGAAGTACTTCGGATTCCGCGAGGACAAGACGCTGCGCGTCCACGTCGCCGACGGACGGGCCTTCATCGAAAACTGTAAGAAGCCGTACGACATCATCTTCCTGGACGCCTATGGCGCCGAAGACATCCCCTACGCCCTGGCGACACGCGAATTCCTACAGGCCGTGCGCAAGGCTGTCACCGCCAAGGGCGTGGTCGTAACCAATCTGATGGACGCGGTTTCAAACCGCCTTTACGACTCTATGGTCCGCACCTACATCGATGTCTTCGATGAGGTGCATGTGGTGGATGTTCGAAACTCAGGCAACGTGATCCTCCTGGCCCTGCCGCACCGGCCGAAACTGACCAAGAACTCCCTGGCCAACCGTGCGTACAAGCTCTCTCGCAGGAAGAAGTTTTCGTACAGTCTCGGCCGCCTGGTGACGAACGGTTGCCGTCCGCCGAACAAAACTGAAAAATCCGCCCCGATCCTGTTGGATAAAAAGAAAAAGCCCTCGTCTCCCCGCGAGGACTAATCGTCCCGAGCCATCGACGATGTTCCTTGATGAGAGTATTGTCGATTATGGAGAGGGCTCCAGCAAGAAGAGAGCGGCAGCGAACACCCAATCCGCCTTCGATGGGCCCAACGAACCACAGTGAGCATCTATTCAAGACGTTTGGCTGAGACACGCGTGCCAACCCGATTGGAGCCGGACAGTCGTCTACCGTCAGCGGAAAGGGTAACGGTATCAATGTAGACCGTATTGGCGTAGAGCGTGCGCCAGCGGATTTCATAGGCCCGCTTCTCCGCGTTCACGCACCGCCACTCATTGCCCTTCTTGCCGTCGATGGTACCTTCGGGATCGAGAGTGTGGGCGGCGCCGCTAAACCAACGCCATTTCCCAACGATGGGATCACGCTTAACGTTAACATCCGGATTTGTCTTGGATTTGTCGTCCGGTTTCCCTTGGGCTCGATCGGTCTTCTTGTCAGTGAATGCAATCTTGGCGAGATAATACGCACCTTCACGTAGATAAACGATGTGTTCACCCGAGGCTGCGCAGAGTTTGTTACCGCCGTCCAACAGTTCAAAGGTCTTTCCGGCGGCGGGACTATGCAGAACAGCTGGATCTTTCTTGCCGCCCCCCTCCAGAATCATAGCTCCGTCAGGCCCGGGGCCTTTGGGTTTTGCCCCCTTGATTAAGGTCAGCTCTTTCCGGGCGGTGCAATCCCACACACGCGTAACATACAGGGAACCGCTGGCACCGCTGATTCTCTCAGCCACATAAAGGTAACGTCCGTCGGCTGTCCACCTTGCCCGCCTGGGCCGTTTATAAGGAAGTTCCGATATCTTCTTGTCAGCCTTGATGTCATATAGCAAGAGCTTTGTGGTCCTGGCGACACTGTCTGTGGATAGAATCAGCGCAACATCGGCCGTCGGGGACACAGCCAACGGAATTCCCGCAATCGACAACTTGTTCACCTTCGGCCTGGCCAGCGGTGAGGTGTACAACACCTGCCCGCTACCGAGTTCGCTCCATCGCTTCGAGCCGTCGTCGTACTTGCCGCCTTTCTTCCTGTAAACTACCGCCAGGATGCCTTGACCCGTGCGATCGACCATTCCCATCGTCATCATCCCCTTGGGTAGACTCAAGTCGCTGATCTGATTGGTCTTGCCATCGTAGGCAAGCAGACTTCCGTTGATAGGCATCATCGCCATTCTGTCGCTGGCTCCGGTGTCTACCATCTCCATGGCCTGGGCGTACTGCATGATGTTCATGAAGGTCAATTCAGGAAGGCTGAGTTTCCGGCTTTTCTGCGTGGCGAGATCCAGCACTTGAACATGCGCCACCTTCTTCTTGTCGTCGAAGTTGAGGTGAAGCATCTTACTTCCCTTGTCCATCAGGGTGATCGCGTGGACATTTCCGCTGGAAGGCGGGGCCACGGGGAGTTTCTTCTGATTAACCAGCTTGGGTGTTCCGGTAGACACAGTTGATGCGACACCCACAGGGATCTTCGGTTTGCCCCGCGGCAGCAGCGATGCAGTAGCGATCTGCCGCGCCGCCTTCCATTCTTCAACGGTTCCATCCCATCGGCTGACAAGCAAACGGTCCATGCTCTCGGTGAAACCTATTCGACGCACCATCACCGCCTTACGAGATTCCTTCGTGCTCCAGCACCGCTTCTTCGCTGACACATCCCAGATCACCAGAGCGCCTTTGACCCCGCCGAACGCCAGGAAATCGCCGGTTGGGCTGAACCCCGTGCTTTGCGCAATCTCACGATGCTCGAAGATACTGTCAGCGAGCAATTCCTTCTTTCCCGCCAAGTCCAGCACTTGAAAATCAAAATAGGCCTTTACCATGCGTTTCGAAACAGCGTTGACCGTATTGCGCGACGAGTAGAATATCTTACTTTTCAGTGAGAATTCGTGGACATCGCCGGTCTCCAGGTCCAGGATCGAATTCTGTTTCCCTCCCGCCAGCACCAGATTCTTGCCATCGGATGTGAAACGCAGAGAGAGGCTGTAGGCAGTGGGATTCGCGAACGTCTTCTTGATCTTTCCCGTGTCTGCTTCGCGGATAAGCAGGCTCCATTTCTTGCCTTTCAACAGCGTGCTTGCCAGCAACTTCCCGTCGTCGCTGAACGCAACCACGCCGCGAGATTCTCCGGAAGGTTCAGTCCAGATCACCTTCCCTGACTGCGCATCCCACACCGTGAGGGTGCTCTTATTGTCGAAGATCGCCACCCGTTTACTGTCGCCGCTGAAGGCGGCCGTGCTGTCACATGCGTTCTTGACCGTCACATGCAAGGGGACTTTGCGAATCGGATTGCCCAGTTCAACCAGACTGGCCGCACCGACCAACGTTTTGAAGACCAGCCTCCGCCCATCCGGGCTGAACGCAATTGCCCATCCCCTGTCTGCAACCCGATGCGTCTTGTCGATAACATACGTATCCTTATCAATGGTCTTCAAACGAACCGCTGCGCCTGACGCTGTCGCCGTTAACCCGGCTGCGGGGCTCGTTGTTTCTCCACTGGCATCATGAACAACAAAGGCGCTTAAGAACGCCAGCAATGAAAGAATGATGATAGTCCTTGTCATAGGTCTGTACCTCCTCGTGGAGACCTGATCCCAGTACTCGCTGGACTTGATTCTGGAATTTCCCATATGGATTCCCGGATAGCATCTCTCCCCGTCCCGATGTACATCGGGATCGCAGGATATTGGCAGTGATTGTATCCACAAACACACTCTATACAAACAAGAATCGGTGTTTCTTTCCAGAAGAGTAGCAAGTGAACCGACAATAGCGTTGGATACTCGCCTCTCGCCATTCAGGCCGTCTGTCCACTGACGACTTTCTCCCCCTGTCCTATCTCGCACAGCGCGGCGCCCCAGAGCTGTTTCCACCTGCATCAGAGTCGCGACGAACGCTCCATTACCAATCAATCGGGCAATCATCACCCGCCTGGGTGTACGTTTCTTCCGAACTGCCGTCACTCAACGTCACTATTAAATGCCCCCAGGAGTCTTTTGTGCGCTTGGGGCAATCTGTTCCGGATGCTTTGCAGTAGCCTCCCGCCCCACCGTGCCCGTCTCCCCAGTCTCCAGGATTCTTACTTTTTTTCTGATTCTGCTCGGTGCAGTGGATCCGGGTGCTCATTGGCGACAGCTTCTCCAGCACCTCAATATGCGGGTGGCCGTATCCGGCCTGACCTACGGATAACACGCTAAGATGCGGATGCACCTTGTTCCATCCCGGACCAAGACCACTGGATGCGCCGTGATGAGGCACTTTGAAGAAACGGGCTCGTAAGCGGCCTGCAGCCAATTCATTCATGTCTTCCCATGACTTCTTCTCCGCATCTCCGGTCAGGAGCAACCGCTTATCACGGTGCTCGGAAAACAGGCCTTTCGGAGTAACTGAGAAGACAATGCTCTGGTTGTTTGCGGATGTAGAGGCTTGCTTGGCGCGATCCTCAGCCAACGCGGCAAGAGCGTCATTGAGATCCTGCATTGTCAGGCTCTCGATAGGCTGGTCGATGCTGAGTGTTTGAAATCGTGAGGGCGTAAATCGAGAATACTCATCGGAAAAACGCTGGACTGCAGGTGCAAGAAAATCGAGCTCCAGATTCCTGAACAAGTCGAGTTCCGGCAAGGCGTCCATCGCGGGAAATACAAACTCGTCCACTCTCCCGGCCAGAGCTGCAAGCAGATCCTGGTTCTGTTGCACGCTTGTCACATACGCCTTGAACTCAGACGCATATGAAGCTGCATTCATCGCAGCAGACATACTCGAATGTCCAGCAGCGCCCGGACGTTGCGGCAGCGGTCCCCAGTAGGTCGTGACCGGAATGTCGGCCAGTTTATTGTACGGCGATTTTAACGAACCGTTTCTCGTATCCGTCCGCTTGAACAGTTGTTCGATTCCACCGAGATGGTCCCAGTCAATATGCGTCACGACAAGGAGGTCTATCTTCTTGACCTTCTCTGCGATGAGGTATTGAGCAAGCCGACGGGATGCGGCTATCGTTTTACCTCCGTCAACAACGATACACCGAGGCGTCGGAGTATGTGAACTGTGATGCCTGTCATCCCAGGTGATAACAGTGCAGTCTCCAAGCCCAATGTCGAGAAACGCGAATCGGATTTCTTTGGTTGGTGCAGTCATAGTGCTTGCAGGAGACGCAGCGCGTCTATCATTCCCGCTCCCTGAAAGTAATGATCACGACCCAGATCTGTGGCTGTCGCCTTCACAAGGTCCTTGATGCGACCGGTTTCACCTTTGAGCTCCGGGTGTCGGGACAACAAGAGCGCAATGACTCCCGACACAACAGGAGTCGCCATACTCGTTCCACTCATTTCGACCTGTTTATCATTCTCCGCATAGTCAGCCGACCAGATCTTCTCCCCGGGCGCCACTAGATCCGGCTTTGCTCGACCGTCTCCAGTGGGACCTTTGCTCGAAAAATAACTGACGCCGTACGTATGGGGATTCTCAGTATGAACCGAGCCTACAGTAATAACATCCTCCGCATTCGCCGGATCTTCTATAGACAAATCCAGAAAACAATCGTGGAACCCAACTGCGGGGTTTCCGTTTTCATCTCTGCTCGGGACGAGGAACTCCTGGTGGCCCGAATTCCCCGCGGCAATGCACACCACAACGCCTGAACGCATCAACCGATTAGCCTCCTGGCAGACAGGAGACGCCCCTATTCCGTATGAACCGACAGGAACCGCCCCGCCGATCGACAAGTTCGCTCCGTGAATAACGAGTTTCCGGGAAATCAGGTTCAGTTTTCGTATGGCATGCATCGCCTCAATGATATTCGAATCGCTCCCGGCGCCGTTTCGATCGAGTACTTTGTAGTTCGCGATCATGGCCTGAGGAGCCATGCTTACAACAATCCCCGCAACGTGAGTTCCATGCCCCTGATTGTCCGCGTCATCGTTATCCGCCGAATAGTTCCCGCCGTACTGAGACTCAGCTTGATCGAGCCAGACGTGCTCGAAGTTAACTCCCGTATCCAGCACCGCCCACGTTACGCCCTCGCCTTCCACGTTGAACAGCCTTCTGGCGGGGGCGGCCTTGACGGTTTTCTCCGCGACCTCTGTTAACATCTTGACACGCTTGTTAAGCCAGACCTTCTCGACAATCTCGTCGTGCTGCTCAACGAAGCGTTCAAGTTTGCGTATTTCCGCAAAATGAGCGAACACGTAGTAGTCTGTGTTCCCCGATTTCTGCTTCGATCGAGGCAAAGCGCGACGCAACTCATTGGCCTGTCCCTCCGCAGCAGCAATGATTACCGCTACGGTCTTCGGGGCCGGGCGCTTGGCGAACATGTCTCGCACTTCGGGGGTGATTTTGTCATCACTTAACTTAACTGTCATTGCTATTCCCTTTCAAATGTGTCAACCCGTGAATGATGAATTTCACATGATTGTGTTTTCATGGTAATAACTCACGACGATCTCCGAAAGAACAATATGTTATTTGATTTTCGGATTTCCGGCGGAGTCGAGATGTGGCGCGGCGGTTCAGGTTGTAGTTCCGTTCAAGGACAAGGCGTAATTAAGATGCTCCCCGGATTACGCCGTTCAGCGCGCCTGTCTACTTACAACGTTCTCCCCTTCTACTCGCTCGCGCGGGGTGATGTCCCCGGAACTCCAAATCCCAAATCAGATGACTGGTTTTATCCTTGTGCTCAGCCCATCAAACATCGACAATGTTGGAGCAAAACGGAAGTCCCGGTTTTACATCGGGCTCGTTTACGGTTCGGGATTAAAGGCGGTCCCATCCGAAAGTTGTGGGTTGGGGCGGTGGGATAACTCAGTATTGAGGCCTCAAAATTCGATGTTGCCAATAGACTCAGCACCCGGAGACAGGCAATGAGCAAATCGGCATTGGTAATAGGAGTCGATCGAACAGGCGGCCTTCCGCCGCTGTCGGGGGCGGCGTCCGGCGCCAGAGATTTCGCCGACTGGGCGGAGGGGCAGGGCCTGTCGGTGACCTTGATTACCGACGAGAACGGCCAGCAGGTCAGAATATCAGATTTGCAGAGTGCGACTAATGATATCCTTTCCAACAATTGCGAAAAACTTATCGTCTATTTTTCCGGGCATGGGTTCCTGCTGAGCCCACAAACCGAATTGTGGCTTCTGTCAGAGGCGCCCGACCTAGGGCAAGAGGCGGTCAATGTTCGCTTGTCCATAGATAATGCCCGTTACTCGGGTATCGATCATGTCATTTTTGTATCAGACGCCTGTCGTTCCGGCGGACCCACACACCAGCATCGGAGCATGTCCGGAGCCTCTCTCCTCCGAATCCCGAAAGTGTATGACTTCAACGGCAAGGTCGACAGGTTCTATGCCGCCAGGCCGGGAGATGTAGCGCTCGAATACAAGACGCCGGACGAAGCGGTATCCAACTCCAAGGGCATCTTTACCGAATGCCTCATAAACGCACTGAAAGGCAAAATCCCGGATGTGGTGACCCAGCACCAGCAACAACATTTGATATTGTCCGAAAAGCTCGGATCTCACCTCCAACAAACCGTGCCCATTAAGGCAACAGACATTTCCATAAGATTGAACCAGAAGCCAATCGCTATTTCCGAGTCGCACTTGCCTCTGTTCTTCGGCGAGCTGTCAGCCCCGCCGACAATGGCGGACCCAGACGCAGATCAACCCATACTCCCAGAGGGAGACATTAGGCTCATGGCCACCACCGCAAGAGAAGGTGTGTCGGACATACCCATAAATGACGGGCCGGCGCCGGAACCCCCTAGCAGCGACGAAGACGCCGCATTCGACAATCAAGTGAATCGTATAGTATCTGCCCGCGGGCGAGATCGGTTCGAAACAGAGACGGGGTTTACGGTATTCGGAGACGTTGACCAAGTAACAATCGCCAACGGTTGGAAAACCGAAACGTTCGAAGATAACGACGCAATGCATATTCGCGTGTATCCCCCATCGCCCGAAAGCACATGCTCCATATTGATTCAGTTTGAGCAGGGATTCGGCACGGTGCTGGCGGTAAAACCGGGATTCATCGGGTCGGTGATAGTCGAGGACGAAAAGGTCATCAGCGTTAACTATACCCCGTCACTCGGGTCGAAATTATACGACGAACAGTATCGACACATGGCTGATAGCATAGAAGAGCAACGCGCGTTTGCTGCAACCGCGACGCGTCACGGGGTGCTCGAGTTTAACAAGGAAGGTGCAAGCGACGCCGCATCCTATTTGCGCAGTATAAAAGGGAAAGATCCATCGCTTGGCATCTACGCCTGTTACGCCTACCAACAGGCCGGACAGATCGAAGAGATACGCAGTGTCGCCCGATACATGGAGGATGACGGAGCTGTGTTTTTCGATGTGCTCTTGCTGGCGCGACTGGGGGAGCCCTGGCCGACATTCGCGCCTTTCTGTCCGATGCTGCGTCAGGGATGGGCGATGCTGGAACTACATCCGCCGTCATTGGAGCGGCTTGAAAAATATCGCTCCCATTTACAGCCCTCCCTCTGGACCGGCTTTACGCCTGAGGGGGCGGATCTAATTCGAAATGACCTTGAATCCGGAGAACTCCAATGAAATTAATCTTTGTTCACGGGCGATCGCAGGGCGGCAAGGATGCGGATGTTTTGAAACAAACCTGGGTCGATGCGTTTGACGAAGGCTTGAAGAACGCAGGCTTGTCGCGGCCGCCGGGTCTCGAAATCGCGTTGCCATTCTATGGGGACGCCCTTGACGCCCTGGTGAAGGAGTTGGACGCGCCACTGGTCGAGGACGTTGTCGAGAAAGGCGCCGCCGGAGACGATGCCGAAGTCGTCTTTAGAGAAGAATTCCTGCAAGAACTGGCCGACGGGAACGGGATTACGCAGGAGCAGATTAAGGAGTTCTACGATGAGGATGTCCGGGAGAAAGGCGTCCTCAACTGGAAATGGGTCCACGCGATACTGAAAGCACTCGATCGCCATAAGGAACTTAGCGACTTCGCCCTCGACAGTTTTACAAGAGACGTCTACGTCTATCTTACCAACGCGGGAGTTCGCAGACGCATCGACGCCATGGTCGCCAAAGAACTAACCGATGAGCCCTGTGTTGTAGTCGGGCACTCGCTGGGCTCGATAGTTGCATACAACGTTTTGCACAATCACGAGCATAGGGTGCCTGGCTATATTACGGTTGGCTCGCCGCTTGCTATCAAAGCCGTAAAAACTCGCCTGCGCACAATTCAAATACCAAAATCAACGCTGTCATGGAGCAACGCAAGAGACGCGCAAGACGTTGTAGCGCTCTTCCCACTTGACGCCGACAACTTTGCAACCGATCGCCCCATCAGCAACTACAATGATGTGGACAATGACACTGACGATCAGCACGGCATTGTCGGCTATCTGCCGGACAAATGGGTTGCCAGATCAATCCATGAAGCGCTGACGGGATGATTGCGATCTGAAACAGGCCTGAGCGACGCTTCTGGGGTTTGCTTCAGTTTCCCGCTGACTCACGGGAGACGTTAATCAACCGGTGAGGCGATCGGTGATTTCGCGTTTCAGGACGGGGTCTTTGGCGTTGTCGGCAAGAACGCGGGCATGCTCCAGGAACATTTTTGAGTCTTCCGACAGTCCTTTGGACTTAAGGTGGTCGCTCCAAAAGATAATCCAACGAGCTGCTGCGCCATTGTGACCGACTTTTTGGCAGAGTGACACGCAGCGGCCCATCGCTTCGATTGCTTCATCCTCGCGCTTGTGCTTCTGAAGCAGAAAGGCCCGTCTCATGTGCACATCTAAAAGCCCACAAGAATCACTGATCTCATCGAAGATGCGCTCCGCATCGTCCAGGAACGCATCGACTTCCTGCAGTTGATCTGTGAGCACGCAAGATGTTCCGATTCCGACAAGTGCTTCCGCCTCGCCCATGCGTTCTTCGATCTCCCGGTAAATGGTCAATGCAGATTCGTAGCGCCGTCCCCACGGCCTCGATTACGCCATGGAGTTCTTTCGGCGTGGAGTCGGACAGTTCCGGTGCGAGGATGGCGGCTTTCGACGTCCGGAAATCGGGAACGTCGAGCATTCGCCCGTTCAGGACGCACAGTTCCAGCATGATCCTCTGTTGCTCGTCGGTCCGGACAGTAACAGTCCCGCCCTCGGTGAACGCCTCGGCGGCCTTTTCAAGTTCGTCCCGGCGAGCGTTGAGTTTGGGCAGTTCGGCTCGGCACTTTCTGAACTCTCCAGCCGTCATAGGGTGAAGGATGCGAACCATCAAACCCCCTCCGCGGTCGGGCGGGGCGGCCTTTTGGATCAGTATCCCCAGATCGTCGCCGGTGTAGCAGTTCCGCTCAGGCCGAGCCGACCAACCTTTCGGCAGCGCCGCCTCGATAACCGCACGGCACCTCTTGACTGTCAGCAGGTGCTGATCGAAGACCTCGAACGCCAAACCGCCCCCGTCACGGATTTCATCGAGCGTTTCGCCATCGCCGCTCGACAGGAACTTCAGGTACAGCTCCGTTCCGTCGAGTTCGTGCAACTCCCAACTGCCCGCGGCTGATGCGGCCCGATCGGCGGAGTGTTTGGCGCGAGGCGGCGCTTTGACCGAGGGATCATAGGCCTTGCGCTTCCACCCATATCGCTTCATCCGTCTCGCCGCTTCGCTGCGGTCAAGGTTAAGATACAGGGCGGTCGTCGGCAAGCCTTCGGGGCGGCTCCGCCCGTGGCGGAATACGATGCGCGTTAGCGGGTAATCGGTCTCGGCCTTGCCGCCCCGCAGATACGCCGAGTCCGACACGGACATACCGCCGACCGCCCATCTCGGGTTCTTGCCCGCCCGCCGGCCCTTCGGACGACTCCCCCGCAGGGTGAAGTTGAACCCGTCCGACAGCGTGTGGTAGCTGGTCTTGCACTCGCGATCGGGGTCCATTTGGACGACCAGGTAACCGCAACTCCTCGTCCAGTCATTGGCTCCGGCGAGTTTGAGCGCCTCCATTGCCCGCTCGTAGTCGCCGCCAACGCGGATCTCACCCACCGCCGCGACGCCCTCCGAATCCCGCACAACAGCCGGAACGCGCGCCTTGGTGCACGAAAGGCTGACGGCGCACAATACGAAGATTCCGGCGTAGCTCACAGCGCCTCGGCCCGACGGCCTCATGCCGCCGCCCGCCGCCGCATTATCATCCGCTCGCCGCAATGCCCACACTCCTGTCGCCCGATGAGTACACCCATTGGCCCCGACACGCGTAGATTAACGGGAAGTACGAACGCATGCAACGGCGGCACGCCGAATACGGGGAACTGCAGCGTTTCTCCGCAAGACTAGCGGACGTCGGCAAACTGTTGTCGGTTCTTCGCCGTCCGCGCACTTTTCGCATACTCGTACTGGACACGGGCCTTGGCGCTGTCTCCGGGGATAGGGAATTCGATCTTCTCGTCGGGCAACTGGTCAACGTTTGCCCCGGTCAGTCCTGCAAGTTCCAGTGCAATTTGCTCAAGGACCTCGTGCTTCGAGGCTCTTGTAAACAGGCGGACGGGCACAGACGCCCCACCGTCCGTACGCACAGACAGCAGCGGGATAAGCACGGGAGAGGAACTCACCAGGCCGTCTGGATGCAGGATATTCTGAAGTGTCCAGCAGCGAATCTCATCCAGGCCAATGTCCAGATTCCGGCGACGCGTCTCAAGCCTCATTCGGCGATTCGCCACGTCGATGGTTAGTACAGATGGTCGATAGACCACACGCAATACAACCGCCGCGATCACGCCCACAGCCAGAATGCCGACAGCAACAAGCAAAACGTTTACGGAGTTCACATAGGCCAGAGATGCATCCCCGGCGTTGAAGAGGAAAATCCCCCATGCCGCGATGTATCCGCAAAGGCACAGTCCTGCGCCAATCCTGACGGCCTGGCTTGTGGAGTTGATCGTCCAGGTATCGTTCCGGGCTCTGCATTTGCCCCATCCGGGTATCCAGCCTGAATTCAGGACGGCGTCAGCATTGCGAAATCTGTCCGTCCGATACAATCTCACCAGTTCGGGCGCCAGCAGGAGCAACAACATCCCGGCGAACAGGAGTTGAAAAACATAATGCCAGTTCCTACTGTACAGTATCCTCGTCAGCACGCTCTTGGAGGGATCCGCCGTGTCGTAGTACACGGTCACTGTTCGTCCGCCGGCGCCGGCACGAAGTTCTCGCCAGACATCGCTGCCTTCGGGCACTGCAAAGTCATCGAAGGAATATGCGCTGGCCGTATAAGCTCGGCCCGACACTTCGTATTTGTAATTGTACGACGTGCCGAGGACGCCGGCGGCTTCGGTCCTCGTGAGCGTCCCCGTTGCGGAGGCATAGGAAAGGACCTGAAGTTGGTCCCGGACCAAGCCGCTGAGCCCCACCACATCGGCAACAACAAGAATCGCACAGCCAATCACGTAGAAAGTCAGGCGACCCCGCTTGTGTGGATCGCTACTCTCGCAATCGGCCGGCCTCTCAGTGCTGTCATCTGTCTCCACGATGCCTATTCTACTTTGCCTTCAGCCTCCCACAAGAGCGTTTTCGAATTCCGGGATTAGGGTTTGGCGTGGAACTGAAAAGAGTACACGTCGGCGTTTGTCATGGTTAGGCGAAGTTGAGCGACGCCGCCGTTTAATCGCGGATTGCGCTTCCAGCCCACTTCGGCGTCCGGGCGGTCGCCGGTCAGCGGTTTTGAAACTCCGATGATCTTCCCGGTCTTATCCAGAACGTCGACTTGAAGCGAGCCGTTCGGGCGGACGATGTAGTTCATACGCAGCATCACTCCGCGGTAGCGGAAAGGTTTGGTCAGTACGACGCCCCCCTTGGCTCCGGCCCGCAGAGCTACGAATCCATCGAGACGATAGACGAATCGGCGGACGCGGCCTGGGGTGGGCTCGTAGTAGTTCTCGGTGGCGTAGACGGATATTTCGCCCGGCTTGTCGGGCAGTTGGACCATGCCCCACGCCATGTAGTTGCTCCTGTTGCGGTCGCGGTTCCTGGGAACCGTTCGCGGGATCACCGGATCGGCGTAGCGGTGGAATGTTCGACCGTCGCGGCTGGTCATGAAGATCGGCTCGACCTGCTGGCTTCTGGGATCGTACCGCGTGGGAAATCCGATGAAGATGTGCGGTGCGCGGAAGTACTTCTGGACCGCGTTGGTGTATAGATGCTCACGCGACGAGCCTTTACTGTAAGACACGTCCGCCTCGTTCCTCCAGGTGACAAAATCAGCGGACGTCGCCGTGCGAATCGCACGCACGCCGCCGCGGAAACATCGCCAGTAGGCCCGGTACTCGCTCCGGTCGGCGTCCCAGAAAACGAGATTCTGCGAATCGAACTGGCCGCTGGTGAGAATGGCGCGCTGTCGAACGCGTTTCCATGTCTTACAGTCGGGCGAGACCAGGCCGAAAAGCTTGCCGCGAAGGCCTCCGACGGCCTTGTAACGGGCGCCGCGGGCGACAGCGGGGTTGGCGTCATGGAACGGCGTGAAGTTGTGCGATTCAGGGTCGCCCGTGTAGATAATGTTGTTCTTCTTCGAGCCTTTCCACAGATGCAGACCGAGCGCGGGGCGGGTCCACTTGACACCGTCAGTGCTTTCGGCGTAGCAGGTGACCGCGGGGTGGACTTGCTTCTTCTTGCGATCGTGCCGCCAGCCGCGGTAAATCATCTTGTACGTCTTACCGTCCTGAAAGAAAGTGTAATATCCGCTCGTGTTGCCTTCCCACGGAGCATCAGCGACAAAAACCACTTCTTTCGGTTCGGGGCGTAGAAGCGTGCGGCTGACCTGGCCGGAGGTTTTCGCGATCAGGTGATCGTCCAGGAACAGTTCGCACCTGCCGCCAACATCAACGGGCTCGCCGGATAGCACGGGACCCGCCAGGCATATTCCAACAAGTAGAGCGGCGGCGATAACGGTGCGAGGGCGACAGTGGGTGAACTTTCGGGAATTCCGGGAACGCAGAACTGAACTGCTGAGAGGTTTCCAATCTCGATTCCGATCGTCGGGCGTCGGAATTACCTCTGCCATCGCCATGAAAACAGCTTAACAACACAAACATATCGCGACAAGAAAATACTCCAAGCCAACGTCCCCTCCCTCTTCTGCTGAAAAGCGAATTCCGCGAAGCCTTACTTATTGGTTCCCGTTCAAGGAGAAGGCGTAATTAAGTAGAGTGTCTTGTCACGACATAGTCCATAGGACGACTTGTCCTACGTAGCCCAAAGGGCGAAGTTGGAAGACGGGTCCCCGGAACTCAAAGCCCGACCCGACTCGACCGGGCTTTCTCCTCACAACTTTCTGCAATTCACCTATCTCGCCTGTCGTGCATAGCTCGAAGAGCGACGCGGGGCACAGCGTGGTGTCCCCCAAATTACTTCATTATCGCTTGCTCGAGCTGGACCCCGCCAAGGTGATGTATAATCTCCCCCCTCCTTGGCGGGACGGCCACCGGAGTTGTGCCGCCGCCGGACTGTTCGAGTATGTCTTCGATCCGCTGGCGAACTTCCGGGTCGCTGTTGGCCAGATGCTTTCGCAGCATGGGCGAAATGCTCTTGCCCAGTTCGAGCAGCTTCTTCGAGGCGTTCTGGCGGTCTTCGTAGCTTTCGGCTCCGAGTTGGGCGATAAGTTTTTCGACCTCGACGCGAGCGGCTTTGGGCGGCAGCGGAAGCGGGCAGTTAATCGACACGAACTGCCCGGCGTGGATATTCAGCACGGTTTGGGGCGATACTGCAAATCCAAGCTGCGACTTGCCCAATCGTCCCTTGAGGACCGAGCCCTTCCACATTCCAACAATCGTTCGCCCGAGATCTTCAGGGCGGAATCTGATCGACTTAACGCGCGACGGATCGATATTAATGTCGCCATAATCGGTAGACAATTTGAACTTATCAGCGGTCAGCGAGCCGAAGAGCTCATCACCGTTGGTAAGCACTACATGCGTGAGAGTGCTGTCGGGCTGTTCTTCTTCGGCGAACCGCATCCGGGCTATCATGTCGCGAGAAATGGTGACGGTTTTGCCCAGAGTCAGCTTCAATCTCAGCTTCTCGGGCTCAAGGAACCCGCCGAGCCGCGAGCCGTTTAGAAACACCGCCCGGTGCACCGCGTTGCCGGGATTGTCCATCGTCAGTTCTAAGAGACGCTCGGATTCAAGCTCGACCAATCCGTGGCGAGTGAGAAGTTTTATATCCATGGCCTTGGGATCGAACCCCAGGCGATCGCCCGTGCGCAAAATCACATACGCCCCGCCGAACTTCTCGTCGTTCGGCCTGGCCGCTGTCACGCGATACGACCACTGTGCGATCTTGCTGTACGGAATACGCAGCAGCCCCCCGCCGTCGAGATCCAACTGCAGCGTCTTATTGGCGAGTTGCCCGCTTATAACCTGCCCGTCAAGCAACACGAATCGCACGTTTTGCCCCCGTCCGCCGGACATTCCGACAATCCGGGCCGCAGGCAGGTCGAGCTCGCCGAGCAGCGTTTTCACTTTAAACGCCGCATTCTTAACCGAACCGTAAATCGGATCGCCGCTCTTCAGCAACACCGAATCTGAGGTCTCGCTGCGCTCGAGGTCCACCCCGCCGATCCCGCCGCCTGCGCGCATATTAACTATCATCGCGCGGACCGAGCCTGGAAGGTCCTTGAAAAGCTTGCTGCTCGGGAACTTCTTCATCAGTTTCTGGTGGGCGGTCTGGTCGCGGTTCTGGCTTTCGAACTGGCAGAGTATTACGGTTTTTTTGGCAGGGACGGTGATCGAATATCGCACGTATATCTGGTTGCTCTGGACCTGCACGGCCGGGCGAATCTTGGCGTGTTTGGATGTGACCACATGCAGCGTAGGAGGGCTGTTGGCCCGTCCGTTGCGGACCATGAACGCCGTATCCTTGGCGCCGAACAAACTGCCTCCGCTGCTGTAGGTTGTCTGCTTGATTCCGTAACTGTGCGAACTGAAGATCGCCACCTGCAGGGTAATCGGCGCCGAGGTGGGATTCTCGAACACCTCGAGCCACCTCGCCATCGGGCGGTCCTTGTAAACTTTGATGCGGCGGTAGATGTTCAGGCCCTTGTTGCTCCACGGCCCCATTTCGATTTCGTCGCCAGCCTTGTTTGCCCAGGCTGTGTAATTCGGAGTTTGAAAACTCGCGCCATTGATCTGCAGGTACATCCCCCCCCCGTAGTACGCATAGTCCGTGCCGCGATAGACCGTTCCGTACTTCTTGATATCCCAGCGATATCCCCCGCCGTCATTCATAACATGATAGCTCGATTGGCGAAAATCCACCTTGCGGGCGCGTTTGATGTGGGCCCGCCCTTTGGGAGTCGCCAACGATCCGCCCACGGCGTTGACGGGAACCGGCATGATATCAGCACGAACAACAAACTCAGCGCTCGCCGACAGAGCCAGGAACAAAAACACGCACGCCAGCAACAGCGCCGCGGTCAAACGTAATCCACCAGTCGCGTCAATCCGGATTGTCATAGCAGTCGCCTTTCGCTGATCCTCTTCTGAGCGCACGTTTCGGTCTCAGACCGCTGCCGGGCGCTGACACCTGATCCGCTCTAAACAGAACTATCAGTGTAACAACGATTAATCCGGCAATCCCAAGCAGAACAGTCTGTAAATTTATTAGACGCCGCCGGCGAACAAGAGTTCCCCACTCACACGAAATTGTCAGGGCAGGTGTGTGACATGGGTTTATGCAAGCAAGTTTTTTGAATTCAATTCGGGGGTCAATTCGAGCGCCATCGTACTTTGTTATTAACTTCCGTTCAACGACAAGGCGTAATTAAGTAAGCTGTCCCCGGGAACTACGGAACTAACAGGAACTCGGGATTACCCGGCAGGCCGCCCGGTTTCTACTGCAAAGTCCCCTTAAGGCTTGCCCCCGCCGCCCCGGGCGGTTTTGCGGCGTTGGCGCACCACTTCGAATAAGCAGACGCCCGTAGCCACTGAAACGTTCAGGCATTCCACGTTTCCAAGCATTGGAATCTGGGCAAGGTGGTCGCACGTTTCCCGCGTCAGACGGCGCAGGCCCTTGCCCTCGGCTCCGGCGACTATGGCGACCGGGCCTGTCAGATCGATGTCGTATAGCATTTCCCCACCGGAATCGTCCGTTCCGACCAGACTGAAACCGAGTTCCTGCAACTTCCGCATCGCCCTGGCGAGATTTGCGACGGTGACCACCGGGGTCGTCGCCGCAGCTCCGCAGGCGATACGCTGAACAGTTTCGGTGACTCGAACGGAGTGGTGTTTGGGCGTAACTATCGCGACCGTTCCGGCCGCGTTGGCCGACCGCAGGCAGGCGCCGAGATTATGCGGATCGGTTACCTCGTCCAGAACCAGAATCAGCGCCTTTGGATCGCGCTGCGATTCCAACTGCTCGTACAACTCATCTTCGGACACTTCGGCCAGGCGCCCCTCGATGCTCGCGTGCCGGTTGTCGCGGGCTTTGGGGCGGCGATCACGATTTCGGCTTCGGTTGCGTCTGCTCATTGGAGAACCTTAACGATAATTGGCGCCAAAGAGCAAGGGCGGATTCGTCGTGTCGAAGATCCGCCTCCGGCTGGGCGGATTACCCCGTCCGCCGTCCGCCGGTTTGCTTGTCGCGACGAAGCCGACAGGCGAAGACGGGCCTCCGCCGGGAACGGGCGAACAGACTGGGCAAGGCGAGCATCAACAAGGCCAGTGATGCCGGCTCGGGGATCAGAACGTAATCAGCTATAACCATGGCCGAACCGCCCGTATCCGGATCAAACTCCCATCCGGCGAAGTCGCCGGTTTCGAAGTCGCCGTTGACCAGCATGTTTCCGTCGAGCGTGATGTTGTCCAGGTACACTGTCTGGTCCGTACCCTCCAGCAGGAACGAAATCGTCACCTCGTCGGGAGGCGAATTCGGGTAGAATTTGCGGATATCTATGGAGATCGTCTCGGTGATCAGGTCGTCGCCGGCCTGTCCGGGAAACTGCGCCAGATCCATACCGTCCAGCAGGACCCGCAGGACGCTGTCGGGTTCGGTTACGAGGAACCGGTAATCGAACCCCAGATCGACGATAGACCCCGGCGGCGGGATGGGCACGCGCCGATCGCCCTGGATCGTGGCCGGCGGCCCGTCTCCGGCGGTTGCGGTTGTGAGCATCGCACGCAGGGATCTACTCACGATCATCCAGGGCAGCGCCGCCGAGCTGCGCACGATGTGCTCGTCACCGTTTCTAAGCCGAACCGCCATCGCCATCTGACCGACGTCATTGAGGCCGTTGCGGCCAAACTGTATATCCGTCACGATCGAACCGCCGTAGGGGTCGCCAACGCCCAGGACCCTGTCTTGAACCGGGTCGGGCCCGCTGAAGACCGCCACGCCGCCTCCCACGTCATAGGCGGCCTGGTACGCCACGGAACCGTCGTTGTTGAGCGAAGTGCTGAGAAACCTGTCCAGCGGACCGTTGCTGTCGACGATGGCGGTTAACGGCCCGCCGTTGCCCATGACCATCTCATTGAACCCGCCGTACTCGGCGGAAAACACCACGGAACCGGCGTCATTGATGGTGGACGCACCGATAATTGCGTAGCCGTCGTCTGTGTCGGCGATCACCGTACCGCCGCCCGCGCTGGAATGGATCCGGATGGGTCCGCTGGCGTCGGTGAAATACGACTGGTACGCGACGACGCCCGCGCTGTTGATCGAAGGGCGAGAGAAGGCCGTGATCTCTGAGCCCTGGTTGTCGGTGATCGTGGTCATCGCCCCCCCCGAACTGGCGTACACGCCCCGGATCCCACTGTCGAGGATCCCGACGAATGCCGCTGTTCCGGCGTTGTTCATGTCCTGCGGCGCCCGTAAGTATTCAAACGTCCCCTCCGGCACAGAGAATCCGCCCTTGGTATCCACCACCCTGGTGAAGAGATTCGAGCCATCGCCTTCGCCTTTGAACACGCCGACATCCTCAACAGCGGGACCTATCTGCGCGCTGAACAGGACAATGTCCGAATCGTTGATCACCGGCTCGGGGTTGAGGAAATCAAAAGTGTCGGTTCCCGCCACCGGGCCGACCGCACGCCGATATAACCCTGACGTGGCCACCATGAGATAGCCCGGAGACGGCAAATTGAATTCGACACGGAACGCCGCCTTGCCGCCGATGTTGAGCGAGGGGGGGTCGTAGGCGGAATTGATTGAATAGAGGCCGGTGGTTCTCGGCAATGTATCTTCGTAAAGCGTCGTCAACAGGTATGGTCCCGCCGGCGCCGACGATGTCGTCACCGCCGCCAGCACCACCAGGGCAAGGATCTGCATCCGCCGCCTTGTGCTCCTGACAAGCGTTTCAGCGCCAGGCGCGACGGTCGGCGCGACGGCTGGGGAAGACTGATGCCCCAAAATGAGTTGTCGTAACATCGCCGCTCTCCTTTTCTTCTATGCCGCGCCGCTCCTGCAGCCTCAACAACACCCCCCCCGCCAACTCCCGCCGGGCCGACATCACGACCAGCTTTGTAAAAATGACAATCGAGCCTCCGACTGTGGCGAGCAATTTGCCCAGACGGAACGATCACTAATTATAGCTGAAATCGGGATAATTGCAAGTAAATTGATAGGAATTCCGGCAGCACCTTACAATGGTCCTGAGTTAAGGATCGAGCCCACCGCCTCCCCATCGGGGATGAAGCTAAAACGCCAGTTTATGATTCAGTGTTTGTGTCGCGCCGTTCTTGAAATACAGTATTGCCTGGACTGTAAATGTACCCCAGCCTCGGCGGGAGAGGGGAAAACCGTAGGCCGAGCGGGTTGCGACGTCTATGGTGTTTGGATTGAAAGTTGGGTGCAGTTTGTAGCGGACTTTTTGGATATTTTGCAGCTTGCTCCATGGGCCGTCGACGGAGATGGTCCAGGTGTACCACTTCTGACCGTTGACGATACTATCCATGTAGGCGGTGTTTTTCAGCACGAGTTTATCCTGCACGGGGTCTTTGAACTTCATGGGGCAGGTGAGTTTAATTTGCCTGCCATCCTTCAAATCCACAGTCGCGGCGAGGTTGAATGTTCCCCAGCCGTTGGACTTGAAGGCGAAACCGTTCTGCAACGAACCGCGAATCACGCGGTCTTTGGGTTTGAATGTCGGGTGCAGATGGTATGTAACCTGCTTGATGTCGTTGAGCTGGGTGAGTGACCCGTCGATTTTCGCCCACCAGTCCCATCTGCTTTGCCCGCTACGGTCTTTGCCCCAGTAGCGATCGGTTTGGATCAATCGCAGATTGTACTGTTGCGCAGCCAGAAATGTGCGTGTGAGGGTGCGTGTGGTGTTGTTCTTGAATGTGATTCTCGCATCGATCTTGAATTTGCCCGGCGTGTATGTGTTCGCGATCACTTGATATTGACTCAACCTTTTGTTTCGCATTACGGTTTTGCGTGATGTGGCCGACCAGTGGAGAGTCCAATCCACCTTACTGATTTTGTCCAATCCTGCTGACTGACCTGCAATATACAATTGCCAATTCCACTGTGGTTTTTTCTTTGTCGGCTCGATACCGCGATACCAGCTCCTGCCGCCAATATACAGATTCTTTGTCGGGTCCGTGTGCGTTGCGGGTCGGGTGATTCTGTTCTTCTCGTCCTTCATCACATAGACCAGATAGACCAGTGAAT
>JASLNT010000079.1 GCA_030745875.1 Phycisphaerae bacterium
AAGATCCGGAGCTACGGTTTTGGCTCATCTTGGCGCGCATTGCTTCATGCATCTTCTTGATGAATTCCTCTCTGGACCCGCCGCGAGCCTGCGAAGATCTCGACCCGCGAGCGTGTGAGGCGCCGCCGCCGCGATGCTGGCTCATCCTTTCACGCATTCTCTTGATGAATTCCTCTCTGGAGCTTGGTTTGGGGCTGGACTTGGAACTGGACATGGACTTGGACTTAGACGCTTCGGCGGCCTTCTTGCGCATTTCCATAAAACGGCGTTTCATTTCTTCGCTGGGGCCCTTTCCGGAGAAGCCTCGACCGAATCCGCGGCCCTGGAAACCGCCATGGGGTCCTCGGCCTTGGAATCCGCGATGCTGCGGTCCGGGTCCGTGGGAGGTTTTGGCTTTTGGCGAGTCTTTGCCTCCCTTGTCGGACTTGTGCGGTTTCTTGTCTTGATCCTTCTTACCGTGATCGCCCTTGTACTCTGATTTCCTGTCATCGTCACGCCCGCGGGGGTCTCGACGTGAGTACTGCGCAGACGACCAGCTTGCCGAAAATGCGATCACCAACCCCAGTGCAACTGACATAATTCCATACCGCTTCATGGTTTGTCTCCTTTTTCCATGGTTTTGTCCCGTGAAGGCGACGGTGAAATTTGCGACACGATAACGTATAAATGAATCTGTAACCTATGTGTACGCCTGCTCAAATTGGTAACACATAAACTGGATTAATCTATATCGGCCCGGATAGTTCCTTTTCCACCCGAAAAAGACTCAGGCGGGAACAGGATTTCGATGCTCCTGTTCTCGCCTGAGTTTATAAGCGTCTTATCAATACGCTGTTACAGTGTCCAACCGTCCCGATACTCAATGTGAAGCAGTTCGTTGGCTTTGGGGAAATTGGTGAACTTCATGGTCTTGCTGTCGAACTCAAGTTTCTGGCCGCTGAACCGCATCGCCAGTACGCCCAGGAGCACCATTTCCGTAAGCGCCCCGCCGTATTCGAAGTTGGAACTGGCTGGCTTGCCGTCCTTGCATGCACGGAGCCAGTCGCCCATGTGCCCGTTCTTTACGCGCGGTATTGTCTTGGGCGGGCGTTTGGGGTCGTATTCCTTCTGTTTGGTTTCGGGGAATATCCGCATTCCGCTGGCGCCGTGCGAACCGTGCTTGATAGCGCCCTTGCTGCCATAGATAAACGCGCCGCTGGCGTCGATCCTCCTGCCCTTTTCAAGCTCCCTGGGACGGGGCGTCTTGTACTCACCGTCTGTCCAGACCAGCTTGAGCGGAGGCATTTTGCCTCGGGCCGGGAACTGGTAGGTAAGCGTCGAGGAGATCGGGAACGCCTGGTCGGCCAGTTCGGGCTTGTGGTGCTTGACCTCGGACTGCACGCTTGTCGGATAGCCCAGATTCAGAGCCCAGAACGCCGGATCGAGTATATGACAGCCCATGTCGCCCAATGCTCCGGTTCCGTATGCTAACCACGCACGCCATTTGAACGGGTGGAACGCGGGATGGTACGCACGCTTCTTTGTTGGTCCCAGCCAGAGGTCCCAGTCCAGCGTGTCGGGAACCGGTGGAGAGCCCTTGGGCAGATCTCGTACGGCGAAGTTCGCATACCAAGGCCCGCCTGTGGGCCGATCGGACCAGGCGTGAACTTCCGTCACATCGCCAATTGCCCCGGCCGCGATCCATTCCTTCAGCAGGCGGATGGCTTCGGAGGAGTGGCCTTGGTTGCCCATTTGCGTCTGGACCTTGTACTTGCGGGCGGCCTCTTTCAGCATGCGCGCTTCGTAGACTGTGTGAGCCAGCGGTTTCTGACAGAATACGTGCTTGCCCAACTGCATTGCCGCCATCGAAGTAACCGCGTGGGTGTGGTCGGGCGTTGCGATTACGACCGCATCGATATCCTTCTGTTTCTCGAGCATGATGCGGAAATCTTTGTACGTTTTGGCTTTCGGAAAGGCCTTAAACGTTCTGGCCGCGTGCTTGGAGTCCACGTCGCACAGTGCGACGACGTTCTCACCGCGACACTGTCGCATGTTACCGCCTCCCATCCCGCCCACGCCGATGCCCGCAACGTTCAGTTTGTCGCTGGGGGCTTTGGCGTCCTTCTTGGCGCCCATGACGTTACTCGGCACGATCGTAAGTACGCTTGCCCCTGCGGCGGCTCCGGCTCCGGCGGCGAGGAAATCGCGACGGGTCAGCCTGACGGTCTTTGAATTATGATCTTTCATCGGTTGTCCTTTCGGGCGGGTTATCTAAACAGTCAGCGTACCAACCCGCGGCCCGCGACCGCAAGGATTCATGTCGGGGAAAATGGTTTGGCCGCAGGCCAATGGGCGAATACAATCATATCCGACACGAAAGGTCTTCTTATGAGATTGCGGATGCTGAGAATTGTCGGATGTCTGGTTGGGGCGGTCTGTGCGTGCGGATCGGTTTTGGGTGCAGAGAAAAAAACGCTGATCGCTCACGGCGGGACGTGGACCGTTCGGGACAAGGCGGTCTGGAGCGACGGTGGGCCGGGTCCGAAGCTCGTGGCGACGGGAACTGATTTTGCCGACGGTCAGGCCGGCGTTGAAGTCTATTTCGACGACAAGCAAGGCGGCAACGCCGCGTTGATCGTACACGTAAGCCAAGCCGGAGTCGGCGCCAACAACTTCATCGGATACGAGATTGCATTGGACCCGCAAAGACAAGTTTTGCGATTCGGGCGCCACAAGAACAATTTCTCGCTGATGAAGGACATCAAGGCGCCCGTCCCGCTGAAACGCTGGATTCCGCTGGTCGTGCGGATAAAGGGCGGGCTGATTGAAGTGGATGTGGACGGTAAGCAGATCGCCTCAATGAAGGATGCAAAGGGGTTCCTGCCCGCCGGAGCGGTGGGCCTGCGCCCCTGGACCCGCAAGGCGGGATTCCGGAACTTGTGGGTGTCGCAGAAGGGCAAGAAACGCACGATCGAGTTCCACCAGGAGTTGATCGGCGGGTCCCCGGCCGCGCCAACCAAACGCAAAACCAAGCCCAAACCGGCGCCGACGATTTCGACCGCAGAGCAGCTTGCAGCGGTTGCTGCGCTGAAGGCCAAACTAATAAAAGCCGTCCCGCGTCTGGTGTTTGTCAAGCGTCATCACTTCAAACGGCCGTTCGGTATCGGCTCGATCATCGGCTGGAATATTTTCATACCCGGCGGCGGGATATATACGCGCGACCTGACCAAGACCGGCCCGAGCGCCGAGACCGAACTGTTCAGGAACGATGACGGGATCATATACGACATGAGCCTGTCGTTCGACGCGAAGAAGATCCTTTTCGCCTGGCGCGACTGCAAGAAGGGCGAGTCGTTTCACATTTACGAGATCGGCGCGGACGGAAAGGGCCTGCGACAAATCACCAGCGGGCGGTTCCACGATATCCACCCGTTCTATTTGCCCGACGGCAAGATCGGGTTTGTCACGTCGCGCGTCGAAGCGTTTACGATGTGCCAGCCCGGGGCGGCGTGCGCGCTGTACGTCATGGACGCAGACGGCAAGAACATGCGGCGGATCCATTTTGGCACGCTGGCCGACCACTCGCCGTACGTACAGGATGACGGGCGGATTCTGTTCACACGCTGGGAGTACCAGGATAAGAACCTCACGTATTCCCAGAGCCTCTGGACGATCAATCCCGACGGCACGCGGTTGAGGCTGTTTTACGGGAATACGATTTACGAACCGGCGGTGACTTGGCAGGCCAAGGGCATCCCGGGCAAGTCGACGGTGCTCTGCACGCTGGCGCCTCACCACGGTAACCCGATAGGCGCCATAGGCGTCATCGACCGCAGCAAGGGCCTGGAGAACCCGCTGGCCATCCGGAACATCACCCCGGATGTCCCGTATCGACCCGATCTGAACCGGTCCGGTTACGGTGACAGGCAATATCCTCGCTCGTATCGCGATCCGCATCCGATCTCCGGGGATTTGTATCTGGCCTCGCACCAGAGCGCGGGACGGTTCGGCGTAGTCGCACTCGATAACAAGGGCGCTAAGGCTGCGATTGTCCGGGACGACAAGTTCTCGTGCTTCAACGCCTTGCCGCTGGCCCCGAGGAAGCTTCCGCTCCGCAAGCCCATGCTCCCGCCGTCGGACAGTAAGTTCGGTACGTTCATCATCACGAACGTTTACGAGGGTCTGACGGGCGTGAAGCCTGGCCAGGTCAAGGCGATCCGCGTCATGCGCGTCTACCCCAAGCCGTGCAACATGCGCGGGAGGCGGGCCTACGACATGGATCCGCTGCAGTCCCGCGCGACCTACTACTCCAAGCAGTGCGTCGGGACCGTTCCGGTCGACGCGGCGGGGACGGCGAGTTTCAAGGCTCCGGCGGAAGTCGAACTGTACTTCCAGGCCCTCGACGCTTCGGGTAAGGAACTGCAGCGCATGGGGACAATAACGCAGATCATGCCCGGTGAGACGCAAAGTTGCATCGGATGCCACGAAAGCGCCTTCATGGCCCCTCCGAGCGGGGCGGCGTTCAGCAAGTTGCTTAGGCGCAAGCCCGTTGACATCACGCCTCCGCCCTGGGGCGACGGGCCGATAGATTTCGTCCGTCATATTCAGCCCGTTTTCGACAAGTATTGCATCAAGTGTCACAGCGGCGCCGATCCCAAGAAAGGTCTGGATCTCTCGGGCGACAAGACACGGTATTTCAACATGGCGTACGATTCCCTGCTGGACCGCAAAATGGTGCAATACCATTGGCTGCTGAAGGCTCCGGTGAGGAATTGGGCTCCGCTGACCACCGGTTCGCGAGTCAGCAAACTCATAAAGTACATCGACCAGAAGCATGAGAAGGTGGTTGTTGACGATGAATCGCGCAGGCGGATTTACACGTGGATCGACGCTAATGTTCCGTATTACGGGACGTACGAACACACGCGACCGGGCACGGCGGGATCGAGAGACCTCTGGACCGGTCCGTGGGTCGGGCAACTGAGAAACGCCCTGAAAGCCGCCGGTAGAAACCCCGGCTTCGGTCTGACCGACGTCAACCTGACCCGCCCCGAATTCAGCCGCGTGCTGACGACGGCCCTTGCGAAATCAGCCGGTGGAATCGCAGACGACAAGAAAGCTCCATTCAAGAGCAAGTCAGACCCCAAGTATGTGGCGATTCTCAAAGCGATCCAGGCCGGCAAGAAGGCCTTGGACGCCAACCCTCGCATTGACATGCCGGGCGCCAAACCCAAACCGTATCCGAAAGACTACGGAAAGCTCTACAGCGGATTCGCCGGTCCGTAATCGCGCCGGCGTCGAACTCTCACTGGAGATATGAAAGTGGTTATGAACAGACGCAGATTCATGAAGGGTATCGCCGCGACCGCCGCCGTCGCAGTCATGCCGCGGGCCTCCCGCGCCAAAACGCCCGCAGGCGATTGGCCCAAGAAGCCCAATGTCGTGATCGTGATCACTGATGATCAGGGCTATGGCGAATTGGCCTGCCACGGTAACAAGATCATCAAGACGCCGAATCTCGACGCCTTCCATGCCGCCAGCGTGCGGTTTACCGCCTTCCACGTGAGTCCCACGTGTGCTCCGACGCGGACGAGCCTGATGACCGGGCGGCACGAGTTCCGCTCGGGCGTTACGCACACCATCCATGAGCGCGAGCGGATGGCCCTGACGTCGACAACCGTGGCGCAGATGCTCAAGGGCGCCGGATACGCCACCGGCGTATTCGGCAAGTGGCATCTGGGCGACGAAGAGCCCTACCAGCCGCAAAGCCGCGGTTTCGACGAGGTGTTCGTCCACGGCGCTGGCGGGATCGGGCAGAGCTTTCGGGGTACGTGCGGCGACGCGCCGGGCAACAAGTACTTTGACCCCGCGATCCGCCACAACGGTTCGTTCGTCAAGACAAAGGGCTTCTGCACGGACATCTTCTTCACCCAGGCCCTGCGGTGGATCAAGAGCGCCAAGGACGGCGACAAGCCGTTCTTCGCATACATCACCACCAACGCTCCGCACGGGCCGCTGATCTGTCCGGATAAGTACAAGAAGCCGTATCTCGCGGCCGGGCTGTCGGCCGGGCATGCCGCGTTCTACGGGATGATCACGAATATCGACGAGAATGTGGGCATCCTGCTGAAAAAGCTCGACGACTGGAAGATCGCCGAAAACACGCTGGTGATCTTCATGACCGACAATGGTTCGGCCCAGGCCGGCGGGGGCGGGCGCAGAAAACGGAAGGGCAGGAAGGGCAAGCCCGCCCCGAAGCCCGCAGCGCCGTCCAAAGGACTGTTCAACGCCGGGATGAAGGGCAAGAAGGGCTCAGCCAACGAGGGCGGCACGCGCGTTCCGTGCTTCGTGCGCCTCAAGGGCAAGACGCCCGTAGGCGTTGACGTCGGCGCGCTGACCGGTCACATAGACATCTTCCCGACACTCGCCGAGGTCTGCGGCGGTAAATTGCCCGACGTCAAACTCGACGGGCGGAGCTTCGCGCCGCTGCTGAAGAACCCCAAGGCCAAGTGGGCTGACCGGTTCATCTTCGTCCACCGCGGTCGCTGGGCCAAAGGCAAGGCCGCCGACTCGAAATACGGGCCCTGCGCTGTCCGCACGCAGCGGTTCCGCCTGGTGGGCAACAAGGAGCTGTACGATATCGACGCCGATCCGGGCGAGAAGACCAACGTGATCGACAGACATCCCGAGCAGGTCGCCAAGATGCGCAAGGCCTACGACCAGTGGTGGTCCGAGGTGCTGCCCGCTATGGTCAACGAGGACGTTCCCGTGCCGAAAGAGAATCCCTACAAGGTGCTGTTCCGCAAACAGGCCGCCACTGAGAAGGGAATCCCGCCCTGGCCCGTAGAACCGGCCGCTAAAGACGTGTAAGCTGCTGTTCCAGTATTTCCCGGATCGCAGCACCACCCGGAGCCTCGCATTGTTTCATTGGGTGTTCCTCTTGGAAACCCCGGAAACTATCTGAATCTCCTGCTCTCCGAAAGTTGCTTAGCGACGTTTCTGATTCGCTTGTTTGCGCCGTTCTGAGCCAGCCAGCCGACATGTTCGCCCGCCAGATCCGGATGCTCCAGGACACGCTCGTGCACCCAACTGTCCTGGGTTTGTTTTACCCGTTCGAAAGTTTCGGCGAGCCCCCGCTCGTCGATCGCCCTGAGTATTTCATGTCTTGTATACACCTTGTCGGCCGGCGGCTGGTGAACTTCACTGCGATTGGCCAACTCGCCGAATTGTTCGGTGGTAAGGAGGTCCGATCTGATAAGTTCAATAATCCTGTTCAGACGAAGATCCTCTCCATCCGGGCCGCAGTCGGTCAGGGCGAAGATGTTGTCGATCTCTTCGTCGGAAAGAGCGTCTCTGGATCGAATGTAATTGAGAAACGCTCCGTGCCTGTAGTGTTCGGCGTTGGGGTCGTCGGATGTTTGTATTTCGTTGTATTGCTGCAGCAGGAGGTCGCCGGATATGATCCCGGAGTCGATCCACTCGCGGCTGTATCCGAGTCTAACCAGCGCCTTATTCATGTCCGCATTCATTCTTGCGTGTCCTGCGTCCATTTGCCAAACCGTTACTCGACCCGGTTCTTGCCCGGTTTTACAATCGCTGCTTACCTGCGTGTTATCCGTCGGCGGAACCATCGCGCGGGATGTTTGAGTTTGGCCCGCCAGGCCGCCAGAGTTGACGTGTCCTTCTTGGGGTCGGACAGCAGGATCGAATAGAACCAGTCAGCCGCTTCCTGAGGGAAACCGCCCTGGCCTACAGGCTTGAACGGGATCGGTGTGATCTGCTCGGGATGCCTGAGGCCCCAGTCGATGAACCGCTCGGTTTCCGAGATCATCTCCCGCTGATACGCGCGCCATGATTCTTCGACGTTTGAGTCCACGTGTTATCCGTGTATTGTTATGTCTGCTGCGCGTCTGGTTGCAGACGACGGTGTCATGCCTGGGACGCCTTCCTCCCGCCTCGGGCGAAGTGGGCTATCACGACCATCAGGAAGAACAGACCGACCCCGCCCAGCCCGACCCATCCGCCGCCCCACATGCCCGGCAGGCCTTTGGTCTTCTTCCAGGCCATGTAGATGCTTCCGATCAACACCGCCGCCACGCCAACAAGCATCAGCAGATTCCAGACCCACCGCAGCAGGAACTTGGGCATGTCGTCGCCCAGGAGTTTCCTCTGGTTCAGCAGCAGCGCGAACGTCGTGTAGGCTATCGGAATGACTATGAATCCGATTACGGAAGTCGGGATCGCCAGGAACGGAGCCGCCCCGGACCAGATGAACGGTCCGAACACGCCTACCACCGGTATCATGCACCCGAATCGATACAACCAACCGTGCGACGGGCGATCGACCATCTCGCAGATGGTGAATCCGTTTATCAGCATGAGGATGATGATACTGGAGATCGCCATGCCCACCACGCCGATGCCGAATACGTAGTGCGCCACCACATCGCCGGTAAGCGGTGAGAGGGCTTTGGCCAGGTGGAGCGAATCCCGCCGGACCAGCATCGCCGCGAGTTTGCGGTCGGGCAGCGGGAGTTCATTGATCCTTGCGTCCAGAAGGGCCGCGGTCTCCTCCTTGCTCAGTTGGGAGCCCTTGCCGAACGTCGCGTCGAAGTCCTTGTCGCCCATCTGGTGCTTGATGCGTCCGGCGGCCTGTTTCTTGTATCCGCCCAGAAGCTTCTTGTCGATAGGCTGGACATTGCCTTCGCCAGCCTTTTTCAGAACGGGCATCAGGAGGCTCATCTTGTCTTCAAGCAGTGCGAACCCGATGAACTTCGCGTCGTTGACTGTCGGGAGAACAGCAGCCGCGGCGGCTTTGGGAAAAGTGTCCTTCGCCTCCTGCAGGACATTATCTTTATAAGCCTCCGCCAGTATCGTTTCGATTTGGGCGGTCTTCTGCTCGTCGGACAGGTCGCCGAATCCTGTTTCAGACGACTTGGCCACGATCGCGATGGCGGCTTCCTCCGCCGAGAACGGAACGCACGGTTTGTGGTGGAACTGGGCTGCCGCCGCGATCACGACGCACCCGGTGGCCAGGATGAACGGGATGAACAGGCCTGTGGAAAGGTCGAATACCGCCAGACCGCGGAACTTCTTGTTCCACCCACGCTTGAGCATCGAGTACGGCAGCAGGAAGGTCATGTTTATCCCTACGGCGGTCGCCGCCGCTGCAATCAGGACATCCTGCTGTTCACCGACTATCTTATTCGACCAGAACTGGCCGAACTTCCCGGCGTCGGTCAAAATTGCACTGAATTTGTCAGCCGGCTCCCACAGCATGTTGATCTTCGGGATGAACCCGTTGCCGATGGCGCTCCAATCCAGCACGCCCTCTTTAGACATATAAGCTACTACGCCGACAAATGATATGACAATTACGGCGACCATGAGCTTCAGCAGGATGTTAAACAACTTGAGGCCCCATCCGCCCGAATCGTAGAGGAATACGATGATTATGCACAGCAAGGCGATGGCGCTGACTATCGCGATCTTGGCATGGTCGGGGTTCATGTCCTTGAACATCTCGGGCATCAGGTTCTGCATTATCCCGCCGCAAGCCAGGTTGAACTGCGGAAGAGACCAGACACAGTTAGCCAATAACGTTGCAAGCAGCCATCCCCAACCAAGAACAGGATTCACGTGTGTTCTAATAGCTTTGAAGGGCTTCTCACCCGTCGACAGCGTTACGTAGCTGATCGCACTGAGCATGATTATGCCGATGATCATCGCTATCGGTTGAAGCCAGAGCAGCGAAAAACCTGCGAGCACGCCCAGGTACAAACTGGCGCCCAGCGACCCTCCGCCGAGGGTGATCGCGCTTTGAAGCCAGCCCGGTCCCGACAGCTTGAAATACGCTCCCAGTGTCGCCATGCGCCCTTTGGCTTGGGCGGTTTCGATGATCTGAAGGTCTCGCGCGACTCCCGAATTCTTGTCTGCCATTTGCCTTGCCTCGTCAGTCCAATGTTGTTATGGAAACTTCCGTTCCCTTCTGCTCAGCCGAAACGTACGCGCTGTAAATTGTTGTAATGCAGTCGGCGGCCAGTGTGATGTTCGACTCCACCGGGTCTCCGTATGCAACCGTTCGGTAGAACGCCTCTATTTCCTGCGGATAGCCCGTGAACCAGTCTTCATCCGGCGAGGGATCAGACCAGCCGGCTTTGGTTCCGATCTTCTCGACAACGTAAATGTCGTCGAAATTCGACTCCAGACAGTTGTAGGTGCTCATCGCGGTGTTCGGATTGATGTTGCAGATGCTGCGATGGTTATTGGCTGCTACTTCGATCCAGTTGTGGATGCCTCCGACGATGATGTCTGAGGCGAATATGTCGGCGATGGTTCCGTCTTCGAACACCACGTGCATCATCGAGAAGTCGTCGATGTCGTAGTAGTCGCTGCGGATGTGTCCTTCGTCGCGAAAACTGTCCATGCGCGTGATAGCATGAGTTCGCGCCGAAATGCTCGCCGGGCGAATCGGCCTGCCGTTTCGCGCGATTCCCTCGACCCGCTTAAGGTAAAGCGCAGCAGTCAGCGGATGACATCCTTTACCGATCATCACCCCGCCGCCGGAATACTTCCACTGGGCGTAGGTCTTGGCGTGCGAACCGGAGTGGGCCTCTTCACCGTGAATCCAGAGTATCTGGGCTCCGGTTTTCTCGATGATCTCGCGCTCTTTCTGGATCGACGGAGCGTAGACCCAGTTCTCAGCGTACAGAATCTGACCCTTGCTGGCATGCTCGGCAGCCAGCATCCGCTTAACCGATGCGATCGCCTCATCCAGGGCAGTCTGCTTGCAGCAGGTATCCCCGTTGAAATCGTCCGATCCGTCGCCGAAGTACCCGGTGAGCGGTTTCTCAACGATTACGAATTTGTCTTTCTCCAGGGCGGCGATAGCGACTTCTTCGTGGGCTGTTGCGGTCGTGCAAACGTGCACAACGTCCACGCTGTCGATCATCTCATCAAGCGTATCGAACGCCTTTATGTCGCGTTGTGCGGCGAAATCCGCGGTCTGGTCGGCGTCTATTGCGAACACGCCCACGACTTCCGGATTCGTACCATAGACCTTCTTTATCGCCTCGAAGTGGAACGACGCCGAGAACCCGGCGCCTGCAATTCCGCTGCGAACGTCCTTTCTTTTGGCCATGCGTATCTTCCTGACAAGGATATCCCCCTCCTGTAGGGCACTATGATGCCAATGACGCCTGCCGACTGCAAGCGAATTGTCCCATTGCGGCTTGTCGAACGCCCTTTGCCTTATCGGATTGACAGTGTAAACTCTCGGTGAGGCGTAATCATGATTGATCGTTCCGGCATACTGAAAGGGGCGTTGTGGAGTGTCGCGTGCGTTCTGGCTGCGTGCGGACCGGTTTTCAGCGCTCCGGCCGGGCAGATCCAGGCCGATTGGCTCCGCGAGGAGCAGGTGACCCGGAACGTGAAAGTCGATTCGGTGCAAGCCATCGAAGGTGCGGTGAAGCGCGGGCGATTGATGATAATCGACTTTCGCCAGGCCGGAGAGATTGCGGCGGCTGGCGGGGCGGCGGCTAGACTCGACGCCATCGAGGCAAAATGCGCCGCATTGAGGGAAAAGGCGGTCATTGCGGGAACCTGGAAGAAGCTGTACTTCGAGGCTCGTTGGGCGGTCAGGAAGCTTGCATTCGCCAACCCGAAGCTCAATTTCAAGGAACTGCTGTTCGTGCGTCGCAACTGGCCGAAGTGGAATCACCAGTGCTCACACCGCGTTGGCGAGGCCCAGCAACCGGGAGCGAATATCTGCGTGCTTTCGCCTCTTGCGCCGGACGGTAGGGTGCGCAACGTGCTTTCGGGCAAGTACGCCAATGGCGGGATCGGACGCCCCGACCTGTCGTACGACGGAAGACGCATTGTTTTTCCCTACGCTTCTCGGCGCCCCAAGGCCACAAGTTACGGATACGGCAAGCCGGATATTCGCGGTGGGGCGTGCCTGCCGTACGATATCTACGAGGCGGGCCTCGACGGTAAGAATCCCAAACGCCTGACCAACGACCCGAAGAACGAAGACACCGAACCGTGCTATCTTCCCGACGGGCGGATAGCGTTCATGTCGTCGCGGGCAGGGCGGTTGGTCCAGTGCGGCGACTGGGCGCTGGCGTGCGGTATGTACTCGATGAAGCCCGACGGATCGGACGTCCGCCAGATAACCGAACCGAAGGAAGGCGAGTTCTACCCCAGCATGCTCGACGACGGGCGCATCATGTACACCCGCTGGGACTACGTGATGAAGGGATACAATGTTATTCAGCAACTCTGGGCGGTTAATCCCGACGGGCGGAGGGCGCAGCTGGTTTACGGGGACCATTACGCATTCTCGCGCGGGCCGATCGCGTTTCAGGAAGCCCGCCAGATCCCCGGTACGAGCAAAGTGATATGCGTCGGAGCGGCCCATCACAACAGCGGCGTGGGCCCGATCATGATCGTGGACACAGCGGGCAATCGAGGCGGTCCGGACTCGATGCGAAGAATAACGCCCCAGGTCGCCTATCCGGAAATCAGGTTCGCCAGCGAAGTTCTAGATCGATACAAAGACTCACAGCACACGGCGCGCGGACGAACGGACGCCGGGTGGTACTCCAGCCCTTACCCGCTTAGCGAAAACCAGTTCATAGCGTCGTATTCCTTTGATAAGAACAACACGTCGACCCATGGGTACGGGCTGTATCTCTGCGACGTTCACGGTAATCGCGACCTGATATATCGCGGGAAGGGTTACTCGTGCTATTCGCCGATCCCGTTGCGGGCTCGAGCCAAACCGCGGATCATCCCCGATATGGTCAGGGGCGTGGATCCCAAAACGCCCGGAGTGCTCACTATTTCGGACATCTACCAGGGCCTGGACGGGATAAAGCGAGGCGAAGTGAAGCACCTGCGAGTGCTCGAGACATATTCGAAGACCGTGCACACCACGCCCCAACGCGTCGACATGGGCGTCGGATGCGGTTGGGACGCTCGCGGCGTGCTGGGCGTTGTTCCGGTCGAGGCCGACGGATCGGCCCATTTCGAGGTCCCGCCCTTCAAGCAGATATTCTTCGAAGCTCTGGACGACAATTATCTCGAGATTCGCCGGATGCGGAATTTCATGAACGTGATGCCCGGTGAGAAGACCGGCTGTGTCGGATGTCACGAGCCTTATGGCACGCTTCCCGCCAAGGCCGGTCCGGGCGGGCCGGTGGCGATGAAACGCCCGCCGTCGAAACTCGCCGCCCCGCCCTGGGGCGACGGAGCGATCGGCTTCAAGCGGGTGGTCCAGCCCGTGCTGGACCTGCGCTGCATAAGTTGCCACGACGGTTCGGTTAACACCGACAAGAACAGTCAATTGAAGAAATCCTTCGACCTTCGCGGAACGCAAATGGTGATCGCTCCCGCGCCGTACGATCGCGACCAGGGCCCGCAGCACGCGGTGTCCGATTCTTTCCTGAAATTGCTGAGCTACGTTTCGTACATAAAGGTTGGCGGGTATCCCGGCCGGAGGCTGCCCCTGGGCGTCAACGCAACCGGTTCGCGCGTAAGCAAGCTGATGAAACTGCTGGCCGATGGCGGTCATTACAAGGTCAAATTGAAGACCGACGAGTGGCGGGCGCTGGCGGCGTGGATAGACTGCAATGCTCCGTTCTACGGCGGATGGGACGAGATCGTGATCGGTAAGAAGGCTCCCCGGGTGAGGCGCGTCAGACCTGCGGCCGACGGCGGGCTCGGAGCCGCGGCTCGCAGGAAAGCGATCGAAGGCAAGCTGCGGATCGGAGTGAAGCTGGATGCGTTTCTGAATTGTGGAGCCGAACAGACCAACGACAAGAAAGACGCTGTCCGAATTACTCAGGTGCGCGGACGAAGTTGGAGCTTCGCCAAGGGGAGTATCGAAGGCGTATCTCCAACACAATCGCTCATTTCGTTCGACGACAAGGAGGTCGTTTTCGAGATTAGCGGGTTGACCGGAGGCAGGCGGTACAGCGTGGGCCTGACCTGGTGGGATTTCGACACCGCCGCTCGCAAACAGAGCGTGTGGGTTTCGAACGTCGACGGTTCGTCCGGGATCTGTGCGATCAAGCCTGCGGCGTTGCCAAGCTATAAGGTCCGAAAACATCCGCCCGCCGAGTTGTCCTTTGCGATAGATCAGTTGCGGGCCAAAGCGGGCAAGTGTAAACTCGCCATCCGCAAAGAAGCGGAGCACAACAGCGTGATCTGCGAAATATGGATTACGTCGAAGAAAACAGGAACCACGCCATGAAAGTAGTAGCATTCAACGGAAGCGGACGCAAGGACGGGAACACGGCGATGCTGATCGCCGAGGCATTCAAGCCTCTCCAGGCCGCCGGTGTCGAAACGGAAATGGTGCAGCTTGCGGGAAACACGATTCGCGGATGCACCGCGTGCTACAAGTGCGTGGAGAATCAGGATCAGCGTTGCGTTATCGGAAACGATATCATAAACGACTGCATCGCCAAGATGATCGAAGCCGACGGGATTATTCTGGCTTCGCCCACGTATTTCGCCGACGTAAGCGCCGAACTGAAAGCGCTGATCGACCGGGCGGGGATCGTAACTCGCGTTAACGATAACCTCCTGAAACGCAAGGCGGGTGCGGCGATAGTGGCGGTTCGGCGCGGCGGGGCGATCCATGCGTTCGATTCGATCAATCACTTCTTCCTGCTGTCCCAGATGATCGTACCCGGGTCGAGCTACTGGAACTTTGGTATTGGGCGCCACATCGGAGACGTGCAGGACGACGCCGAAGGCCTCGAGACCATGACCGATCTTGGTGAGAATATGGCTTGGTTGCTGGGGAAGATGAACGCTTAGCGGGATGCGGACCGGAGAGAATATAGGCGGTTCCGTACGATTAACGCCCGCGACATGTTCGCCAGCCGTCTACGCCGAGTGCAGCAGCACTCGAAACGCGGTTTCCTGTCCGGGATGGATGTCGGCTTGGATGTTTCCGTAGAGGCTCTTGATGCAGTCGTAAACACCAGCCAGACCCGGATTCGCATCTTTTCCGGTCCCACCGGCTGGGCGGACCGGCTCGCAGACTCCATTGTCGGTCTCGCCGTTTGCTCCGCTATTCATGCCGCAAACGCAAATCTCCACATATGGCCCCGGGACCAGTTGGCCGCCATAATCACCCCGTGATTCATCGTCAAGTACGATATTCCTGGTCGTCAGGATGAGCACTCCTCCGTCGGGCATGGTGTCGCAGGCGCTGACGCCCAGATTCAGCAGTACGCTTTTGATTTGCGACGGATCGGCCAGTATGTGCGGCGGATCGGCCTGCATATCCAGTCTAATGTCGATTCGCTTGTCGATCCCGTGGTTTAGCAGGGCGACTGCCTCCTCGATAATTGCGGTGGTGTCTACGGAGACGATCTTGCAGGCGCCCTTGTGAGCGAAGTCCAGCAACTGTCTGTTCAGGCTCGTCGCTCGCTTGGATGCTTCCAGTATCTGGGCGAGCATGTCGACTCGATCGGCCTTGGGGAAACCGTCCATCTGCAGGAGTTCGGCGTTTCCCTGGATGGCGGTCAGGATGTTGTTGAAATCGTGAGCTATTCCGCCGGCCAATCTGCCGATGGCCTCCATCTTCAACGCATGAGATGCACGTTGATCGTCATTACCGCCGGAATTGCGGTTCGGCGGATCCGTCGCCGCCTTCCTGTCCAACTCGGTTACTTCGGCGATCAGCTGATCTTTGGTCTTGTCTTGATCTATCACGGTGAATTTCACTCACAGGTTTCCGACCAGGTAACTATATTATATCGGACGAAAGAGCCGGTGGGATTTCCAGGAAGTTGTTTAATTCAAATTTTCTAATCTTGCGTTATGCGGCTAAACGGATAAATAATGAAGATTCTTGCACTCGGACCATATTACGGAGGCAGCCACAGGCAATTCCTGGACTCTTGGTCGTCCCACAGCCGCCATGACTTCACGATCCTGCACCTGCCCGCCCACAAATGGAAATGGCGAATGAGGCATGCGCCGGTAACGCTGGCTGACCGTGTCGGCGAGCTGTTCGCATCCGGGGACCGATGGGATGCGATATTCTGCAGCGATATGCTGAACCTGGCCGAGTTCCTCGGGCTCGCGCCGTCCCCGCTGCGAGCACTGCCTGCAGTAGCGTATTTCCACGAAAACCAACTTACTTATCCTGACGACCGCAAAGATCCGCGGGACATACACTTCGGCCTGTCGAATATGGTCACCGCACTAGCCGGTCAGGCGTGGTTCAATTCGGAGTTCCATCGCGAGTCATTCCTCGGAGCCCTCGAGGCCCTGCTGGCCGCCATGCCCGACTACCAACTGACCGACGCGCCCAAGCGAATCCGATCGACCAGTCGCGTCATGCACCCGGGCGTCGACCCATTCCCGCCTCGCGGCCCGAGGCCCGACGGGCCCATGCGGATACTCTGGGCCGCACGCTGGGAGCACGACAAGGGCCCCGAGACGTTCTTCGACGCAATCGGACGCCTGCAGGACGCCGGAGTCGACTTCCGCCTCAGCGTCATCGGCCAGCAGTTCAACCAGGTCCCGCCAGTATTCGCCGCCGCACGAACCCGGCTGGCCGACCGGATCGACCGCTGGGGATACCAGGAAACGCTCGACGACTATCGCGCCGCGCTCATGGAGGCCGACGTATTCGTCTCGACCGCTCGGCACGAGTTCTTCGGCATCAGCGCAGTAGAAGCCGCAGCCGCCGGCGCCACGCCCGTTCTGCCGGAGCGCCTGGCCTACCCGGAAGTTTTCCAACTCGGCAAGGCCCAAGGCGCAGAAGCGTTCTTCTACTCCGGCGGGGCGAGGGGTTTAGCCCGCAGACTGACCGAACTTGCCGACCGACGCCTCTGGCCCAACGCTGCGGCGATAGTAGAGCATTTGTCCTGGCCAACAGTCGCATCCGCGATGGACGACGCGATCGAGCGCAACGATTAATCCTTCCGATCGCTGCTAAGCCGCAAGCGGCAAACAAGATGGGATTCCATATGGGCGGGCGGATGGGACTCGAACCTGGAATCGGGCCGCTTGCGGCTTAGTAGCGGGCGGGAGGCCTGTTGCATAATCTCCATTGTTCACAGCGACACCATGCCCTACAGGCCAGCGGCGGCAGCGATGATCAGGGCGTCTATCTGTTTGTGTTCGGCGCGTGTTTTGGCGTATGCCTTGGCGGTCTTGTACAGTGCCCACGCTGTCTTGAGGTCGCCCTTCTTCTGTGCGGCGCGGCCTTTGGCGAGGTTCTCGCGGTACCTGCTCTGGCGAATCATTTCGGCCGCTTCGGGATAGCTTCCCTTCAAGTGGTCCAGGATCCTGCGAACGTTGGAATACTGGGCGTTCTTCAGAGCTTCGGCCCCTTTGGCCAGTATGGCCGAGATTTTCCGCTTGGCTTCCATGTTCAGCAGCTTGGGCTCGATGTCCCTGTCATAACCGTCGGGATAGATGTCCCTGGCCTTTTCGGCTGAAACCCTAGCCTCCTCGTAGCTGTTTGCCGCCGCCGCTCTATTGAACGCGATCAACTCCAACCTATACGTGCATTCGCGTATCATTTCCTTGAGCTTTCTGTCACCGCGGACGCATATTCTGAGTTCTTCCAGCAACGGCAACGCTTTGTCCCATTCTTCTTCCTCAAACAAGGCGTAGGCTTCTTTCCGCAGGAGATCCATGGCCATCTTCTTCTTCAAGCCTTCGCGGACAAGCCTGGCCGGCTTGTTTTCAGGATGCTCTTTGATGAAGACGTCCAGTTCGTCGATGGCGGCCTGGACCTTGCCCTCGACCACGAGTTTGGTGATCTTGGCGAAGCCTATCTCTTCCTGAGTTCTGGCGAGCCTGGCAGCCCAGCTTTCGGTGCGTTTGGGCGGCGCGCCAGGATCCATTATGGCGGCCTTCAAGGCCGCCGCCAAGCGCTCCTTGTCCCCGCTTTCGCTGGCGTTGTCGATGGTGTCGATTAGCTTTTGGAGCTTCTGGGCCTTGACGATCTTGTCTTTAGCGTCTGTATCGGCGGCGGGTTCTCCAGTGGCGCCCGGTTTCCGGCAGGATACAGTCAACGCCACTAGGAGCATGCTCGTGATTGTTATGACACGTTTCATATCTCTATCCCTTTCCGGCTGCGTGGTTCCCCTACACATTCATGGTACCGTTGGCGGCGGGGGCGTCCAAGTGTAAAAGAACTCGATCTGAGACAATATCATCAAGTTATTTACAATAATCGACGATAATATATAATAACGGAAATGCGATATTACGATCTAGTCAAAATGCTTGGAAAGGAGGGATTCTTCGATCTTGCGTCTGTTGTTCAGTTGACGGACCAGCGTCGGGAAACCATCCATATGCAGCTCTACAGATGGTGCAAGGCGGGCAAGCTCCTGTCGCTCAGGCGGGGAATGTATGCGTTTCCGGAGCCCTCCCGCTCAGTCGCGATCAATCCCGCCGAACTGGCCAACAAGCTCTACCGCCCATCGTACATCAGCACGTATTGGGCGATGGGATTCTACGGGCTCATTCCTGAAAAAGTGGTTACATACACCAGCGTGACATCACGAGTACCCAGATCGTTTGAGAATTCGTTTGGCTCGTTCAGGTATCAAAGCATCAAACCGGCTGCATTCTTTGGGTATAGATCGTTGGATATTGGCGGTAAGGCGGTCGTTATCGCAGAACCCGAAAAAGCTCTGCTCGATCTGTGGCATCTTGAAAAAGGCGCTTGGGCCGAAGACCGCATGGATGAGATGAGATTTCAGAACACTGAGGTAATCAATGCGGAGAAACTTCAAGGTTATGCTGAAAGATATCAATCGCCTCGTCTGGTCAAAGCCGTCGCGGTGTGGGTGTCGGTGATCAGTTCTCAAAATGAAGGGACGGTGGAATTATGAAGGACCAGGCGTTAGCAATCATCAAAGACATCGCCAGCCCATCGGACAAACTCAATCTGCTCAGAGAATACCTTCAGGCGATGGCGCTTCGTTCGTTGCACGAAAGTGAAGCGTTTGTGAACCTTGCCTTTGTGGGCGGTACGGCGTTGCGCTTTGTTCATAATCTCCCCCGTTTTTCCGAAGATCTTGATTTCTCGCTTGAGAACGATACCGGTTATAAACCTGAAGCATGGATGAAAAAACTAAAGAACGATCTCCAGCTAGCCGGGTTTAACACAGCCGTGAGTTGGAACGACCGCACTGTCGTCCACAAATCGTGGATTAAGGTCGGTGGGGTGTTGAAGGATGCGGGTTTGGCGGCGATGGCCGACCAGAACTTGTCTATCAAACTGGAGGTAGACACCAAACCGCCAAAAGGCGCTGTGAGTGAAACCGGTATTGTGAATCGCCACGCCATGCTGTCGCTTCGATATTACGATTTACCGTCTCTGATGGCTGGCAAGATCCATGCATTGATTACGCGCAAATACGCCAAAGGCAGGGATTGGTATGATTTGCTGTGGTATCGCGGGAAGCGCCCGCCGATTGATCCGAATGTGGAACAGCTTCAAAACGCTTTTGACCAGACCTCGGGGCAGGGCGTGTTTAACGCTGAAAACTGGAAAAGAGATGTGGTTGAAAGATTGAAGGCTATTGACTGTGACGCCTTGGTGAACGATGTTAAGAACTTCCTTGAGCATCCCGGGGACTCGGCGCTGTTGACAGAGCAGAATATTTTGTCAGTGTTGAAGTGATCTTCTTATGATTCCAATTGAGGGACAATTGCGGCGGCGGCGGAAGTGGGTGGGGCTTGCTTTGCGGGTGGGGCGGTTGCTTTGGCGTCAACAGCAAACCACCGGGCAGGTCGTGCAGGCCAGTTACGACCGGATCGCGGGCGGATACGATGAAGCCTGGACGGATCATATGCGGGACCTTACCGATGCGATGCTGGGGCGGCTAGTCGTCCGGCCGGGGGATGAGGCGATTGATCTTACCTGCGGGACGGGATATCTATCGGGACAGTTGCTCGCTCGCGGCGTAGGGTCGGTTGTCGGTGTGGATGCGTCGAGCGGAATGGTTGACGCCGCTTGCGACAATTACCCCGACGCCGAGTTCGTATGCTTCGATGCGCTGAAATACCTGCGCCGCCGACCGTCCGGATCGGCGGACATTGTCACCAGCGGGTGGGGCCTGGGTTACTGCTCGCCGCGGGCGGTGATCGGTGAGATACGCCGCGTACTGCGGCCTGGCGGGCGGGCGGCGATTATCGACAACAGCCTGTTCTCGCTGGCTGGGGTGCTCTGGGCGTCGTTCCGTGCGTTTGCCGAATATCCCGACGCTCTACAGCATGTGATGAAGGTGAAATTTCTTCCGCATAGCATTGTGCTCGCGTCGCTGATGCGTTTGGCGGGGTTGGGCGTTGCTGCACGCGGTGACGGCGCCAGGACATACGCCGTGGACGACGGACAAGCCGCACTGGCTCGCCTGCGGGCGACGGGAGCGGCCGCAGGTTTCGAACTGGCCGCATCGTCCGAACAGACTCGGACCGTATTCGACCGCTTCGCCGAGATCATTCAGGCCGACTGCGCGCCGGGTCCGGTTCGCATCGTCCATCGCTATCTATGGGCTCTGGGGGTGCGGATATGAGCCCCTGGATGCAACTGCTCCGCCTGCAATACTCGCTCCCGTTTGTCTGGCCGTTCGCGCTGACCGTCTGGTACGCATCGGGAGGGGATTTGTCAGGGAGGTTCGCATCGCTGGCTTGGGCGTGCGGGGCGCTTGTGAGTCTGCTGTGCGGGACCTATTGCCTTAACGATGTGCTGGACGTGCGATTCGACGCGATCAACGCACCGCAACGCCCGATCTGCTCGGGGCGGATATCCCGGAAGACCGGCGTTTTGGCGGCGGCGGGGTTCGTTCCGGCTGCGTTGGGGTTTGCGTTCCTCGCCGGAGGGATATTCCCAATCGCGATATGCGCGCTGGGCGCCGCGCTGGTCGGATACGACTGTCTTTCCAAACGTCTCGGACCGGCCAAGCCGTTTGTCGCTTCGGTGCTGGTTACGGCGCTGTATCCGTTGGCGCTGGCTCAGGCCGGCGGAGTTGTCGGTCCGCGGGCGGGCGGGCTGTATTGCTTCGCGGCGTGGATGTTCCTGACCGTCTGCGGATACGAACTGTTCAAGGACATCCGCGATCGGCGCGGCGACGGGCGGGGACCTCTGAACGTTAAACGATATTGGACGCTCGGGAATATCACAATCGTACTGGGCGCCGTCGCTCTCCTGCCGGCCGGTGTGTTGGGAATGAGCAGTGCGTACGCACCGGCCGTCTTCATTCTGGTCTTCCCCCCAGCCGCCTGGGCGATACTCACCCGACGCCTGCGCTGCAAGTTTATCGCGGTGTATGTCGAGTTTCTGGCGATGGGGATTATCACCACGCTGGACCCACTGGTCTTTGGGTTCTAGTTTGCCCCCATTCCTCCGGAGTCCTGATCTGTCTTACACCGTTGCCGCCGCTTGGCGTGAGGCCCGTTTTCGGTCGGCTTCTCTGAGATGTATCTTGCGGATGCGGACGTAGTTTGGCGTGATTTCCACCATTTCGTCGAGTTCGATGTATTCCAGGGCGGCCTCCAGCGTCAGCAGACGCGGGGCTTTCAGAGTCACCGTCGCTTCCTTGGTCGACGAGCGGATGTTGTTGAGATTCTTGCGTTTGACAACGTTTATGGGCAGGTCGTTGTCCTTGCAGTGCTCCCCGACGATCTGTCCTTCGTAGACATCGTCGCCCGGCTGGACGAACATTATCCCGCGCCCGGCGAGCTGCTCAAGGGCGTATCCGGTAACCGATCCGGAGTCGGTGGCTATCATCACACCGTTAATTCGTCCGCCGATATCGCCGCGCTCCGGTCCGTACGACTCGAAGCGATGGTGCATGATCACCTCGCCGCCGGTTGCAGTCAACATGCGGTTTCGCAAACCCAGCAGCGATCGTGCGGGGATCGTGAATTCCAATTGTGTTCTGGACCCTACGGTCTCCATGTGCTCCATCTCGGCTCGACGGTCGCCCAGGAGTTGCATCACCGGGCCAAGCACGTCAGCCGGCACGTCGATCACCAGGCGTTCGATCGGCTCGAGGCGTTTGCCTTTGTCGTCGCGATGGTAAACCACCTGCGGCTTGCCGACCGACAGTTCGTAACCTTCCCGCCGCATATTTTCCAGCAGGATGCCCAGGTGCAGCAGTCCGCGGCCCGAGACGGTGAACTCATCTCCGTGGTCCTCAACGCTGAGGGCCACATTCGACTGCAGTTCCTTCTCCAGGCGGTCTCTCAGTTGGCGGCTGGTTACGTACTTGCCGTCCCGCCCGGAAAACGGCGAATCATTTATGCGGAACCGCATGTGCAGCGTCGGCTCGTCGATGGTCAGCGTGGGCAGTGCGATCGGATTCTCGGGATCGGCCAGCGTATTCCCGATATCGATCGAATCGAGACCGACGACCGCACAAAGGTCGCCCACGTCGATTCGGTCGACCTCGACGCGCCCGAGCCCTTTGAAACGGAACAGTTGCCCGATCCGCTGAATCGTCTGATTGCCTTCGTTATCGAACACCACTACGTCTTTGCCCGCCTCGAGCGTGCCGGCGAACACACGCCCGATTCCGATCCGTCCGACGTAATCGCTGTAGTCCAGCGTGGTGATAAGCGTCTGCAGCGGAGCGTCTGCGTTCAGGTCCGCCACCGGAACATGCTCGATAATAGCGTCGAACAGTTCGTGAACGTCCGAAGCGTCGCCTATGACCGCCGCGTCGTAGTCTTCGGTGGCCCATCCGCCCTTGCCCGACGCGTAGATCGTGGGGAAATCCAGCGCGTGATCGTCGGCGCCCAGATCCACCAGCAGATCGAAAACTTCTTCGTGTACGCGATCCCCGCGCGCATCGGGGCGATCCATCTTGTTGATCACGACCAGCGGTTCCAGCCCGGCGTCGAGGGCCTTGGACAGCACGTAACGTGTCTGGGGCATTACCCCCTCGAAGGCGTCGACCAGAAGCAGCACGCCGTCGGCCATCTTCAGCACGCGCTCGACCTCGCCGGAAAAGTCGGCGTGTCCGGGCGTGTCGACAATGTTGATGTGAAAACTCTCACCGTGCCTGTCTGTGTAGTCGATTGCGCAATTCTTCGACAGGATCGTGATCCCGCGTTCGCGTTCCAGCGGATCGGAATCGAGGATGCACTCGCCTGACAGCTCGCCCCGGCCGAACTGGCCGCTCTGGTGCAGAAGCTGGTCGACCAGCGTGGTCTTACCGTGGTCCACGTGTGCGATAATCGCTACGTTACGTATATTCTTGCGTTGCATGGGATACTCGGAATGCGGTGTTCTTGTTAAGGGGGCGGGGATGCTGCAGCTGGTGCGTCTTATGCGGGGGAATGGCCGGTCAGACCATCAAAGGAGGCCAATTGACCGCGCGCAGAGTCCTCAGCAGGCTCGCGAAGAGCAAGCGATACACTACGGGGTCAGTTGTGTCGGTCAGTGTCATGATAGCCCAACATAATAGCACATGAAGTCCGATATTACAAGCTATTCGGGGCGATCGAAGGGCTCGCTCCCGTAATTGTGCGCGGAATATGTTATCATGTCGGGGGCATTTGGCCCGGTGCGAACCTGACTCTTCGAGGTCTCCGTTATGATCAGATTTCTTGTCGCTTTCATCTCCGCCAGCGTGCTCACCGGCGGAGCGGTCCGGGCCGATTGGCCCATGGTTCGCGGGAATGCGGGACGATCCGGATACTCGCCTGCGACAGAATCGATTCCCGCTAATCTGGTGCTCCAATGGATGAGGCAGTCCGATCAAGCGCCCCGCCCGGCCTGGCCGGGATCCAGGCGTGTTGCTGACGACAGGGCCCACCATGTGGTGACGGCTGGCGGGAAAGTGTTCTTCGGCAGTTCGGTCGATTGTCACATCTACGCACTGGCCGCCGCGACGGGTGAGGAACTCTGGTCATTCGCCACCGACGCACCGGTCCGCTTCGCACCGGCATTGTGGAAAAGCCCGGCGGGCGATTGGCGCGTGATGGCGGTCAGCGACGACGGCGTGTTGTATTGCCTCGATTCGGTCTCGGGCAAGCTGTTGTGGAGCCGCCGCGGCGGACCCGAAAGACGAATGCTGCTGGGCAACGAGCGGATGATATCCCGCTGGCCGGCGCGCGGCGGACCTGTTGTTAAAGACAACGTGGTCTATTTCGGCGCGGGGATCTGGCCTTCGGAGGGCGTCTGGATCTACGCCCTGAACGCCGCCGACGGAAAGATCATCTGGTGCAATAGCGATTCCGGGGCGATCCTCATGCCCCAGCCGCACGGTGGGGCGATGGCTGAAAGCGGCATCACCGCCCAGGGATACCTGGCGGTGTCCGACGAGCAACTCTTCGTACCGACCGGACGGGCCGTGCCCGCATCGCTCGATCGGAAAACCGGAAAGCTCCAGTATTTCCACCTGCAGCGATACGGGCAGTTGGGCGGATCGACCATCTCGCTGGCCGGGAAGTATCTGGTCAACGGAACCCGATTCTTCGACGCCCGCACCGGCAAAGCCGCCCCCGGCGCAATCGACGCATCACTCCTGGCCGCCACGCCGACGGGAATCGTCTATTACGCCGACAAAAAAGTCTGCATGTTCGATTCAACCAAACCGCTTGTCACCAAAGAGATCGTCCTGCGCGGAAAGAAAACTAAGGTCCGCGTACCCGGCGCCAAATGGTCCGTCGATGCTCCGGGCGGAGCTTCACTGATTGTCGCTGGCGGAAAGGCCGTCTCCGGCGGCGCGGGCAAGGTTGCTGTCATCGATATCAAGGCCCGGAAAGTTGTCTGGTCGGCGGATGTGCCCGGCGAGGCGTTATCCCTGGCGGTCTCCGGCGGGAAGTTGTTCGTTAGCACGGACAAGGGCGCTGTCTGCTGTTTCGCCGTCGGACCAAAGAGTGGTGCGATTACCGCCAACAGGCAGGCCAAACCGTATGGCGACAACGTCGTCGCGGCCGCCGCAGCAAAAGCTATCCTCGAGAAGACAGGCCTCCGAGAGGGTTATTGTGCGGATCTCGCGTGCGGCGAGGGAGCTTTGGCGTACGAACTGGCCAGACGGTCGAAACTCACGATCTACGCGGTGGACTCCGATCCGACCGCGGTCGCACTCGCCAGGAAAAAGCTCCGGGCCGCGGGCCTTTACGGCGTCCGCGTGACTGTTCATCTCGGCGATCCGGCCCGAACTCCGTACCCGAACTACTTTGCGGACCTCGTTGTCTCGGGCAGGGGCGTTGCGTCGAAAGACGGATCCCGCCTTCTCCGCCCGGGCGGAGGGGTCAGTTGCATCGGCCCGGTCGGCAAGATGAAACTGACGGTTCGCAAACCGCGGAGCGGAGCGGGAACGTGGACCCACCAATACGCCGATGCGGGCAACACGCTGTGCGGAACCGACCAACTCGTACGCGCCCCGCTGGAGATGCTCTGGTTCCGGGGCCCGGACATCCGCATGCCGAATCGCCACGGGCGCGGACACTCGCCGATCAGCGACGGGTCGCGAATGTTCACCATGGGCCTCGACAGCCTCGGAGCACTCGATATCCACAACGGACGCCTGCTGTGGGAATACAAGCTGCCCGGAGCCCTCAAACCGTTCGATCAGGATCACCTGATGGGCACCGCAGGTACGGGCAGCAACCTCTGCATGAGCGGAACGAAGATCTACGTCCACACTGGTGTCAAATGCCTGGTGATAGACGCGCCCACGGGCAAAAAAATCGCTGAATTCGCACCTCCCAAACTCCCTTCCGGCAAGGCGGGCCGATGGGGACACATCGCCGTCTCAGGGCAAACGTTGTTGGGAACGCTCGTCGACGAAGATCACCTCGTCCCATACCGATACCTCCGGTCCAACATGGCGGGCATGTTCACCGAAAGCTCAGTCCTGTTCGCGATGGATGCTGCTACCGGAAAACTGAAATGGCGACATGCCGCCAAACACTCCATCCGACACAACACCATCGCCGCCGCCGGCGCGCGCGTTTACCTGATCGACCGCGCCAAGGCCGCCGAAGTCCGCTCCCGCGGACAAAAGCCCAAACCCCATGCGCCCGGCGTGCTCAGGGCTCTCGACGTTACGACCGGCCGGACCGTTTGGGAGAACTCCGGCGCGTACGGGACTATGCTGATGGTCGCCGAAACTCACGATGTGCTGTTGATGTGCTATCAGTCAACGCGGTTTCGACTACCCTCGGAAACCGGCGGGAGAATGACCGTCCTGCGAGCGTCTACGGGCAAAACGCTCTGGGACATCAAAGCAAAATACGCCTCCCGCCCGCTGATCAACGGACAGACCATCTACGCCCAGCCCGGCGCGTGGGATCTGCTGACGGGCAAACCGCGAACAACCGACTCCAAAGCCTCCGTACCGTGGACCTTCCAACGCAGCTACGGATGCGGGATTATCTCAGCCGCTGAGAACATGCTGCTGTTCCGGTCGGCGACTTTGGGTTATCGAGACCTGCTGGCCGATCGCCCGACCGCTAATTTCGGGGGCGTCCGCCCAGGCTGCTGGATCAACGTGATACCCGCAGGCGGATTGGTGCTGATGCCCGACGCAACCACCGGATGCAAATGCAGCTACCTCAACACAGCAACAGTAGCCCTCGAACCGGTGAGGAAGAAATGATCTGCAAAGTGCGGGTCTGCAGGCGACACTTCCGACTGCGTCGGCGCCGGACGAGGAAACGGACATCGATTTGGAATTCAGGAGACAACGGATGCTGAGACAAGCAGTGACGCTGGTGATGTTGGGTGCGATGGCGGTTTGCTCGGCGGACGGGGGGGGACTGGCCGGCGTATCACGCCGACGCTCGCCGGAGCGGATACACAAGCCAGACCGTTGCGGGTGAACTGAAGCCGATATGGTCGGTCAAAGCTCCCCACGCTCCGACGCCCGCGTGGTCCCGCAACGGGCGGATTCGTTATGACGACGTATTTCAACCGGTCGTAGCACACAACACGGCGTACTTCGGTGATCACGCCGAGGGCATGGTCCGAGCGATCGACCTGACCAGCGGTCGGGAGAAGTGGCGGTTCCAGACCAACGGTCCGATCCGCTGTGCTCCGGCGATCTGGAGGAAGACCGTTCTGGTCGCCAGTGACGACGGACGAATCTACTCGCTGAAAGCTTCCGACGGTTCTCTGCGATGGTCGCTCCGCCCGGGACCGTCCGACGAGCTTGTGCTTGGCAACGGGTATATGATTTCCAAGTGGCCGGTCCGCGGCGCACCTACCGTCGAGGGCGACACGGTTTACGCGGGCGCTGGGATCTGGCCGAACGACGGATTCCATCTGTTGGCGATCGACGCCGATACGGGCAAGGTCAAGTGGCGAAACGACGACTCGGGCGATCGCTATCTCAAACACCCGCACGTAGGCGCCTACTCCAAGTCCGGTCCGGCGGCGCAGGGTTACCTTACGCTGTCGGAGACGAACATCCTTGTACCGCCCGGGCGTTCGCTGCCGGCGATTTTCGACAAGGCGACCGGGCGCTTCGGGCACATCAGCTTCAACGATAAGATCGGCGGCGGGGCGTTCATGACCCACAAGGACGTCTACACCTGCGCGGGCGTGCTCTGGTCGGTGCGAAACAGCCGGAAGATGCAAAGCTATCTCCCCATGACGCGGACCTCGGAATGGCCCCTGATCGAAACGCTCCCGTGCAGCGCGATGACGCCCGCCGGTATCGTGGCGGCCAGGGAAGACACGGTCCAGAGCTTCAGATGGGCCGACAAGAAACTCGTCCAGAAGCGTCGTGGAAAGGTCCTGAGCAGTCAGAACTACACGGGGCTGGAACGGAACTGGGGCGTAAACGCCTCCGGAGCGGTCAGGGAGCTGATCGTCGCCGGAGACAAGATCATCATCGGACTGAACGGCGCGATCGAAATGATCGACAGGAAGACGCGCAAGAAGATCCCCGTGGCGAACAAGCTGGACGGAGCGGTCGGCGGGCTGGCGTATTCCAACGGCCGCCTCATCGCCTCGACAACAACAGGGCGGATCTACTGCTTCTCCGCCGGCGGATCGCGTGCTGACGCCAAGGCGATATCGACCCAACGGATCGAGCCTGCCGTCGACGCCGAAACTCTCCGGACCGCCCGTGCGATCGTCAAGGCCGCCGGCATCGCCAAAGGCTATGCGCTGGATCTTGGTTGCGGGGACGGATCGCTCAGCATTGCGCTGACGCAGGTAAGCGATCTGAAGGTCATCGCTGTAGAGTCCGACAAGGCGTTGTTCACAAAGGCCCGCGAACTCCTCCTGCGCACAGGGTTGTACGGAACGCGAGTGATGATCTTCAATCGCCCGCTGAACTCCAGTGCTCTTCCGAACATGTTCGCCAATCTGATCGTATCGCGGCGGGAGGCGCTTTCCGGTGCGGCCTTGATCGAAGCCGGACGAATCCAACAGCCGTACGGGGGAGCGATATGCACCCTCGCCGGCGAGAAGATCACCGTCAACCGGCGCGGAGCTCCGAAGGGTTCGGGGCGATGGACGCACCAGTACGCGGATCCCGCCAACACGCTCTGCAGCGCCGACAGCACGATTGACGGAAAGCTGACAATGCTCTGGTACCGCGACTACTCCCTGCCATCGGCCAGCCGATGGGCGCGGGCTCCGGCTCCGCTGGCCAGCGAAGGCATCCTATACCAGGCCTGCCCCGACGGAGTAATCGCGGTCGACGCGTACAACGGGACTGAGTTATGGCGATTCGAGTCCAAGAATCTGCTGTCCAGCCGATCGGGGTACTACATAATCCGCACGGGCGGAATATACTGCCTCGGCGACGGAGTGCTCTACCTGCGGAGAAAAGCTCAATGCCTCTGCCTTGACGCTCGAACGGGCAAACTGCTGCGAACGATAGATCTTCCCGACGCAAAGGCCCACGATTTCTGGGGATATCTCGCGTATAGCGACGGTGTAATATACGGAACGGCGGCTGACGAGGATCACAACACCGTTAATCCGTACCGCACGAAGCACCCCGGAGCCGTCACTGAAGGCAAGACGCTATTCGCCATGGATGCAAAGACAGCAAAGGTGCTGTGGCGACACGAACCGAAGGATTACATCGGAAACAACGCTGTGGCGATCGACGATCAGAACGTCTACCTGATCGACCGCACGAGCCTCTGGACGAACCAGAAGAAGCGTCGTGAACCCAATCCGTCGACTCCGATACCGTCCGGAAGGCTTACCGCGGTTAACAAGAAGACCGGCGCCGTGAAATGGACCAACAACAAAGGCGTATTCGGATCCGCCGCTCTGGTCAGCCAACCGGCGCGACGAGTGTGCGTGTGGCACGAAGACAAGCTGACGGGCTTCGACGCCGACAGCGGTAAGAGAATCTACTCGGTTCAATCGTGGTATGGTGAACACGCCTACCAAATCAAACCGCCGGTAATCGTAGGCGACACGATCTACTGGGAGAAATACGCCTTCGACGTGCGCAGCGGGGCGAAGCGAATGTACGAACTTCGACGTGCGTACGGGTGCGGAAGCGTGTCGGCTTCGCAGAATATGCTCTTCTTCCGTTCCGGTACGATCGGTTACGTCGGGCTCGACTCGATCCGAACCGGCAAGGGCGGGATTACGACACGTGAGATTCATAATTTCGGGGGAATACGACCGGGTTGTTACATCAACATCGTGCCGGCCGGCGGGGTGGTGCTGATCCCCGATTCGTCGTCGTCATGCAGTTGCAGTTACTTCAACCAATGCTGGATCGCCCTCGAACCGGTGAGGAAGAAATGACTCTGAAGGACCACAATCGACCTGGAACCCGCCCGAACGCGCGTAGAGAGTTCTTGAAAACGATTGGCTTTGGCGCTGCGGCGATGGCGTTGTCGCCGATGGCCCGAGCGGTTCAAGGCGATGGTGTCAAGGATCGACCGAACGTCCTGTTCATCGCCGTTGACGACCTTCGCCCGGAGTTGGGTTGCTACGGCTGGACGCACATGCGCACGCCTAACATCGACAAGCTCGCCAGGTCCGGGCGCCTCTTTAAGCGTCATTACATTCAGTCGGCCGTCTGCGGGCCGTCGCGATGTTCGTTGCTTACCGGCAGGCGTTTCTGGTCGTGGGACTGCTGGCGGGCGGCGCGGAAACTGAAAACCGAACCCGCGGCGCCGGTCTCGATAGCTCACCTGTTCCGGCGCGGAGGGTATCGCACCGTGTGCATTGGCAAGATAAGCCACCTCCCCGGCGGCGTGACCGACCCGGCCCAGAAAACCCACGAAGTTCCGTTCAGTTGGGATCTGGCCTATGCGCCAATTGGCAAATGGAAGGACCCCTGGGGCGCGTTCTTCTGCTATGCCGACGGGTCCGTGCGCGAGTACGGTTACGGGCGGAACAAGACCAATACGCCCGCCTTTGAATGCGCCGACGTGCCCGACGAAGGTTACGCCGACGGCCTGAACGCCCAAGAGGCGATCAAGCAGCTCGGCGACCTCAGATCTCGCGCCAAACCGTTCTTCCTGGCTGTCGGATTCTACAAACCGCACCTGCCCCACAACGCGCCGAAAAAGTACTGGGACATGTACGATCCAGCCAAGATCGCCCTGGCGCCAAACCGCAAGCCGCCCAAAAACGTTGACGCCAATATCGCTCTCCATCCCAGCTTCGAGGTGACCACCCACTACGCCTGGCCGGGCGGCAGGGGGAAGATCACCGACGCCCAGGCCAGAAACCAGCGCCACGCCTACTTTGCCTGCGTCAGCTACATAGATGCGCAAGTCGGCAAGGTGCTGTCCGAGCTCAAACGCCTGGATCTGGACCGCAACACGATTGTCGTGCTCTGGGGCGATCACGGATGGCATCTCGGCGAGCATGGCATTTTCGGAAAGCAGACGAACTTCGAGGTCGCCGCTCGCAGCCCCCTGATAATCAAAACGCCCGACATGCCCCGCGCGGGGCAGCCCACCGACGCCCTGACCGAAACGGTCGACATATACCCGACGCTGGCGGACCTCTGCGGTCTGAAGGCTCCCGCCGACCTGCCGGGCGTGAGCCTCAGGCCCGTTCTGGGCGATCCGACCGGTCACGTCAAGGACGGCGCATTCAGCTTCCATGGCCGCGGCCGCTACTTCGGGCGAACGCTGCGGACCGACCGCTACCGAATCGTCGAATGGTCCGACAGGCAAAAGAAGCTCACCCCGAGAATCGAACTCTACGACCACCGGATCGACCCGGGCGAGAACACAAACATAGCAGGCGACCCCGAGAACAAGAAACTAGTCGAAAAGCTCCTGGCCCAAATCAAAACACCGTCACGGACCATAGCAAAAGGCTTGCGGTGAAACTCTATCCTGATGCATGTAACGTTGTTCTGGACACGAGTAGGAGATGACGTCAATGGAAGCACCGGTCATGCGACGTACGAAAGCTCCTGTCCTGTTCGCAATCGCTCTGGTGCTGTCGCTCGCCGCGGGGCGGGCTGAAGCGTCCGACGATGCGAAGCTCCCGCCAGGCGTCACGAGCGTGTGGGATATAGCAAAGGCGCACCGCGAGTCGACCGCTACGCGCGAGCACATCTGCATCAACGGTTTGTGGCGATGGCAGCCGGCGAAGGAGCCCGCGAGGTCCGTGCCCGACGGGAAATGGGGCTACTTCAAGGTCCCAGGGAGTTGGCCCGGGATCACCAATTACATGCAGAAGGACTCACAAACCGTCCACGCCCATCCGAGTTGGAAAGGGAAACCTCTGGGCGGGATCACTTCGGCGTGGTATCAGCGGGAGATCACCATCCCCGCCGGCTGGGCGGGGCGACGCATCACCCTGCGCGCCGAATATCTGAACTCCTTCGCAGCGGCGTACGTGGACGGAAAGAAGGTCGGCGAGATGCGATTCCCGGCCGGGGAAGTGGACATTACGTCGATCTGTAAGGCGGGCGGGACCCACGTGCTGTCGCTGGCCGTTGTCGCCATGCCGCTCAAGGGCGTCATGCTCTCGTACAACGACACCGCATCGGCAAGGAAGGTGAAGGGGGCTGTGGCGCGTCGCGGTCTGTGCGGCGATGTGTACCTCGTCGGCTCGCCTCAAGGTCTGCGCATCGCCGACGTGAAGATCGACACATCCGTGCGCAAAGGGCGAATTACGTTCGGTGTTGCGGTCGACAGCCCAGCCGCAAACACGCAGTACGCCCTGCGCGCACATGTCATGGACGGCGCCCGCCGCGTCGCCGAGTTCAAGAGCAAGGCCTTCCGAGCCAGCGACCTCAAGTCCGGCCGCATCGAGTTCACCCACAAATGGAAGCCCGGAAAACTGTGGGATATCCACACGCCAAACCACACGTACATCGCTGGCCTGTCCCTGCTGGATGCGAAGGGCAAGCTGATAGACGCAGCCTTGCCCGTGCGGTTCGGCTTTCGGGAGTTCTGGATAGACGGGCGGGATTTCTATCTGAACGGCAGCCGCATCCACCTGTCGGCCGTTCCGCTCGACAACGCCCAGGTCGGCGCCTCGGCAGCGTGCTACGACGCGGCGCGGGAAAGCCTGTTGCGACTCAAGAGTATCGGCATCAACTTCGTCTACACGCACAATTACGGCTGCCAACCGGGCTCCCACCTGAGTTTCGAGGAGATCCTTCGGGCCGCCGATGATGTGGGGATGCTGGCGGGGGTGTCCCAACCGCATTTCAGCCACTACGACTGGAAGGCCCGCAATGCGGCGAAGACCAACGGCTACGCCCGCCACGCCGCCTTCTACGTGCGCCTCGCACAGAACCACCCATCCGTCGTAGCATACTCCACGAGCCACAACGCTACGAGTTCCGGAGAAGACATGAACCCCCACCGCTTCGGGGACGCCGACATCCCGCGCGAGAGCTGGTCGGCAAACAACACCAAACTCGCCTTAGGAGCCGAGGCGATTATCCGCCGCCTGGACCCCAGCCGAATCGTCTACCACCACGCAGGCGACATTGGAGCGATGCACACGAGCAACTTCTACCCGAACTTCGTCCCGATCCAGGAGATGTCGGACTGGTTCGAGCACTGGGCGACCCGAGGCGTGAAACCGGCGTTCCTGTGCGAGTACGGCGCGCCGTTCTCCTGGGACTGGGCAATGTATCGAGGTTGGCACAAGGGCAAGCGGGAATTCGGAAGCGCCCGCGTACCGTGGGAGTTCTGCCTGGCCGAATGGAACGCCCAGTTCCTTGGCGATGCGGCGTTCCGGATCAGCGAGATGGAGAAGGCCAATCTGCGCTGGGAGGCCGGGCGGGTCCGCGCCGGAAAACTGTGGCATCGCTGGGACTATCCGTACAGTCTTGGCTCCCGCGATATACCCGAGCGACATACCGTGATGGCGAGGTACATAACCGACAATTGGCGCGCGTTTCGGACGTGGGGCCTGTCGGGCAACTCGCCCTGGGAGCACCGCCTTCTGTATGTCCTGCGCGACGGTGTGGACAAGTCGCGCAAGGGCCTGCCCGTTGATTGGGGCAAGCTCCAGCGCCCGGGTTTGAGCCCCGATTATGTCGAGGATCGCTACGAGCGAATGGACCTGGCCTTCAAGCGGTCGGACTGGGTCGCAACGCCTACCGGGCGGGCGATCCTGCGAAACAACGCTCCGCTGCTGGCTTATATAGCGGGCAAGCCCGGCGGATTCACCAGCAAAGATCACAACTTCTCACCCGGCCAGACCGCAGCCAAGCAGATCGTCGTAATAAACAATTCCCGCCAGGCGGTTGTCTGCGAGTGTGCGTGGTTGCTGGCGCTGCCCACACCCATCAAAGGCCGCAAAAAAGTCACCGTCCCAACCGGCGAGCAGGTGAGGATTCCGTTGCGATTCGACCTGCCCGAGGCGCTGGCTCCCGGTGCGTATCGGCTCGACCTGACCGCCTCGTTCGACCGCGGGAAGCCCCAGAAGGACTCGTTTACAATTCACGTCCAGGCTCCGGCGACCAAAGTCCAGGTGAGAGGGAAAATCGCATTGTTCGACCCGAAGGGCCAGACGGGCAAACTCCTGGCCGTGATGGGTGTCGCCTGCCGATCCGTTCAGGCCGACCGAGACTTATCGGACTGCGACATGTTAATCGTCGGCAAGGGGGCGTTGACGGCGAATTCACCCGCCCCGGACATCAGCGGTGTTCGTGACGGGCTCAAGGTGCTTGTCTTCGAGCAGACGTCGGAGGCGTTGGAGAAGCGTTTGGGGTTTCGCGTGCAGGAGTACGGTTTGCGGAACGTTTTTCGGCGCATGCCGGATCACCCGGCCTTACGCGGCCTGGCCGCCGAGCACCTGCGAGACTGGCGAGGTTCGGCGACGCTCCTTCCACCGCGTTTGAGCTATCGACGGAGGCCCGCGCACGGCCCGACAGTTTCATGGTGCGGGCTCCCGGTGACGCGGTTGTGGCGGTGCGGGAACCGGGGGAATGTCGCATCGGTCCTGATCGAAAAACCGGCGCGGGGCGACTTCCTGCCGATCGTCGACGGCGGGTACAGCCTCCAGTACAGCCCGTTGCTGGCCTACCGCCGGGGCAAGGGCGTAGTCGTGTTTTGTCAGATGGACGTCACCGGGCGGACCGAGCCCGATCCTGCGGCCCGGCGGCTCGTCGGGAACTTGCTCACCTGGCTCGGACAGTGGAAAGCAAGCCCGAGGCGGCAGGCGGTTTACGCAGGCTCCCCCGCCGGTCTGACGCATCTCAAGAAGGCGGGCCTCCGCCCGATCGCTTTCGCCGCCGACGCCCTCAAGCCCGATCGCGTGCTGATCGCCACGCCCGGTGCGGGCAAGACGCTGGCGCCCCACAAAACCGCCATCGCGCGATGGCTTAAGAAGGATGGGCGCGTGCTGGCGATCGGACTCAGCGGAACCGAGGCCCGGGACTTTATGCCCGTGAACGTCGCCACGAAACGTTCGGAGCACCTGGCGACCTTCTTCCCGCCGCCCGGCGCGGGCTCGCCCATGGCGGGGATCGGACCGGCCGACGTGCACAATCGCCATCCCAGCCGCATCGACCTGGTCTCCGGAGGGGCCGCAATCGTGGGCAACGGCGTGCTGGCGTCAGCCGGGGACAACGTGGTCTTCTGTCAGCTTGCCCCCTGGCGGTACGATCACGAGAAGCACTACTACATGAGGCGGACATTCCGGCGGACGGCCTGCCTTGTCGCACGTCTGTTGGGCAATCTCGGGGTGCAGGGCGACAGCCCGTTGCTGGCGCGCTTCTCGACCCCATTGGATGCGAGCGGGCCGGAGCCCAATGTGATCCGAAACGGCGATTTCCGCACCGATAGCGACAGTGACGGGCTGGCTGACCATTGGCAAGTGACGCCCGGGCCAAAGCAGTCGCTGCCCGTACGCGATAAGACAGCAGAACGCCCGAACCGATGGAGCCAGCGCATCACGGGCAAGGGTCGCGAGATCATGCTCTCCCAGACGGGCGTTCCCGTCGAAAAGAACCAGTGGTATCGCATCTCGCTTCGCGCGAAATCCGAGGGCGTGAAGGGCTCCCGCGTGACTCTGGCGGTCCAGAACACCTCCACGTGGCGGTCCCTGATCGAATACCAGCGTTTCGCCCCCGATGGATCGTGGAGGCCGTTCACCTTCACCGTTCAGGCAACCGGCTCGGAGAAGTCCAAAACCCGCTTCCAGATCTGGTCCAGCCAGGCCGGGACACTCTGGCTGTCCGATGTTGTCATGACCCCTGTCGACCCTCCCAGCAAGGGCCGATGGCTCACAGGCCTCTACCTCGACCGTCCTGTCGAATGGGACGATCCCTACCGCTTCTTCCGGTGGTGAGGCTCCGGGTCGGGATTATTTCTTTGCGCGTATGTCGTATACGTACAGGTTCAACCCGTGGCGGATATACAGGCGCCCGTCGCACACCACCGGATGAGCCCACCACGGACCCATACCGCCCTTGGGCGGGTTGAAGCGGGAGACCACGGTGTGGGCCTTGGGCGAGGGCGTGACCAGACCCACCGTTCCATCCTTGCTGAGGATATACATCATCCCTTCGGCGACGGTGAGCGAACCTTTGCCCACGCCGGGGTCCACGTACTGCTTCTTGCCCGTCTTCCAGTCCAGGCAGATCCACGGGCACTTGTTGCGGACCCTGTTGTATACGCAACTGCTCCCGTAAATGTACCCGTCCAGCAAGACGATCCCGCCATGATGGTTGTCCATCTCCAGCGAGCGCCACACCTGCTTGACTGAGGCGGTCTTGCCCTTGACGTTAAGCTTCCACTTGCGAGTGCCCGCCTTGATCGTGCTGACGAGAATATGCCCATCGTGATAGATCGGCACGAGGACATTTTCGTCGGCGTACGATTCGTGATCCACACGCCACAGCAACTTGCCCGTTTTGGCGTTTACGCCGACCATTGCCTTGAGCGTGAGCGTCACGATTATCCGCAGGCCGTCCTGCTCGACGACTATCGGCGAGGCGTACCCCGCCTGGTCGCCGGTTACGCACGTCCAGACGACCTTTCCGTCACTCTTGTTCAGCGCGACCAATCCGCCCTTCGATCCGCCGGGCGCGCAGATCAGATTGTCCCCGTCGATCAGCAGCGACTCCGAAAGAGCCCAGCGAATGTTCTTGCCCTCGAACTTGCTGAGGATGTTCATGCCCCATATCTTCTTGCCCGTTTTCGCATCGAGGCAGACCAGATCGCCCACGGGAGACTCGAAATAAAGGCGTCCGTTTTCGTACGTGGGCGTGCCCCGCGTTCCAGGCCACAACCTCTTGGAGGTCCACGCCGGCCCGCACTTGTAATGCCACTTAACTTCACCCTTGAGATCCATCGCGGTGACAATCGTATCGCCATAGGCGTTGCCTGCGGTGTAGATCAGCCCGCCGCCGATCGATACGGTCGAATAACCGAACCCGATCTTGCGACAGGTCCACAGCAGCTTCGGCCCGCCGTCGGGCCACTTTTTCAGCAGTCCGGTCTCGGGCGAGATGTTGTCGCGCTTGGGCCCGTGAAACTGCGCCCAGTCGGCGGCGATAACCATTGAACCGCCCAGAAAAGGAATAAGGAGCAACAAGCTGATCTTCGCGCACTTCTTCATAGGTCGAATCCTCGTAGTGAATTCCAACGCATAAGTTGACATCACCGATTCTAACGCCCCGGGGGCGCGAACTCAACGCCGACGACGCCCCGGGGGCTTCAAGCCTTGCGTGATCTTCCACGTATGGAGTAGTATGGTCCAAGTGTTAACGGGAGATCGGAATGGTTGATATCGCAACAGATTCAGACACTTCGCCGGATGTAACTTACATTGCACTTCCGCTGTGGTATAAGATTCTGGTGTGCACGGGTGCTGCGGGGATTGGCGGTTTCTTCGGCATCATTCATGGGATTACGGGGATTATCCTCGGAGCCGTCGGCGGCGTGGGCGCAGGGATTTACTGGCTGGATCGCGTGGGTGGAGTTCCAGCTCAGTCCACTTACGCCGAAAGGCCCGACGGGATAAGATGGGGTGCTGTTGCAGGGGTGATCGATACGCTATGGCTGCACATTGCGTATGGATTCTGGCTGTACATTGCGGACGTGTACGGAGAGCGGATATCGGACAGTAGGGCGTACCTTCTCGGCTTCCCGGGTCTCCTTCTTATCGGGATCATTCTAGGCATCGTTTCAGGCGCGGTCTACGGCGCGATATGCATGATGGTTCTAGAAATGCACCTCGCACGCAAGCGACGGGGGCGAGCGGATGGTTGATATCGCAACAGATTCAGACACTTCGCCGGATGTAACTTACGCTGTACTTCCGTTGTGGTACAAGATTCTGGTTTGCCTGGGCTCTGGGATGATAGGTGGGTATTTCGGCGCCTTCTATGGGCTGGAGGGCATTGTTTTCAGCGCCGTCGGCGGCGTGGGGGTAGCTGTTTTCTGGCTGCACCGTGTGAGTAGATTTCAAACGCAATCCGTCGTCGCAGCGATATTAGTCGGGATAGGATGGGGGATGGTCGCCGGTCTGATGGATACGGTGTGGTTGCACGCGATAGGGCTGAGTATCGGGTCCAATAGTATAATGGACTCACTGTGCATTGATCTTGGAATAGTCTTTATGATCGCGTTCCTGGACGCCGTCATTGCCGGGGGACTCTACGGGCTATTGTGCATGATTGTCTTGGAGGTCTACTTTGCGGAGAAACGGCGAAACAAAGCGCGCATGGTTGACATCACGACAGATTCAAACGATTCGTCCGGTGCGGACAGAACCGCACTTCCGCTGTGGTACAAGATTCTGGTTTGCCTGGGTTCTGCGGGGGTCGGCGGGTACTTCGGAGCCTCGCATCAGGTGGCGGGGATCCTTTTCGGTGCGGTCGGCGGGGTGGGTGTAGCCGTTTTTTGGTTATTCTGGATGGGTAAGCTTCAGACGCGGTCTGTCGGTCTCCGGTTTTTCAGCGGGATAGGAATCGGGATACTCGCCGGCGTGATCGATACGTTCTGGCTGCACCTGACGGCCTGGGGGTTGGGATACGATACATTGGGCAGCGGGTATTTTAAGATCACTCTCTATGACGCGCTTCTTGTTGGGAGTATTATCGCCGTGGTCGCCGGGGGGCTGTATGGCCTGGTATGCACGATTGTTCTGGAAGTTCGTCGTGGATACTTGCAGGAGGAAGCGTGATCGATCAGTTTCGTATGTTTGCAGCGTGGTTTGGGCGCGTGCCTTTTGGGCAGATGTGGATGCTGTGGCGGAAGATGCGGAACGAAAAACCGCATCGATTCGCCGGTCAACTGCACGTGAACTCGTTCTTCCCTCCGTTTCCGTCGCAAGCGTATCTGCGGTTTCGCGATGCGATTTCGGCGCGGCGGCGCGTTCCGGTCTCCACGTATGTCGCGCTGACTTCGCGCTGTCCGTTTGAGTGCGACCATTGCAGTCTGGCCGGTCGGGGCGACGGCGAACTGAGCACCGATAAGTGGCTTGAGGTGATCTCGCAGCTCAAGGACGCCGGCGGATGCATAGTCGGATTCACCGGCGGCGAGCCGCTGTTGCGGGACGATCTGGAAACGCTGATCGAAGCGGCCGGTCCGGAGATGGAGACTATCCTGTTTACAACCGGATCGGGGCTGGACGCCAAGCGAGCCGGACGCCTTGCATCCGCCGGGCTCGGTTGCGTGACGGTGGGCGTCGAGTCCGATTCACCGCAGACCCACGACGCCGTTCGCCGAGCCGACGGTTCGTTCGACCAGGCGCGCGAGGCGATCGTCGCCTGCCAGGCCGCCGGGCTCTACACAGCACTGAGCACTATCGGAACCGCCGGGCGAATCGAATCCGGGCAGATCGACGCGATGTACGAACTGGCCGGCAACTGGGGCGTGCAGGAATTTCGCCTGCTGGCTCCGGTGGCTACCGGGGCGCAGGCGGGCAAGACCGACTTCATGCTCGACCAGGATGGACGCCAAACGTTAAAGCAGTTTCACATCGACGCAAACCGCGCCGCCCGGCGCAGCGGAGCGCCTGCGGTCGCGAGCTTCGCGTATCTCGAATCGGACAAGATGTTCGGCTGCGGGGGCGGGTATCATCACCTGTTCGTCGATGCTGCGGGGAATGTCTGCCCGTGCGATCTTACGCCTCTGAGCTTCGGGTCGGTGGTTGACAACTCGCTGGCGGATATCTGGGCGCATATGGGCGAGCACTTCCCCCGCCCGGGCTGCAAGTGCATCATGAGCCAACTCGCCGAAAAAATCGCCGAAGGACAAACCCTTCCCCTGCCGCCGGGCAGCAGCGAGAAACTGGCCGACCAACTCGACCCGACCCAACTGCCCGACGGATACAAGCGCATTCTCTAGTCGGCGAGTTTTGTGAATCTGTTGGCCACCGCAAGCGCCGGATCCAGCGGGACGGACACGCCGGTTGTGCCCTCGGGCACTTCGATAATGTCCACGTTCTTCGGAGCCCTGCCCTCGAAGTGGGGCAGCCACTCAGCTTCGGCCTCGAACAGCTCCCGCACCATGTCGCGCGTATCTTTCAGTCCGAGCACCGCAGATGTAAGCGGGTCCATTGCAACCGCAGAGAACGCCAATTCCTCATCGGCGTTGACGGCGGCTTCGGCGGCCAGCATTTGCAGCGTTACGTTGCTTCGGTTCACTGCGGCCAGTTGCGAAGGCAGTTTTCCAACGTGCGTCGGGTGCAATCCGGTCTTGTCTACGTAAATCGGGACCTCCACGCACGCCTCGCGCGGAAGGTTGCTGATGTAGCCTTCGCGATTGATTATGTTCCCGTTGAAGCGGAACGGCACGCCGGTTTCCATCGCTTCGAGGATGCGCGAACAGTAGTCGATGCTCCTGGGCTCGAGTTCGCCGCTTTCGAGGCTGAGTATGTCGACTTCGGCGTATCTGTCGGCCATCGCGCAGCAGAACTTATAGCACGCTCCGGTCTCGCCGCCGAACGCGGGCTGGTCGCAGTATGTGTCGAGCAGGTCGCGGTTCTTGCGGAACCAGTACAGGTACTCTGAAAGGTGTCCGGTGCTTTCTGTCATGAAATACCCGAAATGACGGGCGGTTTCGACGCGGACCTTGTCGTTGATGTAGTATTCGGGCTTCTCGATATTGGCGCGGAACGTGGGGTAGAGGTCGGCTCCGGTCTGCTTGTGCTTCAGCTCCAGGAACCAGGCCATGTGGTTTATCCCGGCCGCCAGGAAGTCGATCTGGTCTTTGTCGACGTCCACGTATCCGGAGATAAGGTCGAGCGTGGTTTGAATCCCGTGACAAAGTCCGACGAACGGAATATCGCTCGACATCGCCATTCCGATCGAGCACGTGCACATCGGGTTAACGTAGTTCAGCAGCAGGGCGCCCGGGCATACTTCCTCCATATCGTGCATAAGACCGGCGAGCACGGGAATCGTCCGCAGACCGCGCATCACGCCTCCGGGCCCGACGCACTGACCGATACACTGGTCCACACCGTACTTCAGCGGGATCTCGTAGTCGTGCTTATAGGCGTTCATGCCGCCGATCTGGAATGTTGTGATAACGTAATCGGCGCCGGCCATCGCTTCTCGCCGATCGTCGGTGGCGAACATCTTGTGCGTCAGACCGTTCTTTTCGATGATCTTGGTGACGTACTGTTCGACGCTCTGCACTTTCGACAGGACAGGGTCCATCAGGGCGACTGTTGAGCCCTCGAGCCCGGGTGTTTGAAGTATGTCATTGGTGAGCGTCGTGCTGAACACCATGCTGCCGGCGCCGATGATTGCGATTTTGGCCATGCTATGCTCCTTGTTTTCACAACTCAAATGAGCTACGAGCGTATCCCAAGGCGTCCGATCTGTCAAGTTTAGCGGCCGACAGTATGTCGGCCCGCATCCCGACGGAGTCGGGACCGTCATTCGCCGCAAAAACTCCAAATTCCAGATCCGCGCGCCGACAGACGGGTTCCAAATTCCAATCTGCATTTGTAAGATAGCGGTATGACACCACGTGAAAATCTTCTGAGCTTGTATCGTAGAAACGGTTTCGACTCCGCACCGGTTCACCTCCATCTTTGCCCCGAATTGGAGCAGACATTCCAGCGGAACTATCCGGACCAGGGCTCCTGCGCCGAGGTCTTCGAGTTTCCCATGCGCGTGATCACCGATCCGGGCTTCCCCTGGATCGCCGAAATTCCGGGATTTGTTCCCGAACGCCAGTGGAACTACGATCTGTACTACGATCCGCCAATCGCCGACGGAGCCCGGATGGACATATGGGGCATCGCCCACGAACCGGGCGGTGAAGCGGCCCATCACATGACGCGAATGCGGAACCCGCTGGCGGGGCTCGACAGCCTGGAGCAATTCGAGGCCTATCCCTGGCCGGATTTCGCCCGGGCCGACTGGTCGTATCTGGACGCCGAAATCGCCGCGATTCAGGCACAAGGACTCGCCGCTCAGGTTTGGATGGAATGCACCATCTGGGAGACCGCGTGGTATATGCGCCGGATGGATCTGATCATGACCGAAATGGCGATGGAGGATCCCAAAGCCGTCTTCCTGCTCGACAAGATAACGGACCTTGCGTGTCTCCGGGCCGAGAAATACGCCTCCGCCGGAGCCGACATTATCGCAGTCGGCGACGACATCGGCATGCAGGAAACGATCATGATGTCGCAGGATATGTACTCAGACTGGCTCAAACCGCGGTTGAAGAGAGTTATCGACGCGGCCCGGGCGGCCAAGCCCGACGTGATCATCCAATACCACTCCTGTGGGCACGTTACCGAGCTCATCCCCGAACTAATCGACGCCGGAATCGATGTGCTGAATCCCATCCAGCCCGAATGCATGGACGTTGTGGAGATATTCTCCGACTTCGCAGACTCCCTGGCGTTTAACGGATCGATCGGAACTCAAACCACCATGCCGTTCGCCACGCCTCAGGAAGTCAAAGACACCGTCAAACGCAACCTCGACGCTGTGGGGGACTCAGGCGGTCTGCTCTGCTGCCCGACCCACATGCTCGAACCCGAAGTGCCCTGGGAGAACATCGAAGCCTACGTCGAAGCCTGTCGCGAGTACAAGTAGTTCGTGTTTTACCTTGTCAAGCGGCGGGATTGTGTATATACTTATGTATAGACACAAAGGAATCTGCTATGACCGCTACCGCCAAGATATTCAAAAATGGGGCCAGTCAGGCCGTTCGGCTGCCCAAAGAGTTTCGATTCGATTGTGATGAAGTATGCATTAAACGCATCGGCTCGACAGTCGTTTTGTACGAGAAGGGCAAGGCGTGGGATCTTTTCGAGAGTGCCGTTGGCAAGATAAGTGATGATTTCATGGCTGACGGTCGAGATCAGGGCGGTCCGGTCGAGCAAAGGAAGCCCTTTTGATTCGCTTCATGGTCGACACTAATGTCTGCATTGATTTGCTTCGCGGCAAGAACCGTGAAATAGTGCCGCGCCTGAAGCGCCACCAGAATGAGATCGCCATCTCCACTATTGCATTGGCTGAGTTGCAGCATGGTGTTTTCAAGAGCAATACCCCTTCCCTGAATCTGAATACTGTAGTGGACTTCTGTATGCCGTTTGAGATACTTGCGTTTGACGCACTGGCTGCTGATACCTACGGCCGCATTCGCGCCGGTCTGGAACGGGCTGGTACGCCCATCGGCCCGCTGGACACGTTGATCGCAGCTCACGCCTTGTCACTCGACTGCACGCTTGTGACCAACAACGAACGCGAGTTTTGTCGAGTGGACGGGTTGGTGGTAGAGAACTGGACTGTTTGAAATCAGTTGGTCCCGTCTGCTATTTGGTTGCGACGGGTTTGAGTCTTCCCGCCCAGGCTGCTCCGCGTCTGAACAACTCCTGTACGCCCGGGGCTTCGAATGCCTGGACGTCGTGTCCGAGGGGCGAATGGAAGACGCGTCCCTTACCGAACTTCAAGACGAAGCCCATCGGGTGATACTTTTTGTCGACCTTGGACTTGGCGTGGGCGAGAATGTCTATCGGCGTTGTTCCGTCCAGGCACGTGTACAGTTCGTCGAACGTCTCGAAGTTCTTCATGCCTTTTGTGATCTCGTGGTCCTTGCTGACGATTTCCACGGTGAAGGGCCCGCGCCGATCGTGGCCGCGGAACTTGGGGTTGTAGACGCGCCCGGCGATTTCGACGAATCCGGGCCAGTCCTGCCAGGCTCCGCAGGCGAAGTGGACCATAACCATCCCGCCGCCGGCGGTGATGAACTTGCTGAAGTTTTCGCGAGCGGCCTTGTTGGGCGCCGGGGTCTTCCAGTTCATGAAGTGCATCACGACCACGTCGTATTTGTGCAGCCCCGCCGACGAAAGCTGGTGAGGGTCGGCTAGGAGCTGGACTTCCAATCGCTTATCTCTAGCCAGGAACTTGGCGATTACAGGCGCGGTGAGCTTCCACTTGTGCCCCGGATAGTCCACCCCGGTTACGATCAGCACGTTGGTCTTGGCGAGATCTTTCGGCGAGGGCATGACGATTGGGAGTTTCGTTTCCGTCTTCGGCGTTGCGGCGGGCGTCTTGGTGATCGACGGAGCCTTGATCTTCGCTCCGGGGCCGACCTCGAGCAGCCAGACCTCTCCGACCACGACGTTGGATTGACCTTCACGGCGGAACGTGAGCTTGAGTTGTCCCTTGGCGGAGATCGTTTTCGGGACGCCGATATTGATGTCGGAGGCCTTGTTGGCCGGCAGCTTTGCAGCCTTCAGGAGTTGGGCGTCCTTACCGCCTTTCGGCGCGGCCCATACTGATTGCACGCGCCCGTTGTTGTCGCCGTCCCACCAACTGAAGCCAACAGCGTACTGCTTCTTCGCATCCAGACCGGTCAGCGAGAAGCTCACCGCATTACTGTCGTATGTGACCGTTCCCGCGGGCAGATTCCCCGTCCCGCCCCAGACCCACGACGCGCCGCTTAGCTGTTTAATCTGCAGTCCGGAAGATGCTCCAGCGGTCGTTTCCACACCGCAGTCCAGGTACAGGACCATGTTGCAGCCCTTGGGGCTCGCGGCGGCGAGTTGCTTCTTGCGGGCGTCGACTACTTTCTTGTCGTAAGTTCTCCGGGCCGGCGCCGAGCGTCCGGACCTGCGTTTGGCGAGTTTTTCCACAGCGTCGATTCTGGTCAGGACACTCTTGGACGGATTGGCGGTTCGCACCTTCGCCATCGCGGCAAGAACAGCTCCTTTCTGCGTTGACGCCAGTTGCTGTCCGATCGCCACCGCCGCCAGGGCCGCTTCGTTCTTGACGTCGGCGTCGCCCAGCATGGATATCGCCATGTCCATCGCTTCAATCGATCCAGCCCCTCCGACCGCCGACAGCATCATCCGCTTGTCCGCCGGAGTCTTGACGAGTTTGCGAATCTGCGCCAGGGCTGCTGCCGGGTCCGCCGACAGCGGCGCGAGTCGCAAATATCCGCGCATCGCCAGGATGCGGTGCTTGGCGTTCTTTGTATCGCCTACGATCTTCAGCAGCGGACCGCATGCCTCGGCGTCCGGCCAGTTGGTGAGCGACCGCAGCGCCGCTTCGCTGACGGTTATGTTCCTGGAGTCGACGCGCTCCACCGCGGCCCGCAGAGCGTCTGCGCCGCCGAAGTAGGCGATTGTCTTCAGCAGAGCGGCCGCCGGCTCGCCGTCAGATTTCTTCAAACCGACGAGAATCGCCCTGGAGACCGCCTGGTTGTTATCGATGCGTCGCCCGGTCGCCAGAATCGCCTGGCTGAGCCCCTGGCGATCGGCGGAATCCGACGCCCCAGCCAGAAGGGCGACGAGTTGGGGCAGTTCATCCCGTCCGGCCAGTTGCGTCAGTCCTTTTTGGGCGGCCTTGCGAACTGTTGGATCGGAATCTCCCGCCGCCGCGAGCATCGCGCCGGTTGCGTCTTTAGCTCCGCGAGCCGCCGCCGCTGCGATCAGTTCGGTTCGTATGTTGGCCTGGCCTTTGGATATTCCCGCGATCAACGCAGCGTCTACGCCTTTTCCCGGAAGGCTCGCCAGACTCGCCCGTGCGGTTGGATTGCTGTCCGTCGCCGCGATCTTCGCCAGGGCTGCGATGTGTTGCGGACCACCGAGCTTTCCAAGCGCCTCGATCGCAGCCAGCTTCACGTCGGCGTCTTTATCGGTGAGGAATCCCGCCACCGCATCGGCTGCCGTCTGGTCGCCTCGCTGCGCCAACGCGCCCAGAAACAGAATCTGTCCGCTATTGGGGCACTTTGCCATTCTGGCGATCATCGCCTGAGTCACCTTTTCTCCGGGCAGGGTTGCGATCAGGCTGATCGCCCGGCCGTGCTGCTTTGCTTCCGGTCCGTTCAGGATTTCCGACAGCGGCGCCATCGCGTCGGCCGGGCTGCATCTAGCCAGACCGGTGAGCCCGGCCCATTTCCAGTTGTCGTTCACGCCCGCCGACACCAATCGCTTGTAGACGCTCGGCGCCGAATTCGCATCCGTTTCGGCGCACTGGAGCAGTGCGTCCAGCAGTGCGGGCGTGGGTTTCAGTTTCTTGTCGGTCAGGGCGGATACCGCTTCATCGCCTCCGATTTCGCCAAGCGCTGCGGCCGCCGCCGCTGCGATATCGGCGTCACTGTCGGTAAGCAGCGTCTTCAGTGCGCTGGCGGCCTGGGCGTCTCGTCGTGCTCCGATGGAGTTTATCAGCCCGATTTTGGTTGCTCCGGACGCTTTGCCCATCGCATCGCGGAGGGCCTTCGCTGCTTCGGGCCCGCTCAATCGCTGCAGGGCTCCTCGCGCCGGTCCGGAGGTCTTCGGATCGCCCATAAGCGCCGCCAGCGGTTTCACCGCCTTGGCGTCGGCGATCAGGGGAAGAAGTTGGCAGGTCAGGTTCTTCGATTCAACCGTTGCGGATTTGCTTTCGATAAGAGCGATGAGTTTGGCGGCGAGAGACGCTTTGGCCTTGGCGTTGTCCGATGCGAGGTAGACCGCCTTCTCTATTGCGATCACAGGTATTGTGCTCTCGCCGTCTTTGTACTTTGCAAACGCCGCCAGGCTGTCATCCAGCCCCGCCGCCTGGAGGCACGGGGTCAGCAGCGCGCACAGAAGAACAACCGCAACGATAGTGTGGGTGCGTTTTGATTTCATTGTCTTCGCTCTTTCAAGGCGTGGGGGACTCTATGGGGAACATCAGATTCGCCACGGGGTTCGCATCGATCGGGTGAGCATCTTGTCGGCGGCGGCATCCTTGATGAACTTTTCCTTGTCCCAGTCGAACGTTACTTCTCGCTTGAGGCGCGTAGCGATGTCGGCGACCAGGGAGATCGCCGTCGCGCGGTGTCCGGCTTCGATGGGTGCGGCGGGGTCTTTCCGCGTGCGGATGCAGTCGAAGAAGTTATTGTGGTGATTGGTGCTGACGTAGAGTTTTTCGTCGGACGTTTTGAATGCGGTCTGCAGCAGTGCTGGGGAACTTGCTTTTATCGATCCCCGCCGCACGTGCACCCATCCCTTGTCGCCTTCGAATCGCACGCCCTGCGGGTGTCCGGGCTCTTTATTGGAGCAGAAGGTCATTACCGTTCCGTCGGCGGCGGTGATCTTCGTGTTCCACGTGATTGACGTATTGGCCGGTCCGTCGGTGGGGAACTTGGCGGTCCCGGAGGCCTTGATGAGTCCCTTGCCGAGTTGCGGAAGGCCCCAAAGCGCGATGTCGCAGTGGTGGACGCCCCACGACTGGATCCAACCGGCGCAGTAGTCCTGCATGAAGTACCAGTTGAATGTGCATTTCTGATCGGTGTAGGGCGACCAGGGCGCCGGTCCGAGCCACATCTTGTAGTCGATGTCCGGCGGGGCGTCTTTTGCGGGCATGGTTTTGAGCTGGCGTCCTCCGGGAACGCCGACCTTCACCGTGTGGACCTTGCCCAGGTACCCGTTGCGAACAAGTTGGCAGGCCAGGCGGAAGCGTGCGTCGGACCGCTGCTGCGTGCCGACCTGCAGGATCTTCCCGTATCTGCGGACAGCTTTGCACATGGCGCGGCCTTCGGCGACGGTCAGCGAGATCGCCTTCTCGCAGTAGACGTCCTTTCCGGCCTTCACCGCGTGGATCGAGTGCAGTGCGTGCCAGTTCTCCGGTGATGCGATCACGACCGCGTCGATGTCCTTGCGTGCCAGAAGTTCGCGGAAATCCTGATACGCCTTGGCGCCTTTGTACCGTTTGTTGATGCGGGCGACGTTGCTGGCGCCCTTGCTCTTGTACGGGTCGCAGACTGCGATCACCTGCGCATCGGAGCGGCCGATGAAACCGCCAACGTGCCCCGAGCCTCGCCCGCCCACGCCGATGTGCCCGGTTCCGATGCGGTCGGATGCGGGCGTCGCTCCGTCCTTGCCCAGCGCCGAACCGGGAACAACGGTCGGCAGGGCGATCGCCGCCGCCGATCCTGCGAGAAAACTGCGTCGCGAAATGTTTGAATTCTTATTCTTCATGATTCGACTCCTCTTTCATGCGGTCGTTGTTGTTCTAGTCGGTTTTCTGCTCAAGTAGTGTACCGAATCGCTTGTTAATAGCCAACGCCGGATCCAGCGGAACATCCACCGGTTTGCAGTCGGCGGGTATGCTTATCGTCGGCGTGGGGCGAATGGATTGCCCTTCAAACTGCGGCAGCCATTGTCGCTGGGCCTCAAGCATTTCCGAACACATTTGGCGTATTTCGTTCAGCGTGCAGACCGCGCCGGAAAGCGGGTCCATCGCCGCGGCGTGTACGATCGCCTCGGTGTCGCCCGACAGCGCCGCCAACGCCCCCAGGGTCTGTACGTTTATGTTGGTCATGCAGGCCGCAGCGCACTGCGGAGGGAGCATACCGATGTTCGTCGGGTGCAGCCCGGTGTCGTCGACGAACGTGGGCACTTCCACGCACGCTTCGGGCGGGAGGTTTGCGATATACCCGTCGTTGCGGACGTTGCCCATTATCCGGTAGGGCTTGCCTGTGACGGCGGCTTCCAGGATGTACGAACAGTATTCCACGCTGCGCGATTCTATCTTGGCTGATTCGTATTCCAGCGGATCGTGCTTTGCGTATTTTGCAGCCAGTGTTTTGGAGTATTTGTAATACGCTCCGCTCTCGCCGCCGAACGCGGGTTCGTCGCAGTACATGTCAAGGGCCCGTTGGCTTGAACGGAACCAAGGCAGATACTCGCTGAGGTGCCCGGTTGATTCGGTCATGAAATACCCGAACTGGCGGAAGACTTCCCCGCGGACCTTCTCGTTCTTGTAGTATTCGGGCTTCTCGAAAACTTCGCGAAGGATCGGGTACAAGTCGCGCCCGTTGTGGGTCAGTTCCAGGAACCAGTCCATGTGGTTGATCCCCCCGCAGACGTAGCTTATCTCATCCTTGGGCACGCCGCAGTATCCGGCGATAAGGTCGAGAGTGGTCTGGACTCCGTGACAGAGACCCACGACAGGCGCGTCTGAAATCTGACCGATCGCCAGGCAGTTGGCGGCCATTGGGTTGGCGTACTGGAGCATGATCGCTCCGGGTTTGGCGAGCGTTTCCATGTCGTCGACCATGTCAGCCAGCACCGGTATGGTGCGCAGCCCGCGAAAGAGCCCGCCCGGTCCCAGCGAGTCGCCGATGCACTGGTCCACGCCGTACTTCAGCGGTACTTCGTAGTCTACGCTGTAGGCGTCGAAGCCGCCGACCTGGATCATGACGACCACGAAGTCGGCGTCCCTGATCGCCTCGGCCCGGTCGAGTGTCGCCGTTATCGTCGACGACAGTCCGTTTTCGGCGATCATGCGATTCGCGAACGCCTCCATCCGCCGCAGCTTCGGTTCGGTGCGGTTCATCAGTGCGAACTCGCTGCCTTCCAGCGCCGGTGTAGCCATCATGTCGCTCAGCAGCGTCTTGCAGAACACGACACTGCCCGCACCGATCATTGCAATCTTCGCCATATCACATCTCCCGCGCAGGTTCAGGGCGTCGCTGCGCCCGTGGTCCGATATGTACTCCAGGTCTTTCGATGATATGGTTTCGCCCCTCTAGTCGCAAGCAAATCGCTTTGCCCGCCGATCCGCCGGCGATATAATTCAGATGTCGCCTTCACTTGCGTAATTGACCCAGGAGCAGCATATGAAAGCTCGAACCACTCGACGTGAATTCCTGCAGGACACCGCCGTAGTCTCCGCCCTCGCCGCCGTTGCGGGCTCAGCTGACGCCCGGGGCGGTCCGACGACCAGGCCCGCGGACGCCATGCCTGCGATAAAGCTTGGAAAGCTAAAAGTTTCGCGGTTGATCCTCGGCTGCAATCCGTTCTTCGGTTTCGCTCACGGTAATCCGCAGGCCTCGGGTTCCGAGATGAAGAAATGGTATACGGATGAGCGGATCATGTCCGTTCTGGACGAATCCGCCGAGCGGGGAATAACCGCCGTATGGGTCCCCAGCTACAAGCGCTGGATCGACGTATGGAACAAGTACCGCAAGAACGGAGGCAAGATGCCGATCTGGATCGGCCAGCCCGACAAGTACGACAAGATGGCCGATCACATCACCGCGTGCGCCAAGAACGGCGGGAAGGCGATATGCATCCAGGGCGCGTGCGTTGACAAGGCGTTCGCACAGAAGAAATTCGACCTGGTGCGGAAGTGGCTGGACCTGATCCACAGCTTCGACCTGCCCGCCGGCATCGCCAGCCACAAGCCCCAGACGCACCTGATCGCCGAAGAGAAGAAACTGCCCACCGACTTCTACCACCAGTGCGTCTATCAGCCCGAGAACTACAAGCCCGAGTGTTTGAAGAAGGCCCTTACCACCATTCGCCAACTCGACAAACCCGTGGTTGCCTACAAAGTTCTCGCCGCCGGGCGCCTGGCTCCGAAAAAGGCGTTCGCAGAATTGCTGAAACAGATCGAACCGAAGGACGGTCTGTGCGTGGGAGTTTTCCCCAAGAAGAACACTAAGGAGATATCCGAGAACTCAACGCTCGTAACGCAGCTTTCGCAACGCCTGGAGTGGAGAACTTAATCCAGCGTTTCGAACAGGGCGATCAGTCTTTCTGCGGCTGCGGGGGCGGTGAACTGTTCCAGGGCGACCTGGCGCCCGGATCGCCCCATTGCGCGGGCGCGTTGCGGATCAGTCAGGAGTTCGGTTAGTTTGGCGGTCATGTCGCCGGGCTTGTCGGGATCGTAGAGCAGGCCTCCGCCTGTGGCTTCGAGCAGTTCGGGAATCACGCCGCCGGACGGTTCGACCAGCGGCACTCCGGCCAGCAGAGATTCAATGACGAACATTCCCGCCGCCGGTCCGCTGCGGTCGGGCACGCACATTACCGAGAGTTTCGGAAGGAAGTCGCGCTTGGATTGACGGTCGAAATCGTCTATCCACCGGACCGAGTCGGAAACTCCCGCACGCTGGAGCGACCGCTTTTGCTCTTCGACGTAGTCCTTGAAGTTTTGCGTCATTCCACCGGCGATCAGCAGTTCTATATTCTCCAGCCCCGGTTGACTCCGCAATTCGATAAACGCCTCGGTCAGCAGGTCGAGCCCCTTGTCCGGATGAAGTCGCGAAAGGTATCCGATCACCGGCGGGTCGGGCGGGGAGTCGGCGGGGGAGTATCCTTCAGGATCGATTCCATTGTAGTTCACCTTCACGGCGCCTTCGGGCAGGCCCAGACGTTGGCCCATTAGATCGGCGTAGTACTTGCTGGGCGCGACGAACATGCTGACGACTCGCGCGCTTTTGCGCATGAGGTCCCAGGCGTCGTCTGCGTACCCGTCCGGCAGGGCGTCGATGAAATCGTGTTCGTCCTGCAGCATGCAGACCACCGCACAGTCGAGTTCTTCGGATATTCGCGGCGCCATTCCCAGCAGCATCGCGTTTGACAGAACGACGACGTCGGGGCGGGAGCTTTTGCGCATGTAGCTGACGAGTCGGTCGAGTTCTTTGGCCTGCCTGCCCGACGCGCCCCGCAGCATGGAGACGGCGGTCTCGCCGAGGACCGACGCCTTGGTCATTCCGACCTTGCGCGCCGCGAAGCGCAGCAGGCGATTGGAATCGAACAGTTTGTCGATCCATCGCGGAGTGTGCCTGAACAGTCTGAAGCGCTGCTGCAGATAAACGTTGACCCCGCCGAAGAATACGGGTGTTTTAGCGTCTCCGGGATCGGTGTCCTGCATGAGCGGGGGCAGGTAGAGCGGCATGGACGCCGCCTCGTGCCCCATCGCTCTCAGTGCTACGACAATCGCTTTATCGCGCAGGCAGTTTTCGCAGTAGAAATTGTCGCCGCTGCCGGGCGTCATGAAGACGATTTGCATGGCGACCTCCGCACTTGAATCGCGGTTATTCGAGCGGCGAGAAGTTGTCTTTGCCTACTCCGCACTCGGGGCAGACCCAGTCGTCGGGGATTTCATCAAACGGTGTTCCTACTTCGATTCCGTTGTCAGTATCGCCCCTGCCCGTTTCATAAACGTAACCGCAGATGTCGCAAATGTACTTTCCCATGTTTCCGTAATCCTGTAGCTAAAAAAAGTCCCGGCTCCGCAGCCGGCGTGTGTATCAGTTCTTGAGACTGGCCAGCGTAGCTTCGGCCAGGTCGATACCGAACTGGCGACATTTCGCCAGGTCGTCGGCGTTCGGTACGTAGTTTACTCTTAACGGATCGGTGATAACGTTCAGGCCCAGATCAGTCAACCATTTCTGGAGGTTTCTGGTCGCTTCTCCGCTCCATCCGAACGAACCGAACGCTCCGGCGACCAGATTGCGCGGTTTGAGCCCGCCTGCGTACGTTATTACGTCAGCCATCGCCGGCTGCATGTTGTTGTTCATTGTCGCCGATCCGACAACCAGTCCGCCGGCTTCGAGTATTTCGGTTACAACGTCGCTGCGGTGGCAGGCGCTCATGGACATTAGTTTCGCTTTCGCTCCGCCGGCGAAAAGTCCCTCGCCGATTGCTCTGGCCATCTTGGCCGTTGAGCCCCACATGGAATCGTAGACGACAACGACCTTGTCGGAGGGGTCCTGTCTTGACCATCGCGCGTAAGAATCGATAATGCCCGCGATATCCTCCGGCGTTCGCCAGATCGGTCCGTGGTCCGGCGCGATCATGCTTATCTCGAGGTTCAGAGCTCCGAGTTTCTCCAGCGTTTTGTCGATGAACCCAGCCAGGTGCATCAGGATATTGCCATAGTACTTCGCTGATTCGTAATCGATAATCGTCCGGTCGTATTCGTCGGCGTACCGCTCCAGTCCCGCCAGGTGCATCCCGAAGGCGTCCTGGGTGTACAGGACCTTGCGCGAGTGCTGGTAGGTGACCATGGAGTCGGGCCAGTGGCACATTTTTGTTTCGGCGAACGTGATCTTGTCCGAGCCCAGATCGAGTGTCTGACCGTCGTCGACGATTGTAATCTCGCAGCCCAGATCGTAGTGGTTCGACAGCGCTTTGGCGCCCATTTTGGAGGCGAATACTTTTTCGGGCTTTATGCGTTTTATGGCTTGGGGAAGCGCGCCGGAATGGTCCATTTCGGCGTGGTTCGAGACGATGTAGTCGATCTTCTCCGGATCGATAACCGAAGCGATGCGAGAGAACATTTCACCGGCGGACGAGGCTTTTACGGTGTCGATCAGCGTGATCTTGTCAGTCATGATCAGAAACGCGTTGTAGGTGGTTCCGCGGCTTGTGAGATATCCGTGGAAGTGCCTCACGTCCCAATCGATAGCGCCCACCCAGTAGACGTCGTCCAATATTTTGACCGCTTTGAATGTATCTTTCATTTTGTAGCCTTAATACGCCTCATTCTCGTCGACTTTATACCCGAACGTCTTATACGCCCAAGCTGTGTACGCCAGGACAACCGGTAGTCCAAGGCATGTCATTATCAGCATTATTTTTAACGTATACTCGGAGGACGACGCGTTTGCAACCGTAAGGCTGGCGGCTGCGTCATTTGATGCGATAATCAGATTCGGGAACATCGCGGCGCCTATCGAGGCGATTATCGCCAATATCGCCGCCGACGAGCAGATGAACGCTCCGGCGGCCTTGCCGGCCCGGATGCAAACGCAGCAAAGCACGATCGCAACCAACGCAAGCAGCGGAATCGCCCACAGCACCGGAAGGCCGCTGTAATTCGCCAGCAGGTGCTTCTGGGTCAGGCCCGTTACAATCGCTGCGACTATTACACCCGCGAGGTAAATTGGCGAGACGAGTGCCGCCCATTTTTGACTTCGCGCCGAGAGGTCTCCTTTGGTCTTGAGCGTCAGGTATATCCCCCCGTGCGTCGTAAGCATCGCCAGACCGACTATTCCGATCAGCAGCGAATATGGATTCAGCAGGCCCAGGAACGTTCCGGTGTAGTTTCCTTTGGGATCCAGAGGCAAACCTCGCAGCACGTTGCCCATTGCAACGCCCAGCAGCAGCGCAGGCAATGTGCTGCCGACGGCGAAGGCGATGTCCCAGAACCGCGTCCACCCGGGTTCGGGCGATTGGTGGCGGAACTCAACGGAGACCGCACGGAAGATCATCGCAACCAGCACCAGCAGCAACGGCAGGTACAGCGCGCTGAAGATCGAGGCGTAGACCATCGGGAACGCCGCAAACACCGCGCCTCCGCCGGTAAGCAGCCAGACCTCGTTTCCGTCCCACACCGGTCCGATGGCGTTCAGCAGCGTGCGGCGGTCTTCGGAGCGTTTCTCAAAGAGATACCGCACGCCCACGCCCAGATCGAAACCGTCCAGCAGCAGGTAAACCGCCAGCAGAACCGCAATCAGGATTGACCAGGTAACTTGCAGGAAACTCATGACTGCACCTCCATTTCCGTCAGCGGAACGGGTCCTTTGTTCATAATGCGTTTTATCGCGTAGACCCACGCGCCGAATATTCCAATGTAGATAACGGTCAGAAGCAGCATGTCCACAAGCACCTCTCCGGAAGTTACAACCGCCGCTGAACTTGCGTCGGCGGTTTTCAATACGCGGTACACTATCCACGGCTGGCGTCCGACTTCAGCGGCTATCCAGCCAAGTTCGTTTGCGATCACCGGAAGCGGTATCGACAACAACGCCGCCCGCAGGAACAACCTGCTCTTGACGGTCCTGCCCTTTCTGGTCAGAAACAGCCCGACAAGCGGAAGGAGCACGAACCAGCCTCCCAGCATCACCATCATGTGGAACGAATAGAACGTGACGGCCATCGGCGGGCGCTCATCCCTGGGGAAATCCTTCAGGCCCTTGACTTCAGCGTTAGCGTCGCCGAACGCCAGCAAGCTAAGGGCGCCCGGTATTTCTATGGCGTAGTTGACGGTTTCGTTCTCGTCGTCGGGTATGCCGAACAACAGCGCCGGAGCGTTCCTCTGAGTCTCGTAAAGTCCCTCGAACGCAGCCAGTTTCTCCGGTTGGGTCTGGGCGACCTGGACAGCGTGGTAATGTCCCAGAGGCATCTGCGCCATCGACGACAGCAGCGCGACCCACAGCGAAGCTCTCAGCGATTTTTTGGCGAACTCCAGGTCTCTGCCCTTCAGCATGAACCAAGCGCTGATTCCCATAACGAACATGGCTCCGGTTATGAGGGCGGCGTTTACGGTGTGCAGGTATCGCGGGACGGTTGACGGGTTGAAGACGGCCGCAAAAAAGTCGACCAGCTGGGCTCGCCCGTTGACTATCTCGTAACCCGCGGGTGTCTGCATCCACGAATTGGCTACGATAATCCAGAACGCCGACAGCGTAGCCCCTATCGCCACCATAAGCGAAGCGAACCACATCGCCTTCTTCGACAGCCTTTTCCATCCGAACAGCAGCACGCCTACGAACGTGGATTCCAGGAAGAACGCGAAGATGCCCTCGGCCGCGAGCGGGGCTCCGAATATGTCGCCCACGAAGCGCGAATAGTCCGCCCAGTTCGTACCGAACTGAAACTCCAGCGTGATCCCGGTTGCCACGCCTACGGCGAAGGTCACGCCGAATATCTTCAGCCAGAACCTCGCCATCCGCCCGTAGAGTTCGTCTCCGGTTTTGCGATACCTTGCGAACATCCAGACCAGCATCCACGCCAGACCGATGGTTATTGGCGGGAATATGAAATGGAAACCCGCGGTCATCGCAAACTTTATGCGCGATAGTAGTACTACGTCCATTACGGAATCCTCTTGCGTCGCTGTTGTGAGCTAGTTTCTTGTTAACTCGAGAATGTGACCGATTTCCTGATCGATAATCTCGTCGAGCTGGTTCCACGCCTCGCCCGGAGGCAGGATGGATTTCATGCTCTGGTAGAAGACGATCGAATCTTTTTCCAGACCGATGGCGATGTCGAAGATACTGTCTATCGACTCCCGCCCGGTGAGTTCCGGTGATGATTCCTTTCCGAAGATGTTCCCGTCGACCGCCGCCTGGAGGTACAAGGCTCCCTGGCTGTGCGGAGGCGGAGTCAGCGGTTGGAGCTTGCCCTTGGTGAACTCGGCCCGCATTGCTGCGAAGGTTCTTTCATGGTTGTACTCCATCGTCGCCAGGGTCATCAGCAGGCTGCGCTTGTTCTCGTCGGCATCCCGGGCGGCGTTGCGGTAGAACCGGGCTCCGTCCCGCTCCATCTGTTCAGCTATTTCGAAGATGCTGTCGACGTTGATGTTTATCATCATTACTCCTCGGCTGGCGGCGTGAAGACCCTCTGGCCCATTTCGCGGTCCAGCATGAAGACTCCGCCCGATGCGCCGTCCACGAGTTTGAGTTGCTGGATCACGCCGTCGGCGCTGGCTTCTTCTTCGACCTGTTCGCCCACGAACCACTGCAGGAAGTTCACCGTCGCGTAGTCTTTGGCTTCGGTGGATTGGGCGACCATGTTGTTGATGCGCCCGGTGACGATCTGCTCGTGCGCCAAGGCGTTTTCAAAAGCCGCCAACGGTGAGGCCCACTCGGTTTCCGGAGCGTCCATACCGCTTAGCAGCACGCGACCGCCTCGTTCGTTGATGAAGTTGTAGAACTTCGTGAAGTGAAACATCTCCTCGGCGTACTGGATCTTCATCCAGTTGGCGAACCCGACCAGATTCTGCGAGTCAAACCAACTGGCCATCGACATGTAGATGTTGGCCGAGTACATCTCGAAGTTCATCTGCGAATTCAGGGCGTCTTCTATTTCTTTGCTCAGCATTTGTCTATCCTTTCCACAGCCCGTGCACGTTGCAGTGCTCCCTGGCGGTCACCGGGCACTTGCAGTCTCCGGTGAAGAACACCGCTTCGGGCGCTTCGCCCGGGGCGAGGTAAACCTGGGTCACCACATCGCCTCGGATCAGTTCGATCCATTGGATGTAGTGCTCGTCGGTCATCGGATGCAGCGTGGAACCGACTGTGACTTTGTATCCGCCTTCGATCTTTTCAATCACCGGTACGTGTTTTTCGGTGGCTGAGTCGGCGGTTTTCGGTTCGAGCAGCGCCATGTTGGCTCCGCAGCACGCCAGCGGCGCGCCTCCGCCGATAAGCACTTCAGCGATATTCCCGCAATGTTCGCATTTGTATACCTGTAGTCTCTCAATCATCGTTCTTCCTTTCCTAACGCGTTGTGTTCCTGGTTTTCGGTCCCGCTATGATTAGTGAACCGCCGCGAGACTCAGCTTCGTCTCGCCGGCGATCCACACGCTGTTAGTACGCAGCACCTGCATGTCGATCGACTTGAGCCCGAACCGCCGCCTGGCGAACTTCCGATATGCGGCGGGCGCTTACGCTGACGGTCCTGATTCCATTGACCATGAGCTTCTCGGTGTATTGTACGTCCGAGGCCAATTCACCGCACAGCGAGAGCGGTTTTCCGGCGAGATCGGCCGTCAGGGACAGGTTGCTCAACAGACGCCAGAACACTTCGTAGTCCGGGCGGTGGTCGTCGGCGACTGTGCTGTTGTTGCGGTCGACGGCGAAGAAGTACTGGATCAGGTCGTTGCTGCCGATGCTGGCGAAATCAACTTCGTCAAACAACGCCTGGGCCTCCATGCACGCCGAAGGCACTTCAAACATCACACCGTGCCGAATGCGTCCGGAGTTTATGTCGGAGGTCATTTCCTCGAACGCCTGTTTCAGCGCTCGGAACTGGTCGATACCGGTGATCATCGGGTACATCACGCAGACGGGCGTTTCCGCCGACACTCTCGCCAGGGCTCGGGCCTGGGGGCGCATCAGGTCCGGGCGCCGCAGCAACAGCCGCGCCCCGCGGAATCCGAGTGCGGGATTGTCCTCCTGGGGCAGATTCAACTCGTCCAGGGGCTTGTCGGCTCCGATGTCGAGCATCCTGAAGTAGATCGGGCTCCCCTCCATCAACATCGCCGCACTGCGATACGATTCATACTGCTGATCCTCGTCGAGCACACCGCCGGCGGCGAAGAACTCGAATTCCGTGCGGTACAGACCGATTCCCTCGGCCTGCATCTCGGCGGCGAGCTTTGCTTCGGCGGCGGTGCTTATGTTCGCCATTACGGTCAACTGCTTCACCGGTTCGACTGCTTCGAGCCTTTCCGGGGTGACTATCTGGTCGGCGGATTCGGCTTTGGTTTGGGCGCTGGGGCGGACTACAAGCTCGCCGGTGTTTCCGTTCAGGAGGATTTCCGTTCCGCACGGGATCTGGTTGTGAATGTCGGGCAGCCCGCTTATGGCGGGAATGCCCAACGCTCTAGCCAGAATCGCCGCGTGCGACGTTTTGCCCCCGCGCTCGGTTACAAAGCCCAGCAGACCGTTGCCTTCGATCTCCATTGCTATCGAGGGGGTCAACTCTTCGGTGACCACAACCCGGTCGTTGCCCCGACGACATTTGCTGTCAGCCGAGCACTCGAACGACGGACTGGTGTCGCAAAGCACGTCCAGCAGGCGGCGCTTGAGCTCGCCGAGATCGCTGGCGCGCTCCTTTATGTACTCGTCGTCGAGTTGCGCCAGTTGGCTCTCGTATCGGTCGAGCGTTATCGTCAGGGCTCGTTCGGCGTTGCAGCCTTCGTCGATCTCCGCGTCCATCTCGCCGCACAGGACCGGGTCCTGCAGCATCATCTTCTGGGCTACGAATATTCCCGCTTCAGCCGGTCCAATGCGATCGGTGACCGTGCCCGTCAGGTCCTCGAGGCGCGTGACGACTATCTCGCGAGCTTTGGCGAGTCTGCTCTTCTCGCGCTCGACGCCCTTACCGCTTACTTCGTACGAGGGCATCGTGTTGTGCATGCTCTGTTTGAACAGGCATACTTTCGCCAGAACAACGCCCGGGCTTATCGGAAGCCCGGTGTAGCGTGTCTCGTTGTTCTGTTTTGCGCTCATTATCGTAATCCGTGGTCCGGCGATGTTGTTGGGGGTTTTTTGCGGTTACCAGTTTTCTCCGAGCAGTTCGAAGTGCTTCTGCGGGTGCGCGCAGGCGGCGCAGGCTTCCGGAGCTTCGGGACCTTCATGCAGGTATCCGCAGTTAATGCATCGCCACACCACCGGCGTGTCGCGTTTGAAGACCATACCGCCTTCGATATTGGCGATAAGGGCTCGATATCGTTTCTCGTGCTGTTTTTCGGCGACGGCGATGGCTTCCATTACCGTTGCGACCTGCTCGAAACCTTCGTCGCGGGCGATCTGGGCGAACCCGGGATACATGGTGGTCCATTCGAAGTTCTCCCCAGCCGCTCCTTCGGCGAGGTTCTCAACGGTCGGTCCGATCGGTCCGAACGGGAATCCCGCGGTGATCTCCGCCGTTCCGCCCGTCATGAACTTGAAAAGCCTCTTGGCGTGCTCTTTTTCCTGGTTGGCGGTTTCATCGAAGATATTGGCGATCTGCACGTAACCTTCCTTCTTCGCCTTGGAAGCGAAGTAAGTGTATCGGTTGCGAGCCTGCGATTCGCCTGCGAACGCGCACATGAGGTTCTTTTCAGTCTGACTGCCTTTTAGTTCCATCGTCATTGCTCCCTAATCCTGATGTTGTTGGATGCCGTCGCCCTTACAATTTTCACAAAGGCCTTCGAATTCAAGATCGTGGCCGAGAATGTCGAATTCCGAGCTTCCTCTGGCCGCTTCTTCGAGGTCTCCGAACGGTTCGGCCGGTACGTCGCTGATAAACCCGCACTTGACGCAGCGAACGTGGTAATGCCTGTGTAGTGTTCTGTCGTAGCGTTTCTGTCCCGAGCCGATATGTAACTTCTTAACCATACCGGCCTGAGAGAGTATTTCAAGGTTTCGATAGACTGTTCCAAGGCTGATATTCGGTATTCTCCGTCGAACCCGCTGATAGACCGTGTCGGCGGTGGGGTGCATCCCGGGCGTATCGAGTTCTTCGAGAATCAGACGCCGCTGCCGAGTCATCCGCAGATCGGACTGTTTTTCCTTAGTTTGCAGTTTATCCATAATAGTAACCATTACTGTCTTGGCGATTGCATTCTAGGACCCTGTTCTCGGCGAAATCAAGTTGAGCGGGCGGAAATGGCGTTTTTTTGTTCCCCAGCACTGCATATTGACGAAGTTGCGCAGGTCTTTTGGCGACATCGCCCGCGGAATTACGCGAAATTCAGGCGCCCCTCGCCGTAAGTCACGTTCTTCCATTTCCCCGTCCGTTTCACGCCCCCGTTTAGCACCCCCGCTTAGCGGCCGACAGAAAGTCGGCCTATTCGCGACAAAGTCGCGACGCCGTTCCCGCCGACGCCGTTCCCGCCGTCGCCGTCACCGTCGTCGCCAATTGCCAAACACCCATTCCCAATTGCCCGCCGTTTTCCCTTGCCCCATGAACAACAATGATCGACAATTTGAATAGAACGCCGCACAAAACACGCTATTCCATATTGCAAGTGCTGACTCCCGCATCTCGGCGATTGGCTGGGCGGAAGTTCAGCGAAAGGAGAGTCAATGACAAAATCAAAGATAACCACCGCTTGCCTGGCCGTGGTGTTGGCGGCCGTGGCGATGGCCGCCGCCAAACCGCCGGCGAAGCCCGAGGTGTTCAAACTGACCTACGGGGCCTGTTCGGGCGCCGAGATGTTAGCGCGCAGCGTGCGGGCCCAACTCGGGACGAAGAAGCCCGAAGGCATTACCGCCGAGCCGAAGTACAAAGCCAAACCGCAGTACGGTTCGCTGAGTCTGACTAAGGACGGAAAGGGCGAGGCGTTCCTCCTGGCGGTGGACAAATCCGCGCCGACCGCACTGAACTACGACGTTCTCTACATTGACCGCAACCGCGACGGCGACCTCGCAGAGGAAAAGCCCATCACCATCGGTCGGGGCAAGAACGGTTTCGAACTGGCGATCAGCGTAAAGGGCAGGAAGATCAACCGGCTGTTGTCGGCGACCGCCCACATGATGAGTGAATCGGCGGGCACGCTGATTCTGCGGGATCGCGGAGCCTGGCACGGTAAGGCCCGCCTGGGCAAGGCGAATCTGGACATTATCCTGGTTGACGGCAACGGTAACGGAGTCTTCAACGACGCGTTCCGACTGCCCGAAAACGCCAACTCCGCGCCCGGCCAGCCGGATATGTTCCTTACCAAGCCGATGACCGGCCTGGCGCCCGATTTTAGCGCCTTTGGCATATGCCCGGCCACGCTTGAAGTCGGCGGAAAGCTCTACAACGCCTCCGTCGCAGCCGACGGATCGAGCATCGCTTTTGCGCCCTTTACCGGAAAGACCGCCACGCTGACGGCGCCGGAGGGCTTGACAACCATCCTGGCCGCAGGCGATCGCATTACAACGGTCACCGCTTGCGACGGAAAGATGCTCGTGCCAGCCGGGAAAATCCGTCCGTTTATCTACTCCTGCCGACAGAAGGACAAGACCGGCCTGGAGTGGATGCTGATGGGGCAGCCGAATTTCAAGGCCAAACCGATCAACGTGCCGGCCGGCGGGACCATGGCGTTCCCGGGCGGATTGCCCGTCAAAGTGAGCGTCACAGCCGGCCCGGTCGACAAGGTAACCGCCGGTTCCACCGTCAAGCTTATCCCCTCGGTCACCGACCCGACCGACCAGCCCGTCCGGATCACGCCCATCCCGGGCAAGGGCAAGCTTCCGCCCGAGTGTCCCACCGTTGTCGTGGTCAAGCAGGGCGGTAAGGTTCTCTTACGCGGCAAATGCGAGTCTGGCTGAGGCCCTCCGAAACCGTACGCATGGAGCGTACCGAACGATCTGACCGGAACCGTAACAGTAACCGTCGAAACGTCCACCGGCCCGTTCAAGACCGAAACCAAGACCCTGACGCTGGAAATAGTCAAGCCCTGACTAACCAACGATAAATCCGGGCGGGCCGAGCAGAAGCGCGGCCCGCCCGGAACGAAAAAAGGGTCCGGTTCCAGACACCTCACGTAATTACGCCTTGTGCCTGGACAGAACTCAATAATCTAGTGATGTGCCCCCGAAATTTACTATCCGCCGTTTTGCGCCCCCGTTTAGCACCCCCGTTTAGCATCCCCGTTTAGCACCCCCGTTTAGCGGCCGACAGCACGTCGGCCTATTCGCGACAAAGTCGCGACCCCGTCACCGTTTAATTGGACATTGGGCGTTTCTGCTGAAGGTCCGCCTCTGGCGGATTGGCTGTTGAATGTTCGCCGCCGCCATCGCCGTAGCGCCGTCACCCTGTCGAAGTCGAAGTCGCAAATCCACCCAGTCGAAATCGTAGATCCGCCTATGTCGCAGATCCGCCTACGGCGGGGCGGGGCGGATTGGAAATAATCTTGTGCATTATCAACGTCTCAGAGGCTTTTTCCGCCCAAATCACAGCGTCTCGGATATGCAACAGAAGCGAAAGACGTCGCACATAATGACTGTGTAAGAAGATGGAATAGTCCTGATCCGGTTTACGCCCTCGTTTAGAATGAACGCCATACCAGAGACTGCTGCTTTCACGGTTTGCTATTTTAAGGGTTGGCTCGGTTGCTCCACGGAGGTTCGTTTGGAGTCAATCAAGCGGAGCGTTGTTACGAAAAAAGCCAACGCTCTTGGTGTTGACGAAATTGATCAGGTTGGAGGTCCGCTTCTTTAGATTGGCAATTTCCGTCCCTGTGAAACCGTGGACTGTTCCAAGCACCCGTTGATGATTGTTGCGTATAGATCCCAACTCGATGTACTCGGCTCTAACTTCCTTCGCATGTTCCATGTTGAGTCTTCTGATGTTGTCTGGATGGTATCCGAAGCCAACGAAATACACACGCTCGGCTGCAATGAGCATTTGATGTGCCTGTTTGAACTGTGGATCGTCATCCATGTCCTCATGTATTATTCTGATCCCATCTGCGCTTTGCCTGATCCCTCCGGGCTCAGGTTCGCCAGAGTATGGCCTCTGGCGCAGATCCGCGAGTTGCCCATGAAGGTGTACTATCGGGATCTTATCCAATTGTGACCAGCACGCATCGGAATCTTGCCCGTACAGATTCATGAGTGAGGTGTGGAGGAAGTACTCAAGCGAACGGTCGTAGTTGTACGTGATTACCGACAAATTGTTTTCACCAAATCTCTGGAATGGCGCATTCATCTTGCGGAAGAGGAGCTTGTACCAGTTGTCTGTGTCGTGCCCCTCGGCCCACAATCGATCTGGAACTTCGTGAGGTGTCAGGCATAACGCAATGAGTATTTTACCAAGATCAACGAGATCACGTCGATGCTCAAGAAAGGCATCGACTGATGTTACGCCCGAACGGAATAGCGTCTGGCCGAAATCCTCAATCTCCTGTTCTAGAAGACCAAATGTCTGCGCCAACCACCCTTTTCTGCCCTTTGTCGTATTAACGACATCGTACAAGAGCCGCGGTCCTGAGGGAAACTTGAATGGCATACTCGCGCCTGCGCCAAGAAGCAAGACTGTTGGGGTATTGATCATAGCTCTTTCCGGTTTCAGCGTCCCGAGCGAATATCTAGATCATAAGTCTATATGAGCGTGCTTCAATACTTAATCAGAAATGTCCCCGGAGTTCCGGCAATCCATCAGATCGGTCAAATGCTCTTCAACCCATAAAGGGTGATGAACCACTGTGCGAATGCTGTGGCTTGAGGGACTGAGGGGTCGAGGCACTTGTTCTTCAGGGCTTCGCCAAATGGGCGTCCCGGCGGGTCCTGCCAAGCGAGCCATGTATGAATCCTGGCTTTGTCTGTATGGATGTCCTTGAAGGGGGCACCGGTGATTCGAGCGCTTTCGGACGCATTGATTGCCTCTTGCCAGACGGCTTCGCTTTCATCCGGGACAAGATATGCCAGAAAGGTTTCCAGCATTCCTCGTGAACGATTATCCGGCATGATCCAAACGCCAAGGCGCAGACCAGAATCACTCTTAGTAATCACGCCCCCAGAATCCATCGTCCCCGGGATACTTGGGAATTCGGGGCGAAAGAGTTGCTGAATCCGCTGCCACCTTTCTTCAAATGAATCATTTGCATCCAGGACGATACCTAACGCCTCAAGTCCAGGCCTTTTCAGCGAGGCGCTGATGTAGGCGTCATCGAGAAGTTCGTCAACACTTCCCGCATACTCGATCCTCACGGGCCATTCATCATCATTGGATCCCCACTCTACGTGATTAGACATCAAGCTGGCTATAGCGTAAACATCGTCCTTGCCTTCGGTGAGGAGGAATTTCGTATGCAATCTGGCCATGACTACCGTGTCTCGATCCCATGCTGTGCAGCCGCCCAGATTTCGTCCTTAGTATAGGACACAGCCATCCGATTCCCCGCCTCAAGCCTCTGCATGCTTACTTGCTCTGGTCGCCCACCGCGACAAACACTTGCGAGGCTGTTTATGCAGTCCGAACTGTGTGTTGTTGCGAAAACCTGTATATCCAGTCGCTCGGCAGTCTGCAGCACCAACCACCACATCTCATGCAAAGTTGAGTAGTGGAGCCCCGTGTCGATTTCATCCACCAGAAGGACACCGCCCCTCGAACGAATGAGGGCTACAGCAATGCAGCACATTCTCCACATTCCGTCCCCCAGGCTGCCGATGGGAATGGGGTAATCGCTGCCTTCGTACTTCACAAGCATTCCCCCGCGCCCACTGTAGGCGAAATTACGGGGAACACCGACCCATGCGACTCGTTCGATGTTGCCGTCCAGAACTCTCAACGCCTGAACGACCAAGTTCTCTTCTACCGTAAGAGCGATGGACTTCCAGTACCGAGACACAGCCTGAGACGTTAGTGAATCGGTGGTTAAGAAAGTGGTTTCACAACCAGTTTCCTCGGGAACCAAGAGTTGTGGAGGGGGCCGCAATACTCCAGGGGACAGCCCGCCGCGGGAGGTCAGAGGCAGAACGAGTGGGTCCCGGTTCGGGGATGATTCTAGACTAAGCGCCAAAGACCATGTGTGAAAATCGTCTTCTTCACTGCTGTAGTCCTCAAACAACCTTATCTGGGACTCTTTGTCCGGAGCAAGGATCGTGGCTTCCACGGCGTCATAGCCTCTCGACGTATTGGCTTCGATTGAGAACGAAGACCCGATATTGGGTTTATGACCATAGAAAAGATGTCCTATGTCATACTCAATACTCCGTGGCGTGGATCCTTTTTCATCGGGAAAGCTCTCTCCGCGCCGACGGAGAGGGGCCAACAATGGGGCAACTTGGTATCCCGGGGAAGTGAGCAGTTCGATCGCTTCCAGAAGAGCTGTCTTCCCGCTGTTGTTCTTGCCAACTATTAGGTTGACTTGTGCGAGCCCTTCCATTTCGAATGACTCAAACCCGCGATAGTCGTCGATTCTCAGTTCTTTCAACATGGCCGAAACCCATATGGGGCTGTTAGCCCTCTCTCAAATACACTACCTGGACGAGGAACAGTGCGCGTTCATAGGTATCCACATACAAATCATACCAAACCCAGAAGCATTCTTCGACACGAGACGCAAGATTCCCCAGCAAAATCGCGACAAATCTCTCTAAGGCACAGTCCTTTCTTGAGGGCCTCAGGTTTGGGGAAAGGCCGTCAAGCCGACATTTCCTGGATAGCGTCTCTACCTGCGACCATCGCAGGGCATTTGCAGTGATTGTATCCCATACGGTGCGTTGAGCAAGCTGAATCTGGAATCTGGGCAACGGGTCATACGTTTGCCACTTCCGGCCTCAAGACATGATTAGTGCCTTGCCGGATTCTGTGACCGCTTTTCATCCCGGAATCCAGTTGACGTCTTTTCAACAGTATGATTGTCGATAATTGAAAGGCGGGAGGCAAGACTAAAAGCAGGTAATTGGGAATGGGCAATTGGCAATTGGCGACGACGGAACGGCGGGAACGGCGGCGGCGAACATTCAACAGTCAACAAGAAGCTCCCAACTTTCAAGTGAACGGCGACGGATTGCGGCGGTACGGCCAAAGGCAAAACCGTCGCTCCGCGACAAGCCAAAGCGGCGTCGAGCCGCCGCACTCCATATTACGACTCTGCTCCTGGGCCGTTGTCGACGTGGGATTTACATTTCCGTGTCTTCCGTGCTTTCCGTGGTGGAGAGACAAGCCGTCGGATTAAGATTTTGGAACACGGCCAGGCATTGGGCGTCTAATCGGTATGGAAAGGAGTTGGGCTATGTATCGGAAACGCGGGTTTGTTGCGATCGTTGCGGCTGGGATGATTGCTGGGATTCTGACCTCCGCCGATGTTGTGTTGGGCGTGCCCACGGTTTCGCCGGCCTATCAGAAGGTTATCGCGGTCGTGAAATCAACCGAGCTGTCAAAGGACCAGAAGATCGCCAGGTTGGAAGAGCTGGCTGGGGCGAAAGATACGCAGATGATCGCCCTCTATCAGATGGAGTTGCTCGATCCCCAAAAGACGATGCAGGTTGCGGCGGGCATATTCAAGGCCAGGGGCTCATCGCGCCTGACGAAACTGCGCATGGGGCGCTTCATGCTGACCAGGGAGCGACCCGGGAAGAAGGGGTTCCCCAGGGACTTCATCAAGGAGTTTGCGAGCTATCTCGTGGGCGCCGTGCTCGATGGCGGTCAGGAGGAGTTCTGCCGCAAGTTGCCCGGGCACCCAATGACCGCGGTCGGGGAATACGCGTATCTGGCCAGCTATTTCCAGGGTTATAAGGGCGTCGATTTCGCGCCGTTCAAAGACGCGAGGCTCGTTCCGATTCTGATCAGTTGCCTCGACGCGCCGGACAACACTTACTCCGCCGCCCAGCACGGCTGTGTCCGGGGCAAGGAGGGCGAGTCGACGGGCAGGAACACGGCCCGTCAGCAGATTCCCGTTGCTCTGGGGCGCCTGGGCGACGGGCGCGCGGTCAAGCCGCTGCGACGCGTGCTTAGCGATCACCATGACTGGCACGAGCGGAATAATGCGGCGTATGCGTTGGCGATGCTGGCTCCGGCGGGCGTCCGCGCCAAACTGGTGGGCGAGATGCGCTCGCGGAAGGTTACCGGCGCCAACGGGCGATTCGACGGCGCCAAAGACCGCTACCGTCACCTGTACGCCTTCGGGCGGGGGCTGCTGGCCCGGGGCGACGACGCGGGGGTCGAGTTCATGGCGTTTGAGTATTCGATTTACGATTCATACGACGGCCTGAGCGAGGTCGCCTACATGCTGAGCGAGCGGTTGAAGGTCCTCAAGGGCGTCAAGAGCTCGAAGCTGGAGGGCTTCTTCAACCAGGCGTTCGACAACGAGCGCGTCACAGGCATGCTGCTGATGGACAAAACAAAGGTCAAGGTCGACCGCGGGCCCAACGCATACGATTTCACGCGGGCGGCGCCTCGTATCGAAGGGATGTTCGACACCGTCTGCAGGATCATCGAGGCCAACGGGCTGACCTCGCTGGGGACGAAGGTCCGGAAGATCGCCCGTCGATCGGCAAGCAAAGTTATTCGTCGCCGCGGCGAGCAGTGCGCCGCGAAGCTCCAGGCTAGGTCGGCCGGCGAGTGATGCGGTTGCGGGGGCAATACCTGGTTATTCCTGCTGCTTGAACGAAACCCAATAATTACGTATTGTGCTCCGTGATCCCCCGGGGTTCAGTTTGAGATTGACTGGCGGAAAGGACCATGCCATATGACCATTCAATGTACTTCGATATTGCGGGTGTCCGGCTTGTTCCTGTCTGCAATCATGTTTGCGGGATGTGGCGGTTCGCAGCTTCGCCCAAGGGTCGCACGGGATTTCTTCTTCGATGCGGATGGTAGAGAGAGAACTGCACCAATAACCTCGGCTCTCTTTGACATGGACTACGGTGACGAGACGCGAACTAAGAAGGCGATAGCATTCTTGACTGACGTCTTTGAGAATAGCGAGGGACCTGCAGGGGGGATGGCTGGTAAAGCACTATTTGAATTCGTTGTAAGACATCACCCGGAATATCTGACCGACCGACTAGAGGATTTAGTCGCCACTAAGATACTCAGACTCGCCAAGAGTTCATTTCCGGAGTGGAAGACGGCGATATTTGAGCATTGGGTGACGGGCGTTGACCTTCGCAAGCCTCCCGGTTCCCCGCCCAGGAGACCGAATCCCTTCTCCTTCTCCATCGAGTTGAAGGAAAGACTAGCTACGCACAGTGTTCTTCAGCGTGATGGTGTGGTTTATGTAAGTGAGAACTCCTGGCCATCGGATTGGCGTGGAAAGGACGGTGTGGTGGAGTTTGACGGTAGAGTCATAGGCAGGGCGGATTCACATAATAGTGTTGTAGAAATTGATCTCATGAAGATTCTCAAAAACTGCACTGTTCCGAGCAAGCACGTAATTACGTCAAAAATGACAATCATCACGCCATCTAAACGAGAAATCCGTGTATCCGAAGAGTATCGTTTCTCGTATGTTTCTGCTGTACGCCTGTTCACTGATTAGTGTGCCGATCCAAGTGTATCCTGCAAAAGCTACGTGAGAAATTCGAAATGTAGATAGGCGGGATGAGTACGGATCAACATCCAACAGCCAACAAGAAACTCCCAATTCTCAAGTGAACGGCGAACGTAGAAGCGGCTTCCAGCCGCTTTGAATTACGCGGCTGGAAGCCGCGTCTACGTGTGCGGCGAACGGCGGGAGGCTAAAGGCAAAACCGTCGCTCCGCGACAAGCCAAAGCGGCGTCGAGCCGCCGCACTCCATATTACGACTCTGCTCTCGGCGTTGTTGTCGCCGTTTCCTTCAACTTTCCGTGTCTTCCGTGCTTTCCGTGGTGGAAAAAGAAGGTGTCGCCGCGGTTGGTTATTTGATCTCTATCGTTTTCAGCGAGGCGTTCAGGTTCGCTCCGCTTACGGTGACAAGCAGTTTACCGCCTGTCGGGCAGTCTATCTCGATATCGGCGGAGCCCTTGCTATCGGCGCTCGACACCTTGTAGACCTCATCGCCCTTCCAGAGGCAAATCACCGCGCCGGGCGCATCAGTGTTTATCTTCACCGTCTGCTTGCCTTTGGCGATCGAAGCGGGGATATCCAGCTTTGGCGTTCGCGGTGATTTCGCCCGCAGATCGAGAGTGGGATCGCCCAGCAGAACCAGCTCGCATTGTACGAAGTGATAACCGGCGGTCTTCCGGGCGTCGTCGGCGATCTCGGCTTTGGCGGCGCTGAATGCTTCTCCGGCTGACAGGTTTCCCGCCAATGCGAATTTCCAGAACAGCGTCATGGTTTCGGTCGTTCCATCCATTTTCCCCTGGGTGACCATCAGGCGGAAATCACGGGCGGGATTGTGAAAGACCGGCGTGCCTTCACGGGAGGGGGCTATGACCAGAACGGCGCCGCCCTTGGGATGGCGGAGCATGGATTCGGTAATGCAGGGATCGGTCCGGCTGTCGAAGTGGCCGGTGAAGCACGAGACGGTTGTCATCGCCAGGCAGGCGTTTTCATTAGTCAGGGATTTGACGTGTTTGGCGGTGGCTTTCTGTTTTCTTTCCAGTATCCACAGACCCAGGAGCCCGTGTCCGTGCATGTGCAGTTTACCGGCCGTCCTGTTATTGATCGTCTTGACCCAATTGTCGGGCGACAGGTCATAGTCGCCGGGCGCGGTTTTGTCCCAGGGCGTTTTCGAGGCGAACCACTGCAGCAGTTTCCCTCCCTTCCAGTTCCTGGACAGGAGATCTTTACTGGTTCGAAGCTTCGGATAGGCTCCGCGTTCGGGACATGTGTATATCATTCTCGTTGCGAAATCCGAGACCGGGTACTTCGTCTCGTATCCGATGATCTTGGCGGTATACGCAGTGACGTCTTCGGCTGTGCGTACGGGGATGCGCCCGATGGAGGCTTTGGGGTTCGTGTATGAGGCGGTCTTGCGATCTTGCCTCCAATCGCCGTATACCCCGTCCTTGTTCGCGTCCCAGTTGCCTTGGCTTACGTAATAGATGTCAGTTGGAATATCGCGGTGCCTGTTGTGTTTGGTGTCGCGATCGGGGACAAGGCCCTTGCCGCCCGGCTGGCTGTCGCCTCCGAGCACCACCCATCGCGTACCGTGCTTATCGATATGCTCCAGGCAGCAGGCTCTGATCTTCTGTTGGATATCGTCGCCCTTGTAATTCTTCGCGATCTGACGGACCGTGACGATCCTGGCTGACTTGCCGAGGCGGGTTTTCCATTCGGCAAACGGCTTCCAGGACTCAGCCAGGGAATCCGCGGTGACAATCAGGATGGTGGCCGGTCGATCCTCCGAAAAACAGGCCGAACACATCGCGGTGACGATGATAAACGCTGAGATCGCGAGTTTTTTCATATTGCTGCCCTTTCTGCGCCCGCCTGGTCTGCGGCGATTATATGGGTTCTTGTCAGCGGGGCAAGAAGGGATAATCGGCGGCGCCGGCCGGTAGTTTCGCGATACGGCTGGTCAGCGACGCGGAACTCTTGATCATTGCTCCATGTTGATAATGTAACAGTTGGCAGGGCAAGATGTTAAGTTGCTGTGAAGTATCATGCGGCGTCAAGTGTATTTGTGAGGAATCGACAAGGCGGGCGGAGCTGCCGTAAGGCGTGTGTGGCAAGGTAGTTATGTCGATATATGAAGTGAGTTTGCACGGATGGCGCCCCGGGCGACGGGTTCACAGTGTCGGCGCGTGTGATGCAGGCCGGCGCTTAGTGGAATGTGGAATGCGGGATGTTTGGATGCGCGTAAACGGCTGTCCGATTGGGAGATAACGTTGTCATGGATGCGTGTTCCGCAGTGGGGACGGCGGGGCGGAACCAGGGGGCGTCGGCGACAATGTGTGAACCATTTGTGAACCATCCAATCGAAGCGGCCGTAAGTTTGATGATCGAAAAGAGTTGGCGTACTTGATATAAGTCAATGTGCTCGGTCCGGGCGGATTCTAGAATGAAGGCGAACAGGGAAGAGAACTCACGGAGATAACTATGAGTGCAAAAGTAATGCGGAAGATCGTCAGGATCGACGAAGACAAGTGCGACGGATGCGGTATTTGCGTTCCGGACTGCGCTGAAGGCGCCATCAAAGTGATCGACGGGAAGGCGAAACTGCTGGCTGAGAACCTCTGCGACGGGCTCGGAGCATGCCTGGGCGTGTGCCCTCAAGATGCGATAACTGTTGAAGAGCGCCCGGCCGACGAGTTCGATGAAGCTGCCGTCGAGGAAGCGCGTGCGACGGTGAGCGAATCCGAGCCGACACCCTGCGGCTGCCCCGGAGCGATGGCCAGGACGTTTTCATCCGAGGCTCCGGAGGTTGCTCCGTCGGCGAAAAAAGACTCCGCGAAGTCGCAGCTTTCGCACTGGCCGGTTCAGTTAACGCTTGTTCCGCCTTCGGGAGCCATGTGGAACGACGCCGACGTGCTGATATCCGCCGATTGCGTGGCTTTCGCCATGCCCGACTTCCACGAGCGTCTGCTGGCGGGAAGGGCGGTGGTAATCGCCTGCCCGAAGTTGGACGACGTTGGACCCTATATCGACAAATTGACGCGGATATTCGCTGACAACTCGATCCGATCGGTGTCAGTGGCGCACATGGAAGTACCGTGCTGCACAGGCATAGTAATGGCCGCCCGCGCCGCAATGGACGCATCCGGACGAACGGACATACCGTTTACGGATATCACAGTAGGCATAGACGGGACCGTAAAGTCGGAGAAGTAACCGGACATGAAATCAGCCACTCCGGACAAACAGCTTCAGACGATCACGAAGTTCATCGAAGTGTATTGCAGCAAGAAGCACGGAACTGACGGCAAGCAGCTATGCGACGAATGCAGGGAGTTGCTGGACTATGCGACCGACCGACTGGCCAGGTGTCCAATGGACCCGAAACCGAAATGCAAGGATTGCACTGTCCACTGTTACGACGAGGCTCACCGGGCGAGAATCAAGGAAGTTATGAAGTTCTCAGGAATACACTTTGTAAAACGAGGCCGCCTGGACTGGCTGGTGAAGTATTTTCTCAATTGAATTGAAAGAAGTCAGCACAATGACGCTCGCGGCGAATACTTCCGAGATCAGAGAATCGCTAATCGCACGGATGGAATCCGTCTTTGGCGACGATTCGCGGCGGATCGACCATGCGATGAAGGTCCTGGGTCACGCCGAGACCATTATGGACGCATCAGCGGGCGTTTGCAGTTTGGTGGTGACTGCGGCTGCGATCCTGCACGACATAGGAATCCACGCCGCCGAGCGAAAACACGGCAGTTCGGCGGGCAAGCACCAGGAAATCGAAGGCCCTCCAATCGCAGGCGAGATCCTCGAGAGCATGAATATTGACGCCGAAACGATAGACCACGTCCGGCGCATCGTCGCCAACCACCACAGCGCCCGCGACATCGACACCCCGGAATTCCGAATAATATGGGACGCCGACTGGCTGGTGAATATCCCCGACGAATACGATACATCCGACAGCAAGAGCATGTCGGAGTTGATTGACAAAGTGTTCAAGACCCCAAAGGGCAGGACAATAGCGCAGGAACTTTTTCTGGGAAAGGAATGAATGATGAGCATGTTTTGTTTTCAATGTGAGCAGACGGCCAAAGGCGCCGGCTGCAATGTCTCGGGAGTATGCGGTAAGAAACCCGATGTCGCCGCTCTGCAGGACCTCTTGCTGCACGCAGCCAAGGGACTGGCGAGATACGCACACCGCCTGGCCGGTCTGGGCGTGATCGATCGCCAAGCCAACGTATTTATCATCGAGGCGCTGTTCACCACGGTGACGAACGTGAACTTTGACGCGGACTCTCTGGTCGCCATGTTGCGCCAGGCCAGCGAGACCGGCCGGCGACTCAAGGACAAGTACGCCGAAGCCTGCAGCGAGCCTGAAGTGCTTTGCAGCGAGGGTTGTCAACTGGCCGACACCACCGAGGGCATGATCGCCCAGGCCGAGGCTCTGCAGATCGACAAGCGTCAGGCCGAAGACGGGGAAGACGTGGTGGCGCTGCAGGAGTTGATCACTTACGGCCTGAAGGGCGCGGCGGCCTACGCGGACCATGCGCAAGTTCTGAACGTAGCCGACGACGCGGTTTTCGCTACGTTCAACGAGATACTCGACTACTTGTCGGGGAATCCCAAGGATGTCGGCGAGCTTACCGCTACTGCGCTGAAGGTTGGCGAGTTGAACCTGAAGGTCATGGAGCTTCTTGATCGGGCCAACACGGATACCTTCGGGCACCCCGAGCCGACCCCCGTGAACATCGCACCGGTCGCGGGCAAGTGTATTCTGGTCTCCGGCCACGATCTGAAAGACCTCCTGGAGCTGCTCAAGCAGACCGAAGACAAGGGCGTCAACGTTTACACGCACTGCGAGATGCTGCCGGCAAACGCGTACCCCGAACTCAAGAAGTTCACGCACCTGGTGGGCAATTACGGCGGGGCGTGGCAGACCCAGGCCAAAGACTTCGACGCCTTCCCCGGCGCGATTCTGATGACCACCAACTGCATCCAGAAACCCAGCGACAGCTACGCCGCACGCATCTTCACCACCGGTCTGGTCCAGTATCCCGGCGTGACGCACGTCTCCGACGGTGACTTTACGCCCGTGATTGATGCGGCCCTGGCGGCTGACGGATTCGCCGAAGCTGGCGAGGAAAAGACGATCCTCACCGGATTCGCCCGCAACGCTGTCATGAGCGTAGCCGGTCCGGTGATCGAGGCCGTCAAAGCCGGGCAGATCAAACACTTCTTCCTGATCGGCGGTTGCGACGGAGCCAAGCCCGGACGCAACTACTACACCGAACTGGCCGAGAAGGTGCCCGACGACTGCGTGATCCTGACGCTGGCGTGCGGGAAGTACCGGTTCAACAAGCTGGAGTTCGGCGATATCGGCGGCATTCCGCGGTTGCTGGATGTGGGCCAGTGCAACGATGCGTATTCGGCGGTCCAGATCGCCGTCGCGCTGGCCGGCGCGTTCGACTGCGGCGTCAACGACCTGCCCCTGAGCCTCGTGCTTAGCTGGTACGAGCAGAAAGCAGTCGCGATCCTGCTGTCGCTGCTGCACCTGGGCATCAAGAACATTCGCATCGGCCCGTCCCTGCCTGCGTTCGTGACCCCGGCGGTGCTGAATGTTCTTGTCGAGAACTTCAACGTCGCCCCGATCAGCACGCCCGAAGAAGACATCGCCGCAATCCTCGGCGCCTGATTTGCAACTGAGACCATGATTTGTGCGGCGGACTTGCCTTCGGGCGGTCCGCCGCATTCTTTTTAGCCCTTAACGAACGGTTCCATGCGGCGGCCTTGGAGGGGGACCGGGCACATTGAGTCGGGGCCGAACCACTTGTTGTAGATCTTCTGGAACGCACCGGAAGTCCACAGGTCGTGGAGGCAGTAGTTCAGCGTGTCGCGCCAGTCGGAGTCGTTTTCGCGAACGCCAATACCGAAGTACGCCTGGATCTCCCCCTCGGACGAACTTGACCGCTTGACGCCGATGACCACTTTCCCAAATCGAAACCGCACGACCCCGCTATCACCCGACAAGCATACACCACAAAGCTCGGGGCGGGAAACTATTGAAAGTTCTGAAAACACAATATCTTCGTGCATATACTTTTTGTATGGAACGATTTCAGCGGGTTGAACGTTCGTTCAATTGAGACCGTTGCGGTCTGGCGCCGGTGTTCGGCGACCGCGACGACCGAAACCATGGATTTTAAGGAGTCCGTCATGTTTAAGAGAATCGTATTACCGTTGGTCCTGCTCGCAGCCGTTGGGATGATCGCCATCGGTTGTAACAAAGGCCCGACCCCCACGCCCACAGGCAAGGCTCTTTGCGGCGGGTGCGGGCAGATCAAAGGCTCGGACGTCTGTTGCAAGGAAGGCGTCGCCAAATGTACCGGTTGCGAGCTTACGAAGGGTTCGCCGGGCTGTTGCAAGATCACCAAGGGCAAAGACGCCGCCCTCTGCGGCGGGTGCGGGCAGATCAAGGGCTCGGACGTCTGCTGCAAGGAAGGCGCTGAAAAGTGCACTAAGTGCAATCTGGTCAAGGGTTCGCCCGGCTGCTGCAAGTAGCCTCCCGAACTGTCGACCTATCGGATCGAAAGCCCGGCGCGGCCGTTGAGGCCGCACCGGGCTTATTTATTTCATCTTGCTGATCACTTGTATGAGCGAGTCGAAAGGGTATCATCGTCTCACAAACTCGACCCGCCAAACAGAAAGTGAAACTATGAAAACCAATATCAAACTCACCACGATCATAATTGCGACTCTGGCGACAGCATGTTCACTGCAGGCCGAAGTTCGCCTGGCGAACATCTTTGGCGACAATATGGTCCTGCAGCGCGATAAGCCCATCAGCGTATGGGGCTTCGCTGCGGCTGGTGAGAAGGTCACTGTTGAGATCAGGCGGGGCAAGGGCTCAGCTCCGGCAGAGGAGAGCACGGCCCGGACCGCCGCCGTAACCGCGGACGCCAAAGGCGTTTGGTCTGTCGAACTCAAGGCGATTAAGGCCTCCTTCGATCCCTGCGAATTGGTTGTCGAAGGCAAGGCGAACAAAGTCGAGCTCAGCGACGTGCTGATCGGCGAGTTGTGGTTGTGCGGAGGGCAGAGCAATATGGAATGGACGCTTCGCGGCAGCCTCAACAGCGACATGGAGATACCGTCGGCGAACTATCCGGCGATCAGATTCTACCGCATGCCGCACATCGCCCGGCCGGAGGCTCAGAATGATGTTGATCTCAAGGGAGCAAGCAGGAACCAGGGCGTATGGCGCAAGTGCGTTACCGAGAATGTCGAGGATTGCACCGCCGTGGGATACTACTTTGCCCGGCGCCTGAGGCGCAGGCTGAACGTTCCGGTGGGGCTTATCGATACTTCATGGGGCGGGACGATGGCGCAGCACTGGACGCCCAAAGAAATGCTGAAAACCTTCCCCGAGATGAAGCCCGACATCGAGAAGTTCGATGCGGCGATGAAGGAATGGGTCGACGGCGGCGGGCAGGCCGGAGGAAAAACCCGTTATGCTGCAGCGATGAAGGAGTGGGAAAAGAAGGTCGCAGCCGGCGATAAGAAGGCTCGCAGGCCGAACTCGAACGCCTTTACGACTCCGGCTCATAAGCGCCAGCCGGGCGGTATGTTCAACGGGATGATCGTCCCTATAAAGCGTATAAAGATTCGCGGGGTGCTGTTCTACCAGGGAGAGAACAATTCGTTTGGCGAGAGCTGGAAACCGTTTTACCGCACATTCCCGGCCGTGATCTCCTCGTGGCGGAAGGCGTTCGGCGACGAAAAGCTCCCGTTCGGGATCATCCAGATCGCAGGCTGGTCCAACCGTCGCTCCATGACCTACGACATGAACCACCACACGAATGTCATTCGCGAGATACAGTTCCTGACCTGGCGCCGCACGCCGAACACGGGCCTGATCGTAACGTTCGACACCAACTCGACACAGAGAATCCATCCGCCGCTGAAACTGCCCGTAGGCCAGCGGTCCGCGCGGTGGGCGTTGGCTGAAGTTTACGGGCTGAAGCGATGGAACTCGAAAGAGCCCCTCGAATGGCGCGGGCCAATTTACAAGGGGATGAAAATCGAGGGCAAGAAGATACTCATCACGTTCGAGCCCGAGACGTCCAGGAGCCTCCGCCTGGACAAGGACAACGACCGCGGATTCTACATCGCCGGAAAGGATCGCAAGTTTCACGTAGCTAAGGCTCGAATCAGCACGCGAGACAAAGTTCAAAGGCTCGAAGTATGGTGCGACGACGTACCCGAGCCGCTTGCCGTTCGCTACGCCGTCTCGAATCTGCCGATAGGCGGTCTTGAAAACTCCCGTCACCTGCCGGCCTATCCGTTCCGCACGGACAGTTGGCCGATCACGCCGCACCACTCCACAGGTGCGTACGAAGTTGACAAGACCGGTCTGAAGTAACTCCGTCTATTGATCGACAAATCTCTTTGGGTATGGCCTCAAGCAGCGCTAGACTGCAAGTGGGAACCGATTGTCTGGTCTGATCGTTATGGAGGGTGAAGGTTACTTGAAACGATAATAGATAAGACTGACCTCAAAGGTGACAATCATGAATACAAAGCAAGCGGCGATAGCGGGGCTTATCCTTGCGACCGTGGTGATTTACGCGCCTGCGAACCTGGCGCTGGGGCAGATTGGCGATTTAGATCCGAACCGGAACAACGCGTCAGCGGAACTGTTTACGCGTGTGGACGGGGAGAGCGTTAAGGTGGTCCTGCGAATAAAGATCGACAGCGGGTGGCATCTCTACGATGACGAATTGGGGCACCCGAAGGCGATAGGAACTCCAACGAAGATCACGCTGGCGCCCGAAAACGTGAAGTGGTCGAAGATCGTCTTTCCCAAACCGCATCGCCTTCCGCAGAAAATCGCCGGGCCGGGCGTGTGGATAAACTCCCACGAAGGCGTGATCCTGTTGTACGCCGCAGGCCAGGCCGCCGGCGATGTGTCAACCGCGGGCATTACAGCCAAGATCGACGCGCAAACCTGCTCGGACGCCGGTTCGTGCATGCTCTACCAGGAATCGCTGAAAAGCCTCGGGGCCGGAGACGATGCGCTGTTCGCCGCGTTCCCGGACGGCCTGTCGGTTGCCGATACTCCGGCGGATAAGGTCCCTGCGGATTCAGCAAAGCCCGCCACTGATGACGCAACCGATTACGCGGGCGTCACATTCCCGGATTACAGACTGCGCAGCGGCGAAAGCGGAGGCGGTGACAACCTGATAGTCTGGTTGGGGCTGGCGTTTGTGGCGGGGGTCCTGCTGAACGTCATGCCCTGCGTACTTCCGCTAATCTCGATTAAGGTCCTCAGCTTCGTTCAGCAGGCCGGTGAGTCCCGGGGTCGAATGCTCGCACTTGGCGGCGCTTTCGGCGCCGGGATGATGCTGGTATTCTGGGCGCTTGCTACAGCCGCCATCACGCTCGGGCTTAGCTGGGGCGAACAGTTCCAGAGCGACGGATTCATCATTGTAATGATCGCGATAGTGTTCGCTTTCTCGCTGTCGCTTCTGGGTGTCTTCACGCTGGGAGTGCCAAAACAGGTAAATGAGCTTGCGGCCGGAATGGGACGCGAGGGCCTGGGGAATGCGTTTTTCAACGGCGTGCTGGCGACACTGCTGGCCACCCCGTGCAGCGGACCGTTTTTGGGCGGCACGCTGGCATGGACGCTGGCCCAGTCGCCGCTGACGATCTTCCTCATTTTCACGATGTTGGGACTGGGGATGGCGTTTCCCTACGTCGTGCTGGGGGCGTTCCCGAGGCTGTTGGTGTTCCTGCCCAAACCGGGTCCATGGATGGAGACATTCAAGCAGGCGATGGGCTTCGTGCTGTTGGCGACAGTGGTCTACCTGATGATCTCGGTGCGCACGGAGATGTTGCTGTTCACAAACGCCTTCCTGCTGTTCGTGGGAATTGCCTGCTGGTATTGGGGGCGATTCGCGAAGTTCGGGCAGAAGCCCGTCAAACGACTCGCGACAGTTGTCGCGACCGTCGCAATCCTGGCGATAGGGGCGCAGTTGTCGTTCGGGACAATGCAGAATGCGTTTGCCCCCGCCGAGCCGGGCGAGGGATACGTTGACTGGGTCGAGTTCGAGCCGGAGGCGTTTGAAGAGCACATCAAGGCCGGTCGGAGCGTGTTCGTTAAGTTTTCGGCCACTTGGTGCTCGGCCTGCACCTGGAACAAGAAGATGGTCTTCGAGACCGATGAGATCAGCAAGCTCATCAAGAAAAAGGGCATCATCTCGATGAATGCCGACATAACCCACGACAGCCCGAAAACACGCATGCTCGAGCAATTCAGGGCCAAACTCGGAGGGCGGGCGCTTCCGTACCTGGCGGTGTTTCCGAGCGATCGGCCTGATGAACCGTTCGTTCGCCCTGACATAATAAGCGTCAGCACCATGCGAGAGATACTCAACGCCGTTCCGGCCCCCAAACCTGCCCAATAATGAGCGGTCTGGCGCGGGAAAAAGAATTGTTTGATGGAACCTGATCACACCCTGCTCCGTTTGAATATGTGATGGGAAAAAGATACTCCTAAAAAGAACTCAGCCCCACAAAGGTGAAGGAAAGAACAATGAATGCTAAACGAATGAAACACACAGGAATGTTCCTGGCGGGGTTGCTGTTGGTGGGGCTGGCGGTTGCGGCGTTTGCCGTTGCTGCGGACGTAAAACCAGTCTGCCAGACCTGTAAGGACGGAGTGAAATGCGTCGGCTGCAAGACCAAACAGGCCCATGACGCACACGCCAAACTGGCTGGCGAACTTGACACGGCGCTGAAAGACCTTTCGGCCGTTGAGAAGGCTGTCCAGGCTGGTGAGAAGTCCGAAGCCCTCAAGTCGCTGGGCAAGGTCAAGACGGTGTTGACAGGCATCCGGGATCGCGCCAAATCGGCCCACGCACCCGCCGGGCCTGTGGTCAAGGGCTGGACAGAGGACCTCGACCTGGCGATGAAGTTCGCCGCACGGACCAAACGTCCGATCGTGCTTGACTTTACCGGCAGCGACTGGTGCGGCTGGTGCATCAAGCTGCACGACGAGGTGTTCTCCAAGGACACGTTCAAGGCTTACGCCGACAAGAATCTCGTGCTGGTGGTTGTCGATTTCCCGCGCGGAAAGAAGCAGTCCGACGAGGTTAAAGGGCGGAACAGGGAGCTCGCGGCGAAGTACGGGGTTCGCGGATTCCCGACTATTGTGATCCTTGATTCAACGGGCAAGAAGGAACTCGGCAGGACGGGATACGTAAGAGGCGGTCCAGACGCGTTCATCGCCGGAGTTAAGAAGATCATCGGTAAATAAGTTATGTCACCTGCGGTCAGGCGGAGGCCCCGGCCGGCCTCCCCGCGATCGACCGGGACCTGACCGCACAATCGCTTTCTGGAAACCCTGACAATGTCGGGGTTTCCTTTATTTTGGGAAGTTGGCGGGCTCATTTGGTTTTGGAGTGTTTCGGCGCGCCGAATGTGCTACCATTTTTCAAGTTCGTGGAACCCATTTGCAGTCTTGTACGTTTGGAAGGTGGCGGGATATCCGCCAATGTGCGTATGACGGATTCGTCCGATTTCGAGAAAACCGCAATGCCGCACCTGGACAGTGTGTTCCGCACAGCCTTTGCGTTGTGCGGGCGTCACAGCGAGGCTGAAGATCTCGCTCAGGCGACGTTCCTGAAGGCTTTCGGGCAATTCGCCTCGTTTCGTCCGGGTACGAACTGCAGGGCCTGGCTGATGCGGATACTTCGCAACAGTTGGATCGATCGGTTGAGACACCGCAAGGTGACGGGTTCCGAACTTCAAATCGATCAAATCCCCCTAGCCGCTCCGGAATCGGAAGATCAGACGCACTGGACCGATGCCCAAGACATCCTGGAGAGTTTCGCCGACGAGCAGATCATCGAAGCGTTGCAGGATCTGCCTGAGGCCCAGAGGCTGGTGGTCTTCCTGGTCGACGTCGAACAGACGCCCCTGGATGAGGTCGCCGAAATCCTCGATGTGGCGGTCGGGACGGTGAAATCCCGCGCTTCACGGGCCCGCGCGAAGCTGAAAACTCGCCTGATGGCCCACGCTGCTGATCTGGGCTTTGACGGGAGGGTGAAACCATGAAACTAACGCCTGAACAATTTGAAGACATTCTCAGCGGGTTGGCGCCTCAGGGCGACGATCTGGACGCCGAAGATGTCGCCCGCCTGGACGAGGCCCGCGCCATGCGGGCGCGCCTTTCCGCTGCGTTTGAATCGACACACGCTTCGGATTCCCTGGTTGAGAAGGTGCGGGCAAGCTTGAAAGACGCCTCGACACCGCGCCGCAGAGTTATCAGTTTTCCGATGCGATTCCTGCCCGCCGCCGCTGCGGCTGCGCTGCTTATCGTCCTTCCGATTCTGTACAGCGTTATGGGTCCCGAACCCGCACTGGCCGGGACGGTGGAACTGGCGAACATCCATAAGGCGAATCTCACCACGCCCGAGGGCTTCCACGCCACCGGCGACTGCGAGGAGATCAAGGCCTATTTCTCCCGTAAACTGGGCTTCGTTCCGAAACTCCTGACCGAGTGCCCCGAACTGAGTATCGTTGGCTGCTACGTGACCAAGCTGAAGGGCAGGACTGTCGCCACCTACGTTGTCCAACTCGATTCGACCAAGGCCAGTATCGTAATCAGCGAGGATTCGCCCAAGAAGCTTGGGCTAGGTTGCGGCTGTGGGAGCCCCCACTGCAGGTGCATCCATAACGGGCGATGCGAGAATCTCTCGATCGTCAGCGTTCGTCTTGGCGAGCGTTCCTACAGTGTTGTGGGCAATCTGCCGGTCGAATCGCTTCGAGGCGTCTTGGAACGCCTGCGAAGCTGAGCAAAGCGTACGGGGCATTCGAAGAAGTCTTCTCCTGCGGAACCATTCAGCGATGTGGATCGTTATTGCAGTTGACCGTGAAGATCCTCATCCTAAAACGTGAAAGGACAGAACGATGACAAACAAGAAAACGAAACATCACAGTATCGGCCTGTTGGTATTGGTCGTTGGCGTGACGGCGGTGGTTGCACTGGCCGGAACGCTGGCTTATGCGCAGTGTTGCCCCGGTCCCAGTCGAGTTGCGAAAGTTGCTCCACCGGCGAGGGCGGCTTCGGTGTCGGCCTCTCCGACAGCGCCTGGGGCCCATAAGTGTCCGATGTGCAAGGACGGGAAGATGTGCAAAGGCTGCAAGGCGAAATCCCGCGCCGACGCCCACGCCAGGCTTTCGGCGAAGGTATCGGGCGCATTGAAGGACCTGTCGGCCGCCGAAGCAGCCGTCAAGGCCGGCGAGAAGAAGACCGCCCTGGCCGAACTGGCCAAAGTGCGGAAAGTTCTTGAGGCTCTGCACGCTCGCGTCAAGCCCGCTGCGGGCAAGGGAACCGTCAATTCCGTCTGCCCGATCATGGGCGGGAAGTTCGATCCCAACAAAGTCAAGCCCAACCTTGTCGTGGCGTACAAAGACGGGAAAGTCGGCTTCTGCTGCGCCGGGTGCATCCCGAAGTGGAACAAGCTTTCGAACGCCCAGAGAGACCAGAAGCTCGCCGCCGCGGCCAGGAAAAAATAGTCCAGCGCTGCTCTGACGCTGCAGGGGCTTGAGCAGGCGCGACAAGCCCACTTGGAGCCCCTGTAGTGTAATCGGGCGAAATGTTCGCCAAGCGGACTACCAAGATGCGAGGTTTGGTGGTATATGTAGCGACGTTGTACTGACGAGACTACTCCACGTGCGCCGTACTGCGAAAGGCATCTGAAATGGTTCGGTCAATCACATTGAGTCTGCTGTGCGTTGTGGTGCTGTCGGCGTCGATCGGCTGCAGCAAGAGCTACAGTGCGTTCGACAACAGTTTGGACGGTTCGTCGGGCGGGGATCTGTTTGCGGATGAGACTCCCGCGCCGCGGGCCGGCCTGCCGAAGCTTACCGATGAGTCGGCGATCGATGATTATGTGCAGTATGCCGCCCTGAACAATCCGGAACTGGCGGCTGCTTTTAACCGTTGGAAAGCCGACCTGCAGCAGATTCCCCAGGTAACCGCTCTTCCCGATCCGAAATTCACCTATCAATATTACATTCAGCAGGTCGAAACGCGCGTCGGAGCTCAGCGGCAGGCGTTCAGCATCGCACAGACGTTTCCGTGGCTGGGCAAATTGAAGCTTCGCGGTGACGCCGCGGCGCAGGCGGCGAATGCTTCGCACCAGCGATTCCTCCAGACCAAACTCAAGCTCGCTCGAGAGGTGAAAGACGCCTACAGCGAGTACTACTACCTCGCCAGGGCAATCGAAATCACCAGACAGAACGCCAAACTACTGGAGCATATCGAAACGATCGCCCGGATTCGCTACAAGACCGCCGCCGCCGGACATCCGGACATCACCCGCGTGCAGATCGAGTTGGGCAAGCTCGCCGACCGCGTGTCCACCCTCGAAGAGATGCGAGGTCCTGTTGTTGCGAGGCTGAATGCGGCGTTGAACCGTCCGGCTGACACGCCTGTTGCGGACGCGAAAGAGCCCCAGGCCGGCGAGATTGACATTGACCTGGTCGCCCTCGATGCGTTGCTCGTTGCGCACAACCCCGAGGTTGCCGAGCTGGATAGACAGATCGCCAAAGAGAAGGTCGGGATCGAACTGGCCAGGAAGAACTACTACCCCGACGTCACGCTTGGAATGAGCTACATCGACACTGCGACATCGACCGGTGGGCGGAGCCCCAACGGTAACGGCGACGATCCGGTTATCGCCATGGTTTCCATTAACCTGCCCATCTGGCGTGAGAAGCTGGATGCGGGCCTGCGTCAGGCGCGACTCAGGCGCCAGGCCGCTACGCAAACTCGCGCCGCCAAACTTAACTCGCTGCGGTCGAAACTCAGGCTGATCGTCTATCGATACTCCGACGCGCAACGGAAGATCGCCTTGTACCGCGACACCCTTCTCCCCAAGGCCAGACAGGCGATGACCGCCACCGACGCGGCCTATCGGGGCGGCAAGGGCGGTTTTCTGGATCTTATAGACGCCCAGAGGGTGCTGCTGGAGTTCGAGATAACCCTTCACCGCGGGATCGCCAATCGTGCGCAGCGATTGGCTGAACTGGAGATGGTGACCGGTGTGAGACCCGGCCCGAAAGAGACTAAAGGGGACAAGCCATGAACGATACAACAGACTCTCCGACCCCGCCCCCCATCCCGCCGACGCCGTCATCGCCCGCCGCCGACCAGATTGATCTGGAAGAGCATGTTCGCGACGACCGTGTATTGCGATTCGCAAAGTGGTTGGCGGGCAAGGCGGCGTTGATTCCGGCGTTTCTGGCGTGCATTGCGATAGGATACTTCCTGCATTGGGCGCTGGCTCCGGCTGTTTCGCACCAACCCACGACCCAGCCGGTATCGGCCAAACCAACCGGATCGAAGGGACAAGCCCAACTGTACATATGCTCGATGAACTTCTCCCACCATCCGTATTTTTCGAGCACTGATCCGGACGAGAAGTGCGGATACTGCGGGATGCAGTCGATTCCCGCTACGGCTGAGCAGATGGCGCAGGGTGATCCTAACCGCACAGTGCTCAGCGACGCCGCGGCGAAGCTGATGGACGTTCAGACTGCGCCGGTCGTGCGAAGATTCCCCCAGACCGATATCCGCATGGTGGGCAAGATCGACTTTGACGAGACGAAGCTGGCGTACATAACCGCCTGGGTGCCCGGGCGCCTCGACCGCCTGTTCGTAGACTACACCGGCGTGCCTGTGCGCAAGGGCGATCACATGGTCGAACTCTACAGCCCCGAACTGCTCAGCGCACAAGAGGAACTGCTTGCGGGTGTCAAGGCGGTCAAGGAACTCAAGGATTCCGACTTGGGCGTTGTTCGCCAATCGACGCTGGACATGGTGAAAGCGGCGCGCGAGAAACTCCGCCTCTGGGGCCTTACGCCCGCTCAGATCGCCGCGATCGAAAAATCCGGAAAAGCTTCGAACCACATTACTATCTACGCCCCGGCTGGCGGGATTGTAATTCACAAGAACGCTCAGCAGGGAATGTACGTCAAAACCGGAAGCAGGATCTACACCATCGCCGACCTGACCGGCGTTTGGGTTAACCTGCGGGCGTACGAATCGGATTTGATGTGGCTTCGTTACGGGCAGAAGGTCGAGTTCACGTCGGTCGCGTATCCGGGCGAAAGATTCTCCGGTACGATCTCGTTTATCGATCCCATTCTCGACCCTCGGACGCGAACGGTGAAGGTCCGCGTAAACGCCTCCAACGCCGACGGACGCCTCAAGCCCGGCATGTTCGTAAAAGCCGCCGTGCACGCTAAAATCGCCGTCGGAGGCAGGGTGATGGACGCCGCTCTGACAGGCAAGTGGATGTGCCCCATGCATCCGTCGGTGATAAAGGGCTCAGCAGGCATCTGCGACATCTGCGAAATGGATATCGTGACCGCCGAGTCGTTGGGCTACGTTAGCGGATCGGGCGCCGTCAAAGGCGCCAAGCCGCTGGTGATTCCAGCGTCCGCGGCGCTGCTAACGGGCAAACGGGCGGTTGTCTATGTGCGGGTGAAAAGCAAACCCCAGCCGATGTTTGAATGGCGAACTGTCGAACTTGGTCTCCGCGCCGGACGGTTCTATATCGTTCGCAAGGGTCTGAAAGAAGGCGAGCAAGTCGTCACCAGGGGTGCGTTCGCCATTGACTCCGAACGCCAACTCAGTGCGAAACCCAGCATGCTCGACGAAATGAATAAAGCCCACGACCATGCCGGCAAACCCGACGGCGACGAACCGGTCAAACCGATCAGCGACTTGCCCAAGGAGTTCACCAAACAGCTTTCAGGCGTATTCGACGCTTACTTTGCACTATCCAAAGCGCTCGCCGGCGATGACCTCAAAGGATCGGTTGCAGCAGTGGACCAGGCGAAGAAGGCTCTTGCGTCCGTTGATATGAAGCTGCTCAAGGGCGATACCCACATGGCGTGGATGAAAGTTTCGGCCAGCTTGACCGAGGTGCTCAAGCGGGCCGGAGGCGCCGTCGATATCAAGATCCTTCGCAAGGACTTCGATCTGCTGTCGGTCCAGATGATTTCGATCGCAAAACGGTTCGGTCCGCTGAATCGAAAGCTGTTTGTGCATCGCTGTTCGATGGCGTTCGATAATCGCGGAGCCAACTGGCTGCAGTCGGACGACAAGACGCTCAATCCGTATTTCGGCGCGATGATGCTTAAGTGCGGCGGTGTTATCGAGACAATTGAAGGGGGCGGGAAGTGAGCTCCGAGCCCCCGCAGACAGATATTTTGCGCCGCGAGAGCCTGCTTGCGCAGATCATGCGGTTCTGCCTGACCAACAAGCTCGTGGTTGTGCTGATGGTGATGTTCACCCTTGGATGGGGCCTGGCGGTCATGCCGTTTGAATGGGACGCCCTGTCCGACCTGCCGCGAGATCCCGTGCCCGTCGACGCCATTCCCGACACCGGAGCCAACCAGCAGATTGTTTTTACCGAATGGCCCGGCCAGTCGCCCCAGCAGATCGACGACCAGGTGACCTACCCGCTGAGTTCGGCGCTGCTGAATGTTTCGGGAGTCAAGACCGTTCGCAGTTCGTCGATGTTCGGATTCTCGTCGATATACGTGATCTTCGAGGACGGGGTCGATTTCTTCTGGTCTCGAGCACGCCTGGACGAGAAGCTCAAATCGCTGCCGTCCGGAACGCTTCCGCCCGGAGTCAACCCGGTAATGGGCCCGGACTCGACGTCGCTGGGGCAGGTGTTCTGGTACACGCTGGAAGGTCGCGACAAAGAGGGCGAGCCCGCCGGCGGTTGGGATATGGAGGAGCTGCGCACCGTCCAGGATTGGATATTGCGGGACCACCTCAAGTCGGCGCACGGTGTAAGCGAGGTCGCCTCGGTGGGCGGATTTGTGCGGGAATACCAGGTGGATGTCGACCCCGACGCCATGCGGGCGTTCGACGTGACTCTGGGCGACGTTTATCGCGCCGTTCGGGCGTCCAATCGCGACATCGGAGCCAAGACAATCGAGTTGAACCGCATCGAGTATTTTGTCCGCGGTATCGGATACATCAAGACCCTCGCGGATATCGAAAGCGGGGTGGTCAAAGTCACCGACAACGTGCCGGTGCTGATCAAACATGTGGCGAACGTTTCGCTGGGACCGGCGCTGCGGAGAGGAGCTCTGGACAAAGACGGCGCGGGCGCCGTCGGCGGCGTGGTGGTCGCCAGGTATGGTGAAAATCCGCTCGAAGTCATCAACAACGTTAAAGCGAAGATCGCGAAAGTCGCCCCAACCCTGCCCAGCAAGACGCTCGAAGACGGGACCGTATCCAAGGTTACGGTCATACCGTTTTACGATCGTACGAACCTGATCAAAGAGACGCTCGGAACGCTCGACCACGCCCTGCGCGACGAGGTGATGATAACGATTATCGTGGTTGTGCTCATGGTCATGCACCTGAAATCCAGCATCCTGATCGGATCGCTCCTGCCTCTGTCGGTGCTGATGTGCTTCATTGGCATGAAGGTCTTCGGAGTCGACGCGAACATCGTAGCCCTTTCGGGAATCGCGATTGCAATCGGCACGATGGTCGATATGGGCATCGTCATATGCGAGAACATCCTGCGCCATCTCGACGAAGCCGATCCGGACGAATCGAGGCTCGAAGTAATTCATCGCGCAGGCGTTGAAGTGGGCGGAGCGGTGGTTACGGCGGTCATGACGACTATCGTGGGCTTCCTGCCGGTGTTGCTGATGACCGGCGAGCGGGGCAAGCTGTTCCGTCCGCTGGCGTACACCAAGACATTCGCATTGATAGCGGCGGTGGTTGTTTCGCTGACGATTATCCCGCCCGCGGCGCACCTGCTGTTCTGCGGGCGGATATCGGGCAAGTGGCTGAAGCGGTGCGTGCATGCGATTATCGCTGCGGTCGGGATAGTCGCCGGCGTGATGATCGCATGGTGGATCGGCGCTGCGATGGTTGCGTTTGCGGCGTGGCATGTGTGCAGAGAATTTGTGCCCGCCGCGTTCGGTAAACCGGTGGGGTGGATTGCTTCGCTGGCGGCGGTTGTTTTGGTCGGGGTGGCGCTGACGGAGCACTGGGGACCTTTGGGAGTCGATCAGGGGCTCGTTAAGAACGTCGTATTCGTCGGTCTGCTGATCGGTCTGCTGCTGGTGTTCTTCAAACTCTTCCAGTTGGCGTATCCGACGATCCTCGGATGGTGCCTGAGGCACAAGCTGCTGTTCCTGTCTGTTCCGGCGACGTTGGTCCTTATAGGCATTCCTCTATTCTGGCTTGGCTTCGAGACGACTTTCACTCCGCTGAAAGAGGCCGCCCAGCGGGGCGGTTGGGAGGAAGACCTGAAATCCCGCAACTTCTGGGCCTCGGGCGTCGAAACGTTCCCGGGTCTGGGCTCCGAGGAGATGCCTCCGCTTGATGAAGGCTCATTCCTGTGGATGCCGTCGATGAGTTCGCACGGATCGATAGGCGCTGCGTTGGATTACCTGTCCAAACAGGACGCCGCGTTCAGGTCGATACCGGAAGTCGAATCAGTGGTCGGCAAGATAGGGCGTGTCGAATCGGCGCTCGATCCGGCCCCGATTTCGATGGTCGAGACCGTCATCAACTACAAGTCCCAGTACAAGACCGACGCCCAGGGACGCCGTCTTACCGATAAGAACGGCAAGTTGATCCGCCAATGGCGAGATCACATCAAGAGCCCGGAGGATATTTGGGACGAGATCGCGAGAGTCGGCAAGATGACGGGGATGTCCGGGGCTCCGAAACTCCAGCCGATCGAGACCAGGCGCATAATGCTCCAGACCGGGATGCGGTCGCCAATGGGCCTGAAGATCATGGGCGAGAGCCTCGAAGAAATCCAGGCCGCCGGGATCCAGATCGAAGCCCTGCTCAAGCAGGCGCCGTCGGTGAATCCCGCTACAGTCGCCGCCGACAGGACCGTAGCCAAACCCTATCTGGTGATTGACACCACCGGGCCTGAATCGCGCGACGCGATGAGCCGCTACAAGGTCAACCCCAGCGACGTGCTGGACATAATTGAGGTCGCAGTCGGGGGCAAGACGGTCACCACAACTGTCGAGGGGCGCAAGCGGTTCCCCGTTCGCGTGCGATACCAGCGCGAACTCCGCAGCGAGATCGAGACCCTCCAGCAAGTGCTCGTGCCTTCGGCCTCCGGAGTGCGGATTCCGCTGGGGCAACTGGTCAAGATTGGTTTCGAGCCCGGGCCGATGTCTATCAAACGCGAAGCGGGATTCATGGTCGGGTTTGTGATATTTTCACCCAAACCGGGCCTGGCGGAAGTCGACGTTGTCCGCGAATGTCAGCAGTTCCTTGAAGACCGTGTCGCAGACGGCCGACTGAACATGCCCCCGGGAATGACCCTCGAATTCAATGTAGCGGGCAAGACCGTAAAGGAGTACACCGCTCAGCAGCAGCGATTATACATAATCATGGTCGGGGCGTTGTTCCTGATTTTCATGATCCTGTATCTCCAGTTCCGCTCGGTCCTGACGACCAGTATGGTCTTTACGGGCATCTTTGTGGCCTGGTCCGGCGGATTTCTGATGCTTTGGTTGTACGGGTCGGATTGGTTCATGAACTTCGACGTGTTCGGGGCGAATTTGCGAGAGATGTTCGACATGCACCCGATCAAGATGTCGGTGGCGGTCTGGGTGGGCTTCCTGGCCCTGTTCGGGATCGCCAGCGACGACGGTGTGGTGATGGCGACATATCTCAACCAGACATTCGACCGCGAAAAGCCTTCCGACATCGCCGCCATCCGAGCCGCTACTATCCACGCCGGCTCGCGACGAGTCCGCCCCTGCCTTATGACCACCGCGACTACCATCCTGGCGCTCATCCCGGTGCTGACCTCGACCGGTCGAGGGGCCGATATTATGGGCCCGATGGCGATACCGTCTTTCGGCGGGATGATTATCGAGGTCCTCACCATGCTGGTGGTCCCCGTGTTGTACTGCATGGTCAGGGAAATCCGCCATAACGCTTCAGCCCGCGGAAAAACCGCCTGACGATTTCTGGCTGTCAGCGTCGACAGGCGGTAAACTCCTGTCGTGACCAAACCGACAATCACACAGATCACCGACGCTATGCGGTCGGTTCCGTTGCTTTCGCATCTCGGCGACGATGAGATCGCTGCGCTGCTGGACGCCTGCCTGACCACGCACCTGTCGGCGGGGGCGCAGGTGTTTTCCCCGCTCGAATCGGCTGACAGCTTCTACGTTATCCTCGAAGGCCGCGCCAAGGTCTACAAGCTTTCGCCCAGGGGCGACGAGCAAATACTGCACCTCTACGGACCGGGCAACACGTTCGGAGAGGCCGCCATGTGGGCCCGAATAAGCTATCCGGCGCACGCAGAAGTGCTGGAGGACACCACGCTGCTGGTTGTCAAACGCTCGGTTCTCAAACGACTCATCACCGACAATCCCGACATTGCGATGGCGATGATGGCGGGCATGTCGGCCAAGCTGAGGGAGTTCAACCAACTTATCGAGCAACTTTCGTTGCGGGAAGTGCCCGCGAGATTGGCTAACGTACTGCTCGAACTGCCCGCAAAACCCGGAACCAACACCGTGGTGCTGCAGCAAACCAAGCGCGAACTGGCCGGTCAGATAGGCACGGTCGCCGAAACGCTAAGCCGCGCCCTGAAAAAACTCAGCGCCGCCGGACTCATCGAAGTCAACGGGCCTGAGATCACGATTCTCGATCCCGACGGGCTGGCTGAACTTGCCGACGGCTGATAGGATACCCCCATGCCAAACGTATCGGTAATACTGCCCGCAGCCGGATCGGGAAAGCGCTTCGGAGCCGACGCCAACAAGATATTCCAGCCGTTGGCTGGGCGGGCGATCTTCCTGCGGTCGATGGACCTGTTCGCCGGGCGGGATGACGTCTGTCAGATCCTGCTGGTCGCCTCGGCGGGCGATATCGCCGAGTTGTCCGAGCGGTTCGGCGCAGAACTGGCCGATCTGGGCGCAGAACTGGTCGAAGGCGGCGCCCAGCGGTCAGACTCGGTGCGAAACGCGCTGGCGCGACTTGACGATGCGGCCGAACTCGTATGCGTTCACGATGCGGTCCGCCCGTGCGTATTGCCCGGGCAAGTCGACGCGGTGTTCGCTGCTGCGGCCGAGACAGGCGCCGCAATACTGGCAAGTCCGCTGCACGGCACGATAAAGAAGGTCGGCGAGTCGGGTAAGATACTCCAAACGGTCGACCGCCAGGGACTCTGGGAGGCCCAAACCCCGCAGGTTTTCGACAAGGTCCTGCTGATCGAGGCCTACTCGCTCGGCGGGCAGGCCACCGACGACGCCGAAACGGTCCAGCGAACAGGCCGGGAAGTAACCGTCGTTCAGTCAGATTCGAACAACATCAAGATTACCACCCAGGCCGATCTGGCCTTCGCAGAGGCGGTTATCCGGTCCGACCGATAGCGATTTCCATCGCGACGAAAAAGTGCTTTACATCGCCCCCGCCGGCCGATATCATCCCGAACTGCTGTTGCCGTGGCGGTATTGTATCGTTGCGGCCGCGTTATTATTGTGCCCGAGGCGACTTTGTGAGTTCCCCCGATATAGCCCAATGCCAAGCCGCCTGTTCACAGTGTTCGGCCGATAGCGCGACCCCTGAGGCCGGCGGTGAAGAGATTTTCACCGGATGGAGTCTGGCTGCAGCTGCTTTGTGGGTGTTTGTGCTCCCGCTTGCTCTGGCGGTTGTTGGAGCGGTTGTCGCCCGATCGTACTGGCCCGGACCAACGCGGATGCTGGTTGCGGCGTTGATGGGCCTTGCCGCCGGCGGAGTGATATCGTCGATTGCTTCACGGCTCATTCGGACCACGCATACTGACATTCCAGCCGCCGTCGAAAACGACTGTAACGAAATATGATCGCATCATCAGACATACCGGGCAAAGGTAGTTTTCCCCGCGGCGTGCATCCGCCCGAGGGCAAGCTGTTCGCCGAGAACGTCGCCGTTGAGATCCCCCCGTGTCCGGCAAAAGTGGCGGTGCCTCTGCTCCAGCATACAGGCGCTCCAGCCCAGTCGCTGGTGAAGATCCGCCAGGAAGTGGTGCTCGGCGAGCCTATCGGCAAGTCCGGCGGATTCATTTCGGCCGGCATTCACGCGACGGTCACCGGCAAGGTTGGCAAGCAGGGCGTCTGCACGCTGCCCAACGGACGCCACGTTGCGATGATCCCGATAACCGCTGAAGGCGACCAGCTTGAAGGACAGCAGCTCTGGGACGATGTTTTCGGAGGCGATTGGCCCACCGAAGGTCTCGAACAGTACAACCACGAGCAGATCGCCCAGGCCGTCAGCGAGGCCGGAATTGTCGGGCTCGGCGGGGCGGCGTTCCCGACGCACGTGAAATTCGCCCGCAACGACGCCAAGCCGATAGACACGATCCTTATCAACGGCTGCGAATGCGAACCGTACCTCACCGCAGACTACCGCGTGATGCTCCAGGCTCCCGAGCCTATCATCACCGGAGCCCTCCTTGCCGCTCGCGCCGCCGGCGCGAAAAACGTGATAATCGCCATCGAAGACAACAAGCCCAAGGCTATCGATATAATGGCCCGGGCGGCTGGCTCGACGGGCGTCAAAATCGCCAAACTCAAGACAAAATACCCGATGGGCGGCGAGAAGCAGACGATTCTCGCAGCGATGGGACGCATCGTTCCGACCGGCGGGCTTCCGCTGGACGTCGGCGTGGTGGTTGTAAATGTAGGAACCGCCGCGGCGATCGCGCGTGCGGTTGTTCGGGGCAAGCCCCTTACCCACCGTATCGTAACTGTGTCGGGCGCGGGGATCGCCCACCCGAAGAACCTGCTCGTTCCGATAGGCGTAAGCTACGGTGAGCTGGTCGATTACTGCGGCGGTTTGCGCGACAGCGCGGTCCGCGTGGTGGCTGGCGGTCCGATGATGGGCTTTACGCTGGGCAATCTGGACACTCCGGTGACCAAGGGCACCAGCGGTCTGACGGTTCTGACCGCCGCCGACGTAGCCCACGCCGATGAGACCACTTGCGTGCGATGCGGGAGATGCGTTGACGTCTGCCCCTTGAACCTGGTTCCGACGAAGCTCGCGCTGGCTTCGAGGCACGAGGATTGGGATCTGGCGAAACGTTATCACCTGATGGCGTGTATGGAATGCGGGTGCTGTGCGTACGGTTGCCCGGCCAGCCTTCCGCTTGTGCAGTTAATGAGAGTCGCCAAGGCCAAGATGCCGCGCGGCTGACTACAGTTAGCAAGAACACCGATGACTGAAGCGACAGACAACAACAAACCAGCCGACGCACCGACGCCCCCGCCTCCCGCGCCAGTGGAGACCGCGCCGGCGGGTCCTGCTATTCACGTAGCTCCGTCACCGCACAGTTTCAGCACATCGCTGACTACGCGCAGGATGATGATCGACGTGCTGCTGGCGACGGTTCCGCTGATCGGATGGGCGGTGTTTCAGTTCGGGTGGGGAGCAGTGCTGCAGTTGGCGGTGTGCGTGGGCGGATGCGTTGTTGCTGAGGCCGGTTTCACCGCGATGCGCGGTCGATCCCCGTTGCGCGCGATTACGGACATAAGCGCGGTAGTCACGGGCGTGATTCTCGCGTTGTCCTTACCGTGTACGGCGCCGTGGTATGTCGGTTTTATAGGAGCCTGTGTGGCTGTCGGCATCGGCAAGGTCGTATTCGGGGGTTTGGGCCAGAATATCTTCAATCCCGCTATGGTCGGTCGCGCCTTTGTGATGATCTGCTTCGCCGGAGCGATGGCGGCTGGAGCCTATGAGGTTCCGATGGCGGATCCCGAAGACGAGCCTGTGGACGTGATTTCGCAGGCCACCCCCATGAGCGTGCTTAAGACTCGAATCAAAGACCGCAAGGAAGCCGCCGCCGAAGGCTCCCCGGTTTCGCAGGAAGATGATGAAGAATCGCCCGTCTCCATTGCGTGGATGTACCTGGGCAACGTCAACGGGTCCATCGGCGAGGTCAGCACGCTTGCGTGTCTTATCGGCGGTTTGTATCTCTGCTGGCGCCGCACGGCGGCGTGGGAGATACCACTGGGCGTTCTGCTGGCTTCAGGCGCCGTAACTTCGCTGGTGCATCTGCTTGGCGGAGGGGCGGGCCTGTCGATGCTGGACTTCCTGGGATTCCATATGTTCGGAGGGGCGCTTGTATTCGGAGCCTTCTATATCGCCACCGATCCGGTCTCAAGCCCCATCACGCCGAAAGGGCGGTGGGCTTTTGGGATTGGTCTGGGGCTGTTCATAATGTTGTTCCGCATGATGTCGACTTTCCCCGAAGGCGTAATGTTCGCTGTGCTTATGATGAATGCGATCGTTCCGCTGATTAACAGATGGACCATTCCGACCCCGGTCGGCGGACCGGTTCCGGAGAGGAAGTAATGGCCGAGACCAAAAAGGTAAACTATCTCGTTCAGGCGTGGTTGGTGCTGATGCTGGCCGTCAGCTTCGGCGCGGCTATGGCGGGTGTGCACCTTGCGCTGAATGAAGGAATCCAGACCAACAAGAGGAACGAGACTTACGACCAGATCCCCAAGCTTATTCGCGGCGCGAGCAAAGACCGCGTGGAATCGGGCGTGTTCACGGTGGATGTCGGCGGGGCGGAGATCGAGCGAACGTATTACAAGGCGTTGGCGCCTGACGGTAAGACGCCCATGGGTTACATGCTTCGCGCCTCGGGAATGGGCTATGTCGACAAGATCGAAGTTCTGATCGGCGTTGATGCGATGGTGAAAAACATCACAGGCGTATACGTTCTGGCGCAGATCGAGACGCCCGGGCTGGGCAGCAAGATTCGCTCGGAGGATTTCGTGCTGCAGTTCGCTGCGAAATCGACCACTAAAGAAATAAACGCGTTGAAAACCAAACCGAAACCCGAGGAGAACGATATCCAGGCCATCACGAGTGCGACGATATCGTCCCAGAGCGTCTGCGCTATTGTAGGCAGGGCGGTGCGGGAGTTTCGCGAGCACCTCGATGCGTCCATTCAGTTGAAACGGGCTCTGGCGAACATTCCCAGGATGTTGCCCGGCGTGACGCAGGAGCAGATTCAGCAGATCGAGATGGATAACCATGTTATCTACAAAGTGGTCGACGCCGCCGGAGAACCGATGGCGTGGGTGGCCGGGGGCAAGCGGATGGGGCGATGGGACAGGATAGACCTGCTGGTCGCCCTGGACCCGACCTGCCGTACCATCAGCAAAGTGCACGTTGTGGACCAGCGCGAGAGATACTGGAAGAGTCACGTCGTAAAAGCCGGATACGTCGAGTCATTCTCCGGTAAGAAAGCCGAACGTATTGTAATGGTCAAGAAGACTCCGCCCGCCGGTCAACAGGTCCAGGCGGTGACAAAGGCTACGATTACTTCGACGGCGATCTGCCGGATAGTGAATAAAGTGGTTCTTAGGCTGACTGCGGCGGTGGCGGAGATTCAGAACGGTAATGTGGCGGTTAAGGAACGGTAATGGCCAACGACGGACCAACAGCAGGTGAACGCTTTCTGCGAGGTTTGATTCCGGAGAATCCGGTCTATCGACAGTTGCTGGGCATGTGCCCGACTCTAGCGGTTACCGGTGGAATGCAGACCGCGATGACAATGGCCGGAGCCGTTGCGTTCGTTCTGATCTGCGCCAACGTCCTGACCAGCCTTATCCGCAATCTGCTCAAACCGCACCTTCGAATACTGGTCTTTACGCTTACTATTGCGGCGTTCGTGACGATCGCCGACCGCCTGCTTGCTTACGCCATGTACGGTATGAGCAAGGAATTGGGCCCATATATCCCGTTGATTATCGTGAATTGCGTAATCATCTGCCGCTGCGAAGTGTGCGCCTCGAAGCAGTCGGTGGTTACAGCCGCCTCAGACGCCGTCGGGCAGTCGATAGGCTTCGCGCTGGCCCTTGCGTCGATCGCCTCGCTGCGAGAGATTCTCGGAGCCGGTACGTTCTTCGGCATGCAGGTCATGCCTGACGCCTGGCCGGAATGGGGCATCATGGTCATGCCTCCCGGAGCGTTCCTTACGCTCGGCTTGCTGTTGGGGCTGGCTAATTGGATAGGCGCCATTCGTGAAAAGAAATCCGGGTCCTCGGTTTAACCGGGGCAAACCCGATAGATAGCAGTAACCGGTTGGTATAAGCATGGAACACCTTAGCAGTCTGGTTCTGGCGGCGGTTGGTGCGGCGATTATAAACAACTTCGTCCTGCACTACTTCGTTGGCATATGTCCGTTCATCGGCGTGTCGCGCCGTGTGGATATGGCTTTCGGGATGGGCTGCGCGGTTACGTTCGTGATAACGATAGCGGCGCTGCTGAGTTGGGTGTTCACGTACTACATTCTCCGCCCGGGCGCTCCGCTGGCGGTTATGGTTATCGGCGAGGGGGCCGATCTCAGCATCCTGAGCTACATCGTTTATATTTTCGTTATCGCCTCGTCCGTGCAGCTTGTCGAGATGTACGTTCGCAAGTTCTTCCCGCCGCTGTACAAGTCGTTCGGCGTGTTCCTGCCGCTTATCACGACCAACTGTGCGATCCTGTTCGCCTGCCTGGAGATCATGAAGTACGTCGCCGTCGGAAAGGGCGTTGACCCCTGGGGACTCGATATATCCCTGGTTTACGCGATATTCGGAGGCGTTGGTTTCACGATAGCAATTGTAATAATGGCCGGTATCCGCGAAGAGCTGGACTACTGCGACGTTCCGAAATCGCTCCAGGGCGCCGGGATTACGCTGATAGTGGCTGGGATACTCTCGTTGGCGTTTATGGGCTTCGGCGGTGTTGATCGGAGCCTTCAGGACGTCCTCAAACCAGCCAAACCCGTCGCCGCCGTCTCCGAAGACGACGAAGACGACGTAACTCCAACGACCATGCCCGCGACGTCGAATGCGTCCGCGTCGGCCGATCGTGAATCCGAGAACCTTACGCTGAAGACCGAACGAGGAATGACGCGATGATTATCATTCTGGCTGCGGCGACCATGCTGGTGCTGGCGATGTTCATGGCCTATGTGCTGGGCTGGGCGAATGTGGCGTTCCATGTTGAAGTTGACCCGCGTATCGAAGCGTGCGTAGAGGCCCTTCCCGGGGCGAATTGCGGCGGGTGCGGATACGTTGGCTGCGGTGAATACGCCGAAGTGGTGGTGTTGGAAGGCGTGGCGGTCGATTTGTGCCCGGTTGGCGGTGAGGCGTGCGCCGAGACAATGGCCCGGATACTCGGCGTGGAGGTTTCACAGTCCTGGCCTTCCAGACCGGTGATACACTGCGGCGCCAGTGTGGATAATCGTCTCGGGCGGACAGAATACCACGGAGAGCAGGCCTGCACTGCGGCCAATATGGTCGCCGGCGTTCAGGGCTGCACCTACGGATGTATGGGGTTCGGCGATTGCGGAGTTGTGTGTAATTTCGACGCGATTCACGTTATCGACGGTCTTGCGACGGTGGACTACGACAAGTGCGTCGGATGCGGGGCGTGCGAGAAGATCTGCCCCCGCCACATCATTTCAATGACACCGTTTAAAGTCTCACAGATGCTCGCGGTGACCTGCGCCAACAACGATTTCGGCAAGGATGTCAAAGGCGTTTGCAAAATCGGATGCATCGGTTGCAAGGCCTGCGGACGGGCAAGCAAAGCCTTTACTTTCGATGAAGGCGCCAGCATTCCAAGCCTCGATTACGATCAGTACGATCCGGCGGAAATGGACGATCTCCAGGTAGCCCTGAACAAGTGTCCGCAGAAGCGGCTGCTTATGGTCGGTAATCCCAGTGAGAAGGATATCGAAGCCACCGCCGACCAGGAGGCTCCGGAGATAGTCAAACCCGATTTCGAGACCACCGTCGACAAGACAGAGTGGCATGGTTAGAGGCTCGCCCGAGGCCAGGGGCATGACGAAACGAATAAAGCGAATGATTTGGCATATATTCATCGCACTTGCGGGGGGCTACGTTCTTCTGGCCGCACTGCTGTTTGTCTTTCAGGGGAAGCTGGTCTATCGTCCCACCGCCAAGCACGTAGCGACGCCCATGCAGCACGAACACCCGATGGACTACGAAGACGTGTGGTTGGAGGCTTCGGACGGAGTGAAATTGCACGGGTGGTTCCTGCCCGTTGAATCGTCCAAAGGCACTGTGCTGATGTTCCACGGAAACGGGGGCAACGTTTCGCACAGGCTTGAGACCATCGCCATATTCCACGATCTGGGATACAACGCGATGATTATCGACTATCGCGGTTACGGGCGCAGCGAAGGGTCGCCCGGTGAGCATGGAACCTATCGCGACGCCGAAGCCGCGTGGAAATATCTCATATCCGAGCGGAAGCTGGACCCCAAACGGATCGTCATATTCGGGCGATCGCTGGGCTCGGCGGTGGCGGCGTGGTTGGCTGTTGAGAAGCAGTCGGCGGGGCTTATCCTCGAATCGGCGTTTACGTCCATACCGGACATGGGAGCCGAACTCTACAAGTTCCTGCCCGTGCGATTGCTGGCGAGAATCAAATACGACACCTTCGGGCGGATTAAACAGGTGCGCTGCCCGCTGCTGATCATCCATTCGCCTGACGACGAGATCATCCCGTATCATCACGGACAGAAGCTGTTTGCCGCCGCAAATGAACCAAAGCGATTCCTGGAGATTTCCGGGGGACATAACGACGGATTCATGAGGTCCGGAAAGACCTACACCGGATGCCTCGCCGAATTCCTGGAATCGGCGATATCTTCTTCAGCCGGTGATGATTGATCACCGGTCGTCGGAGGGCGATTCGGCCAGCAGCTTGTCGAATCCGGGGGTCATCACCAGGCGATAATCCTCCGGTCCGCCGATCACCAGCATCGCCTCCAAACCGCTTTCTTCGTCGATAAGCTCCAGGCCCGCCTCGCCCAGCACGCTCAGCGCTGTGGCCCAGGCGTCGGCGGCGGTTGCGGTCGGAGCAACCACCGTGACTGACGGCGCCTTATTCACCGGGCGACCGGTGCGGGGGTCCACAATATGGCTGTAACGCTTTGAGTCGATCTCGAAGAATCGCTCGTAGTTTCCGCTGGTGCACACCGCGCCGTCAGACAGTTCGACTATCGCGAATGTCGGATCTCCGTTGAACGGGCTGCGGACGCCGATGCGCCACTTGCCTCCGCCGGCGCGCTTTCCGAAGCAGCGAATATCTCCGCCCACATTGACCATCCCGCCGGATATCCCGGCGTTTTGGAGGGCTTCAGCGGCCTGATCTATACCGAAACCCTTTGCGATTCCTCCCAGATCGACGCTGGCGGAGTCCGCTTTCTTGACCGCAGAATCGGTCCGCAGTTCGATCTTATCCCACCCGCACTTGCTCACGGCCAGGGCGATCTGTTCATCGGTGGGCGCTTGTTTGGCGTCTTTCGCCTTGCGCCACACCTGCAGGATCGGGCGGCAGGTCACGTCGAACGCGCCATCGGTATGTTTGGCTAGTTGTTTCGACAGTCGCAGCAGGCCCAGCGTAATTTCCGAGAGCTTGGCGGGTTGTCCAGCGGGGGCGGTGTTGAACTGCGAAAGTTCAGTGGCTTCCATCCACGAACTCATCTTCGCTTCGACGTTTCGTAGGGCGTGTTCGGCGTCGCGGAGAGCGGTGTTTGCTTTTTCGGCGCGGCTGGCGCGCGCTACGGCGGTGAGTTCGGTTTCCGTTCCCATGATGCCGACAGGCTTGTGCGGGAACGGGCGCAGCGGATCCTCGGCGGGCTCGGTCGGTTTGCAGCCGGATGAGGCGATCAGGGCGGTTGCGATGCACGCGACGGTCAGCAGTTTTAATACTGTCGAGTTCATAATTGTCGCCCGTCGCTCATGCTTCGTCGGGATATTTCGCGATCACCACCGAATGCATCCCGCCGCGGGGCGTGAATTCGCCCGTTACGGTCATCGTCCTGGGCGAAAGCGCTGTCACCATGTCGTCAAGAATGCGGTTGACCACGTCTTCGTAAAACACGCCCTCGTTGCGGAAGCTCTGGAGATAGAACTTCAGGCTCTTCAGTTCGATGCACAGGGCGTCGGCGACGTATTCAATCTCGATCGTACCGTAGTCGGGCTGCCCGGTCTTGGGGCATACGGACGTGAACTCCGGGGCTACGTGACGAATGGTGTAGTTGCGGTTGGGGTGCGGGTTGTCGAATGTCTCGATCTCGCTCATCGGCGTATTCCTTGCTGCGGGTTGGTGTTTTTGCGTCCAACTAGCCTACACTCATTGCATCGAAAGTAAAAGAGCTGTAACTTGTACGTATGATGCAAACCGACCAGAAACATGCGGTAGTCCTGCTCTCGGGCGGACTCGATTCGGCCACGGCGCTCGCCATAGCCTGTGAAACGGGCTTCGTATGTCACGCGATAAGCTTTGACTATGGACAGCGGCACGATGTTGAACTCGCCTCCGCCGGCTCCGTCGGCCGGGTGCTGGGAGTAGTCGAACATCGCGTGGTGAAGATCGACCTGTCGGCGGAGGCGGGGTTCGGACACAGCGCCCTTACCGACGATATTGACGTGCCGATGGACCGCGACGTCACCGAGGGCATACCGGAGACCTACGTCCCGGCCCGAAACACGATCTTCCTGAGCATAGCGCTGGGTTTCGCGGAAGTCATCGGAGCCCGGGACATTTTCATCGGAGTGAACGCCGTCGACTACAGCGGATACCCCGACTGTCGCCCCGAGTTCATAGAAGCGTTTGAGAAACTGGCGAATCTCGCAACCGCCGCCGGTGTCGAAGGCGACCACCCATTCGTTATCCACGCGCCGCTGGCGGGCATGACCAAGGCGCAGATCATCGCACGCGGCGCCGAGTTGGGGGTCGACTACTCGCTGACGCACAGTTGCTACGCCCCGGCGCCCGACGGAGCCGCGTGCGGACACTGCGATTCGTGTCGCCTGCGAGCCGACGGTTTCAAAACCGCGGGCATTCCCGATCCCACAAAATACGCACCGGGAGCCGCCCAATGACATCGGTGATTGAAGACGGGTCGCTGGTCCTGTTCCAGGGCGACAGCATCACCGACGCCGGGCGCAACTATTACGATCCGCTAAGCATGGGCGACGGATACGCCCGGATGGCCGCCGCACGCTTTGAAGGCTCCGACGTTCGATTCCTGAATCGCGGGATAAGCGGTAATCGCGCGGTCGATCTGCAGGCCCGCTGGGACCGCGACTGCCTGGCGCTGAGACCTGATTGGGTTTCGATCATGATTGGCGTGAACGACGCATGGCGCCGGTACGATTCAAACGATCCGACCTCGTGCGACGCGTTCGCCGAATCGTATCGCGACATCCTCACCCAAACCCGCGACATTCTCGGAGCCCGCCTGATAATCCTCGAACCGTTCGTCCTTCCGGTCTCGCCCTATGTCGAGAGCTTTCGCGAGGATCTCGACCCGAAGATCGAAGCGGCCCGATTGCTGGCTGGCGAGTTTGACGCGATCTACGTGCCGCTGGACAGTCTGTTCGCCGAAGCCGTATCGACTCGCCCGCCTCAACACTGGTCCGAAGACGGAGTACATCCCACACTCGCCGGGCACCAACTAATCGCAAATGCATGGGTCGAGGCGCTTGGCGCCCCATAGACTCTCCGCACTGCTTGCACAGGATAAGATCGCTTTGCGTTTGTCGGTAATTGCGCTAGAATTGTCGGACGGGTCTGCGATGTTTGTCGGCGCGGGCGTTTTCGGAGCGGCCCGGGATTAAGGAGCTGTCGGATGATGCGTGATGTTGTTGCAGCAGTCGGTGTGCTCGGGTGCTTGTGCGTCGCGATGTGTCTCTTGGGCGGATGCGAGGCTCCAACTCCCGATTCACTGAAGCGAAACGCGCCGAAGGTCGCAATCCCCCAAGCCGTCCGGACCGCCGTTGCAAAGCAACTCGACAAAGCTCCGACGGACGTGACGCTGGAGGATCTGGCCGGCGTGCGCGAATTGAATCTGGTCGGCGAGGATGTTGACGACCTATCGTTCGCAGCGCACATGCCGAAACTCCGCATTCTCGACCTGCGTTTCACTCGTGTTAGCGATCTTAGTCCGCTGGTCGGCTTGGAGGATCTGTGGTGGCTGAGCGTGGAAAGCTCGCGGGTGACGGATATTTCCCCACTCAAGGAGGTCCCGCATCTTACGAAGCTCTTTCTCACTGACACGAAGGTATCGGACCTTGGTCCGCTCAAAGGGCTTGTTCACTTGAGGTCACTGTCCATTGAGGGAACCGAAGTTTCGAATCTGGAGCCCATTACGGGGCTGAGCGATTTGTGGTACTTCTGGTGCGATCGGACTGAAGTCCGCAGCATTGCTCCTTTGAGCGGTATGAAGAAGTTGGAGAAGCTTGGGCTTTCAGAGACCGGAATATCTGACATTAACCCGCTGGCGGGTAAAGCGTTGCTGAGTGAACTCAATCTCTACTCCGCTCCGGTCCGGGATCTGACGCCTCTGGCTGAATGTCGGAATCTGGAGGTCCTGGACCTCGGTCGGACCGGTGTCAGCGACCTTACTCCTTTGCGATCCCTGGTGTGTCTGCGGAGCCTGAGTCTGGGACGAACGGCGATTACCACGCTGGAATCGCTTTCTTCGTTGAAAAAACTGGAATACTTGGACATTGTTTTTACGAAGGTGGGAGACCTTAAACCCATCAGCGATCTGCCCAAATTGAAAGATGTCCGATTATTCGGGACTTCCGCCGCCGCCAGGGGTGCCGTCTGGCCGAAAGAATGAGAGCTTCAGGTGTCCTTTCGAGTGTCATGACGCACTGCTTATCGGACGGATTCTGGTACGACGTTCGCCGTATCGCATAGCTCATTATCCGTGAGTGCGTCGGGGGTTCTGAACCGGCTCCGGGATATTCAGTCGTGCCTTCCGGGGACGGCGCGGTTTTTTTTTCTTCATTATCAAAACAGCGGGATTTGTTATGGCTATAATGAATGGAACTCGCAGGATTGATCGATTTGAGGATTATCCGGCGGGGTCAATTGTTTCGCCCGATGGATGATGCTGGAAACAAGCGGTATCGGATATCAGGGCTTGATAAGCGCCATGTTGGCTTCAGGGCGTGAGTTTGGGATCACAAGATCTTGTGCGCCCGGAGTGCGCGCCCTGCGAGCCGCGTTAGGAATTGTGGGAGCTCGCCAATTCGGGCCCCCGTTAGCGAAAGGAGTTTCACATGTACAGGAAGATGATTGGATGTATTGTCTTGGCTTTCGCAGTTACGACTGTGGCGATGCTTGCCGGCTGCGAGACTCATATGCCCCATTCCTTTACTCTAGCCCCGGGCGATGTCGAGCGCATGCACGGTGAGCCCGCCGAAGGCGGTTACTATACGAACTGGGACCCGTTCGCCGCGTCAATTGAATTAAGGCCCGTTCGCGACGTTAATCCCGTTCGTACGCAGCATGTTTTTGTCGCCACTGTCAAAGACAAGAACGGAAAACCGCTGCCGAACAGACGTATCGAGTGGTTGATCGCCGAAGGCAGTGTCGGTTCCATTGTCGAGGTTGACGAGAGCGGATGGCGCTCCACGCGAGGCCACAAGCTCACCAACAGGTTTGCAATTACGCACACGAACAATTTCGATCATACTCTCACCAGGGGCAACAACGACCCCAAAGACGACATCAAGCTGAAGCGCGGGCAGACCTGGTGCGTGATAACCTCTCCGATAGAGGGCACGACCCACGTTATTGCTTACGCGCCGGGCGTATACGACTGGTCCAAGCACAAAGTCTTCGCCGTTAAACATTGGCTTGATGCGGCTTGGAAGTTGCCTCCTCCGGCGGTGAATCGCATCGGAACGCCTCACGTCTTCCAGACGAAGGTCATGAAGCACTCCGATAAGACCCCGCTGGTCGGATACGAAGTGCAGTACAAGGTTCTTGACGGACCGGCCGCTACGTTCGCGCCCGGAGACAAGCCTGTGGTTACCGTCCTGACCGATAAGAACGGCGTGGCAACGGTTACGTTGAACCAGACCGCGCCCGCCAAGGGCGTTAACAACGTCGAGATTCGCATCACGCGACCCGAGAACAAGAAATGCTGCAAGGCTGCACAACTGATCCACGTAGGACGGACCAGCAAGACCTGGATCGCTCCCGCAATCGCCATCACCAAGACGGCTCCGGCGACAGCGGTCGCTGGAAAGCCCTTCTTGTACGGTATTGTCGTAAGCAATCCCGCAAAGGTCGCCGCCAACAACGCCGTGCTGGTCGACACGCTGCCTGACGGTATCGAGTACGTATCGAGCAACCCCAAGGCCACAGTCGCCGGACAGAAGCTCTCCTGGTCGCTCGGAACGCTCGGCGCCGGAGCCAGCAAGTCTGTCTCCGTGACCGTCAAGGGTACGAGAACCGGTACGTTCGTGAACCGCACGGCGGTTACCGCTGATGACGGACTCGGCGCCAAGGCTCAGGCCACCACGCGCATCATCCAGCCGGCGCTGACGTTGAAAAAGATCGCGCCGGCCGAAGCGCTGCTTTGCGATACGATTCCCTACTCGATCATCGTAAAGAACGTTGGAGACGCCCCTGCGACCAACGTACGCATTGTCGACAAGCTTCCGGATGGGCTGACCATGCTTGACGGTCGAAAGACCGCTGAGTTCGATATCGGAACGCTCGCCCCAGGCGTAAGCAAGGCCGGTAAAGTCACCGTCAAGGCCGCCAAAGTTGGAACGTACGCCAATACCGCAGTGGTGACCGGCGACGGTGGGCTCAAGGCCAGCGCAGCGTCGAAAACCATCGTTCGCGTTCCCGTGCTCGTGCTTACAAAGACGGCTCCGAAGATGCGTTTCGTCGGTCGAGCGGTTAAGTACACGATCACCGTAACCAACAACGGCGACGCGGCGGCCAGGAACACTGTTCTGGTTGACACGCTTCCGTCCAACGCGCAGTTCGTCAACGCATCGGCGGGCGGTAAGATGGCCGGTGGTAAGATCACTTGGCGGTTGGGTTCGCTGGCGCCAAAGGCGTCGTCAACCGTCACCGTAACCCTCAAGGCCACCTCGCTGGGTCAGATTCGCAACGTTGCGACCGCCACAGCGTATTGCGCCAAGACTTCGGGTGAGTCCACGACGATTGTCAAGGGCATCCCGGCTATTCTGCTCGAATGCGTGGATATTGAAGATCCCATCGAGGCCGGAAGCAAGGAAACCTACGTGATCACCGTGACGAACCAGGGTTCGGCGAAGGGTACGAACATCGTGATCGCATGCACCTTGCCCGCCGAACAGGAATATGTTTCGGCCAGTGCGGACACCAAGGCGACCGTGAAGGGTAAGTCTGTGGTCTTCGCGCCGTTGAAGTCCCTGGCGCCTGGCGCTAAGGCGGTGTACAAGGTCGTCACGAAGGGCCTGAAAGCTGGTGACACCCGCTTCAAGGTCTCGCTGACGAGCGATCAGATGACCTCGCCGGCTGAAGAAACCGAGAGCACGCACATCTTCTCGGATTAATTGCTGAATAGCGAATAAGGTCAAGGGGACGTCCGCTGAGGCGGCGTTCCCTTGACCGGACTTCGTTTGATGTTCTCCATGTCTAAGTTGAAACCCACGCCAGCAGCGCATGACGTCTCGACGGAGAAACCCAAGCAATAAAGGGACAACCAATGACAAGAACAGAACAAATACTGACAATGCTGCTGATCGCAGCGATCGCGTTAGTCGGTTGCGGTCAGCCGGGCACGGAGATAGCAGGAAGGCCCGCGCCTCCGGACGCAGGCAGACCGGCCCCTCCATCCAACACGCGCACGGCGCCCCCGCCGGCGCCTGGGCAGGCGATGGTGCGGATGGCGCTTCCGACGGGCGACTTTTCAACCAGCGTGCTGTCCCTGGAGAAGACCGCCCCGAAGGAAGTGCTTGTGGGTAAACCTTTTGTGTATAACATACGCCTGACTAACCTCACAGGGTCCGCCCTGAAGGGTGTTGTGCTGACAGGGAAGCTCTCAAATAACGTTACGCTTACCGGAACTGCGCCAAAGGGCGCCGTCACTGGAAGCAATGCGACGTGGAAGGTAGGCGCCCTCGGGCCCAAGCAGAGCAAGACGTTCTCCCTGCAAGGCTCAGCCAAAGCAACCGGCGTCCTGACAGGCTGTTCGGAAGTCACCTTCGACGTACCGGAAGTCTGCTTGTCGATCAAAGCGGTGCAACCGGCGCTGAAGATTCAGAAGATCGCGCCCGCTGAGGTCCTGCTGTGTGAGAATATCGTCTCGAAGATCATAGTGACCAACACCGGAACAGGTAAAGCTTCCAACATCCGAGTCCAGGACAATCTGCCTGCGGGTGTGACAACGGTTGACGGAAAGTCGGCTGCAGCGTTTGATTTCGGAGATATCCCTCCGGGAGAGGCTCGCCAGGTAACCGTGACCACCAAAGCCTCAAAGACAGGCAAGTTCACCAACACTGCAACCGCCGCCGCCGACGGCGGTCTGACCGCCCAGACCAGCGCCACCACCAACGTGACCGTACCGAATCTGGCGGTGGACGTGGCCGGTCCCAAAACCCGCTTCGTCGGACGGACCGCTAACTACACCATCACCGTCGCAAACAAAGGAAACGCCGCCGCCAGGGACACCGTGCTGATCGGTGCGATCCCCGCGTCTGCGACACTGGTGACCGCAAGCGACAAAGCCTCCGTCGCCGCCGGTAAGATCTCCTGGAAGCTTGGTGCTATCAAGGCTGGAGCCTCCCGAAAAGTCACAATGGCGTTGAAGATGAGCAAACAGGGTCCGGCGCGCACTACAGTCGCCGCCACCGCCTACTGCTCAAAGGCCAGCGGGCAGGCGGTAACCACCGTTAGAGGAATCCCGGCGATTCTGCTTGAGTGCGTGGACCTCGAAGACCCGATCGAAGTCGGCGCAAACACGACCTACGTGATCGCAGTCACCAACCAGGGCAGCGCCGTCGGTACGAACATCGTTATCGAATGCACTCTGCCCGCCGAGCAAACGTTTGTTTCTGCGACCGGACCGACCAAGGAAACCGCAAAAGGACAGGTCGTGACCTTCGCGCCGCTGAAGTCGCTGGCGCCAAAGGCCAAGACCACCTATCGCCTGATAGTCAAGGGCGTCAAGTCCGGAGACGTGCGATTCAAAGTCTCACTGACCAGCGATCAGATGACCTCGCCGGCCGGAGAAACCGAAAGTACGTACATATATTCCGACGAATAGCCGCCAGCACCGGCAAAATGCCGCAATCAGGGGCGTCTTTGGATTCAAAGGCGCCCCTGTGTCGCTCTTTCGAGCGTTTATTTCAAATCGGCGTACGCCAGCAGGTTTACCTTGCTCGTCGCCTCGGATACAATTACAACATAAACACCGGTTCGGGTCGCCCCGGCAGGCGATCTAACCGCAGTTGTCCGACTGACAACACTATTTACACGTTCACCGCTAGAAGGAGCACGCAATGAATCCGTTGAAGCTATTCCGCAAGTTTATCAAGATGGTTCGCGGCGGCGCGGCTCCGTGGCAGATTATTGTCAGTTGTATGCTTGGCGTCATGATAGGGATGATACCGGGCTTCAACGCGTTGTCGCTTAGTCTGCTGGTGCTGTTTGCGATCGTAAACCTGTCTCTTGGTCTGTTGCTGATCGGCGCGATTGCGGGCAAGGCGCTTTGCCTGGCGATGGCGCCGATTACGTTCGAGATAGGATACGTAATAATACATCGGATGGGTCTGGAGGGCTTTTTTGCATCGGCCTGCCAGACGCCGTTCGTCGCGCTGATGGGTTTGGACATCTACTGCCTGGTCGGAGGAATTCCCGTCGCGCTGGTCGTCGGTTTCGTGCTGGGTTGGATTATCGCCAGGATGATCAAGCTCATACGCATCGGTTCAATAGCCGCCGCCGCCAAGAGCACAAAGGTCCAGAAGGTCTCGTCGAATGTGTTCACCAGGCTGATCCTGCGAATCCTCTTCGGTAAGCAGAAGAAGTCGATGGCGGAGATGCTGGCCGCCAAACACCCGATTATCCGCAAATCAGGCGTCATTCTGCTGGTGATTATCGTCGGACTGGTCGTGGGCTTTGAAATGCTGTTCCTCAACGACATCACGCATTCAGCGCTGGTCGGCGGGCTGGAGGCGAGCGTCGGGGCGGAGGTGAACGTAGACACTGTCAGCCTGTCGCTCACCGGCGGGCGATTCGAACTGGACGGGCTGCAGATCACCGACCCCAAGAAGCCCACGCACAACATGTTCAATGTCAACAAGCTCACCACCGACGTCAACATCGCCGACCTGCTTACCGGGCGGGTCGTGATCGAGGAGCTTGTCATCGGTGAGATGAGCAGCGGAGCCAAACGCGAGAAACCCGGAGAAGTCTATCAGGAGCCTGAACGCCCGGAGGAGGAGGACACGCCGTTTGACCTGAGCGATTACTTCGAACACAAAGACCAGATACTCGAGTATCTCGCCAAGATCAAAGACTACCTGGAGAACCAGCACAAGAACCAGGAAGATCGCACCGGGCGAACCCCGGAGGAAACCAGAGAGCGCGTCGACGAAATGGCCGCAAATCGCGGATACCTGAAGGTCTCAGCCGTGAGCCTGCTTACCGAGCGCCCGATGATCACCATTCGCAGCATCAGGATCGACAAGCTGCCCATTCCAAACATAGGCGACTGCACCGTTGATATCAAAGAGCTGTCGAGCGATTTAGCTCTCAACGAAAAGCCCATGACCGTTTCGATCAAGAGCGCGAAGACCAAGTTTGACGTGTTCGGCAAGCTCGATTTCATCAAACCCGGGGCGATGCACACGCTGAACGTCGATGCTCCGAATCTCCCGGTCGCCGCGATGGGCCTGAGCGATCAGTGCCCGCTTGACATAAGCGAAGCGTTGGCGGATCTGAACTTCAAGGGCCAGTTCAATCGAAACAAGCTTGCTTTCCCCATCGAACTGAAGCTGCACGGTATGAAATCCGCTGTCCGCGGCGGTAAACCGGTTCTGGGTCTCGACGCCAAGACCGCTGACGAGATGTTCAAGAATGTCACCGCACTGACGCTGGCCGCGGACGTCCGCGGATCGGTCGCAAACCCTGAAGTCCACGTGAACCCGGGCAAGACGCTCGCCAGCCTGAAGGATTCGCTAACCGCCGCCGGTAAAGCGAAACTCGCCAACATGGCCACCGAGCAACTGAAGAATTATCTGCCCAGCGGACTTCCGATCGATCCGGGCGGAGTCATCAAGGATCCCGGCTCGATCATCAAGGACCCCGGCTCGATCATCAAGGACCCGGGCGGTCTGCTCAATGGCAAGACTCCCACAAGCAACCCGCTGGACATGCTGAAGGGCGCCGGGGGCCTTTTACCGGGTAAGACCGACGGGCCCGACAAGGCTCCGCCGAAGAATCCTCTGGACGGGCTGATCCCGAAAGAGGATCCGACAAAAGAGCCCACGACAAAACCCAAAGACCCCGTAGACGGTCTGCTGGACGGACTGCGCTTGTAACCCGATCACGCCCGAAGCCCTGGCGTCGGGGCGGTGATGCGGTTATCCTGCGGTCCTTGCAGGGAAGTGTGCAATGACCAGGAAGAGATCATTATCGATAGTGTGTTTGGGCCTGGTCGCCCTGGGCCTTTACGCATCGTGGTGTTTCTTCGGCGACGTGGTTGTCGGGGGCACTAACCGCCGCCGGATTGGCTTGCCCCGGTTCTTCGGTCCAGTTGTTATGAGAGAACCATTACCTTGTCATTCGTTCCGCTGCCTGGCTGCGTAGGGCGGAGCGCAGCGGAGCCCGGAGCAGGCTGGCAGCGGGCGGCGTATTCCGCCGGACTCT
>JASLNT010000080.1 GCA_030745875.1 Phycisphaerae bacterium
AGAGTCCGGCGGAATACGCCGCCCGCTGCCAGCCTGCTCCGGGCTCCGCTGCGCTCCGCCCTACGCAGCCAGGCAGCGGAACGAATGACAAGGTAATGGTTCTCTCATAACAACTGGACCGAAGAACCGGGGCAAGCCAATATCTCCGTAGATCGTAACACCTGAGCCAAGATTAATATCTGACGTAAGGGAAGCCATACCGCCTTGAACGGTGACATCCGAGTTGGTCTTAAGGCGTTTTCCGGAAAAGACGGTGAACTCTCCCGGCTGCATATTAACAACCTCCGCCGATGCCATCGCACCCATGGAGGCCAGTGTAACTACCGTCATAATCGAAAGGTTACGAAACATGATATTCTCTCCAAGCATGACCCGCGAGACGGCTGGAAATCCGGCATGATCGTCATACCGCCCACTTCCAGGCGACTTCGGATCAGGGCTCTTTAAAGCCCTCTGCAGGAAAACTACGATTCACTACCCCAAGATCAAAAAAGCACTGTGGTTTTTTTAGTCGCCCGCCCCCTCCGATGCGATATGGACCGAAACAGCGCGTCTATCGGATCAAATCCCCCAGCAGATCCGCAGTCCCGATTGGAGCAAGAATCAGCCAGGCGATGTTCACACCGGTGATAAAGTCGTACGGCAGGGACATCCTAGGCCAGTACCAAAGATGCAATTTCAACCACAACCCGCCTTTGCGAGGATCGTGGGTTACTTCCTTTCCTTCGGTCACCGCCTTGGTGTAGAGCATACGCCTGAGAACCGTGAACATGGGCGAGATCGCCTGCTGCAGGAGCAAAGCCGGAAGATTGTTGGCGAACGTTGCGATCAGGACAGCCGCCGATCGCTCACCTCGCTGCCAATACCCCACCGGACACGATTCTATGAGATTTTCGGCCCGGGCCTTGGAGTAGGAGATCATGAACGAATTGAAAAAGGAAAGCATCGCCAACAACACAAACGTAAGATTCGCCGTCGGCAACGATGCGTAACCAATTGCAATACCCGCGTATATGGCGAAATCGCTGAAACGATCCAGCGTGCTGTCGAGGAATTCTCCGAACACCGAAGACTTACCGCCGATCCTCGCCACGGCGCCGTCGAGCATATCGCAAGCCGAAGCAACAATAAGCAGTATTGCGGCCCATACCATGAATAGATAGTCGCGCCCGGCGCCCAGAGCATAGCACACACCGGCGCCGCCGGTAACCGCAGCGCCAGCAAGCGTAAGGGCGTTGGGCGTAACACCAAGTTTCACCAGACATCGCGCAACGGCGTCCCGTAAGGTGGAGAATCCAAAGCCTACTCCGCGTCCAATCATGGCGTCAGACTACCCAATGGAACAGGCCAACGCAATCCCCAACAGCAGAACACACTCCCGAGCAGACCCCCGGACCGCAGGCGCCATCGCCCTCAAAAGAAAGCAGGCCCGCGCCTGAGCTTCGCGCGGGCCTGACAGCCTTGACAACAATAGTATTGTCTTTGAACTATATCATTACGCCGACGCCGCCACCGGGCGCACACGGGTCCCTGTGCTGGCGTTCTCAAGGGCGACTACAATCGCATCGTGCAAATCGTCGATATTGAATATCGGTTTCATCAGAAGCTCGTCCCCGCCTTCCTGCCACATCCGCCAAACACGGTCGTATCGCTCCATCCAACCGGTAAGGAGCACGGCTGGGCGGTGACCATCGCCTTCATGGATATCCGTGAGCAATCCACCCTCGCAAAGTTCGGCCGCTACGATAACCAGATCAGGACCCCACTGTTCAACCTTGTCTCGAGCCCTGTCTCCACCGCTGTGATGAACCACAAGATGCGCACGGTCTTCGAGATAATCCCTGGCCTGCTGGGCGAAACGCCAGTCTGGATCGAGAACTAGAACTTTCATACTCAACGCTCCTTACATCAACTTGACGATTTGACCGCCGTATCATTACCGAATGCTGACAAATATATATTCGGCAAACGAGAGAAAAAACATGAGCCTGAATTCTGCGACATACTACCTAAATTGCCTCGCAAGAGTGTCAATAGCCCCCCGCCAGCAAGGTCCGCCAGTGGACAATCCCTTCGTAACTACTGTTTTAATATCAACTTATTGTTGGCGCATACAAAAAGACCCGCCCGAGAAACCGCACTGGAGTTTATGGTTGTTTTTTAGCCCCGTCAGGTGGAGTTCAGGCGGGTCGGAGGAATGGATTACGGTGCGGCTGGAGAAGGGGCAAGCGGCGAGTTATCACAGTTCAGATGATTGTCGCAGCAGCCGCGAGAAACTCCGAACAAACAACCCGCTCGGCGGAGTGGTCCGGTCATCGAGTTCGCTGTGGAGGTACACCCGTTCGGAGCGCACTTTGAACAGGTACTGAAGTCTCTGCACGAGAACCATCAGTTCCTTGAACTGGTTGGCTGAGAGCACCTCATCGTTTAAGTCGCCCACGAAGCACACGCCAATGCTGTCGGAGTTCCAATCGTGCCCCGGAGCAAAGGTGTGGTATCCGTCAACCTGCCTCTTCCACAGTTCAGTCAGCGTTATCGCCTGCTTCCCGTCGGAAACGACAAAGTGGCAGGCCTTGGCGATGCTATGGTCGGCGGTGGGAGCTTTTCTCACTACGATATGGCGCCACTTGGAATGACTCACCGGGACATGTGTACGATAAACCATCGCATCGTAAGAAGCGTTTGACCTCGAAAGCGCCGTCAGCGGCATGGACAATTCATCGACCGGGGCGGTTTCCATCCACATCAAAGACAGCGCGCCAATCGTCATGGCGGTGAAGAGAGTTGCAAGCGTTCGTACTGTGCGCGACTGAAGCATATCTACCCTGAAGTCAAGGGTTATCCGGGACCATGTCGGATTGTAGATGCCATATCGACAAATCACAAGGGTCTTGGCCAGAAAAAATGGGTTTACACTGAATTTTCATAGAACTGTTCGAACATGGGTCCCACTGCGGGCCGCAAGCAACTTCCAGACCCATAAAACCGCACTATCGCCTCATTCAGCCTCGTCTTGCGAAAGATCGTCGTCTTCCAGCAGACCCAATTCCGCCAAAGCCAGCTGCGCCGCACCTTGCTCGGCTTGTTTTTTCGTCATGCCCCATGCGCTTGGAAAGTGCCTGCCTTCAATCGCCACAGCCACCTCGAAACACTTGCTGTGATCCGGGCCTTTTTCATCCAGCAGGTGATAATCCGGCGTGAGCCCCAGTCGCCGCTGGGCGTACTGCTGCAGCAGAGACTTGAAATTCTGCTGGTGCTCGTTGGCCAGGGCCTCATCCATGTGCGAGTTGATATGATGCAGGATAAAATCTCGCGCCGGTTCCAGACCGCCGTCGAGATAGATCGCGCCGATGATCGATTCGAAAACCGCCGCCGCCACGGAGACGGGCAACTGTCCTCGCTTGGACATGCCCTTGCCCAGGAAAAGCTGATCGCACAGACCGATCTCCTCGGCGACAATCGCGCAAGTGCTGCGTGAGACTACTGACGACTTTACCTTGGTCATTTCCCCCTCGGTAAGTTCGTCGCGATGATCGTAGAGCTCACGACAAACCACCAACGCCAGCACTGCATCCCCGAGGAACTCCATACGTTCGTTGCTGTCCTCACGACTGTGAGCGACCGACGAATGGGTGAGAGCCCTGGCGAGAATCTCGATATTGGAAAACTGGTAGTCCAGCAGTTCCTGGCACTGATTTATAACTTCCTGCTGTTCGTCCATCCCGCGCCCTTACCGTCGCATCCGCCCCAGCGGTCTGGGGCCATTCGCGATGGGTGTGATTATACTCTATCGTCGCTAGCGGTAGAAGTCTTGATTATGCGGTGGTGGTGAGAATATGATGAAGTGATGGACTCATCAGACAAAATCCGAGCCGCCGACCCGGCTTCACTGCAAGTAGTCAAGTATCCCGACCCGCGTCTCAGGGAGATCTGCACTCCGGTGGAGACCATTGACGAACCCCTGATTCAGTTGGTTGAGGGGATGTGGCGGTTAATGCTGGACAGTCGCGGAGTGGGCCTTGCCGCTCCGCAAGTGGGAGTAACCGTGCGCCTGTTCGCGGCGTCTCCGTCCTTCAGCCCCGATGATCTGCAAGTCTATATCAACCCCAGAATAATAGAGGCCTCCGGAACGATCGAAGAAGAAGAGGGATGCCTGAGTTTCCCGCTGATATACACCAAGGTCAAACGCAGCGCAGTGGTGGTGGTCGAGGCGCTCGATCTGGAAGGCAATACCTTCCAGGAAACCTGTGTCGATCTGCACTCGAGGATAATTCAGCACGAATTGGATCACCTCGACGGACGCCTCCTGGTCGATCGCATGGGTGCGGTGTCCAAAATCGCCAACCGCCGAGCTCTAAAGGAACTGGAGGCTCAGTTCAACTCCGCCTGAGACTTCGCCCCCAGTTGACATATCCCGATTCGCGCCGTAGATTTACTATAGACGAAAGGGCCGGCGATGATTTCTTTTTCGTGCGACAACTGCGGTAAGTGCTTCAGGGTCCCCTCCGACAAGGGAGGCAAGACCGCTAAGTGCCCTGGATGCGGACACTTACTGCATATTCCCGTCGACAGTCAGGCCCCGCCGCCGCTGGAAGTACGCCAAACTGGAGACGGATCGTCGCACACATCACACCAGCGACACCGATACCGCCATCCCAACGCCGAAGAACACATCCGGGCCAAACTGGCCGGTAGACAGCGAGCAAACCTGATACTGCTGGGCGTTGTGCTCCTGATCGGATTCGCCATGCCCGTTATTCACTACAATCCGATCACTCAGGAAAAGCGCAGTGAGTTCATAAACTTGACGACCCTGACAAACGACGCGGCGCCGGCGTCGGTTAAAGTGCTGTGTCTGATCCCGGGGGTCGCCGGCTTGGGTCTGTTGATACTGCAGACGGTCTCGAAACATCCGGTGCGAGGCATTGTAATTATCTTCATGTCGTTGACACCGTTCATTATCGCGCTGACCGACCTGCGAATCGTTGACGCCGTAACCCAAATAGGCGCCCGCCTGCCGCCCGATGCGGAGTTTGCAACGTTGCTGGGCTTTCTGGGGCTGTTCGTCGCTCCAGTGCTGCTGCTGGCGGGGATAAGAAGCAGAAGCTATCGCCCCGACAGCCAGGCGGCCTATTGGTTCGGGGCCATCGGAGCAGGATTCTGGTTCGCCTTCCTGACAATACCCGCCCTGCCGGCTGAAGGCGGACACATATTCATGATAGCTCCTGTAAAAATGCTGGGGAAGACCGGTCTGGAGAGACTGGCGATCGGGCTGATAGCCCTCCTGGCGTGCACGAGCGCTTCAGCACTGGTATGCGTGGCGAACGGACCGTCCGGCAACACGATGAAAGCACGCAATCAGGCAAACCTGTCATTCTGGACCTTGGTTGTCGGGCAAATCGTCTGGATGCTTTTCCTGGCTAGTGCGGTTATAGAAAGCTTCCCCGACATCGTAGGTTCGATTAAGTCCCTGTGCCTGTTTGGAGGCATGTTCCTCCTGCTGCCGACGGGAATCACGGATATTGTAGTGGGTCGGGCCCATCATCACCATCAGGAGTCCGTTCAGACCGACCATCCGCACACGCCCCCCGAGGACACTCCCAGACGCATGGTGTAGTAAACCCGATTCAGCTCTTGCGAAGGGTCATCACGGTGCAGCCGAACTTCTTCTCGTCCGGTTGACGGTACTTGCCCAACATCGTCGCCAGCAATCGTGAGATGCGTGCTCTAAAACCGAGATTCTCGTATCGCCCCGCAAATGTGGTGTCTATAACGTCCCAACCGGCGGCTTCGGCGTGACCGGCGAGAATCCACCACGGCAGGAGCGTGATATGATCGCCCGCACACTCCCCGTCTTTGGCGAAGAACACTGTCCTGCCTGACCGGAGGAACATCCCCCTCGAAACAGCGGACGTGACATTGGGCGTTGTGACGAACATGAAAGCTCCGGAGGGGACAATCTCCCGGCACGTGCGGAGAAACGCCCGAGGGTTTTCCAGATGCTCTATTATCTCGATCGCCGCAATCGCATCTATTCCGGCGTCGCAGAACGCATCAGCGAAATCACCGTTCAGATCCACGTTCATCAGATCGATTTCAGGCGCAGCCCACCGGCTGGGGTCGGCGTCGTTGGCGATCGGGAGCATTCCCATGCCCGTCAGGCGACGTGTGAAGGCTCCGGAGCCCGCGGCGATATCCAGAATCCGGCTGGCGGGCGAGACCCTCCGCGTGATTTCCTGAGCAACAGCCTGGTGCAGGCCCGGAAGGCACATCGGTTGGGGGTCTGTCATAGACTCGTTCATCGGCGTTTTTCTCGCCGGGATTTGGTCCTATCTGGAACTTCGGATCCTCCGCCCGAATCCGACGATTCATCAGTCGATCCTCCCAGCATAGGCAGATAGCGATAGTAGACCTCAAGGGTAAGCGTCGCCATCGTAGTGGTGTAGATGACACCGGCGTTGTTTCCGGAGTAGGCTGTTGTGTTGGTCCACGCCCCATCCATCGAGCCGCCCCGCGTCTGCAGAGCGACCAGCCGTTCCCGCATTTCGGGATTCCATTTGCTCCATGCATCACCGCCGAGCTGCATCATTGCAAGCGAACCGTAATAAGCCAGATAGAAATTCTTCGCTGTTTCCTTCCTGTGGGTGTGCATGTAGGCGGCAAGTTCTTTCTGCTGAGCGTCCGAAGGCCTCCTGCCCAGCAGCATTCGCGAAAACGCTCCCTCGGCGGACATCGCAGGCTTGGCCCGGCGGTCAGTATACCCGCAGAGAATTCCCGTCCGCCCGCCGCTTACCTTGTCCATCCACTTGTGTGCCCCGCGGAGAGTCTTGGGCGGAATTTCCATCCCCATACGCTGCACGCTGTACAGCGCCATAACGCACCAGCCAAGAACCGAAGTATCCCCGCTCTCGCGAGGCTTGTACCGCCAACCGCCGTTGGAAGGATGCTGGGCCTTGATGATGTACTGTGCGCCTTTGATCGCGGCTTGACGATACTTGGCGTCACCGGTCATTATCGCAGCCTCCGACAGCGCCAACGTCGCGATAGCGTGCCCGTACATCCTGCTGCCGTTCTGCCACAGTCCCCCGTCCTTGCCCTGCTGTTCGACCAGATAGTCAATGGCCTTGGTCACAGTATCGCGATACGGTCCGTTCTTTGTGGGGGTGTGATCGCCCGCCAGGAAGCAGAGCGCCGACAGCCCCGTCATCGCCACGTCCGTATCCTTTCGCCTGTGCCGCCTGGACTTCCCGCTCATGTACCCCCAGGCTCCATCCTTCTCCTGGGTTCGCGACAAATACAGCAGCGCCCTGGCGACGGCGGCTTCGGAAGCCTTGGTCCCGCCCATCTCCTTCAGCAAGCGCTGTCTCTGCTCGAATTTCCGATGGAACATGACCTCGGGTTTGGCGCTCTTGGGCGGACCCAGCGCCCCGCCGATAGGTCCTATCGCGACAAGCGGGCGAGCGAGATCCGGCTGGGGGTTATAGGCTGTTCTATCGGGCCTGTCGGGCGACGCCTTTTGAACCACCGAGACCGTTGATGGTTCGTGTGTTTGCGTATCGGAACGCATATCCTCAGGCCGACCGGAAAGGGGCGTAGTCACAGAAGCCACCTTCCCAATCCCGGAAGTCTTTGCTTCCTCAGCCGTGCGCCCCACAGCAGCTTCGGGGTTAACGCTCGCCACGCTGGATGGAGGAGCGGGCGAGCCCACCTCCGGAGCATCGCTGGGCAGCGGGATGTTCACCGAGACCCTTACATCACTGGCCTTGGCGACTCGATGAGTTATTGTAAGCGCCGAGGCAAGCGAGTCCTGCGACGATCGAACACTGGGCGAGGTCAGGTGGGTCAGATCGGCTTTCGATGCCGAACCGGTCGACCGGACCGGACCGGCGGGCAGCGATTTGGGCGAGGGGATTGCTGATAGGGTGAGATTCTCCTCGGCCTGTTTTCCAGCGGCTTTGATCCTTGGCGCTGACGGGCTGATGACAGCGGGCGCTATCACCGGAACCGGTAAGGCCGCCTGCGGTGAAACTTCACCCAACGGTTTGTCGATTTTCGCCGGAGCCCCCGTCATCGCCAGCGACGCACCTGACGGTTCGACCGAAGGCATGGCGAGTTTTGCGGATCCGGCGGTTGACGTAGGCTTGGATGCAGCCGCTCGAGAACTGCCCGCGGGCTGATCGGCTTGGGCGGTGTTCGTTGGCTCGGGAGAAGCCTGGTTTTCAGAAGGCTTGATCTTCGGTCCGCTGATGTGGATGGCGACATCGACTACTTTTGGAGTAGGCGTGTCGGCCTGTTCGACGGCCTGACCGACGGGTCTGTCGGCGCGCATCGGTCCGGGCTGGGTCATCATCGACTCGCTGTCGGCCTGGACGGCGGGTGCGGTGACGCGGGCGGATCCCGCCTTGGCGGCTGGGGCGGAGGTTTGCTTGCGCTCCGCTCCGGTTGGTTTGTTTACAGTAACGTCCGTAACCCCATTGGCGCGAACTTCCTGAACCGGTTTGCTGCTGCGTTTCGGAGGCGAGAGCGTCAGGTGCATTTCCGTCAGTTTGGGCGTGGGAGTATACTCCGGCATCTGGGCTTGTCCAACCGGGCGCGACACCTCTGCAACACTCGCCAAGGTGTTCACCACTGCTTTTGTAGGTTCTGTAGGTATACTTGCTGCATCAGGACGAACCGTTTTTACAATCGCGCTGGGCCTGCGGATCTGGTTATCGCTGGGGGGAGTCGGAGCGACCTGAGACTCGGTGTCAATGCTGCGGACCTTGATTTCCGGCGGGGTGAGTTTTATCGCCAGTTCGGGCATATGCACGGTCGGTCTGGGCGTCACGACCTGCGGGGGGTCGATCTTGGGATCATCTTTCGGTTTCTCCAGATCGCGAATGTACTCAACAGGCGCTCTCCGCTCCTCGGGCACATCCATATCAATACGCTTGATCTCTTCCCGGATGGGTTGGAATTCGGTGTCTTGGCGAACGATTTCCGTTTGCCTGGGCGCCGCGGGGGTCAGATCGGCAAGCTGGTGACGAATCTGCGTTCTTTCCTCGAGCTGCGTGTCGGTGGTGAGGTCCAGCGAAACTTCCTGAGGTGCGTCGATAACGTATTTGTAAATATCCTGGGACACCTGCGCCAGCGACAGCCCCAGCGTAAGCAGCAGGTGCAGCACCAAGGCCACAACAAAACACTTCTGCAGCATGCTGAGATGCTTGTATCCTCCGGCGCGGAGGAACAACATGAGCGGTATTATCAACAGGAGCGAACCCAGCAGCACCCAGACGCTCCACCCCAGCGTCGGAAGCGGACGCCCGATCCGCGTTGCGTAGACTTCGTGCGACTGGCTGGTGTACAGGTCGTACGTGCCATCGTCGCCGCCGTCTCGATCGGAACTGAAGTAGAGCATGAACCCGCCCTTGGTCAACTGCGGGTCAGTCTCGTTGCCGGCAGTGTTGACTTCGGCTCCGAGGTTCTCCAGTCGCACGCAGCGGCCGTCTTCAATCCTGACGCGGTACAGATCGAAACCGCCCCGCCCGCCGGGACGATTGGATGCAAAGTACAGGAAGTCTCCCCAGGGCGATATGCACGGGGCTCCTTCGTTGTGCAGCGTATTGACGCCCTGCAGTTCAAGAGCCTGTTCGGCGCGGATGCTCAATCCCGCCGCAGGAGCCGTCGTAGGCCGGCTGGTCGCGGTCGTCGGCAGCGCCTGTGAGAAATCCACCTCCGCGGAGAACAGATCGTAGTCGCCCAATTGCGCCTGGCGAATAGTCGCCCGCCACTGGGTCCGCTTGCCCATACGCTCAGCCGCCTTGCGGTTCGATGCGAAATAGAGCATCCGGTTGTCTGCAGTGATCGACGCGCCGTATTCGTTGTGTGGGGAATTGACGTTGGGCCCGAGGTTAACGGGCCTGCCCCATACTCCGTCGGTGCGCCGTGCGACCCACACGTCGTATCCGCCTATTCCGCCCGGACGGTTGGAGTAGAACAGCAGCAACTTCCCGTCCTCGCTCAGCCGCGGGCCAAGTTCGTCATACTTGGAGTTGACCGCCTCAAGCCTGACGGGCTTCGACCATTTGTTATGGGTGCGGCGGCTGGTGAAGATATCGGCGCCTTGTTCGGGGCGCCCTCGAACGAAGTACAGTTCGTTGCTGTCGGACGACAGGCATATCTCGTATTCGTCTCCGGGCGTGTTGAACTCGGCGGTCATTGGTTCGGGAACTGACCAGAGCACTTGGCGCACGTTGGCGGTGGACACCGGTGCGACTATATCCCGTCCGTCGGTCCATACGCGCCTGCCTGCCACGTATATCCAACCGGCCAGCAATCCGATCACCAGAATAGCGCAGACTATGCCTCCAGCCCACCAGTACTTCTTTCCACCGGGTTTTTTGGGAGCCTTCTGGTCCATTGTCTCAGGTATCAGCCGGGAACAGCCGTCGCCTTCGGTTCGTACGCCAGATATCCGACCTTCACCGGATTGATTCCGCATGCTGTCGACATGTCCAGCACGCCGGCGAAGTATTTGAACAAACTGCCCTCGTGGGCGCGAATCAGGACTCTGCGTTCAGGCTCGTTCTTCGCGACGTTCTCAAGCATGCCCTTAAGCGCGTCGGACTTGATCGTCTGGCCGCCTACTTTCATCGATCCGTCATGCAGAATATTGATTATAAGTTGCCTTGGCGCTGCCGACATGGGCTGGGCGGCCTTGGAGGTGCGGGGCAATCGAAGGCTCTGCTCACGCTCTTCCTGATTCAACGAACTGGCCACCAGGAAAAAGATCAGCAGCAGGAACACCATGTCGATAAGCGGCATGAGATTCGGAGGAGCTTCAATATCTTCGTTGTTTGCTATTCGCATTGTGTTCGCCTCAATCCTGTGACCAGTCGTCTCTTCCGGTATTGCCCGCCGCCGCTGCAACAGTCGCCGGTTCGGCGGCTCGCGTGCGGACCGGTGCTGAAGCCAATTCGTCTTCTTCGGCAATGTAGTGATCGAGGAAGTCCATAGTCACGTCATTCATTTCGTGGACCACGTCGTCGATCTTGCCCTGGAAGTAGTAGTAGAACATCAGCACCGGAATCGCCACCACCAGCCCCGCCAGAGTCGTAACCAGGGCGATGTAAATGCCCTCGGCGAGGAGTCCGGCTTTTCCCAGCCCGGCGACCGCAGCTACCTGGAAGGCCTTGATCATGCCCCAAACCGTTCCCAGCAGACCTATCATCGGAGCAATCGCCGACACGCCGTAAAGCAGACGCAGGAACCGCCTCAGCCTCAAAACCTCAATGCCCCCGGCGTCCTCGATCGCCCTCTCAACGGTTTCCTGGGGCTTGTGAAGTTTGCGTATAGCCGCAGCCACCACGCGAGATATCGGGGAACCATTGGCGCGGCAGTAGTCCAGACCCGCGGTGCGATCACCGCCGTCGTGGTGGAACACCGACTTCAGGCCCGGCATGAACGCTCGCGGTATGATCGCTCTGCGACGCAGCGAGATGCTGCGTTCGATTATTATCGTAACGCCCAGAAGACTGCACAAACCAATGGGAATCATGAACTGCAGTCCGCCGGCTTCGAGAAGCCCAAGGAACGATATTTCAGGCGTGGACACCGTTTCAGTCTTGTCGCCTCCGCCCTCAACAGCCGCTCCGCCAGCCGCCGGGACCGGGTTGCCCGCTTCCTGCGCCAGGGACATTGATCCAACTACTATCACAACCGCCGCCACTATCAACCATATAGGCACGCGGTTAAAAAGCACTCTCAACATATTCACTATCGCTCTCCTGCTTGTCGCTGTTGTCCGTACTGTATATTGTAGTCCTATCCGAGCTCCTTGAGGCGTTCAGCAGCTACTTTCGCCGACTTGCTCTTGGGATACTTCTTGATGCACGCTTCATACTGCTTGCGGGCCAAATCGTTCTGATTGGCCGCCCCCAGCGCCCTACCGGCCTCCAGCAACGCCCTTGCCGACCAGTCCGGATAGTCGTAGACCGCGTCAACTGCGATCAATTCGCGAGCGGCGCGTTCGTATTTTTCTTCGGCGAAGTAAGTCTCTCCGATCTGGTATTTGGCCCGTGCGGCGGTCGGACCGTTGTGCGACTCCTCGACCGCACTGTACCACTTGCGGGCGTCGTCGTATTTCTTCTCGGATTCATACGACCAGCCGACACCGAATTTCGCCATGTACGCCAATTTGTGTTTTGCAAACGCCTTCAGGAACGCCTGGTAGCTCTTGCGCGATTCGGCGGGCTTACCCCCTTCGGACTGGACTTGCCCGAGCTGGATATAGCTCTGGGGAGTCAGTTCATGTTTGGGGAAAGACTTCAGCACTGTAGAAAACTGCCCCGCCGCCAGGTCCCACTTGCTGAGCTTGGTGTAGGCCCTTCCGGACTGGTACAGCGCCGAAGCAGCCGCAGGGTCTTTCGGATACGCCGCCGCAAAGTCGGCGAATGTCTTGGCTTCGTTGACTGTGTCGCCCGTCTTCTGGTAACACCAACCCAGGCGATAGTGTGAAACCGACAGTGTTTTCGCGTCGGCGGACTTGTCGGCGAGAACGGCAGTGAGCAATTCGGCGGCGGCCTTGTACTCCTGCTTCTTGTCGTAAAGCAGATCAGCCAGTTCCGCCCTGGCGGCCACCAGCTTGGCGGCCTTGGGGTATTCGCTGATGAGCCTTCGGTACGTCGTAATGGCGCCGTCGAGAGCCTTGCTCTCTCGTTGCGACCAGGCCAGTTCGTAAAGCACTTCGTCGCTGACAGTCTTGGCGTCACCGGCTAGAGCGGTCAGCAGCTTCATCGCATCGGAATGCTTGCCCAAACCGGTCAGGCACTGAGAGGCCATACGGTTCGCCTCGGCGGTTCTCTTGTCGCCCGGATAAGCCTTCGCATACGCCGTAAACTGATCCAACGCCCCCTGCAGTTTCTTGTCGAGCTGCATGCACAAAGCCTGCTGGAACGCCGCATCCTTTGTCAGTCGATGTGTTGGATACTTCTCAACCATCTGTCCGAATTGTGCGGCGGCCTGCGGATATTTCTTGGCGTCGAAGTCGATCCAGGCGACAAGATACGTCGCACCGGCGGTGAGTTCCTCGGGAGCCTTGGCGCCAAGAACCTTCTTCAGCGCCGCCGACGCCTTTGCGCTCTGGTCCGCACGATACATCATCTGACCGTACTCAAACAGCGAGCGAAGGACCCATGGAGACGATACGTCCCCGCCGATGACGGCCTCGAAAGACTTCACGGCCTCGGTCTTCTTGTCGGCGCGAAGATTGGAAACCGCCAGCTTGTATCTCGCCTCATCGAGATTCTTCTTGCTGACCGCCAGGTATGCGGCGAACGCTTCGGCGGCCGGTGCGAACTGGTCGGTCCGGAGCCTGGCGTCTCCGAGAATCAATATCGCATCGCGCAGGGCGACATCGGCAGCCACCCGCTTGTCCGCGGCGGGTTTGCTCAACAGTTCAGCGGCCCGCTTATGGTCGCCCGCAAAAAACGCGCACTGACCTATGCGAACGGCAAATCGCAGTTTGCTGACTTCATCTTCAGCTGATTTGGACAGTTCGACCAGTTCCTTTTCAGCGGCCGGATACTTGCGGTCCAGAAAAAGACTCTCAGCCGCCAACTCCGCCGACGCCTGCCTGACCGGAGAATCGCCCGCCCCGACAACTTGTTTGCAGAGTTTGTAGCATGCATCATACTTGTCCAGTTTGTGCAGGCAGAACGCCTGCCTGTACAGTGTGTCGGTAAACTTCGGTCCTTTGGGGAACGCCTTGCGATACGCCTCAAAGTCTCCGGCGGCCTGTTCGAAGTTGTTCAGCGACATCGAGCAGACGGCTATATCGTAGGAGACCTGTTCGGCGTTGGGTATATTCTTCGCTGAGGCCTGCATCTCGACCAGTGTTTTGCGGGCCGCCTGGAATTTCTTGTCGCCCATGTCGCATCTGGCCAGCCAGTACCCGGCTTGGGTTTTGCGGGATGCGTCTTCCTTGGCGACCCGTTGGAACGTCTCTCGCGCGCCGGCGACGTCTCCGGCGGCCCATTGCGACAGGCCCAATTGGAATCTCGCGGCCGAGGCGTAGCGACTGTTCTTGGCGGTGAGAACAAGTCTGCATTCCTTGACGGCTTCGGCGTACTTACCGCCCTCGTACAGCACGACCGCCAGCGAGTACCTCGCGTCAATCTGTCGATTGGGCGGGCTGATCTTGATCATCTTGCGATAGGCCGCTTCAGCCAGGTCCATCTTGCCGGTGTTCTGTCGGCATTGGCCTAGAAGGAGCAACGCGTCTATCTCGAACGGACAATTCGCCGTCTCGAGCAGTTTGTCGATCGCCTCGGCGGCCTGGGCGTACTCCTTCAGCGACTTGAGACTCAACGCCAGGAAGTATTGCGCGGTCATGAGGCTGGAACTTTTGGGATAGCTTTTGATAAACGCGGCGCAGGCGTCGCGCGACAGGGTGAATTTATCGAGCATGTACAGCGTCTGGGCTCGGTTCAACGCCACCGATTCGGCGTGCTGACTCTTGGGGAATCGCTTGATCAACTCATCAAACGCCGCCAACGCCTTGTCGTACGCCTTGAGCGACAACTGACAATGACCCAGCACCGCCAACGCCTGATCGCCCTGGGCGAACTTGGTGTCCGCGGCCACCAGCGTCAGTTCCTTGCTGGCGGCCTGATACTCCTTGGCTGCAGCGTCGGGATTCTTTACGCGCTGGGCTCCGGCAAGACGGTATCGACTTATCGCCAACCCGTATCTCGCTGAAGTAATGTCGGCGTGCTCGGGATACCGCTCGATGAACTCGCCGTAGGTCTCGGCGGCCATCTTGAACAACCCCTGGTGGAACAGCCCTCCAGCCGCGGCGAGCTTTTTGGCCGCGGGGTCAACTTTGGCCGCATCATCCTGTGCTCCCGCCGCGCCGGACCAGACCAGAACGGTGGCGACAAGAAGCAAACATGAGAGGCTCCGACACAAAAAACGACGAGAAGTCATAGTTGAATCTCCATAGCGATTGGATGGCGGATATCGACTGATTGGAAAGAGACAACCGGTAGGATAACCATCGGGTTCCGTTCGATTTGAAGAACCCGCAAGACCTCGCAACGGCCTGGAAAAAGTGAACTCATTATTCAGCATCCGTGCGCAGCTTTTCAGGTATCCGTTCACGACCCTCGCCGAACGAGAACATCGCGCGACCCGGCCCTGTCAAGCTTGAATGATATGGTCCGGGCCGAATGAAATGCAAAGAAATATTCTCCGCCTGCAGAGGGTATGGGTGTGAGAATTTTTTCTGGCGCTTTTAAAATCACTATGTATGCTGGCCTTAGGAACCCTGTGCAGGGTGAAAGTTTTCTACTGGTTTTTTTACGGAGACGAGGCCATGAACAAGGATGTTAAGATTACGGCAGAACA
>JASLNT010000081.1 GCA_030745875.1 Phycisphaerae bacterium
GCACGCCATTGGTGCTCGTGGTCGGGAACCTCTTGGCTGTACCACTCCGAGCAGGAGTTCGGCTCGTAGTCCGTCTGGGATGAGTACCAGGTGGAGTCGAACCTCTTCACGAGTCTGCACTGAAGACAGTTGTATCTGCCTATTGTACGAGTGGCGCAGACGAACGGTATGCTGACGACGCCGACAATAACGACGATCCATACGACCGCAAGGATGCCTCTTCTCTTACTCATCTAACGTCAAAGCTCAGCGGCGGGATCTTTTCGCGTCCGCTGGAGGGTCTTGTTATACATTGTCTTCTCGCAATATCACGTTGCCAAGCTGGCTGTGGTCCTCGGGAAACTCGTCATCATACGTAAATACCTCAAGTGTCTGGGCGAAGCCACCCTCAAACCAAAGCAGCGACCCACCACCATTCTTGAGCGCAGAAGTTTCGAATCCAGGGCCAGTGAGCGGACCCCTTTGGCCATAATCGGCGTGGGTCGGCTGAGCGTCATCTGGAACGGCAAGTTCGGAGTAGCACCCTACCCCAGTGTGCTCGCGACTGGACACCCTTGCGGTACGCAACTGAACCTCAAGTGCACGGTCGTCGCATCTGTCGGCAATCCACTCGAATACCATTCTCTCAAATTCGGTCACGACGCCTCTTTAATGTCCAACGTCAAAGCTCAGTGGCGCGGTCTTTCACATCCGCTGGAGCGCTTGGTTATGCATCTTCATCATACCAATTCAGAAATGACCTATCCACTTGGATTTGTGGGTTCTCCAATTTGTAACTAACTTGCAGTCCTTGTGCCTCGCATTCCACAACGAACTCGTATGACGAAGACATTCTCTTGAGTTCATACGTGATGATGTCGGGATTCCGGAAGCCGCCACTGACCGAGTCATCCATATCAGACTCTACAAAACAAGTCAGCTTCCTCAGCGCCCAGACTACACATGGGCCGAAATCGTATTCCGCCTGTTGGTCCTCATGACAGACCCTCACCTTCAAGGAACCAAAGCAGTCATCGCCATCGAACTCGTTCCAGATGAAAACTACTTCTCTCTGACTGTCGGACAAGCTGATTTCTGAATTATCGATTTCCTGCATAACGTCAAAGCTCAGCGGGCCGCCGCATTTGATGCTTCATTTGGAATCGTCCGGATCGGCGGCGCCGGCGGATGCGTTGGTTATCCCTCTGCGTCCGCCGCTTTGGGCAACCGGGTCATCCTCAATACAATCCCTGCATGTGGTGAAGTGAGAGTTAGCGACTTTCCATTCTCACCGAAGGCCGGAACAAACGGGTGAACGAAAGTGCGTTCCTCATCGTCGGTTTCACGACTGACCAGATAGAGCATGCCATCATTGTAAAACCAGAAGATTCGCTGTTCATCAGTCCAGTCCTCTGTGTATTCGCCGGAGAGGTCGAAGGTTGCGACAGACTCCTTTGGGCCCTCGACGTCGCCGCGATCGACCATCCAACGGCCCGCAAACCGATGAGCCGAGTCGGAATACTGGAGATCGGAGAACGTAACCGATCTGAACGGGTCGAAGCACTCCCTGGTCTTGACGATTGCAAGGGTCAATACGGCGCCGGTCAGGAACGATGCTATCGAGACGGCTGTTTTTGATCGCAGAAAAGAGATGTGTCTCATAGTTAGAATCTCCAACTTAAGGAACTTTCTGTGGGATAACGCTTAAGCTCAGCGGTCCCGATGTACATCGGGATCCGATGGAGCGCCTGGTTAGCGCGTTGGTTCTCTTCATTATTATCGTCATCACCCGTCACGTCCTGAGATAAGTTGTCACTTTCACGAGTGATGCTTTTCAGGAAAAGGATCATTAGGCGGAAGACGGTGAGACGTTACAATACCTGTTTTAAGCAACGGGTTATTGCAGATATCGAAGGCGGGCCGTTCGAATCGATTACAGAGGCTCAACGGCGTTACCGGAGTCGCGCTGGATCCGGTTGTTCGGCCCGAGCGTCTACCTCGACATTGTCACGGTCTGATTCTCGGACCAGACCTCTTTCCCGTCCTTCCAGACGGACACGGTCGTCCGCGCTTCGGCCTTGTCGGGAGCGTCGTCAACAAGAACTGTGCAGAAGATTCCGCTCCAGATGACGCCGTCGATCTCTGATCCCAGGGTAAGGCAGGCTTCGTCCCCCTTCAGCAAGGTCACCCGAGGGGAACTGACGACCACCGGGCTTCCGGGATTCGAGATGTCCTCAATGACGAAGGCGACATCGTATTGCCCGGCGTCCGCCGCCGGGGACAGGGTTGCCGTGCTGCGGTAAGCCGCCTTCGAACTTGCACACCCGGTGACGCCCAGAAGCAAGATGGCAATAGCTGATAGGAACTGTTTCATATTCTCTCTCCTTCCCGTGGACCGAACGTCTCGTGTAATCGGCACACGCTGGTTATGATCCGATTCGTCTTGTCTTTGCATATGAATATGCATCATGAGGTTTCCCATTGAACAGTAATTTACCTCTCTGTATTCCCTCTTTTCGATACTCGCACTTTTCTGCAACACGTTGGCTGGCTTTGTTCTTCTTCAGCATGAGAATTTCGATACGAGTCAACTGCAAGTGACCGAAAGAGAACTCCTCCAGCAGCGTCACGGCCGCAGGAGCTATCCCTTTGCCCCAGTAATCACGGTCGACGAAATATCCGACCTCTCCAACATGTTTCAGGTTTTGGTTAATCCTTACGCCTATAGCGCCCACCAGTTCGCCTTTGTAAATGATGGAGAAATTGTACACTGTATTGCTTTTTCGCTTTTCTCTGTTTTGGCGAAGAAACGCCTTTTCCGCTTCAAGGTTTTTGGGCTTGACCGGCATGTAGATGAAATCAGGATGTGAAAGTATCTCCAGAAACCGTTTTGCGTCACTTACCTTTTGATATCGAATTTCGAGGTGCTTCATCTATTTATCCGCCATAACACCGAGTTCAGCCGCGTGAGGGCCTTGCCGTGTGGGCTTGAACCAGCAAGCAACTTTCTATCTTCAGTAACGGTCGAACCATCATACGGGTGGCACGTCGGCTGCAACGATCTTGTTCTACGGCCTGTGATCCATACATGTTCAGTGCACGGGGTTGATGTTACGGTTAGTGTGGCCGTTGCCGCCCCTATCGTAATGGTTTGAACGGGTGCTATCCATAGCTACTCGATGGTTGCGCCGGCAATTGCTGGTGAGTTGTAGGACTTCTTGATCAGCTTCTTGAGCGTCGGTAAGTGCACATCTTCGAACTTCTTGATGTAGAGACAAGACTTGCCGATCTTGTGCTTTCCCAGTTTCTCCAGCAGGACGGCTTGCTTTTCCAATTCGCAGTGCAGGTACAGAACCAGGTCCTGTTTGCGGGGAGAGAAACCGACATGGAACCAGTCTCCCTCGGATGTCTTGCCACGGTAGTGAAAACTACCAAAGCCGACCTTCGCCTTTCCCCACATGACGCCCGGTTCCCCAGTCAGTTCCTTCATCAGTTCAAGCACAGTCAGGCAATCGGTGCGTTTTTGGTCATCCTCAATGCCGGCAAGAAACTTGTCAACGCTGGCATCGTTCTCTTGTGTTTTCGATTTTGTCATTGGGGTCCCTAGCGAGTTAACTGCTTTGGCCGGCGGCTCGTTTTGACTGCATAACGTTTCGTGTCAGCGGTCCGCCGTGTCGCAGATCCGCCTCCGGCGGGGCGGATCCGCTGGAGCGTCTTGTTAGATGCGTGCTTACTCGCTATATGTGTTGATAGATAACTTTGATTGGACAACCAAGGACTGATTCAAACTTGCTGGCCTGTTCAGCGGTGAGCTCACCAATATCCGGATTCATTACATCAATTCCCCAGCGGCTGAATCCCTGGTCCCAGGAATAGCTAAGCATTGAGAGATCCGAGTGCTTGTGGCAGCATGGCAACTCTAGTTCTACAAGATTGAATGATTCTCCGTCATTCTCCGAATCATCGTCACCTTCTTCATAACCAGCCTCAACCTGGTCACGCCACCACTCCAACTCAATATCACCAGCACAGTGAGGACACACTATTCGTTCTAGATTGCCCCCACAATCAAATAGGCGCAGCTTGCTTTGATTGATCACCGTGATCTCTTCAGCCTCAGGCGCAATGTCCTGAAATAGCGAGGCTGCTTCATTCAGTTGATCATCAGTTACGGCCGAGTCAACATTCTGAGGAATGAGTGCGATCCAGTTGTCAGACATTGTGACCTCTCGTACTTGGGTTATTGGGAAGCATCTAATGTTTCGTGTAATCGGCGCCGCTGGTCCGCTCCGCCTTCGGCGGATCTTCGACCCGGCGGACACACGTTTGTTATGCTGTTTAATCGGACCACCCGCTCGTGTTCAGTATCCCGCGCCGCGGTCGGTTGTGTCAACTGCGGGCGGTGCTGTCGTCACCGATCGCCTTCCCACCACAGGGCTGACGACGCAAAATCGGTTTTGTATTGACATGCCTTTCGACATCGATTGTCATTCTTGAATCAGCTCGTGGAGGTCGCGAACTGGAGATTATCTGGGAAACAACGGTTGAAACGAAACAGATACACATTGATTGCGCTCTGTCTGGCCGCATCGAGCGCATGCGGAGCCGATTGGCCTCAGTGGCGATGTGACGCCAGGCGGAGCGGAACCTCCGCGCAGACCCTGCCCGACAAGCTGCATCTTCAATGGGTGCGTCAGTATCCGCAGCTTAGTCCGGCGTTCTGGCAGGTCCGCCAGGGACGGCTGCAGTTCGATGCGGGCTACGAACCGGTGGCCGCGGGCAAGACACTGTTCGTCGGCTCGTCTCGAAACGACAGCGTTGTTGCGCTCGACACCGACACGGGAAAAGAGCGATGGCGGTTCTACGCCGACGGACCGGTCCGACTCGCGCCTGCGATAACCGGTGGAAAGGTCTACTTCGGCAGCGACGACGGGCGGGTGTACTGTCTCGCGGCGACAAGCGGGAAACTCCTGTGGACACGCCGCGCCGCACCGTCGGGCCGAAAGGTGTTGGGCAACGGTCGGTTGATCTCCGTCTGGCCGGTGCGCGGGGGGACGGTCCTGGCCGATGGGCGGGTGTACCTCGCCGCTGGTGTCTGGCCGTTCGAGGGTGTCTTCGTCTGCGCCCTCGACGCGGCGACCGGTCGACAGATATGGGTCAACGATCGGTGCGGATCGATGTACATCACGCATCCGCACGGCGCGATGGCGTTCGGAGGCCCTTCTCCGCAGGGATATCTAGCCGTGCACAAGGGCGAGGTGATCGTACCGGGGGGCAGGGCGTTTCCGGCGTATTTCGATCCGACTGGGGGCAAGCTGAAGACGTTTGCGTTCGGGCACGGCGGGCACGGCAGCCTGCCCGGCGGGTGGTTCTTCGCGACCGGACCGGGCGGTGAGATGGTGGTCGACCCCGAGATCAACACGGAGATCCATGACGCCGGCCGACAGGTCGTCGGTCAACCGGAGCCCAGCCGCAAGCCGGGCCAGAAGCTGCGGAATCAGGTCCATGTCAGCGGGCGGTCGTACGCCGTCCGGCCCGGAGCCCGCGGGGAGATTCGGGTCGGCGGGAAGACATACCGGTTTCGCAACGGTTTCGACGGCGTCCGAGGTTCCGTGCACACAATGCTCGCCGCGGACGGTAAGCTGTTTGTCGTCACGCGCAAAGGGAGCGTCCACTGTTTCGGACCGACTCGCATCGAGCCGAAACGATACGCGTATCAGCCCAAGCCGATCGAGCGGCGCGCCGACGAATGGGGCGCCAAGGCCGACAAGATCCTGAAGCTGTCCGGCCCGGGCGCAGGTTACGCGCTGGTCGCCGGCGTCGGCGATTCCCGGCTCGTTGAGGAACTCGCGCTGCGGTCGAAGTTCCATATCGTGGTTGTCGATCCCGACGCGAAGAAGATTGCAGCTCTTCGTCGTCGGCTGGACGCAGCGGGCCTGTACGGTCGGCGGGTCTCCGCACTGACGGGCGATCCGTCCGCCGCGGATTTCCCGCCGTACTTCGCGAATCTGATCGTCTCGCGGTATCCGCGGGCGGCTGGGAAGCTCTTCCGGTTGTTGCGGCCGTACGGGGGGACAATGTGTATCGAAGCGCCCGCCGACAAACACGAAACGATCGTTCAACAGTGCCCCGCAGCTCAAGTGAAGCGGACGGGCGGGATGTCGCTGGTCGTGCGCGCGGGCAAGCTGCCCGGGGCGGCGGACTATGGGGGCGATCCCAACTACGACGAACTCGTCAGGGCTCCGCTGCGCGTACTCTGGTTCGGCGACAGTTTCCACCATCACAAGCTGTTCGACCGGGCCCTGCCGAAGGGATCGGCCCGCGGGCTGCCGACGAACATTCGCATCGTCGGCGGCGTGATGAGACACGCGGTGCGGGTATCACCGCCCGGCCCGCGTGGGGGGAGAGAATACGAGGACTTCGTCCGCACCATCGTGGAGCCCGGGATGTACCGCGAAGGCTGCACCGACGTCTACACCGGTCGCAATCTCTCCCAAGCTGAGGCCGGCAAGACGGTCAAACTCACCGGGCAAAATCGCCGGGCCAAGACATCGGCGGTGCGGAAGAATCCGATCACCGGCGCAGACGAGAAGCGAACGTACCTCAAGATGTTCGGCTGCGACAAGATCGCGGCGGACTACGGGTACATGCTGACGATGCGTTCGGGGACGGCGGCGTATTACGACAAGCGGGTCGAGAGCGGAACGGTGAGCATCAGCGGCATGCGATCGGGCTGCCGCAACAGCATCATCGCCGCTGACGGCGTGCTGGCCCTACCGTCGTGGACGGGAAACTGCACGTGCAACTATCCGGTCTTCACGTCGCTGGCGTTGGTTCATGCCGGCGGCGACTACGAGCAGTGGTCGGCATGGGGCGATGTGGCGACCGACGGAGCCGTGCGGCGCGTCGGGATCAACTTCGGAGCTCCCGGTGACCGCGCCACGCGGGAAGGCACGCTGTGGCTGGATTATCCGAGTGTCGGCGGTCCATCGCCAAACGTGCCCGTGAGCGTCTCGCCGAAGACGGCCAGACCCTACTACCGCCACTCGCTTCGGATCCAGGGCGGTCAAGGCCGACCGTGGGTGACGGCTTCCGGTATCAGGGGCGTAACGCAGGTGCGGATCGCGCTCGTCGTCCGGCGGTCCGCCAAGACCGATAAAACCAAGCCCGAGAAGACCAAGCCGATAAAACCGCCCCCCTCGTACACCGTCCGCCTGTACTTCGCCGAACCGGATACGGCCCGGCGAGTGTTCTCCGTAGCGATCCAAGGCCGCCAGGTCCTGACTGACTTCGACATCGCGAAAGAAACCGGCGGCGCAATGCGCGGGATCGTCAAGGAGTTCAAGCGTGTCCGCGTCAAGGGCGACCTGACGATCTCGCTGACACCCCGCAAAGGCGAGCCGATCCTCAGCGGCGTCGAACTGGCGGCTGACTGACACAACGGGAACCACCGCGGCGCGGGCGGCTTGGGGCTGAGCCCGGACGGGCATACCGATCGTCAGTTCCGACAATAGCGTTCGGGACGCCGGCCTCTCCGTCCATGCTGCAAGACCCGCACACACTAATCGGGGGCAAGGCGCTACTTCTTGGCGGCGACCTTCACCGAGACCCTTATCGGTTCGGTTCGCTCTTTGTCATTGTCGAAGACAACGGCGTAGTGGTGCTCGCCGGCGGCGAGTTTCGAGCGGTCGAAATAGGCTCCGAGCTCTGTGCTCGCGATCTTTGTTTTGTCGCTGATCTTGAAGTTCGGCGTGTCGCCGCGATAGATATCCGCCGACAGGCCCCACGTGCGGGACGTCAGGCCCCAGCGAACAGCCACCTCGCCGCCGGGGATTTGCTCGGCGGTGATTTTGGGCAATTCCTTGGGGATGCGAACGGGATAAATATTGCGATGCTTCCCGGCGATGGCGTACACCTCGCCGCGAGGCATGTCAAGACGCGGGTTCGCCAGGGCGGCTTGTCGGGCTTTGGTGATGATCCCGAGCATCTTCTGATAGTGCTTGTTCTGCGTATTTTCAAATGAGACTACCGGCTTGCCGCTGGATGCGCCCTTGTCCCATTTCCGCCATACCTGTTTGGGGAAACTGTCGAGCGGTTTTACGGCGTGTTCGTATCGCCCGGTGCTGAAAATGCGGAGTCGCCTGAACGCGTCGACCTTCTTGTCGCGACAGAGCGCTTGTCCGAGTCCGTCTTTGCCTTTGGCCAGCGGCGCGCGGAGGATGCGGCTGAACTCGGGCTTCTCGAGATTGAACCAGTCGGGCTCAAACCGTCCGCCCCGCCCGCCTGTGTTGTGGCATTTGACGCAGCCGGCGGCCTTCATCTCTGCGATGAGCTGATTCTTCGCCCCGCCCCACTCCCTGAGTTGGAACGCTCTGGGCGTGTAGTTCCACGTACCGTGGTACGGGCCGTTTCCGTCGATCCACGCCAGTATGATATCGCGCTGGGCTCGCGTCATTTTGAAGCGGTCTTTGTGTCCCAGGGCTCCGTCGACGATCACCTTGGCCAGCGGCGCCGCGGGCGATCCGATTTCGTACGCGGGGAAGATCTTCGTTGAGTAGTGCGCGGTCCCGTTCATCGAGCACACGCCTGCGATTAGTGTGGCCTTGTACTGGACCTCGCGCCGTGAGACCAGGTTCTCGTAGCTGTTGTTGAAGTACGCCGTCCACCCTCCGGTCAGGTCGAGTCCGGCGGCGAATCCCTTTTCGCCTCCGTGACATTTGATGCAGTGTTCGTTCAGAACGGGCTGAACCATTGTCGGGTAGTCAAGCGGGCCGGAGCCCCAGGATTCGTCCTTGGGGTCCTCGGGGGGCTTCTTCTGGGCAAGCGCCAGCTTTTTCAGAGGGGGGAAGGTGGCTTTCTTGTCTTCGTGGCAGCCTACGCAGCCTCGTGTGGAGCCCGGGGCGGCTTGAATGAACGTGCGCATGCTTCGCACGCAGCGTCCTTCGGCGTCGAGAGCCTGGAGGAAGATCATCTTCCCCGCGGGGACCTTGAAGTAGGCGCTTCCGTCGCGTTCAACGGGCACAACGCCGAGGTAGTTCTTGCCCGTCCACGCCAAGGCCGCTGAAATAGTGAACGTCTGGTTGAACGGACCGCCCCCGGGCGTTTTGCTGACGCGCGAGGTCTCCTCAACCACGCGGAGCTGCTTGATAGAACCGCGCGGGACCCTGGGCATCCCCTCGTACACATTCTGCAAAACGAAGAAGCCGTAGTCCTTGCTGCGATCGACCTGCGAGGGGCGCATCTTCGGAAGCGAACGCACCTTGACCGGAATCGGAGAATGACAGTCAATCGCCTGATCGCTGATGAGAAGTTCGCGGGTCAGCGAATCGTCCTTATTGCGTTTGATCAGGAAGATCGCATTCTTCTTGCCGTTGCGATCGCTGAAGAGGATGAGGTCTTTGGTTACCGGATACGGGTCGCAGGCCTCGCCGGTGTCTCGCGTGGGGTGCTTCGGATCGGAGAAGTTGAAGACGGCCTTGGGATCGTTCTTTCCCATCTTCGTGTCGATCAGGGCGATCGTTCCGCGCGGCGTGCTGTTGTGTTTGGAGAAAGTACTTACGATGTACCGCGGGTCGGAAAAGACCTGGCGCGAATCGAGAACCGCTTCAGGGAACACCATGTTGTTTGCATACAGGGCGGTTTCCATAGTCCCGTCAGGATACACCGTCCAGAGGCTTTGGATGGTCAGCGCCGTCTTGTCAACGTATTCCCACCTTCCGTAGAGAATCCGACCGTCGGACATAAGGCTCGGATCGAATTCCGTTTCGCTGTTGACCGAGATGGGATAGGTCTTGCTCCCGTCAGGGTTCATCGCGTGCAGAATCGCAACACCGGTGTTGTTGCACGGGACCAGGCCGTTGTGACGCATTGTGGTGAAAACTATCTTCCCGTTCGGCAGGTACGCGGGCGTGAGATCCTGGGCCGCACCGAGCGAGCCATGCCTGCCGAAGTAAACGCTCTTGATCTTACCGTCCTTCTCGCAAGGCAGGTAATCGGCCCGCGGATTGGTGATGCGCCGCAGCCCTTTCCCGTCAATCCCAATCTCGTAGATCGACGAACTGCCCTTGGGTTCGCCCTTGAAGCAGAAGAGCACTTTCTTGGCGTCGTAGGACAGGTCCGGGTCGAAGTACATTCCCTTACCGAGCGTATTTGCGCTTTTCTCGTCGATAACGGCGCGAAACTTGTGCTTTTCAGACGGATCAGCGGGATTCTCCAGAACGTAGATACCCCCGCCCGGATGCCACTGGTAGCAGGTGTCGTAAATGTGAATACCGCGGTAATTACCTCGTTTGGTGAAGAGGATGGGGCTGTCGAGATCTTTCCGGAGTTTCTCGGCGGCCGGAGCAAACGCTGAAAGCAGCGACAGCAACGCCAGGACCATGATGGTGAAGTAGTGGGATGTCCTCATATGCTTTTTCCTTTTATCGCACGCCCAACCTGTCGACAGGTAATTCCGTTCGGTTGGTTTCTCCGATTCGTTGAAGCCCAGAGACCGCGCCTGAGCCGATTACATGCAATATAGCACCCGGTTCCGATTCAGTCAAAGGCGGGATTCGACAATCCAACCGCCGGCGCCTCCCCCGATTCCGGGCCTGCGCGAGAGCACCGGTCAGCGTACTTGGCGCTTCTCGTTAACGCGCCGCACAATTTGCGGCGGGCCTTATCTAATCAGACGGGCTTCTATGATCGCAATCTGGCGGTTGGCGAACGCGTCGGTGAGGAACCACTGTTGATAGAGGTTCTCGATCTGTCTCAAATACCAGTCCACTTGTGACTTTCTCAACGTGCGCTTCATACCCTTGGGTCTATTCTTGTCAACGATAGGCGGTCGCACGCGCTCGACTGGCGGCCGGTAGGACGGATTCCAGACCAGGGCGGGCAGGTCTTCGGCGGGCAGCAAATGGCGCCACAGGAACGCCTGCATTCTGTCTTCGGAGGGCACGGCGTCATGGGTGACTTCCCGCCCTCCAATCGTCGCACGGCCGACAACTGTGAGGCTGACTGGCTTTTCCATTTCCGTCAGACTGGTCTTGACGCCCAGACGCACGACCTCCTTTTTCGCCGCCAGGGTGGCTCCGGGCGATTCGAGCCCCTTTGGCAAGCCTTTGAAGCTCAGCTTGATCGGCCCGTCGAATCCGTCCTTGCGTATGGCGTAGATGATCGCCGAGGCGGACGCCCTGCTGCGCATGATGATCCGGGAAGGGATCAGGCGCAACGCGAAATCGGGACGCGGTTGGCTGATGCGGAGCCGGTAAGCGTACTCCTTTCCCGCATGTCGCCTCGTGTCGCCGAGATGAATGAAGTATTTTCCATCGGCGGGCAACTTGACCATGAGGTAGGAATCGGCGTGGTCGGTGTTCAGCCCCGACGCCGCATCGTGATGATCGTCGTTCAACGCGATGATCTTGCCGTCGGCGCCGGTGATCTTGACGAAGGAATCGAACGGCGAGCCAAGTCTGCGCGCGTGCACTTCGGCAACGATTGTCTGACCGGCTTTTCCCGCCACCTCGAAGACATCCCAGTCGCCCGGGCGATCCGCTCGACCGTTAACGATGATTGGAAGACTCACTTTCTGCGCCTTGGACGGCTCGTCGTTGGATTCCTTTTCCAGGCACTCCGGCAGCGTGTCCAGTGCAAACGGCACGTAGTTGGAAACGAGTTTCCCGTTGGCGGCGGCAATCAGATGGCGCCCCGGTTTGGCGTCTTTGGGCGGTGGAGCCAGCGTGGTCTTCCCGAGATTCCATCCGTTCATCTCAATCTTGACCGGTGCGCCCGCGCGACCGCCCAACGGGAATACGCTGGTTATAAACGGCAGCTCACCGACGGTAATCCGATACACGAAACTCTCGCGTCCGCGGAAGATCGCCTCGTTGATGCTGAGCACGTAGTCACCGTCTTCGGGGACCTCGAAATAGAGCACAGGGTCGGGCTGGAAACGGAAATCGTCATTGTACGCCAGCTCCTTACCCTTGGAGTCGTGGAGTCTGAGTACGGCTTGAAACCAACCGGGAACACCGTCGGCGACATACGGGATCAACTGACGAGCCTTCGCCGAGATAAGCAGGCGCTGCCCCTTGCTCGCCGGAAAACGATACCGATTCACCTCGCCCGCTGCGACCTGACCGTTCATCGTACACGGTATGGTGATGCGCATTTGCTCTTCTTCCGTCGGCCTGTTGCGCTGGGCCAGATGCTCCTTTCCAAGCACTGGTTTCTTGCAGGTCTTCATCGGCTTGCGGGCGACTTCGGGCACTTGGCCTACGTAGAAGGACATCGCGTTGGAGATACCCCGTTTAGTGATCACCCTGATCTCTCGTCGGCCGGGTTTTGCATCGGGCTCCACCGTGACCTCGGCGAAGACAAGCTCCATGTGGGCGCGAACGGCCGGGGTGCGCTCGTCCGCCGCGAACCTCCTTTGGATACGCTCGATCATGTTCTGCTTCGCCACTGCCTGGTCAGACTTGGGAGGCGGGGCCTTGGCGCTCGTTTTAACATGTTTCGGGGCTTTTGGTTTCTCCAACTTCGAACTGCAATTGCTGCAGACTGAGGCGGAAAGCGGATTGAGACGACCGCATGACAGGCATATCAAACCGCGAACCTCGGGAGGCTTGACAAGCTGGGGAAACTCAAAATAGGCCATCTTGGCGACCATCACGTCGCTTACCGTCGTTCCCTTCTTCCGCAACTCGTTTAGTTGCTGTCGGAGCAATCCGAGCTCCTGGTTGCTCATCACCCTGTAGTAATCGACCAGCCGCACAGAAACCCCCTCGCCGCTCACAACCACATCAGAAGCATAGACGAGCCCCTGTCCGCCCAACCTGATCGAGAAAGTACCGCCCTGCCGGCCGCCCGCGGGATAAACATAACCAATGTACTGGTTCTGCGCCCGGACCGAGGATGCTCCCGCCGCAAGGACGACCAGCCCCAGGATCGAAAATCTATTGAATCTGCTCATAAGCTTCTCCGCTTTCTGCAATTTCGGCATTGGCGAGAGCACATGCTGACGCCCTGGCGCCGCCGATCACCGCACACAGCCGACAGTTACATGATCTCTTCCAGAAGCCCGGTCGATTTCATTCCTTCCTTTTCGGCGTCCAGGACGCGGGCGTCGAAACCCAGGGGATGCGGCAGCTTGGCGGCCGGGTCGATACCGGCCAACAGATAGAAGCTGCCCAGCAGGTCCGCCGGATAAACGGGCCTTTCCTGGACCTTCTCGCCCTTTTGATCGGACGAACCGACGACACGACCGCCCTTAAACCCGCCGCCGGCGACCAGCACGGTGAAAACAGCTCCGTGGTGATGGCGACCGCCGTTCCAGGGCGGTTCCCAGGACACCTTCGGCGTCCTGCCGAATTCGCCCGTGCACCAAACCAGCGTGCTGTCCAGCAAGCCCTTGGCGCTGAGGTCCGAAAGCAGCGTCGCCAGCCCCTGATCCAACCAGGGACACTGTCGCCGCATCGTCGCAAAGTGGTTCCCGTGCGTATCCCATCCGCCCGGGAAACTGATCGTGATATAGGGCACACCGGCCTCGACCATCCGTCGCGCCGCCAGGCATTCCTGCCCGAACGTGTTCCGGCCGTAGCTGTCCCTGAGCACCGTAGGTTCGTTTCCGAGATTGAATACTTCTCTCCCCTTGCCCAGGATCAATCCATAGGCTTTCTGCCTGGCCTTCTCGGCGGCGACCATCTCCGGGACGTCCGCCAGACCGTAGCCCATGAGATTGACTTTATCCACCAATTCACGCCTGGCCTTCTGCCGGGCATCGTTAATCCCCCTGTTGACGATTCCCTGCACTTCGAAGCGGGAAGCGTTCGGATCGCCGCCCGTGGCGAAAGGTTTGTACCCGGGTCCCAGGAAGCCTTCCTCGGAAAACCGCCCGGCGGCTCGAAGCATCACGACGTAAGGCGGAAGCAGACCTTTGTACTGCTTCTTCTTGAAGTAGGCGAATATGGCTCCCACACTTGGGTACGCCAACCGCCCGCCGGGCTTGTGACCGGTCTGCATCAGATAGGCCGCCGTCTCGTGACCGTTGATGCCATGGGTCATGCTGCGGATCAGGGAGTACTTGTCGGCCTGCTTGGCCAGTTTGGGGAACAGCGCGCCGAGTTGGATTCCCTTCACGTTGGTGGGAACGACCTTGTCAAACTCGCCCAGGTAATCGTAACCCGTACCCGGTTTCGGGTCCCAGGCGTCGTTGTGCGACATGCCGCCCCACAGGAAGATCTGGATGACCGACTTGATCTTGCCTTTCTTCTTGGCTTTTGCTTTGGCGGCGGCGTCTCGGGAGGCTTTCTGTTTGGCGGCCTTCTGTGCGGCGGCTTTTTGTTTGGCGGCTTTCTGTTCGGCGGCTATCTGTTTGGGCGTCTTCTTAGCCGACGCCGCCGAAACGTCGGAGTTCAAACCGCCGACTGCGATCATGCCCGCCGCACCCAAAGCGCCGCGTCGCATGACCTCGCGCCGGGACACATGCTCCTGGTTGTTTCCATCGTGATTTGTACTCATGATTTCCGTTGTCCTTTCACTCCCAGGCTTATTGTCGCACTGGGAAACCAAACATTTCACGTCATGTTCCGCTGCTTCGACAAGAATCAATGTCGCATAAGAAACTCCGGGCTGTTGATTAACGCCCAGGCAAGATCGACCCAGACGTCGCGCCCTTTCGTCACTCCGTTCTTGGCGTGTTCCTCTGCAGCCTTTACGTCGGCGTCGGTCGGAAGCCGCGAGAGGATTGTCAGGTAGAGTTTCTCGGCGATTTCATTCGGTTTACCGCCTGAGGATAGTATCTCCGCCAGCTTCGGACCGCGCTGAAGCTTGCTCTGTATTGTGACCGAATTCAGCATATGCAGCCACTGGGTCGAGGCCAGTTGGCTGACGCGCTCATTTTCCATCCCTGTGGCCCGCGCGGAACGTCCGAACAACGTCAGGAACGAACTGGTGACGCTGCCGTCGGCTAGCGCAACGGCGGACATTCGCTTGGGAATATAAGTAAAAGGCTCCGGAACAGCGCTGGTGTACAGGTCCGAACTGCCGGTAATTTCGTTCAGCGCATCGATCAACACCTCGGCCTCCACTCGCCGCAACCGGTAGCTGGCGAAGTTGGCTGTCGCTTCGGGCTTCTTAGACCTGGGGATCGAAGAGAACTGGTACGCGGTTGAGGTCAGGATCAATCGCTTCAGATGCTTCATATCGTAGCCGCTTGACACCAGTTCCTTTTCCAGGTAGGCCAGGAGCTTCGGGTTGCTGGGCGGGTTGCCGTCGCGAATATCGTCCGGCTCGTGGATAATGCCTCGTCCCATCACCCACGCCCAGGTGCGGTTGACGATAGCTTTGGTAAACCATGGGTTCTTCGGCTGAATCAGCCAATCGGCAAACACGACGCGCGGATCTTGGTTCGGCTGAATCGTGGTCTTAGCGCCGTCCGGAAAGACCGCCGCCAGCGGACCGTTCTCGCTCAGCGGTTTGGCTAGCGCCTTCGGAATCCGGTTGGTGGCGGTCACCGACTTGGCGACAGCGTTCACTCCCGGGGCGATACTGCCCGGCACGGCGGTCGAGCGGAGGGGATCCCAGAAGATGATCTCCTCCTTCCACTCGCTGGTGGGCTTGTATCCGACCTGCGAGAAGAACACCGCCATTCCGGCGCTGCGGTCTTTCGGCCAGGCGTGGACCCGCGAGCCCATCAACGCCAATCCCACGGCTGAGGCAAGGCTCTCGGGAGTCTTACTTTGGATAGCGCGGTAGAAGTTGACCGATCCAACGCGGAAATTGCTTCCGCTGGAGGTCAGCAGTTCCCGGGCGAATTGGTTGTACGGTTTATTTCGCGCGATCGACTCCCACACCCAGCGGTGGTAGGCCTGCGCCGCATTGGGCCAAACCTTAACGGGAAACTCCGCCTTGACTCTCAGGATATCACTCCATTTCATCGCCCAGTAATCGAAATGCTCGGATCGATTCAGGAGACGGTCGATCAGGGCGACGCGTTTCTTCTTGTCAACACTCTGAATGAACGCTTTGGCCTCTTTCGCCGACGGAAGCGTGCCGGTCAAGTCCAGATAGGCGCGACGGAGGAACACCGCGTCGGAGCAGAGGACCGGCTTGACGCCCAGCGTTTTCAACTTCGCAAAGATGAACTCATCAATCCGGTTCGCCGGTTTCGGCGGATCGGAGCTCTCCATAATGCTCGCCACGCGCCTGGCGGCGACCAACCGGTAGAGCGCCGCCTTGGCCTGTTCGGCGAGGGTGCGCTTATCGTCTGCGATGTTCCTGGCGGCCACGTACGCCGCACGCGTTTTTTCCGCTTGCACTTTCAACGGAGCGGCCACGGCTTCGGCGGATCTAGCGGCTTGTTCGTCCGCCACGTGTGTCTTTTTGGCGGCGGCGATTCGCTTCTTGAGGCCCGCCAGGCGTGCTTCGGCCGACTTCTTCCGCGTCTCTGCTCTGGCCAGTTTCTGCGAGGCGGAGTTGGCTTTGATCGCCGCTTGCTCCAGCGTCTTCTGCTTGGGCGCCAGAACGGCCTTGGCTGCATTGGCCACTTTACGTTTGGCGGCGGCTTGCGCTGCGGTCCGCCTGCGCGCCGCATCGAGTTTGGCGAGTTCCCCCGCCGCCGCCTGAGCGGCCTGGTGTGCGGTTGTTGCTGCGGTGACCTTGGTTTTGGCGTTCGCAAGCGCCGCATCGGACGCTTTTTTTTGCGGCGCAACTTCAGCCAGCTTCTTTCCCGCCGCCGTAACCTGAGCCTGTGCGGTTTTTTGAGTCTGTTGACTCTGAGTCAGGGCGACTTTGGCTGCGTCGGAGGCTTTGCGCCAGGCGGCGGCTTCATCGGCGGCCTGTTTCTTCTCGGCGGGCGTCTTACCGGCATCCGCTGCGACTTGCTTGGTCCTGGCCGCAGCGTTCTGCGCGGATTGCTCGGCGGCCTGAGAAGCGGTGACCGCCGCAGCCATCTGTTTTCCGGCGTTGGCCAGGGCGGTGTCGGCTAGTTTCTTTTGCGCAGAGGCGCTGTTTAGCTTCTGAGCGACCGCAGCAGCCTGGGTCTGCGCTTGCTGCTGGACTTTCCGTGCCTGCGCCAACGCCGCACCGGCCGCACCGGCCGCTTTGCGTTTGGCGGCCGCTTGGGCTGCAGCCTGTTTTTTTCCTTCGGCAACCTTCTCGAGTTCCCCGGCCGCCTTCTCAGCCGCCGCCGAAGCCGTAACGGCCGTGGCGACCTGCTTCTTGACGTTCGCCAGGGCGGCGTCGGCTAGTTTCTTCTGCGCCGTCGCCCGGCGCAGTTTCTGCGTCGCAACGTCGGACACGGTCTGCGAATCTCGCCGGGCCGCCTCCGCCCGGTCCATTACCACCCTAGCCGCATCAGCCGCTTTGCGCTTCGCGACGGCGGCTGCGGCGGCCTGGAGCTTCTGCTCCTTCGACCTGCCGGCACGCGCGGCGATTGCCTTGGCGCTTGTCGTCGCCCTCTGGGCGGCCTGCTCGGCGGTTTGGGAAGCTGCAGCCGCCGCGGCCAGTTGTTTCCTGGCGCTGGCCAGCACCGCGTCGGCAGCCTTCTTCTGCGGCGCCGCTTCGGTTAGCATTTTGCCAGCCGCCGTCGCCTGAGCCTGCGCGGTTTTCTCGCGCTGTTGGGTTTGAGTCAGGGCGGCCTTGGCTGCGTCGGACGCTCTGCGCCAAGCGGCGGCTTCATCGGCGGCCTGTTTCTTCTCCGCGTCCGGTTTGCCGGTATTGGAGGCGAGTTGCTTGGCCCTGGCCGCGGCGCTCCGGGCGGCTTGCTCGGCAGCCTGAGAAGCCGTAACGGCGGCGGCCATCTGTTTTTTGGCGTTGGCTAGAGCGGCGTCGGCTGCTTTCTTTCGCACCGGGGCGGTAGTCAGTTTTTTGGAGGCCGCGGCGACACGAACCTGCGCTTGCTGCTCGCTCTGCTTTGCCTTGGTCAAGGCGGTTTTCGCCGCGTCGGCCGCCTTTCGCTTGGCGACAGCCTGGGTTGCGGCCTGTTGCTTCTGTTCCTGGGAAACCGCCTTAGCGTTGACCTCCGCAGCCAGCGCAGCCTGCTCAGCCGCCTTGTAAACAGTCGCAGCCGCAAGCGCTTTTTTCCTGACGCCCGCCAGGGCCGCATCGGCCGATTTCTTCCGCGTCTCAGCTTCGGCGAGATTCTTCGGCGCGGCGTTGACTTGTTTCTGCAGACTCTGCTCGCTCCGCCGTGCTCGGGTTAGAGCGGCTTTGGCGGTGTCCGCCGCTCTGCGCTTGGCGGCGGCTTGGGCGGCGGCTCTTTTGGCTTCGGTATCGAGCTTGTTGGCCGCGTCGAGAGCGACCTTCGCCGCGGCCTCAGCCTGCCGAGCCGCCTTCTCTGCAGCATCGTAAGCTTTCTGCAACGGGAGCGCGGCGGTTTTGGCGGCGGCTAGCGCTTTGTCCAGAGGGGGTTTGACTTTGGTCGCGGCGGCCAGGGCATTGATGGCGGCGGGCAAGTTGATCTCGGCCTGCTTCAGTTCTTTTACGCCCGGCTCACCGGCCAGATTCTTCGCGTCAGTAGCCCGTTGTCGCTTCGCGTTGGCCGCTTTCCTCGCATTAGCGTACGAGGTGTCAGCCTTTTGCATGGCGACCCTTTTGGGGGCGACCGCGGCTCCGGCGGCGTTGGCTGCCTTCCGGGCCGCATCGTAGTGGGCCTTAGCCTTGACCTCCGGGCCTGGCTTGGGGTCCGCTCCGACCGATAACGAACCTGACAACGCCAGCATGAACACGACAAGTGCAATCGCCTTTGTCTTCATCACGAGTCACCTCAAACGTGGGCTGAGTTCGACATGGGCCTTCCGGTTCGCCCGGGAGACACATCGTCTTCCTGGAAACCAGCGCACATCATGCATAATGCGAATACGAATTCTCCGGCTTGGACTTCACCAAGCCGACTACGGGGCCCGTCACCACAATGCGCGGGATCATTGGCCCATGGATCGCTTCCGAGACAGATCCCTCAAGTCTCGGCGGAACTGACAGATCTCGGCGGGTGAACACTCTCTGACTCCTCTCTGAAGTATTCTCATAACAACTAATCTATTCCGAGATCACTATACAGCGACCACATCATATTATTATCGTTATCAGATTACCGCCTTGCAACGGTTTGATCGACACTTTCCTGCGCCCGGGGGTCCGATTTCGACCCATTTTGCCGATTTCAGAATCGAGTCTATCTTAACAACAATCAGAATAAGTTCTTAGGCCTGTCTTTCGTGACTCCCTCAGGACCGAACGTTGCACCATTGAATCCTGGCGCACATATTGTAAGGTTGGTGAAAATCAAGCTTTAGGAACGGTGGGTGTGACGAACTTTCCCGAATGCGCGACCGACAATTCCATCCGGCGGGGAACCGAAGCACCCCTCAAGCGTCTATACTTAGTACGTGTGAACCGTATAATGCGAATCACCCTCGCGGTGTTCGATCACTTTTAAGGAATGAACCATGAAACGTTTAACGCAAATCGCCCTGTCGTTGACTATCGTTTTTGCGGCTGCTTCACCAATACTCGCCGCCGAGAACCCGGCGCGTAAGAAAGCCCAGAAGCTCTACAAGGACGGCAACTTCAAGGAAGCTTACGAGGCGTTCGCCAAGTTGGCGCTCAACATCAAAACCGATCACAAGGCCGTCGGCGGCGATCTCAACATGGCTGTCAGCGCCCTGCAGAGGCTCAACCGGCGCAACGAGACCGACGCCCTGCGAGAGAAGATCATCAAGGTCCACGCCAAGAACTGGCGTCTGCTGCATACGGCCGCCAATTCTTATCTGCACGACACGCACTATGGGTACATCATCAGCGGCGAGTACCATCGCGGGCATCATCGCGGCGGAGGGAAGTACGCAAACAGTTACGAACGCGACCGCGTACGGGCTCTGCAGCTTATGGTCCAGGCGATACCGCTGACCAAGAAGGACGGAGACCACGCGGCGGTCGGTGCGTTTTACATGGCGCTGGCTGACATGATGATGGGCAATCGCGGATACGCGGGCGCATGGCGTCTGCAGTACAAGACCGACATCTCCAAACTGCCCGACTACGAGGTGGGTTACTACTACGGATACGGGCGACACGGCGGAGGGTCGCGCGGGGCTCCGGTCGACAAGAACGACGAGCCGATCTACCACAAGCGGCCGAAAACGTGGGACGCCGCAAAGTCCGACGGCCAGCGCTGGCGATGGGCGCTGCTTCAGGCGGTCGAGTTCTCACCGCCCCTTCGCGAGGCGGTGGACTACAAGTTCGCGTCATTCCTCAAGGCGCAGTTCGGTGTTGAGACCATGGGGCGATACGGACGATACTTCGGCAGCTGGCGCCAGCCGCGGCCGCGCGACGACGGTAAGAAAGACACTTCCGGAACGTACGAACTGCACACGCTCGGCGAAGATGAGACGATCGCCAAGCTTGCAATCGGCGTCCGCCGCTTCAAGCTGCCCGACGAGTACAATTATATTCTCATCTTCAAGAGACTGTCTAAGGGCAAGGGCAACTGGGCCCGCAACTCTATGTATCAGTTGTGCAGCATGTTCGAAAACCGCCGCCAATACCCCAAAGCCGCCAACTACTGGCGACAGAACATCGACCGTTTCGGCGATGACAGCAACAAGTCAAAAGCCAAACGTCTCAAACAGATCGTCGACAACTGGGGCGTATTCGAACCGATCATGACCCAGCCTTCGGGCAAGGGCGCGACGGTTGAGTTCCGCTTCCGGAACGGAAAACAAGTTCACTTCGAAGCGCACTCGATCAAGATCGAAAAGCTGCTGGCTGACGTCAAGGCCTACATTAAGTCCAACCCGCAGAAAGGCGGTTGGCGGGAAACGCAGATCAGCAATATCGGCTACCGCCTGATGAAAGGCGACGACAAGAAATACGTCGACAAGAAGGTCGCCGCCTGGGACCTCGACGTTAAACCCCGACCGGGGCACTTCGACAAACGCATCACCGTCGCCACACCGCTTCAAAAGGCCGGAGCCTACCTGCTGACGGCCAGGATGGCTAACGGGAATCTCAGCAGGATCATCATCTGGGTCGCCGACACCGCCATCGTCAAGAAACCGCTTAACGGTAAGACCTGGTACTACGTCGCCGACGCCGTCAGCGGCAAGCCGATCGCCAAGGCCAACGTCGAATTCTTCGGATGGTATCGCAAATACGTCGGCAAGCGGGGCCAGCGCAAGTACGACACACAGACGAAGAACTTCTCGGAGTTCACCAGCGCCGACGGTCAGATCATTCTCGGCCCGCACCAGATGCCCAATAATTTCAGTTGGTTGGCGATCGCCCGCACGGATGCGGGGCGGATGGCGTTCCTGGGGTTCTCCAGAGTGTGGTACGGAAGGTACTACGACAGGGAGTACAACCAGCGAAAGACTTTCGTGATGACCGATCGCCCGGTCTACAGACCCAAACAAAAGGTCAATTTCAAATTCTGGATCAACACCGCCAAATACGACATAGAAGGCAAAAGCGAATTCGCCGGACAAACCTTCCAGGTGAGAATCCACAATCCCAAGGGCGAGAAGCTCCTCGAAAAGTCCGTCAAGCTCGACGACTTCGGCGGAGCAGCCGGCGACTTGTCGCTCAAGGACGACGCTACGCTCGGGATGTACTCCATACAGATCCGCCAGGGCACGCGCTACTACGGCGGCGGGAGGTTCCGCGTAGAGGAATACAAGAAACCGGAGTTCGAAGTCAAAATCGAAGCCCCCAAGGAACCCGTGCAGCTCGGTGAGAAGGTGACCGCCACCGTAGAAGCAAAGTACTACTTCGGCGCGCCGGTCACTGACGCAAAGGTCAAGTACAAGGTGATGCGCACCGAGCACTCGGCGTCGTGGTATCCGTGGACCAGATGGGACTGGCTGTTCGACTCGGGCTATTGGTGGTACGGATACGATTACTCGTGGTATCCCGGATGGAAGCACTGGGGCTGCCGCAGACCGATCTGGCCTTGGTGGGGATGGCGTCCCACGCCCCAACCGGAAGTTGTCGCAGAGAATGAAGTCCGGGTCGGCAAGGATGGGAAGATAAAGATCGCTATCGACACGGCCTTGGCGAAGGCGATCCACGGGGATCGCGATCACAAATACAGCATCACCGCCGAGGTCACCGACAAGTCCCGCCGCACAATCGTCGGAACCGGGCAGATCCTGGTCAGCCGCAAACCGTTCAAGGTGTACGCATGGGTCGGGCAAGGGCACTATCGCGTCGGCGAGGTCGTCCAAGCCAGCTTCCAGGCGCGCAGACTTGACGCCAAGGGCGTAAAAGGCTCAGGCAGGCTCAAACTCATGAAGATATCCTATCCCAAGGGCAAACCTGTCGAGACGCAGGTTCAGCAGTGGAAGCTGGATACGGACGAAGACGGCAAGGCGAGCATCCAGATCAAGGCCGACACGCCCGGCCAGTATCGACTGAGCTACACCCTGACCGACGCGAAGAAACACGCAATCGAGGGCGGTTACGTGTTCGTGATATGGGGCGCCGGCGACACCGGGGGCAATTACCGTTTCAACGATATCGAGCTGGTCGCCGACAAGCAGACCTACCAGCCCGGCGAGAAGGTCAAGCTGCGCATAAACACCAGCCGCCGCGGCTCGACCGTACTGCTGTTCGTCCGTCCGAGCAACGGAGTGTATCTGGCTCCGAAGATCTTCCGCCTGAAAGGGCGAAGCGTCGGCGAGCAGGTGGAGGTAATCAAGAAGGACATGCCAAACTTCTTCGTCGAGGCGCTGACGGTGGCTGACGGCAAGGTGTTCCGCGAAGTCCGCCAGATCGTAGTCCCGCCGGAGAAACGCGTGCTCGACGTGAAGATATTCCCGTCGAAGAAGAAATACAAACCAGGCGAGAAAGCGAAGGTTAAGATCCAACTCATCGCCGCCAACGGAGAACCGTTCTCCGGATCGACCGTTCTTACGATGTACGACAAGGCGGTCGAGTACATCTCCGGCGGATCGAACATCGCCAAGATCAAGGACTTCTTCTGGAAGTGGAAGAGGCATCACAACGCCAGGCACGAGACATCGCTCAGCAAAAGCGGGCGTAACCTGCTGAAGACGGGCGAAATCGGCATGGCTTTTCTGGGCGTCTTCGGGCGCAGCGTCGCCGACGAACCCGGTCCGGGCGGCGGCGGCAGAGGGCACGGAGGGGGAGGCATTGACGCTGTTGCAGACGCCGGCGGCGCGGAATTGGAGAACGGTCTCAAAGCCGCGGGGGCGGCGACGGGGTTCGGCGAGGGATCGGCTCGGCCCGCGGCGTCGATGGCGAAACGGAAAGGCGAGTCCAGACGCAGCCGCGCCAACGCTGACCAGAACGGCGGGCAGGGACCGGCGATGGTGGAACCGACCGTTCGAACAAAATTCGCCGACACTGCGTTCTGGGCCTCTGCGCTGACCACGGGCAAGGACGGTTTCGCCGAGATCGAACTGACCATGCCCGAGAACCTGACGACCTGGAAAACAGTTGTCTGGGCGATGGGCTTCGGTACGCGCGTCGGCGAGGGATCCGTCGAGGTCGTAACCACCAAGAACCTTATCGTGCGCCTCCAGGCTCCGCGATTCTTCGTGCAGAAGGATGAAGTTGTCCTGTCGGCGAACGTGCACAACTATCTCAAGAAAGCCAAGAAAGTCGACGTGTCGCTGTTGATGGCGGGCGGATGCATGGAGTTAATGAAAGGCCAGAAAGCCCTCCAGACAGTCGAGATCCCCGCAGGCGGTGAGAAACGCGTAAACTGGCGAGTCAGGATAACGAAGGAAGGCGACGCCAAGATCACCATGAAGGCGCTGACCGACGAAGAATCAGATGCGATGGCGATGGACTTCCCAGTGTTCGTGCACGGTATGCTCAAGACCGACAGCTTCTCAGGCGTGATCCGCCCGAACAAGAAGAGCGGTAAGTTCGAGATAACCGTACCGAAACAGCGGCGCCCCGAGGAAAGTCGCCTGGAGATCCGCTACTCGCCAACCCTCGCCGGAGCCATGGTCGACGCCCTGCCGTACGTTGTCGAATACCCGTACGGATGCACCGAGCAAACGCTTAACCGGTTCCTCCCGACGGTTATCACCCAAAAGGTCCTCCAGAACATGGGTCTGGATCTCGACGAGATCAAGAAGAAGCGAACGAACCTGAACGCCCAGGAGATCGGCGACGACGTCAAACGCGCCGCCGACTGGAAGCGACTGGCTGGCAGGAAGCGATGGAACGGAAAGCAGTGGGTCAATCGCAACCCCGTATTCGATAAAGGCCAGGTCGATCGCATGGTCAAAGCCGGACTCCAGCGCCTGACGAACATGCAGAATTCCGACGGCGGATGGGGATGGTGGAGCGGATGGCGCGAACATTCTTACCCGCACACAACCGCGGTGGTCGTCCACGGGCTGCAGATCGCCCGCGCAAACGACGTGGCGGTCGTACCGGGAGTGATCAAGAAGGGCGTCGAATGGCTCAAACGCTATCAGGCCAGGCAGCTCCAACTGCTGATTAACTTCGAAGAGAAGAAGAAAAACGCCCTCAAGAAGCAGTTCGCCGACAATCTCGACGCACTGGTCTACATGGTGCTCGTCGACGAGAAGGTCGACAACGTCGAAATGCGAAAGCGAATCTACCGCGACCGGAACCACATAAGCGTTTACGCAAAAGCGATGTTCGGGATATCCTGCCACAAGGTCGGCGACACCGAGAAGCGCGACATGTTGAAGCGCAACGTCGAGCAGTATCTCCAGCAGGACGACGAGAACCAGTCGGCCTGGCTGAAGCTGCCCAACGGCGGATGGTGGTGGCGGTGGTACGGCAGCGAGATGGAGGCCCACGCCTACTATCTCAAGCTGCTTTGCCTGACCGAACCCAAGAGCAAGAAGGCCTCGCGGTTGGTCAAGTACATCATTAACAACCGGCGCCACGCGACGTACTGGAACTCGACGCGCGACACGGCGTATGTGATCGAGGCCTTCGCCGATTACATAAAGGCCGCAGGCGAAGACAAGCCCGACATGACCGTGAGCATCGTCGTTGACGGCAAGAAGCACAAAACCGTCAAGATCAACAAGGACAATATCTTCAGCTTCGACAACAAGCTCGTGCTGCTGGGCAAGAAGGTCACGACCGGCAAGCACACTGTCGAGTTGAAGAAGGAAGGCAAGGGACCGCTGTACTTCAACGCGTATCTGACGAACTTCACGCTTGAAGACCACATCACCCGAGCCGGCCTGGAGATCAAAGTCAACCGCAAGTACTACAAGCTCGTAAAGGTCGACAAGAAGATAAAAGTCGAAGGCTCGCGAGGCCAGGCGGTCGACCAGAAGGTCGAGAAGTACGAGCGGAAGGAACTCAAGAATCTCGACACGCTCAAGAGCGGCGACCTGGTCGAGATCGAACTGACCATGGAGTCCAAGAACGATTACGAATACATAATGTTCGAGGACATGAAGGCCTCAGGCTTCGAGCCGGTCGCCCTGCGAAGCGGATACTCCGCCAACGGGATGGGCGCCTACATGGAGCTGCGCGACGAGCGGGTGACGTTCTTTGTAAGGCGTCTGGCGCGAGGCAAGCACTCGCTGAGCTACCGCATGCGGGCTGAAATCCCGGGCAAGTTCAGCGCGCTGCCCACCAAGGCAAGCGCAATGTACGCACCGGAACTGAAAGCGAACTCAGACGAGATCAAACTGAAGATAGTGGACTAAAAGGGCCGCAGCGAAGGCGAGTGCTACTGCCTGCCGAGAAGATTCACCGCGCGTACGGTGCGAGTGCGTTCTTCGACCTCGTCGGGCAGGTAGCCCTTGATCCACGATTTGGCGCGATAAGAGAACTCTCTTCCGGACGGAAGCATGCCGATCGGAGCCACCTTCGCCGTCGGCGGGAAAACGTGACCTGTGCGCTGCGCGGCGTCGCGGCGCTCGTGGCAGCCTACGCAGCTTCGCGTCTCGCCCGGGCGGGCGTACATCCAGAAAACCTGGTTGCCGAGCACCCGACGGTCGGCATCGAGCACCTGCAGCTGGATCAGGCGGTCGGCGGGCACTTCAACGTGGAACGATCCGTCCGCAGCCAGCGGAGCCGTGCCCAACACCCGCGCGAACGTACCACCGTGATTCTTCCAGCGGTTCGTCGGGCGATTCTGCTGGGTCTCGTGACGCGAGACAACCGGACGCCCTTCGATTATGCGAACGAGCTTGCCCCGGCTGGTGACGCGCGGAATTCGCGATACTCTCGCCGAACTGCAGACTAATCGGGCGGTGAATGAATCGCTGCGCACGGCGGGATTCTCCGGAAGAACGGCTGGCCGCTTGCGAGCGACAATCGGGCGAGCCTCGAAATCGGCGGTCTCCGGATCGTTGTAAACGAGCGTCATCTTACCGCTCTTGACATCCGCAACGTATATCGCCAAGTCAATATTGACCGCACTGTTGAACAGCGCAGGTCCCTTCCTGAGACGTTTGAATTCGTCAGTACCCGCGGTGATGAGTTTCCCACCGGTCTTAAACTGCTTAACCGTAGCCGAGCAGAGCACTTTCCCCTCCCCGATCGGGAAAGGCGTGGTCACCGCCCATTTCCTGTCGTGCGGGACGAGCGTCTCGCGGTATCCTCCGGACTCGGCGATAACGAGTCCGCCGCTGGAAGTGCATATCACACGCCCGTCGCCCAAAGGCTGGGGCTGACCGAGACGCAATACGCGATTGCGGTTGTCCCGGCGGCCTCCGTACGACGGTCGCATGGTCCACGCCGCGTTGTCCCTGTGCACTTTCCGCCAGAACGGGCGGCGTTCGGGCCCGTAGACCGCTTCGTTCCTCGTTCCGTCCGGAAAGACCGCCTGGACCGTAACCTCGGTCTTCAGGCGCGAGTAGAAAATATCGAGGCGGCTGAAGACAACTCGCCCGTCGGGCAGGATCGACGGATCTCTATCGCCGCCCAGGTTGAAACCGATACAGTGAATGTCACGACCATCAGCGTTCATGACTGTCAGGCCGGGGCTGGGGTAACCGTGGTATTCGTCCCGCACGCCGAGACGGGTCGACGAAAAGACAATCCGCCCATCGGGCAGGTAAACCGGAGCCACGTCGTGATACGGGCCCGAGGTCAACTGTCGCAAACCGCTTCCGTCTACATTCACCTCCCAGATGTGCCACCACGGGTCGTCGGAGCCTCCGAAACGCGCCGCGCCGGGCTTCTTCAAAGCAGCTTTGGCGTAGGGAGCCTGTCGGTAGTTGCGCTTGTCTCCGTTCAGACGACGGGCGAAGATTATGCGCTTACCGTCCCACGAAACTTCGCAATCGGCGACGTAACCGTCGGTGAACCTGGTCAGGGGCGCGACCTTCGGGATTTGCCCGGCCGGTCTGAGAATGTAGAGATTCCGCCCAAGCCTCATCGTCGGTCCGGAGTTGCTGATCGCATAAGTCTGGCGCCACGGATCGACGCCGGCCTGCCCGTTGAAATCGCTGCGAACCTTATTCCGACCTTTGATGAAGACCAGGTCCGCATCGGTCAGGGATGTCATAGCTTTCTTGCCCGCGTCATCGGTGATCCGGACGGGCGCGACCTCGGTTGTCTGAACCGAGTGCTTCACTCCCCGGCGCCAGAGAGCCTCCCGGGCGACCAGTCGGACGCTGTGGAACGGATGGGCTCCCGCCGCCCGTTTCAGCGCCGCCAATGCGTCCGCCCCGCCCAATTCATCCAACGCAAGCGCCGCGGCGTGCTGCATCTCCAGAACGTTTCGACGATCTTCCAGGATCTTAACGAGCATTCCGGTTGATCCGGTCGCGGATAATCTGCCCAAGGCTCGGATGTACGCCTCGCGCCAACGAGGAGCCGGATCGTTGAACTCGGCGTGTTCGAGCACTCCGGAGAATCCGTACTCGGCTTCGGGATGCGACGACGCCAGCAACCGCTGCAGCGGCTGGATAGCGCGTTTGTCGCCGATAAACATCAGCGCCTTGGCGGCGTTGATTCGCAGCCAACCGTTGTCGTGTTCCAACATTTTGATCAGCCGCGGGGCCTCCCTGGCGCGACACAGCGCGGGAAACCACCGACTGACGTACGGCACGTCCCCATACATCCTCATCGCCAGCACGTCGAATGCTTCTTTGGGCGAGGCGTTCTGACCGGTGAAATTGTCGATCTTCCGGCCGGGCCACTTATCAGATGCCGCCGCCGACCGAAACGCAGCATCACATGCTGCTTCGCGGAGCGAGGCCCGTTCCAACAGGAATGCGGTGATCAACTGATAGGCCTCGATCTCGTAGAACACGCCGCTGTCCCAGTCGGAGGTCAGATTCGCCAGCAGGTGCGGGCATATCTTCCGCAGGGCCGCTATGTCGTCCTTGTCGTCCAGGGGCAGGCGCGTCAGCGCAAGCGCTATCGCGTAAGGCGTTTCCAGCATCCGGTCCTGCGTGTTGTCGCCAAGGCTCAGATCGTCGGGCGGGCACAACTCGGGGCGGTGCAACCTGCTGCGCGTATGGGCCAATTGCCTGGCGAAACGCGGATATGCTTCGATCAGGGGTTTGACCGCCCGACGGTCGCCAAGGTCGCCGAGCGCATCAGCGGCGTATCGACCCCAACCGGCGGTGGCTAGGTAATCCAACAGGACAGGCAAGGCCTTATCGCCCCCAAGGCGCCCCAGACTGCGAATACACGACTGGACGAGATGCTTCTGGAGTTCGTTTAGTCTCGAATGGTTCTCCTTGCGATATCGCGCCAGCACTCTGAGAACCTCGTCGGCTGCGCCTCTCCCGCCCAGCGCGCCCAACGCCCGCACGCCGCGCAGCGAGGTCTCCATATCCCTGCTGACGACCATCTGCAGCACGTCGCGCGGGATCCGCCCGGGGCGAATATCCGCACACCGCTTTTTCCATGCATCGGCCTGGCGACGACGAACTTCCCGGTCACCCAGCGCGTCAAAGGGTAAGTCCATGCCCGTCAAATTGCCCAACGCCGCGCACGCCGACTGCCTGACCGACCAGTTCTCATCGTCCAGCGCGGTCAGCAACAATCGTATTTCGGCGCGTCCTCCGCACCACGACAACGCCAACACAGCCTCGCGACGGACATCCGCTGACTTGTCGCTCAACGCCCCGCCAAGGGCCTTGCTCGATGAATACGCACGGAGAAACCCCAACGCCTCAGCCGCCGCTGCTCGGGTCTTCGGAGTCGACGAAGTCAGCAAAGAAACGTTCTCGGCGACCTGCAGATCGTAGGGACCGACACGGAAGTCGGACGCGACAGACGCCTTAAAAGGCCCGCCCCCACTCGCAACGTTAGCAGGTTCCGCGTAAGACGCCCCGCCGGTCACGACCATCGCGATACACACAATATGACAGGTGCGTTTCATATCTGAATATCTCCGACCTTGTCCGTTACGCTGGAATCCGCGTCGGGCCCAAGGCACGGTGAGACTACGGCTTGACGGGCGGGATGTCAATGGATACGGTGACCCAGGCGCCATCAGCCATATTCTAACTGCATCATGGGAGACAACCGCCATGCCGCAACACAACACAAATCGTCGTGAAATCCTGAAAGCCGCCGGACTCGGAGCGGCGGCGGCGTCAATATTGGGCTCGGCGTCAACCGGGCGGTCAGCCCCGCAGGCCCGCGCGAAGAAACCCAAGTTGCACGGAATGAAGTTCGACGTTCTTGTAGTCGGCGGCGGACCGGCGGGGATCGGGGCGGCGATTGGAGCAGCCCGGACCGGAGCGAAGACCATGCTGATCGAGAATCACGCGTTCTTCGGAGGAGTGGCCGCCTGGTGCCTCGGCATGCCGATCAACCAGATGCGCCCCGAGAGCAAAGCCCGTTCGAAAGTCCATGAACTCGTCATCAGCGAGCTTACCGCACTGGGCGATCAGGCCGTGCGGATCGGTCAGCATCAGTTATGGTGCAACGTTGAATACCTTAAGGTCGCAGTGCTGAACGCGCTCGATAAGGTCAAGTGCAAGTATCTCGTCCACACCCAGGCTGTCGACACGATCGTCAAGAACAACCGCGTAACGGGCGTTGTAGTCGCCACCAAGCAGGGCCTGGCGACTATCGAAGCCGGCGCCGTGGTGGACTGCACGGGCGATGGCGACATAGCCTTCTTCGCAGGGGCCGAAACAATGAAGGAACTCGGGTCGCTGTCTCCCCAGACGCTCTGCCTGAGCCTGACAAACGTCACCTCCGCACAACTCCGCAAGGTGAACATGCGACAGCTTGCCGCAAAGGCCCGAGACAAATATCCGCTGATCCCCAAAGGATGGGGCCTGCGCAAGGTCGCCAATTCGGGCAATTTCTATATAAACCACGCCGGGACTCGGGACTTGGGGCAATTCGACGCGACCGACCCATTCCAGCGCAGTAACGCCGAATGCGCCAGCAGGCGCCAGATTCTACAGATGGCCCGAGCGATGCGGGAATTCGGCGGTGAGAGCCTCAAGGATATCGAACTGACCGGCGCCGGAACGCAAATGGGCGTCCGCGAAACAAGACGGGTCAAGGGGCTCTACGTCCTGACCGAGAAAGACGCCATCGACGGTCGCACCTTCGAAGACGTTGTCGCGTGGCGGAGCGGATATCTGGATATCGGATTCGTGCGCTTTTCAAAGATGAAGATCCACGACGTGCCCTATCGCGCGATCCTGCCGGCGAGGCTCGACGGTTTGCTTATGGCGGGGCGATGTATTTCGGCGACTCACGTAGCGGCTTCTGCGGGCAAGAGCATGGGCAACTGCGTAGCGACGGGACACGCTGCGGGCCTGGCGGCGGCGATGTCGGTGAAAAAGGGCGTGCTTCCGCGGGCGATTAAGGTCGCCGAATTGCAGGAGGCGCTGCGGGCCGACGGCGTGGATCTGAAACGCGGGGGAACGGTCCAGAAAAACGTCAGCGCCGCAGGATAACGAACCGATGATCCTAAAACCCAACGTTCTTCGGGAGAGTCTCGTACCCGTAGTACTTATGTTCGATGCGGTCGGGGTATACCTTCACGATGCGGAAACCCAGAGGATCTTTGCGGAGGGCCTTGCCCGTTGAACTGGTGGTGACCAGTTCGATATCACCGAATTTGGCGTAGAGATTTCCGTGGTAATGGCCGCTGAAGACCGCACGGACACCGGCGCGGGCGAACAGTTTCAGCAGTTGGGTCCTTGGTTCGAGCGGTAAGTTGAAGTACTGGCTGCGCTCGTCGTGTTTCTTCAGGCACATGGGGTGATGCATGAAAACGATGCGGTGGCGAGCTTTCTTCACCGCCTTCGAAAGCAGCGTCTTGGCGATCCAGTCCATTTGCTCGCGGGCGACTTTGGGAGCCCCGGCGGGGTTCTTGATCAGGTCGCTCTCGATCGCCATGAAGAAGTCCCCTGCGTGAGAAAACGTATACCAGAGTTTTCCGAACCGCTTGACGTACCACTCCAGCGTCTTGGGCGTGGGAGTGTTGCAGACGTCGTGATTGCCCGCGAGATTATGAATTGGAATGTTCTTGTCGAGCCCCGCCGTTGCGTCCAGATAGTCCTTGGCGCGCTGCTCATCTTTCTTCCAGTCGCGTTTGGCGAGACTTCCGTGGCAGTTCAACAGATCACCGCAGACGACGACAAACTCGGGCTTCAGCGCGTTTGCACAGGCGATAGCCCGCTTCCATGACTTCACCGAGCCCCAGTAGAGTTGCGGATCAGCCATCTGTATGAAGAAGTACGGGTCGGTCGGCCGGGTCGTCGCGAGCTTGTCGGCCCATGCGCCGCCCGCCATAACCGCCACGCCGAGCCCGGCGGTCCTGATAAACTCGCGTCGCTTGATTTGCATTTCTTTCACAGGTCTCATTGTGACATTATACTACTCCAGAGCACAAGGACCAGAAGCGGTATTATGGAACAAAGGGCATGGCTGAGCGTTCGAGTATGGAATGTTTCATCCGTCCGCTGCGGCGGGCCGATCGCGGGGCGGTCAGGGATATTTGTGTCGAGACGGCGTGGCTTGGCGGACCGGGACGGGGGCACATTCCCGACGGCTGGATATGGGCGGAGTTCTGGACGCGATACTTCACCGACCGGAATCGACGAAACAGTTGGGTGCTCTGCGACTCGGCCAGCGGGCGGGTCGCGGGTTATCTCATGGGAACCGACGACGTACGACGTTTTGACAACTACGCGCCGTTCCTGATACCCGGGATAGTTCTGCGGGCGATTCGCAAGCGTTTGATCCGCCGGGCGGAGACGCGGGCGGCGGTGGCGGCGATGCTGAAATCGATCGCGTGCGGCGAGATGTCCATACCGCAGACGGTTGTGCGAGACTATCCCGCCACAATGCACATTGACCTGCTGGACGAAGCGCGAGGCCGTCGCTACGGCGTCGAACTCTACAAACTCTTCGTCGAACAGATGCAATCGCTGGGAGTTACGGGAATTCACGCACAGACGCTGAGCGTTAACGAAGCGATCACCCGCTTCTGTGAGAGTGCGGGCTTCACACTTACAGGCGTCAAACCGATCGGTGCGTTTAAACACGTGGAGTCGGCGCCGATCGACATCCTCACCTGGACAAAACCGCTTGGATAATCTCCGGGCTGTGATGAACGCAAGTTCCACTTGCCGCAGGAACGGCTGGTAGTATAATAAGGTGTCATTGTAACGAGCGGGTTATGAGCAATTGCAGATCGCATTTCGTCGCATCAGCGCGGAGGAGCGTGGGATTTACGCTTGTGGAGTTACTTGTCGTGATAGCTCTGATCGCTCTGCTTGCAGCGTTGCTCGTTCCTTCGTTCACCACCATCGGCGAGCACACCAGGGAGTTGCTCTGCCGGAACAATCTCAAAGAGTTGGCGGGCATTCTCCACCAGGGCACTGACGGGGACGGTATCCTGCCGACGGCCAACAGATGGTTCAGCCACATCACGCATAGAAAATTTGGCGAGTTAATGATCTGCCCGGACGACAATCGGGACGATGAAGTTGACGACAATCCCGACGACATGTCCGACCTGTACATCGTCCAGAACTGCACAATGTTCTCGAACCTCCAGGATGTTATCGATATGGGACGTTCGCTGGAGGACAACCAGATTCTGGTCAACCCGCCCGGGATTGCGGGCGACCATGGCTGGAATCCTCCCGATCCGAATGGGAATCAGACGCTGATCTGTATTGACGATGATGCGGCGGTGATGATCACCGCCGGCGACAGTACTGTCATCGAATCGATCGATCCGCCCGGCGACGGCGGGCTGTGCGGCTCGGAGCACTGGGTATGCCTGGACGACGGTCGACCCAATTGGCGAAACGAAGTCACCGCCGTTCTACAGTCTGTGAGAAACACCAGCAGATCAGCGGCGGACACCGCCGACACACGGGTTGTCATGCGCCTGACCGGCAGGCGATACGCCGACATTATCGAACAGCCTTACACAGTGGGCACGCAGCGAGCATCGTACGGTATGAGCACCGCCGTCGACAGCGTGTCGCCCCGCAGCGGTCAGTTGATGCTGGTCGAGTACGACACGTCGATCGTGCGTCTGAGGGGCAACTTCACCGATATCGACGAATCACTTCGCGCGCGGCATTTCGGGCGGGCCAACTTCGTGTCCACCGACGGTCATGTCGGGTCCAAAACGACCGGAGAACTCGAACAGGAACTGCACGGTGCTCCGAACATGGGCATATGGGGTCCTTGATGCATAGTGTCGGAAGGGTGAGATGAGACCCATACAAATCGCAGGATTGGTTGCGCTGGCTGTGCTGCTGGGCGCTGTTGCGGTGGTGTATTGGCCCGACAGCGGTGATCCGGACTCGCCCGACCCCGATAAGCGCCTGCAGGCGATCACCGAACTAAGCGGCCAGGCCGACGCCGAAGCGGTCAAGACACTTGTCCGCCTGACCCGCGATTCCGAACCGCGCGTTGCGATAGCGGCGGTGAAGGCTATCGGCGCCGCGCCAAAAACCAGCCACGCCCCGCTGCAGAGAATACTCGCCAGACCCGACAACAGCCCGCCCGTGCGGGCCGAAGCCGTCGCCGCCCTGGGGAAATGCCCCAAAAAGAACGTTCCGGTCACTGTGCTGACGAAAGTATTGAAAAGCGACCCGGACCCGCAAGTCCGCGCCGGAGCCGCCAGAGGGCTCGCGCGACGGCGCGACAAGGTGGCGATAGGAGAGCTGGTGGAGGCCCTGGAGGACCCCGACGCGCGCGTGCGTCTCTGGGCGGTCACCGCAATAGGGCGCACCACCGCCCTGAGGTTTGACTACGACGCGTGGACAGAGCCCGAGAAACAGCAGAAGAAGATCCGCATCATCAAAGAGACCCTCCGCCTGAGAACCGACTACAAGTAACGCGCCCGCTCAACGCTCAACGGCCCGGGTCTTCTTCGTCGCCCAGGACGCGAATCAGACGCCCCACCGTCAAGCCCTGGACCAGCACTGCAAACGCAACTACAACGTACGTCATCGTTACTATCAACTCGCGGCAGGACGCGGTTTGCGGTATCGAAAGCGCCAGCGCAACCGATATTCCGCCCCGCAGACCGCCCCATGTCATTATCACAACCGTTCGCGGACGTCCGGTTCCGACCGCCATCACGCCTGCGCCCACGGTAAGCATCCGCGACAGCAGCACCAGCGGAACCGCGATCAGACCGGCCAGCATGTACATTCCCTGCGCCGACAGCACCAGCACCTCAAGGCCGATCATCACAAACAATATCGCGTTGAGTATCTGATCGATAAGCTCCCAGAACAGGTCCAGATGCTCGCGGGTGATTCGGCTCATCCCGAGGCGACGCCCGGTGTTTCCCATCAGCAATCCCGCAGCCACCATCGCCAGCGGTCCGGAAGTGTGAATCGCGCCGGCCAGAGCATATCCGCCCATCACCAGCGCCAGAGTCACCAGGATCTCAACGTGGTAGTTGTCTATGCTCTTGATTATGCGAAACGCCAGGTAACCTATCGCAAGCCCGAATGCGATTCCCCCCACCGCTTCGATCAGGAAGAGTTTAACCATCCAACCGGCAGTGGCCTGCCCGCCTGTTGCTATCCGCAGCACCGACAGGAACACCACCACGCCGATACCGTCGTTAAACAGCGACTCGCCGGATATCTTGGTCTCAAGCGAACGCGAGGCTCCCACCCGCTTCATTATCCCGAGCACGGCAATTGGGTCGGTGGGCGAGATCAGGGCTCCGAACAGCAGACAGTATATCCACGGTATGCCCAGCGACATCACGCTCGACAGGCCCATCACCAGAGCAGCGACCAGAAACGTCGACGCGATAGTGCCCACAATCGCATATGTCGCGATCTGCCACTTGTGCTCGGCCAGGTCGTTAAGCTGCACGTGCAACGATCCGGCGAACAGCAGCAGGCCCAGCATTCCCTCCATCATCACCTTGTCGAAGTTCATGCCCTCGACCAGATGCCTGGCGGCGCCCCGAATGTGCTGACCGAGTTGAAGTGGAAGAGCCCCAACGCCCAACAGCAGAAGCGACAACGCAAAGCTGCCCAGCATCAGTGCGATGGTCGGGGGCATCTTCAGCCATCGGTGGTTGATGTAACTCAGCACGGCCGCCAGGGTCAGCAAGGCCGCAACCGTCTCGAAAACATCCATCGAGCGCATTCCTTTCGACAACAAGTGTATCGTCTGCGGAAACGATTGCCAACATCTTGCAACCTGCGCACGACTTGCTATCTTAATGGGACGTCCTCAGCGTTGTTGCAGGACGGTGAATCCGGGTAACACCTTACAGAAAGGATGAAAGATATGCCTAAGCGAGTATTGAAAGTCGGCGTGATCGGCGGCGGCGGCGGAGCGTTCATCGTCAACCCCCACCAGAAGGCAATTCACTTCGACGGGACGCGACGGGTTACCTGCGCCGCACTGCACCAGGACCCCGACATCGCCATGAGCGAAGCCAGAAAATGGGCCTACCCCATCAAGGGATACCCCAGCTACGACGCAATGATCGAAGCCCAGGCCAAGCTCCCCATCGGCGAGAGAATCGACTACGCTCTGATCGTAACGCCCAACTTCGTTCACTTCGATCCGGCTATCAAACTCGTCCAGGCCGGCATCCCGGTCTTCTGCGAGAAGCCCATTACGGTAAAAGCCTCCGAGGCGATCGAACTGGCCGCAGCGGTCAAGAAGAACAAGGTGCCTTTCGGAATCGCCCATACGTATCTGGGGCACTGGTCAAGCTGGTTCGCACGCTGGATCATCACAAGCGGGAAACTCGGCGCGGTGCGCTGGTGCGACTCGTACTACCTGCAGGGTTGGCTGGCGACCAGGCTGGAGTCCGAAGGGCAAATGCAGGCCTCGTGGCGGACCGATCCGAAGATGGCGGGCGCATCCTGCTGCGGAGGAGACATCGGCACGCACGCTTACATGCAGCTGCGATTCCTGACCGGGCTGGAAGTAACGTATGTCCGCGGGATGATCGAGACGTTCCTGAAAGGCCGTCAGCTTGACGACCATTTCACCACGTATTGCAGGCTGTCAAACGGCGGGCGGGCGCTTATCCGCGCGACACAGATCGCCATCGGCAACAAGAACAATATGGGCATCGAGGTCAACTGCGAAAAAGGCTCCCTGATCTGGAAGCAGGAAGACTCCGAGCGCATCACCATCCGCCTGCCGGGCGAGCCGGACCGCGACTATTGGCGCGGCGAGGTTGGCGGTTCGGACAGCTTCCTGGGCAAGATCCCCGGTTGGGTCGCCGACGAAGCTACGATCCCCTCGGGGCACGGCGAGGCGTTCCACGACGCCTTCGCACGCCTGCACCGCGAATTCGAAAAGGACGTTCGCAAGTACAACGCGGGCAGGAAATTCTCCTGCGACGGAAGCAAATACGCCAATATCCAGGATGGCGTCAAGCACATGAAGTTCGTCGAAGCCGCGGTAAAGAGCGCCAAGAACGGCTCGAAGAACATTCGCCTGTAAACCCCGCAGGCGTTCAAAGCAACACAACAAGAAGCCCGTCCCGGATTCGTCCGGGGCGGGCTTTTTCATACCCGACGGCCTTACCGGCAGGCCGGGCTTGTAAGGCTGGCGCGGCACAACTAGAATACCGGCGTATCTCGGGCACAGAAAAAAGAAAGGGCAAGACTATGAATGGCAAACTCACATGCATGATTGGAGCGTTGATCTGTATATTTTCCGCATCGACATATGCTGCGCAGGTCCCGGCCGCAAAGAGCAGCATCAAGTCAGTGACGCTCTACCGCGGCCAGGCGCTGGTCACGCGATCGGTCACGCTGCCGGCTCCCGCAGACGCAAAAGCAGACGAAATGGAAATACTCATCGGCGATCTTCCAGCGAACATCGTCGCATCTTCGCTGCACGCAGACGGAGATCAGGGCGCGATAATTCGCAGCGTTCGCTACCGAACGCGGGCCGTGGCGACTGAACCGAAGAAGGAAGTCGCCGCAATCGACGCCGAGATCAAGGCTGCCTCGCGGAAGATTGCCTCCAACATGCAGGCCCAGGAGCTGTTGGGCAGGAAATCAAAGTACGTTGAGAAGCTTGAGAATTTCACGTCCGCCGTAGCCAGAGACAACGCCGCCGCCAGGCAGATCGACGTTAAGACCGTAACGCAGATGAGCGACGAGATACTCAAGCAGCACACCGAGCAGTCCGGCGAGAAGATCAAGCTGAAGTTCGAGCACGAAGACCTTTCCGAGCAACTGGCGCTGCTGAAACGCAAACGAAGCGAACTGACTCGCCACACCAGCCGCACTATCAGGGAGGCCGTCGTCCGGCTGCTGCTCGGAGCCAACCGGCCGGCTTCGATCGAACTGAGCTATCTGGTCACGTCGGCCGGCTGGACTCCGGCGTACAACATCCGACTGGTCGACGGCGGCAAGAGCGTGACTATCGAATACGTCGCAGAGGCCTGGCAGCAGAGCGGTGAGGACTGGTCGACAGTGGCCCTTACGCTGTCGACCGCCACGCCGCACATGAACGCCAAGAGCCCGCTGCTGGCGCCCTACTGGATATCGCTGACTGGAGGAACCGCACAAGTGTCGTCGCTGAAGTCGTTCAACAAGGCTCGCGGCGACAACACGGTCTCGCAACTCGAAGTCCTGTCGAAATGGTCCGCTTCAGCCCAGCGCCAGCAGGTCCGGGAACTCGGCTGGGAGTTGAACCGCCTGGCCGCCGAAGCTCAGGGCATGGAGCTTAACGTAAACAGCGAACTGCTGCGATCCGGATCCGCCGGATCCGGCGTCACTGCGGGTCTGGCGGTTTCCTATCCGCTGAAAGGCTCGATGACGCTAACCAGCAGGCCTGACAAGCAACTGGTCCAGATAAAGAAATCCCAATTGAAAGTCGAATCCTACCACATGGCCCTTCCGCTGCTGAGCACTCACGTTTTCCGCATGGCCAGAGGGGTCAACAAAACCGACCTGCCGCTGCTGGCCGGGCAATACAGCGCGTTTATCGACGGCGAATTCGTCGGGCGGGCAAACCTTCCGATGATCGCGCGAGGCCAGCCGATGAACATCGGTTTCGGCGTCGATCCTCAACTGCGATGCAAACGCGAACTCATCGACAAGTCGGACCGCATCTCGTGGGGTTCGCGCATCCAGACCTTTAGCTACCGCCTGCGCCTGGAAAGCTTCAAGGACAGCCCGGTCTCGGTGCGGCTGATGGACCGCATACCGGCTGTCAAGTCCGACGATATCCGCATCTCGCTGGGCAAACTCAGCGACAAACTGTCGAGCGATGAAGTTTATGTGCGGGACCTTCGCCCGACAGGCATACTGCGATGGGACATCCAGCTTCCGGCCGGAGCCTCCGGCGCCAAGGCGCGCGACGTGAAATACGATTTCGAGATGAAGTATGCAAAGGACAAGCACGTCGGCCGCCGCGCCGAGGGCCTGCTCAAGGAGATGCGCATGCAATACGACTTGCAGATGCACAACTGGTAAGCACATTACCCCGATCTAAGCCAAACCCAGGCCCGCCTCGGATTCGTCCGGGGCGGGTCTTTTGCACAGTATGCGAAAAAATGGCGTGCGATCGGCCCAGACTCTTGTAACGCACAGATCGTGCAACTAGAATACTGGTGTATGAAGGGCATGAGACAACTCGGGGCGGTGGCGGGCGTGATTCTCCTGACCACCGTGGCGGCGGTTCCGCAGCCGGCGCAGGGCAGGGATGCAACCACCCAGCCGGCGCCAAAGGGCGCTCGGATCACCAGCGAAGGCTGGTTGGCGCCGCGTAAGCGAGACCGCCCCGCACCAGCACTTCCCGACAAGATCACCAAAGCGTTTGTAATCCCCATTCGGGACCCGGACGGGATTGAGATGGACACTCTGGCGGACATGAAGCGCATGGTCGCAGTCTGCAAACGCAAGAAAGCCGAGTTGGTGATCTTTGACATAGACACCCCCGGAGGCCTGGCCACGGCGATGGAAGGGATTTGCGATCTGATCTCCAAGGACCTCAAGGATGTCTACACTGTCGCGTACGCCAATCCGCGTGCTATCAGCGCCGGAGCAATTATCTCGCTGGCATGCACGGAGATCGTCATGGCTCCCGGCAGCAGGATTGGTGATTCGATGTCCATCTGGGTGTCCGGCGGGAAGCTCGTGCCCATCCCGGACAAGGAGCGTGGGAAGTTTGAAACCGACGAGAGGGCGCTGACGCGTCTGTTGGCCGAACGCAACGGGCACAACGTTGAACTTTGCGAGGCCATGATCACCAGTACGCGTGAGATATGGCGGATCCGCAACCGAAAGACTCGTGAAATCCGCATAGTTGATCCCGACGCGAAAAACTGGCGAAGGCTCGTAGCCGACTGGCCCGATACGGAAGCTACGCAAGAATCGGACGCGAAGCTGGACTGGGAGTTCCTCGAGGCAATCGACCGCCAGAAAGATCTGGGCCTCGTGATGCTCACCGATAAGGAAGCGATCAAGTGCGGATTCGTCGACCATATCTTCAAGGACCTCAGCGCACTGACCAAACACTACAATGTCACCGGCCAACCCGCCCGGTTCAAAGACGACGGATCAGGCGACCTGGTTAGCGCCGAATCCAAGAGCCCAACCACCAGGCCCGCGCCGGAGAACGCCCGGAGTACTGACGAAGGGTGGCTGGCGCCGCGCAAACGAGGCCAGCCGAAGCCTGCTCTTGGCGACGAGGTCACCAAAGCGTTTGTAATCACAATTCGCGATCCGAATGGGATTACGCTGACGACTCTGGAAAGCTTCAAACGCAACGTAACGCTGTGTAAGGGCAAGGGCGCAGAGTTGGTGATTGTTGACCTGGACACCCCCGGCGGGCGATCGGATGCAATGGAGGGGATTTGCGATCTCATTCGTGTGGACCTCAAGGACGTCTACACCATCGCGTACGTTAACCCGCGGGCAATCAGCGCCGGGGCGATAATCTCTCTGGCCTGTACGGAAATCGTCATGGCTCCGGGAAGCAGGATCGGCGACTCGATGCCCATCATGATCGCCGGCGGAAAACTCGTGCCCATCCCCGACAAGGAGCGGGGGAAGATCGAAACCAATGCGCGGACACTGACGCGCGTGCTGGCCCAACATAATGGGCACAACACCGACCTCTGCGAAGCCATGATCACCAGCACTCGTGAGATATGGCGAATCCGCAACAGGCAAACCCGCGAGGTTCGCGTTGTCGATCCCGACGCAAAGCACTGGCGCAGGCAGGTGGCCAACTGGCCCGGCACGGAAGCCTCCAGCAAGTCAGATGCAAAACTCGAATGGGAATTCCTCAAGGCCGTCGATCGCGAGAAAGACATGGGCTTGGTGATGCTCACCGACACCGAGGCTATCAAGTGCGGATTTGTCGACCATGTGTTCAAGGACTTCGACGCCCTGGAGAAACACTACAACGTCACCGTCAAGCCCGTTGTGCTCGGGAACAACTGGTCCGAAGGCCTGGTCGGATTCCTTACCAGCCCGGCGCTGGTGAGCATCTTGATGACTCTTGGGATCATGTGTATCTATATGGAGTTCAACACGCCCGGTTTCGGAGTGGCCGGAGGCCTGGCCATAGCGTGCTTCGCGATAATCTTCGGCAGCCATTTCCTGATCGGCCTGGCCAACTGGTGGGAGATCGGTCTGTTCGTTCTGGGGGTGGCGCTGATAGGAGTGGAGATATTCGTCATCCCGGGATTCGGTGTCGCGGGGGTCAGCGGAATCACCTGCTGCGTGATCGGTTTGATGGCGATGGTTGTGCCCAACGCGCCCACCGAGTTCCCCTGGCCGCAATCGGACCTGGACTGGAGCTGGTTCGGTTCGGGGCTGTACGCAATGGGATTGGGCTTTGCAGGAGGAGTCATAGGAGCCGTTATCCTGGCGCAATACCTGCCGAAAATCCCGATCGCCAATCGCCTGGTGATGGGCGATGCGCAAGCAGCCACCGACGCGCCGGCGACCGCGGACGCACCGATCATGCACGTTAAGGTCGGAGACACCGGGATTGTTGAAACAATGTGCAGACCCGTAGGCCAGGTGCGTTTCGGAAAAGAACTCTGCGACGCAACCGCCGACGGAACCACTATAGAAGCCGGCGCCAAAGTTCGAGTTATCGAACGGACGGGCAATCAACTTATTGTGAAGGAAGTATAGATGGGACCAGTCTTGACAGCAGCGCTTCTGGTGCTTGGAGCTATGGTGCTCGGCTTCCTGGAGATCCTTACTCCGAGTTTCGGTCTGTTGGCGATCGGAGCGATTGGAACGCTCGTCGGAGCGGTATGGATGGGGTTCTCGTACGCGTCGTGGCTGGGATGGGTTATGGTGGTCTCGGCGGTGGTGATCGGTCCGATGTACGTGGCGTTTCTGGTGCGATTGATTCCCAAGACGCCTTTGGGCAAGCGGCTGTTCCTGTCGAAAGCGCCTGACGCGACCGGACAGGGAACGCCCGAAGCCGACACGTACGATGGAATGATCGGAAGGACGGGACTGGCCGCCACGCTGCTCAGGCCCGGGGGCATGGTGCTGATCGACAGCAAACGCCTGCCCGCACACGCGGAAACCGGAGTGATAGAAAAGGACACGCCCATTGTAGTAGTGGGCGCCGACTCAATGAACTTAATCGTCCGCAAGGCGGATATTGACGCTTGAATTTATCGCATTAGCAGCACCGAAAGGATTATACGATGACACTGACCTCAGCAATGATACTCGCCGAAAACATGAGCATACCCGGAATAGTCGGGCTGGTGATTCTCCTGGTGATCGTTATAGCGTTCCTGGCGCTGTTCGCCCCGCTGTTCGGTTTGTGGATTCAAGCGCTGTCGGCGCACGCCAATGTCGGAATGTTCCAGCTTATCGGAATGCGACTCAGAAAAGTGCATCCGGCGACTATCGTGATCGCACGCATCCAAGCCGTCCGCGCCGGAATCGACCTGAACACCGAACAACTCGAAACGCACTTCCTGGCGGGCGGGCGACCGATGAATGTCGTGCGAGCGCTGATCGCAGCCAACAGGGCGAATATAGCTTTGGAATGGCAGTTGGCTACTGCAATCGACCTGGCCGGCCGCGATATTCTCGAAGCCGTACAGACGTCAGTTAACCCCAAGGTAATCGATTGCCCCAATCCCGCCACGGGCAAAGTCACCATCGACGCGGTCGCCAAAGACGGCATCCAGGTGAAAGCCAAAGCCCGCGTAACCGTGCGTGCGAACATCGACCGTCTTATCGGCGGCGCGACCGAGGAAACGATTATCGCGCGTGTGGGCGAGGGCATCGTAACGACCATCGGTTCGTCCGACACATACAAAGCGGTCCTCGAGAATCCCGACCTGATCTCAAAGGGCGTGCTCGACAAGGGCCTCGACGCCGGAACCGCATTCCAGATTCTCTCGATCGACATCGCCGACGTTGACGTAGGCGAGAACATCGGAGCCAAACTCCAGGCCGACCAGGCCGAAGCCGACAAGCGACGCTTCCAGGCCGAAGCCGAAAAACGCCGCGCAATGGCGATGGCGCGCGAGCAGGAAATGGCCGCCATGGTCCGTGAAAACCGGGCGAAGGTCGTGCTCGCCGAAGCGGAAATTCCGCTTGCGATCGCAGAGGCGTTCCGCAAGGGAGCCCTGGGCGTGATGGACTACTATCGCCTGCGGAACATTCAGGCCGACACGAAAATGAGAGATAACATCGGCGGTGGTGAAAGACCCAAAGACGACAAGAAATAACGCTACGCCATGAATCCACTGACATACATACTGGCCGCCGGCGACAGCAGCTGGGTCGAGATAATCGTTATCGCATTATTCTTCGGCCTGAGCATCATCGGGTCTATATTCCAAAAGGCCAAAGAGAAGCAGCAGAAAGACAAAGCCAAGAAATCCCCCGCGCAATCTGCGCAGAAGAAGAGTCCGAAACGGCCGCGGACCTCCCGCACCGTCCAGCCGACTCGCACCATACCTCCGCCGGTCCAGGCTCAACAGGTCCAGGACCAGAAGGCCGTTCGCGTCGCCGAAGAGCTTCGCCTGCGCCAGCAGCGGCAGGCGCAGCTCGAAAGCGATCGCAAGAAGCGACTGGCTTCGAGGGTGTCCCCGGAATCCGACACCAACGCAATCGAAGCTCGCCTGGTGAGCGTACAGCCCTCACAGACCGATGCCGCCGACACCGCCCCGCGGCGGATCGACGAGATTGGGGTGATCATGGATCTGGAAACCACCGATGAGGCTCGAAGGGCGATAATCCTGCACGAGATATTCTCACCGCCGAAAGCACTGCGCCAGGGCGGGGAAATGTGGGACACCTGATGAGATATGGCTTGGTGTTAGGCTGGAGGGCCGAACACCCGGTCCGTGCGACCCTACGCCAACCCGTGTCGCATGGGCGGGAGATCGGCGTCGCTGGTGTATTCCACCGCAACACCGTCTTCGACTAATCTGTCCCAGTGTTTCGAGTTGAAAATACACCCGGGGTCGCCTGCGTGAAGCTGCCCAAAATACGCGTCGGCGCGGGCGCGGCATCCGCCGCAGTAGTTCTTGAACGCACAGACCTCGCAGTGGTGCAACCGCTGGTCGCGATCGTTAAGAACATCCCAGAATACGCTCTCGCGGAAGATCCGCATCAGCGGTTTGTTGCGAACGTTGCCCATTACTCGCTGGGGCATATAGACGCACGGAGTGACGTTCCCGCTGGGTTCGATGCAGATATACGTTCGCCCCGCTCCGCAACCGCCGAGGTACTTGGCGACCACACGAGCCTTAACACCGCTGCCGGAACCGGCGTGGCTGCAGGTGGCCTTGCCGTCGTCGATCGGAGAACCGACAAGACACATGCGACCCAGTTGCGGCGCGGTTGATATTATGCCTATACCGTCGTCCTGCATCTTCCTGTTGAGAATCGCCAACAGCTTCTCCCGCTGGTTGGGCGTGATATCACCGGACACCATCTTCAGCCCGCGACCGACGGGAATGAAATTGAAGTGCGCAAAACAGCTCGCTCCAAGATCCTCAGCCAGCGCGATCATATCGGACGCCTCGTCGATATTGCCCTGGTGAATGCACATCGCGATCCCCAGCCTCATACCATCGGTGGCGACGACGTTCTTGGCTCCGGCGATTGCTTTGGCCCACATACCCGGATGCCCGCGGAATTCGTCGTGGCGGGCGGGATTAACCGAATCCAGCGATATCTCGACATATCGCAGCCCGGCCGCGGCCAGTTCGGCTGCACGATCGCGAGTCATTGTCGTACCGTTTGTGGCGATGGTGGTGTGCATACCGTGTTTCTTGGCCCGGAGGAGAACCGGAAGGAGATCGGGCGAAATCGTCGGCTCGCCGCCCGACATCGCCACCATCGGCATGTGGGCGCGGCCCATCTGGTCGACCAGGGGGAGTTTCTCGTCCAGCGTCAACTCGTTTTCCAGCGCCGACGCTTCGGAATCCTGGTAGCAGTGGCTGCACGCCAGGTTGCAGCGATTGGTGAGATTCCATACCGCAAACAGCGGAGCAACGAATTTCTGCGGTATGGTCAGACCGAACTCCGAGATGGATCGTGCGACGATCACCAGACCCCTGACCGTAGGCTCGTGCTCCGACAGGCGCTTGCGAAACGTCGCCACATCCGTATCGCCGCGCATGCGATCGATGAACAGGTGGATCGGCGCGTACTTCATTCGCTGCGAAAGCGGAGCGTCGGGATTGTGATAGGACTTAATGATGCGTTCCAGGGCGGTCCGCCCGCGGCGGTCCGGGCGGGAAATCAGCTTCAGCAACCATCGCAGCGGGCGCCGACCAAGCCAGTTTTCCAGGGGATGGTGGAAGTCCGGCTGGAGCAGACGCGGAGTGATGTGGTCTTCCAGCGCCTTGCATTGGGTGACGTAATGTCCGCTGGTCTCCGCGCCGTCGGAGGTTCGAACAGGCGTCTTGTCCCGATCCTCTCCGGGCGTGAACGTGTGCTCGTATTCCTTGCCCAACTCGGCGGCCGTCGAATGGCTGGTCGGACGCGTGTAGGAATTGTCCGCCCCCTCGGTCTTGGAGCTGATAGTCTCAGTCACGGTTTTCCTGCTACTTGGCGGTCGCTGAAATAATCATGGGGCACTTGAGATCGGGAGCCCCTACAAGTTCCACGACCATTTTGAGGGCTTCATCCATCGGCCAGTCACGTCCAACGGTTATGATCTGGCTGTATTTGACGCTCTGTCCGGGCTGCAGTTTCCAGGTCTTCCTGACGCTCATTACGGATTGAGGATATTGATTGACCCATCGCCATCCCGACGACGTCATGCGATAGAGCGTCACTTTGTACAGAGCGCTGGTGGAGCTTTCGAAAGCAATCGCCTGCTTACCCGTATTGTGCGCGATGATCCGGAGGCTGATGTCTTCTCCGGCGGCGAAGCGGCGTTTGGGAAGTTCGATAGTAAGCGCCAACGGTCCGTTTTTCACGGTGTTGGTCTCTATCGATTCTGAAACGGGAGGCTTCGCGGGTCTACCGAAAAGAGAGAATTTCCCGCAGGCTCCGACCAGCAGCGAAACAGCAAGCAGAAGTACGATTGCAGGTTTTCTCATCATACGGTCTCCGGTGTTTCCTCGACGCCTTCGGATCGGTCGGTCTGTTGCGACGCGGTCTCGGAACCGGTTTGGGCTCCGGCGTATTCGGCTTCCACTATGTTTCGATACTCCGGTCCGCAATTGTACGTGCAGAACGGAAACACGCCCGCGGGCGTTGAATAGAGTATCACGCAGCGCTTGGCGCGTTCAACATCGAAGTTGTGGCGGTCCTGGAAATGCATTCCCGCACAGAGCAGGGTCTTGTAGTTGAGTTTTTCGCTCTCTCCGCGCCCGACCTTCTTGTCAACCATTCCGCGCAGCGAACGGATGAACCGCTTCAGGGTGAGTCCCGGCGGGGCCGCTTCCGGTCGGAAATGGCGTTTGAACATTCTCAGGACCCTTATGCGGTCAAACCACGTCACCCGCCCGCGGCGCCGGTTGATACGTGCGGCGATACGGTTCATGTCGGTGAACATCCCTTCGACGTTTATCACGCGCGGGAACGGATACGGTTTGCCTTCGGGCGAGACCAGGAAATACGTTCCGTAAGCGCAGTCAGGATGGCTTGACGAGCGTATCTTGGGCTGACCGGTCAGGGCCTCGATCATCTGCGAAAGCGGTACGACGATGCTGAGCGGATACATATCCGACAGCGGATCAGCTCCGGAGGCGTCAGCGATATCTTTGGCGAGATCGCCAAGCGTGTAACGCATTTGGGTCAATTCATCGTTGCTGATCCGTCCGGTGAACGAAACGGGCTGATAGCTTATCCCGCTGACAACATCGATATTATCGACAGCAAACTGGAGTATCTTCCCAACCTGGTCGTCTGTGACGCCCTTGACGATAGTGGGCACGAGGCATATTTTCATACCGATTCGGCGGCAGTTTTCGATTGCGGCGAGTTTCTTTTCCCAGATGCCCGGGTGGTTTCGCGTGGCGGCGTATGCGTCCGGTCCGACACCGTCGAACTGCAGGTAGAGCGTGTGGAGTCCGGCGGCAAGGGCTTTGTCTGCGAAATCGGGATCGGCCATCGTTATACCGTTGGTGGCGATCTGGATGTATGAAAAGCCCATGTCGCGCGCGGCCGATACGATCTTAAGGAAGTCCGGGTGCATTGTCGGCTCGCCGCCGGAGAACTGGATCGCCGAGCACGGCGTGGGGTGCAATTCGCGGAGAGTCTGGAGTTGCTTGATGATCTGCTCGTAGGACGGTTCGCATACGTATCCGGCGGTTCCGGCGTTCGCGAAGCAGATCGGGCATCGCATGTTGCAGCGATTGGTCAGATCGATCTGGGCCAGGCAGGCTGCCGACAGGTGCGAACCGCACAACCCGCAATCGGCCGGGCAGCGATGACCTTTGGGCTTCTGGGGTTCTTTCAGACCGGGCGCCTCTTCGAAACTCCACCACGACGCCTTGGAGAACAACAGCGCGTCGGAGTTAACGCAATCGCGGGAGTATCCGTGGTCCGGGCAGTTCTTCTCGATCATGACCGCCCCTCCGGATACGAAATACCGCCCGAGTACAATCGCCCCGCACTCCGGACAGAGCGTTTCGACGGTGCGCGGCAGGCGCCGGATCACGGGGTGTATCCGCCGGCCGGACCATGTCTGCTTCGGGCTTCCCGGACGATCCGAAACCAGATCGGTCCATATCGCATCGTAGTGTACTTCGCGAGCCGGACCGCAATCGGAGCAGTTGAATGTCAGGACGATCTGTGCGCCAATCCGCTCAAAGACCGCACTGACGACCTCCCCGCACGTCGGACAGGAGGCGCGGGTTTCCACCGGAAGCGAAGCGTAACCCTCGACAAAACGCCGCATCTTTCCCTGCGCGAGTTCCATCGGGCTCGAAGGCCCCGAACGGTTGGATTCCTTGTTTATGTGACTTATCATTTCACTCTTAGTTTGTGGTCGGCAACATCCAAAAGGTTACTTCTCATAATAACTGGGGAATTTTCGCACTGTGGGCTTGCGGCGCTGATATCCCCTGGCCAGCTCCATGAAGATCTCCATATCGCGAGACATATTCGAACTGGAGGAGTCAAAATAGAAGTTCCGTATCGGCATGTCGTTGTGGTCGCTGCTGATGCGGTGATAAACCGCTTCGGAGACTATCCCGTTCATACAGGCGAACGGACTGATGTCGATCACTCCGTCGGCGCCCTTGGAATGAACGTATATCGCCTTTCCGGTCGACAGGACCATTTCGCCCAGCGCTCCATCGGCCGGCAGGTAACTCCACGCCGGTTCAAGCACATCGCGATAAACATCGTGCGGTTCGTCGCAACCGACAAAATCCTCCTCAAACGGAGCCACAAGACGATGCTCGTCGCCCTTCTGAACGCGATTCTTCAGAACTGCGCCCAGCATTTCCAGCGAAATACGCTTACCGGCGCGCCGGATCTTGTATCTCTGCGACCAGTTGGTGTACCAGACCCATTCGCTGATGTCCGACAACCACGCCTCACCTCCGTGCGCCTCAATCTGCCGCACCGCATCGCGATTAGAGAACGTGTTAAGGCGACAGTAGATCTCGCCCACCACGCCTATCAGCGGTTTGTCGGTGGTGTAACGCGCGGGTACGGCGCGGAACAACTCGCGGGATTTCGTAAGCGCTGCGACGAGTTCGTCGAGACGATCGCTGGTCGATAGTCCGGGCGTCTCCAACGCACCGAGTACGAGACAAATACTGTCTTCCATCGCCTTGTCGGCCGATCCGCATTCAGTCTCGTACGGGCGAGTCTTCAGCAGCATCTTGCGGACAATATCCGCCGCCACCAGACCGCGCCATACGTTGCGAAACGTATCACCGCCCAATTCGCCGATTCCCGCGTAACTGTTCTGACTGGTCGGGGAGATCACCGGAACCGAAGTATGCCCCAATTCGTCGAGCACCTGTCGCAGGTACGGAGCATACTGCCCAAACCTGCAGGGGCCTTCGGCTGTGGGCATAAAAAACGCCGTCTTGTCCGGATCGAAATCCTCGCTGTGAACAACTCGCAGGAAATCACCGAACGTAACCTTCAGCGGGTAGCACTCTTCGCCCGAACTGAACAAGGCTCCCAACTCAAGGGTGCGGTCGTCTGAGGGAGGCGTCGCGTGTGCGTCAATTCCGACTGACCGCAGGACAGCGGCGGTGGTGCGGGCGCCGGTGGCCGTCATCCGAGGAATCCACAGCGTTCTGCCTGCAAGAATGTTCTCAGGTTTTGAACTCAGTACTGCCAATTACGCCTCGCTGTCCGCAACTATCGGTCCCCACCGTATTAAAAAAAGGCCAGCGGAGGGAATCGAACCCACAACCTCAGCTTTACAAAAGCTGTGCTCTACCGTTGAGCTACGCTGGCGGTAATAGCAAAGCCGCAGTCCTTACAGGCTCCTGCGGCCACTAGGTCATATGAGTTTATCCGACGCAACCCCCGCCGGTCAAGCCGCAGCACGAGGATATAACCCGTCTAAGGCCTTCCGCTGCCCAAGCGCCATTTGATGGAAAGCAGGCTGCGAAGCATGCGAAACGAATCGGAAACGAGCTTCATACGGCTGTCGGGATCATGACCCCAGGCCACCCCGACTTCCTTTATGCGATATCCGCCCCTTCTGGCCAGCAGCAGTACTTCGCAATCAAACGCCGCATCATCCAACAATTGCCTGGAGAACACTTCGTCGGCGACTTCGCGGGAAAAGCACTTGAATCCGCACTGCGTGTCCCGAATATCCGGAAGGAACATGGCTCGCCTGAGCTTCCTGAACACCCATCCGATCACGCGTCGCAGCGGGCCCTGGGGCGGACACAACACCGAATCGGGCAAGGCTCGCGAGCCTATTACCACGTCGTATCCCTTGTCCATCCAGACCAGCAGCTTGTCGAGTTCCTCAATCGGCGTCGCCAGATCCGCATCGGTCATCAACAGCACCTCCCCGCGAGCGGCGAGCATCCCCCGCCGCACCGTTCGCCCCTTGCCCTTGCTCAGCGTCGAAGCCAGTACGCCCAACGACATCTGGCCTGGATCGAACTCCCTGGCCAGGTCCGCCGTCCCGTCAACGCTGGCGTCAGAGACCACCATTACCTCGACGGCAAAGTCGTGGTTCTCGGCGTATCGGCGGATTCGCTGCAGCGTATCACCAAGGCGCTGGGCCTCGTTGTGGGCTGGAATCACAATCGACAGATACGGTCGGGAAGTCCGATCTTCGGCAGTTTTCAATTTCGCATTTCCGCTTTGGTTATGGTTAGTTCTTGACGGTCGAATCCGGGATGGATCTACAGTTTCCAGCCCTCGCGATACTCGCTCGTCAGGAGCACATCAGCCTCGGGCTTGTTGCTGAATGTCATCTTCTTCGAATCCCACTTCAGTTCCTGGCCAGGATAATACAACGCCGCATTGCCCGCCAGCACTGCTTCAGCCAGCGGTCCCGAATACGCGAAGTTCGCTCCTCCGACGATCGGTTTCCCGTCCTTCCGGGCGCCTTTGCAGGCGTTTATCCAGTCCGAGTAGTGTCCTCCGGGCCTGGGCAGGACGATCGGCGGCTTGCCGAAAGCCCTGCGTTTGGCTTCAGGGATTATCTGCCCGTCGAGCATCTTGCCCTTGTCGCCAATGTAGAGCTTCCCGTTGTTGCCCCATTTTCGCCCGCTTTCGAGCTCCTCCGGGCGCGGGGGGCGCTTGCCCCCGTCGTACCAGAACAGCTTCACCGCAGGGCGATCGCCAACGGCGGGGAACTTGTATTCAACGATCGACCACTTGGGAAAGCTGATCTTGTTGAATTCCGAGCAGGAGGCTTTGACGCTGGTTGGGGCTCCCAAACCCAGCGCCACGAACGGAGAATCGAGTGCGTGGCAGCCTATGTCGCCCAGGGCGCCCGTACCGAAACCGACCCAGCCTCGCCATACGAACGGGAGATAGCTTCCGTGATAATCCCGCTGCGGCGCCACACCCAGCCACAAATCCCAGTCCAGCCCGTTGGGAACGGTCTGCTTGCCTGCAGGCGCGCCCATTCCCTGAGGCCACCACTTCACGGATCTGTCGGTCCATATGTGCACTTCGCGCACGGTTCCTATGGCTCCGGCGCGAATGAAGTCGCCCGTCGACTGATGGCGTCCGGAGCTATGCCCCTGGATGCCCATTTGCGTGGCGACTTTGTATTTGGCGGCGGTTTGGGTCATCAGGCGAGCTTCAGCTACGGTGCGCGTCAGCGGTTTCTGACAGTAAACGCCCTTGCCCATTTGCATCGCCTGCAGCGAGATTCGCGCATGCATGTGGTCCGGAGTTGAGACTATGACCGCGTCGATATCGGAGCCCATCTTTTCGAACAACTTGCGGAAGTCTTTGAAGATCTTCGCCCGTTTGTCATACGCTTTGAAAGTTCGCGACGCGCGGCGCGAGTCGACGTCGCACAGGGCGACTATCTTACCGCCGGCCTGCTCGGCATACCGACAGTCGCTGGACCCCTTGCCCCCGCAGCCGATCTGCGCTACGTTCACGGTGTCGCTTGGCGGGGTCGATCCTTTCTTTGCTCCCAGTACGTGTGAGGGCACGATCGCGATAGTCCCGGCGGCCGCGACGGCGGTGGTCATGAATTCGCGACGCGATACCCCGTTGCGATGCTTCTGGTCCATGCTTATGTCCTCGTCGGCGTTCTGTTTGCGTCGTATCGACGCCCGGGTTTCGGACGCGATAACTACGCCTGAAAGGATACCCGCACTCGGCGGGCAATACTACCCCATTTAGGCTCGTCTACTTCGACCCGCCCGTTTGCGTTGCATTGTACTTCTCAAGCAGCTTGCGATTAACGCGTACGTGAAGCGGAGCGTTGGGGCGAAGCTCCCAATCGCGAGGCTTCTGCCCTTCGGGCGTCTCGGGCCTTAACCAGCCGTACGGAGAAGACCGGAGCATCTTGATCGTAATAGTATCGTTGACATCCTCGCTCAAGTCCGGTCGATAGATGAAGACCGGAGCCAGCGGCCAGGGCAGGATTCGGCCTTTCTCATCGGTCACCCGCATGTCCAGGTTCGGGAAGTCCCGCAGGTACCATGGAAACGGCCAGGGATGATTGTCCGCACAGATGATCTGCACGTGCATGTTCCGCCCGTCAGGATGCAGGTTGGCGATGCCCCTGACATGACGGGCCAGTTCGGGAACGTCGTAGGTCGCATGTGCGTAAACGTAAGGATTGCCCGGATCGGCGCACTGGGGGAAACTGCCCCTCCACCCCTGCCAAGCCAGATGCCCCGTCCCCGCCAAGAGCACAACGGCGACAACCGCCTTGAGCGGTGCGGGTTTGGCTAGACGCAGCAGAATGGCGGCTCCAAGTCCGGCAAGGAGGATCATCCCGTGAAAGAAGCCCAGCAGACACCACGGTGTCTTGTACGATATCACCGAATACACCACCGTCATGACCAGCGTGTAAACGCATAGGAACCGAACGAACGGGATACTCGCCTTACCGCATCCTTTTCCGATCAGACCGGCAACCAGGCCCACAACCGCCAGGACCACCACAAACGCTTCAGTCCAGGCGGCCCCATCGTCAACTTGCCACCAAGTGATGATCCGTAAGTAGTTATACCACGGATTGCTGTGGTCTCCGGCTGAACCGGCCCCGCCGGCCCGCGTGAAATATCCAAAATACGTGGCGATCGAGTCGACAATTCCCCCGGGATTGGTGAACAGCGACGACATGAAAGTCGCCGAAACCACCGCCCCGACAACAAAGACAATCCCACCGGAAATCGCCAGTGATTTCGCTTTGCGTCTGGTCCACCCGTTCCCCTGACACAGGGACAACAGCGCAACGACGCCCCCCGCGACAACCATCGCAAAGAACGCGATTATGCACGTTTCCTTCGTCGCGTGCATGAGCCCGGCGCACAGACCGGCAAGAATCAACCACGCAATCCGGGCGACTTGTCGGCGACTGGCGCACCGCCATAATGCGGCGATTGCGAAAAACGTAAAGCACACCAGGAGCATCTCCTGGATGTAGTAGCGGCTGTAGAAAACCATCGCCGGTGAGACCGCCCCCAGGACTGCGGCGCACAGCATGGCGGTGCGGCCGATGGCGTCTCGCACCAACCACAGGCCCGCGATCAACAGTATTCCGCAGATCGCGGGCACAAGGCGCAAGTGCGTTTCGGTGGTCTGCGCAAGAGTATTCCCGCCGCCCAGAAGGACAACGGGAATAGTCAGGTAGTTTAACGTCGGGCCGTGGTATTCGTGCGGGTCGTACTTGTACGTCCCGTCTTCCAACAACTGCCCGAACTTGAACGCGTGCACCGCCTCGTCGGTGTGCATAGGCCGATTATCCAGACACACCAGCCTTATCGCCGCCGCACCGGCGACAACAAGGATCAGCACGCCGAGGCTGGCTGCGGGGTGTTTCATTTAACCGCTATGCCGTAAACCTCAACTTCGATGTAATGGTTCTGGTCGTTGGACGTATTGCCCTGGCTGTGGAGGCGTACGAAGCGGCCTTTGGTGCCCTTGGGGCAGTACAGGTATCGTCCTTCGTTGGTTTCCACGTAGCCCATCTCCTCGCCGATTCCCTTACCGTACGAGTTGTCGTGGTCGCTGTTGAAGACGATCTGGACATTCTGGGTGAAGTCTTCGTCGTCGGCTACTTCAACGATCACGTCGCGGTAGGCGCGGGCCTGTCCGTGATAATGCCACACCGACACGCCGTAGATGTTCGCCTGCAGACCCAGGTCGATCTGAACCCACTTCTTTCCGAAGCCGATGTCGACATTGTGTCCGTCTTCACCGGACTTGTCGCCGTCGGTCACCATTTCCAGGTCGCCTACGACCGGGAGGGATTCATTGGAGGTCACGGGCTTCTTCAGGGCGAGATTAGTTGTTCCGTCAGGAACCTTAATCGTCGGGCGTACTTCGCCTTTGGCGCGGCCTTTAGCAATGTTGGGCTCGTTCATCGGTACGGGAGTGCCTTTGAACATGGCCTTGGGCAGTTCGATACTCAGCACGACTTTCTTGGCTTTAGCCCCGCCGCCGGGAGTCTTGACATCACCACCACCGGGCGTCTTGACATCACCGCCGCCGGGCGTCTTGACATCGCCGCCGCCGGGAGTCTTGACATCGCCGCCGCCGGGCGTCTTGACATCACCGCCACCGGGTGTTTTGACATCGCCGCCGCCGGGAGTCTTGACATCGCCGCCGCCGGGAGCCTTGACGATCTCGCCGCCGCCGGGGGTCCCGTCGTCGGTTCCGGCCTGATCGTCTTTCTTACCGCATCCGACAACGATCATCATTCCGACCAGTAAGGTTACTGTGAATATGCTCAGTAGTTTCGTGCTTCTCATCATTTTGCCTCGTATTTCGGGGTTAAAATACTCTTTTGTCCGTTTTTTGGGGTGAATCTGGCGGGGACAAGGCCGCCGGCTACCGAAGCCGGTAGTCTTGTACCCATAATTATAACGAATATGGCGGTGATTATCACCAGTGGTTTTTCTAAAAAATTTCAAAGTAGTCGCTGCGCCCCGGACCAAGCCTGACGATGCGCCCGCCCTCGGGCGAGTTTTCGTCGGGCTCAACCAGCAGCGCCGCCACGTCATCGCGGGCCTTGCAGTAGCTCATCGCCTCGTCGGCGGACATCACCATCAGCGCAGTTGACAATGCGTCAGCCACCGCGCCGGTGCGACAGATAACCCACGCAGCCAGCGGTCCTTCCGCGGGTAGACCCGTTCGCGGGTCGATAATATGCTCTCCACGAGCCTGCGTGCCCGATCCGCTCACCGCTCCCCCGGTTAGAACAACTTTTTCGATACCCGCCGCCTGGGCCCACGGGCCTCCGACAGCCACCGGCCAGCCGTCTGGCCCGGGCGAGCCAACAACCCTTACAGTGCTCGTCCCGCCGTGTACGAGAGCGTTATCAACGCCCCACGCGCCCAATACCTCCAACATTCTGTCCAACGCGAACCCCTTGCCGACAGCGCCGAGGTCCACCGACACGCATCCGGACGGATACTCGCCCCCGGCCTCTCGCACGCCGACCAGGAACCCGTCGCGGTCCATCATGAGCCTGTCCATACGGACCCTGTCCAGTGCGTCAGCGGGGGTTTCGCCTTCCGGGCCCGCGGGCGGAACGTTGTCGATCTCCTTGTACTTCATCACCGCGCCGATGGTCGCGTCGAAAGCTCCTTGCGTGTCGGCCCATACTTCAGCCGCTATCGCGAGACACTCGAATACGGAAACATCGACGCCGACGCATTGACCGGGCTCCAGGCGGTTCACCTGGGCGATGTCGCTGCACGCGTCGAATCTGCTCAACAGGCCGTCGAGGCGGTCCAGTTCCCTGAACGCGGCCCCGGCGGCCTGCCGAGCTTCAGTCTCGTTGTCACCGACGATGACCGCCTCAAACGTAACGGTCATCGCCTCGTGAGCGAATCGGTGCAGATTCCGCGCCGTGTCGCCCATCATGCTCTCCTGCTCACGCCTTCTTATCAGTAGGGCTGGCGTCGTCACTGTCGGCGGCGGCGCCTGCGGGTTCGTCGCTCGCAGGCTTGTCGGTTGCGGTTGAGCAGCTTGCGGTTCCGCAGTTTAAGAACTTCTTGCAGACCGACCCAATTAAGTACACGACGCTGGCTACGATAATCCCTATGCCCAGATAAAGGTGGGCACAGGCCATCGCATCCTGCCAGCACATGCCGATCACCGGCAGGGTCGCCAGAGCGGCGGTCAGAACCAGGCCAAATCCGCATAACGCAATCAGCCAGAATCCCAGCTTCTGCCCCGCGCCAAATCGGCTCGCCCGGGCTCCGCTGCAGGCTCCCGCACGGAAGGCGATAAGCACAAGCAGCGCCACGGCGAACGCCGCGCCAAGCATAACGTGCGTTATCAACAGCCATCCGGTGATGGTCTCACCCGCCAGCGGATTCATGAACCCGGTGATAACCAACGCGATAGTCAGGGCGCAGACGGCCAGTCCGGCCAGCTTGTCGAGAATCGGAGGAATCGCAAAACGACGTTTCCCGGATGCTCCGTCGGACTTGCCCGCTCCGTGTATCGCCAGCGAACCGTAGGCCGACAGCAGTATCCCCATCAGCAAGGCCGCCGAAAAGAGCACGCACTTGAACATCGGACGGTACAGGAACGTCATTCCGAACGTGCGGTGGAAATCCGCGTCGAGCCCCTGCAATTCATGCATCGACTTAACGGCGACAGTCTGGGTCAGCAGCGGTCCGGAGCCCGTAACCTTGCCAAACATAAACGCCGAATCCGTCGAGTGACAATCGGTGCAACCGCCCGCGCCGAGAGCCTGGGGAGCAGGGCGAACACCGTGCGCCATCGGCCAGGAGTATGCGTCAGCAGCCTTGTTGTCGCTTGCGACAACCGCCCCGCCGGCGCCCAGCGTGAACATCTTTCCGCTGGAGATATAGGCGTACTTTCCGCCTTTGGACTCCTGGAGTTTCCCCAGGACAGTTCCAACCTGCTGCTCGGTGAACGATTCTTCGACGCCCGCGGTCTGGGCGACCGCCTCGACGAGCGAGTCAGCGATCAGGGGTTTGGTCTTACCGTCGACCAGCCACGCGAAGCGAGGAACGGCCCGGCGGGTCCCGCCGACCGCAACCTTCACAAGTCGCCAACCCATCGCGTCCGGATCGGCTTTTACGCCGGCTTCCTTGTCCTCTGCAACCGGTGTGGGAACGAGGTCCCGCTTGTAAGCGAGATCGCCAAAGTCCAGCACGGGGAACCCCTTACCGGGAATATCATCGGCCAGCGCCTTGATCATCGCCGTCAGCACCACAAGGATCTTCTGGCGCACCGGGGGACGTTCGTTCAGGAACTCGTCCTGGTCGGCGGGATCGGCTTCGGGATCGAGATCCCTCAGCAGCGTTACGATTTCGCCGTTGAAATCTCTAGCCAGCAGTCCCAGCATCATAGGGGCCTTACCGGAGAAGTCCGAGACGTCCAGACCGCCGTCGGCGTTAAGCCTGTAGAGTTTGCCCGCTCGCAGGAGGACCGGAATTCCGCCGATTTTCCTTTTCTTGATCAGGTCGGGCCTTTCGGCCATCCTGCCGTAATCTTCAGCAATGGGTCCGGCCAGCACGTTGAGAATCTTGGCGATCTGCTGCGGACCGTCGAAAACACCCTTGGTCGCGGGGGCTACTTCGTCGGGCAGAAGCGGGGTTACTTTTTCGCCTTCAACGCGAGCCCAGAACGCCGGCCAGATCATCCGCACCGGACCGATCTTGCCATCGGAGCCTTTGGCGAATACGCCTTCAGAGATATTCGGAGCCTCGGTGTACCACTGGGCTCGTCCGAAAATTCCCATACGGTTGATGCGCGCCGTTCGCACTCTGGTCGGCTGGCTGGAGGGCATCGGGCCTGAGTGGCAGGCGGTGCAGGTCATCTTCTCCAGATGGACCGATGGGAGCCCGGGGTGCTTCGGTACGGGCGCTCCGAGTCTTCCGCCCATCGCCCGGGCGCCTGATCCCTTCGACCCGAGGTGACAGCCTCTGCATGACAGCGAGGCGACATCCGCATCGCCGCGCTGGGCGCCTTCGGAAGCGTATCCGCGCACGATGTTGTGCGAGATGCCGTTTCGGTGACACTGCACGCAGGACAGACCGGCCGCCGAGTGAACGTCGACGTCGCTGCGCCATTTGCCCTGTCCGCTCTTTACGGTCGAATGGCAGCTCAGGCAACGTTTGTCTTTCGGGCTTCCGACATCGAGCATCGCCCTGCCCTTCGAATCGAACAGGGACAGATCGTAGTTAACCGCCGGAGGTGTCGCAAAACCCGTGTCGTCGGGGCTCGGGCCCTTGTAGATGTTCCAGGTGTTGGGCTGCCTGGAGGCCATTCCGCCGACCTCTCCAAGCCCTGCAGCCGCGGTGCCCGCCCAGCGGAAATTCTCCCGCATCATCTGCTTGGCCCATTCGCTGTGATCCTGCCTGTAGGATGCGTTGTGGCAGCCCATGCAGTTGATCTCAGCCTTGCCCGAGACGTCCCAGCGCGCGTTGAGGTCGTTAGTGTCTTTCGGCGCACCCATGTCTCCGCCGGGCATGTGTCGCCCGAACAGTTGCGTGAACGACCAGGGTGTGAGCCCAACGTCCTTGGGCTTGAAGACGTTTTCCGCGCCTTCCCACGAGCGGTTGGACAGGGGCAGGTGCGTGCCCGTAGGTCCGTCAACCAGCACCCACGGTTCGCCCCGCCGGCCTGACTCGGCGCCAGTCGAGGAGTTGAAGTGCAACCCCTTGGCGATGACATCGTAGTCGTGACACATACCGCACGTGGTGCGCGTGGACATGGGCATGGCGCGTTTCATCGACGGCAGGATGGTCCGGTTATCGAGATCCTTCAGGCCCAATCTGTGCAAAGGCACGCACCGGGTCCCGTCGGAATGGTGGTTTTGCGGTTCGGCGGCCGGAGCCCCGCTCGCCAGAACAGCAACCGATATCAAGATTGCAGTGGTTATGTATTTCAAGCGTGGACCTCGAATTCCTCTTTTTTGAACTCGATTTTCTTTTGACTCTTGACCGCATTGTTGACCGCAAGGACCGCCACTGCGGTTTCATATCCGATTTCGGCGGGGCAGTTCAGCTTGGCCTTGCCTCGCACCGCGTTGAAGAAGTTGTGCAGGTGCGGCTGGTGCGGAAGCGTGCCAAGTTCGATCGGCAGGGGCCACTTCGGCGGAGCCGGCGAGACCCGGACGTCCAGCATCACGTTGGATGTCTTGGTCTTGGCCATCTTGGTGCTTACCTCTTTGAGGTAGCCTTTCTTGACCCACTTGTTCCAGTCTGGCGAGTTGATCTCTTTTTCGAGCCAGTTTCCGTCGCGCGGAACTTCCGAGATCACCAGCGTTCCGTATTCGCCCATGAACGCCTCGTGGAATCCGCCGTGGCGCGTGGTGGTCTGGACCTGGTAGAACGCCCTGGCCATGCCTTCGTCGTTCTCGTACTCGAAGATGCACATTACGTTGTCGTACCATTCGTGAGCATCGTAGTAGTCCTTGCCCCCCGAGGCGATCACAGACTTCGGATTGCTCTTGAAGATCCAACTGAAAATATCGATCTGGTGGGAGCCCAGGTCTACAATCGGTCCGCCGCCGAAGTCATAGTACCAGCGCCAGTTGCGGAAGCGACTCATCGTGTCGTATCCGTACTTGGCAAGATCCGCAGCGCTCAGGGCTTCTTTGGCGGGCCAACCGATATCGTCGGAAACCGCGCGGTTCCACTGCCCGTATCCCTGCATCACCCGCCCCAGAAGCTTGGAATCCAACACGATATTGTTGACCGCGTGCAGGTAGCGGGGGTTGGAGCGGCGTTGGTGGCCGATCTGGAGGAGCTTGCCGGTCTTCCTGGACGTCAGGACCATCTTCTTAGCCAACTCCAGCGAGTTGGACATTTCCTTCTCGCAGTAGACGTGCAGGCCGGCGTTCATGCCCGCCATGGCGTGCTCGGCGTGCAGCCAGTCGGGAGTCGCCACGATCAGCGCGTCGAGGTCCAGTGTCTCATCGGCCAGCATGTCCTTGTAGTCTACGAAGCTCTTGATGTCCTTGTTGTACTGCTTGAGCTTGTTGACGACCTGGTTGCGGTTGAACGCCCAGATGTCGCAGACGGCCTTGAAACGCAGGCCGGGAATGCTCTGTCCTGCTTTCAGGCACGAGTCCAGCAGCACCTGCCCCTGGGCTCCGACGCCGATAATGCCTACGTTGATGTCGTCGAGTTTTCCCGTGCTCTTTCGCGTGGTCTGAGCTTTGGTCTGCTTCAGTCCGCCAGCCAGGATCGCTCCGGCTCCGGCGGCGGCTGCGGTTCTTGTCAGGAAACCCCGCCGGTCCATTCGTACGCCTTTGTCTTTCTTGTCCATATCTATTGCTCTTTCAGGAATGATTACTTATTGCCATTGTCAGTGGATGGTTTCTTGAGTTCCGCGACCCAGATGTTGCGGAATTCCACCGGATTTCCGTGGTCCTGCAGGAGCAGGAATTCAGCGGCGATCGGCTTGCGCCTCCCGCCGTTGCCCGTGCCCTTGATCAGCACCACGTCATTGTGAATTAACACGCCGTTATGCACCACGCTTATGTGGGCGCCTTCGATCTGCTTGGAGCCCGAAGCGTCGAACTTCGGGGCTCGGAAGAATATGTCGTAACTCTGCCACTGCCCCGGAGGGGCGCACATGTTCACTCGGGGCTCGACCGCACGGTACATTCCACCGCATTCGTTGGCGACGCCCTTGAGACCGTAGCTGTCGAGGACCTGGCATTCGTAGCGGTTCTGAATGTAGAAACCGCTGTTCGATCGGCCTTGGCCTTTGGCTTCGGGCATGAAAGCCGTGCGAAACTCCGCGTGCAGATGCATGCTTCCGAACTTCTTCTTGGTGAGCGCCGATCCGCCCCTGGGCACGCACTGCATCACCCCGCCGTCCAGCAGCTTCCAGCCGCAGGGCTTACCGCCGCCTCTGGTGAAGGTCGCGCTCAGGTCTTTGGTGTCAGGACCAATCAGCACGACCGCGCCCTTGGGGGGTTTGGCGCCGAGGCGGTGCGACAGGCGCATCACCCGCTTGAGGCTGAACGACGTCTTGCCATCGCCTTCAACGGTTCCGGTCAAGCTGTCTGCGGTGAGTTTGGCGACGCACTTGCCGTCTTTGCCTGTCTTCGTCGACCCGACGAGGTTGTCGGGCTTACCGGTCAGGACAGCGAACTTGGCGTCGCGCGTGTCGAACTTCGTCATCATGTTGACGACATACTCGCCCTTGCCCGATGCAATTACCTGTGCGACGATCGGATCTTTTCCGATCTTGCCCGCCCAGTCGCCGATCAGCGGGATCTTCGACACGTCGGGATTCTTGGCGTCGTAGGGTTTGCACGGGACGGCGGCGACGGGTTTTACCGAACAGACAACCGCCGCATCGTCGCCCTTGGGGTTGGGCCCGGCGCCCGGACTGACCGAACAGCAGACCAGCAGGACCGCCAGGGCGGCGACCAACATTTTATTGGGTTTCATAATCATTCAGTTTGGCCTCTTGTTATCGATAGAGAACCGATCCGTCGGGTCCGATCTATTCAAACGCTACTGAGATTTCCGCGATCGACCAGGGGTTGGAGTACTTCCGTCCCCTGCGGTCTTTTCGCTCCGACGTCCCGGTCTGCACGATCTTGATGTAGCTTCCGCCAATACCGCGGAACGAGATAGTGGTGATGCCCCGCCTGCCCTTTCCGGTGGCGACCGCTGAGCCCCAGGCCTTACCGTCGGCCGACACGAACACTTCGTAGGTTCGCGGGTAGTCGTCCAGCTTGTCTCCGCAGTCCAGAGTTACGCCTGCGATCTTGTCGTTCTTCGCCAGCGCCAGCGTGAACGAATCACCGGACTTCATCGCCCTTCCGGTGCTCCAGATCGTCTTGCGGTTGGAGTCGAGCGCCAGGGCGGCCTTGTCGCCGGCGGTGGACGCCGACGCCTTGGCTGACGGATGGGCCAGGGCCCACTTGATCTTGCTGACGGCCAGCTTGGCTTCCTTGGCAAGGGCGTTGTCGCTGGTGCAGCCCTGGGCTACGGTAAGTCCGTCGGCACACGGGAAGTTCGTCAAAGCGGCGAGGATTTGCGTCTTTTCGGGCGTTCCGGTCGCAACCTTCAGGCCCTTTGCCAGCAGATCGGTTTTCGCCTTGCATACCGCCGCGGTGGGCTTCTCATCGCCGACAATGGTCACCACGCGGATGTAACCCCGCATCGCCAGGACCTGGCGGGCCTTGTCGGAATCGGATTTCGCCACGCTCAGCAGCGCCGCAGCCGGTGTCGCGTCGGGCCAGGCCGCCAGCGCTCGAACCGAAGCCTTCTTCACGTCGTCGCTGCCCGAGGCCAACTGCCCCTTGATCGCCGCATACGCCTTGTCTCCAGCCAGACGCGAAAGCACCACCAGCAGCACCGATTTGGCTTTGTCGTCGGCTTTGCCCAGTGCGGAGATAAGCGGGGCGGAACGAACGTCGGCGTCGTCGCAGCGTTCGGAGACCTGCAGGATCGCGTTTGCAAGACCGGCGCGATCGGACGAGCTTTCGCTGGAGACCAGCAGTGACGCCATTTTGGGCACGTCGCTCTGTGCTCCCAGCGTACCGAGGGCCTTGAAGGCGGCGCGGCGTACTTCGCTTTCCTTGTCGGAGCCGGCGGCTTTCAGAACCGCTGCGGTGGCGTCTTTCTCGCGACGAGCGGCGAGGATCTTCAGGAGCGAGGCCCGCACGGACTTGTTGTCCGAAGCCAGTCCCTTTACGATCGCCCCGCCAACTCCGTCACCGCGGAGCCTGGTCAGGCTTCCGCCGGCGGCGTTGGCGGCAGATCCGCCCGCAGCCAGAGCCTCGGTGAGGATGTTTACGCTGGAGGCGTCGCCCAGAGAGCCCAGGGCCTCAAGAGCCGCCGCGCGAACCGCGGGGTCTTGCGATGAGGCGGCCTTGGTGACAGCGGCTGAAGCAGCCTTGTCTCCGCGACTCGACAGGGCGGTGATAACGATCACCTGCACGTCGCCAGGCAGTGTCGGGAGCTTCCCGGCGAAGACCTTCGTAGCATCGGTCCCGGACACTTCGTTGATGAGTTTCGCCGCTAAACGCTGCATCGTAAGGTCCTTACCGGACAGCAGCGATGCGATAATCGGAGCGGCGTTGGTTTTGTCGGTCCGTGCGATGCCTCCCAGGGCGGCGATTCGTACGGCGGTTGACTTGTCATTTGCGAACAGTTTTTTGTAGATCGCGGCGGCGGTTTTGGTGTCTCCGGCGGCGGCGAGGGTCTCGGCGCACGACAGCGCCGCATCGTCGGCGACGGCCTGGAGGTCTTTGGAGACTGTCGCCCCGTCGAGAGCCTTTGCAGCATCCGCGCCACCGATCTTTCCGAGTGCGGCGATTGCGGCGCGTGCGGTGTCGGCGTCTTTGTCAGCCAGCAGTTTGCTCAGTGCGGGCACGGCTTTCTTGTCTCCGCGAGCGGCGATCGTTCCGATCATTCCGACTCGAACGGGACCTGCGGTCTTGCCCAGCGCGTCGCGGAGCACCTGGTCCACTGTCGCACCGGCCATACCCTGCAGGGCGAACCGGGCCATGTTCGAGAGCTTCTCATCGGTCAACAGTTTCGCCAGCGAACTCACCGACGCATCAGTCCCGATGCGCCTGAGCATTCGGCAGACAAACTGTTTGCACTCGAAGGTCGCCTTTGGCGAATTCAACGCCTTGAGCAATTCGGTCTCGATGGCTTTTGTGTCTTTGGTCTTGCGAATCTCATCTTCGATCGCCGCAAGCTCCACTCGGCTGGCGCCGAACTTGTACCCGATGATCTTGGTGTGATCCGCGGCGCGGAGCGGTCCGGAGACCATCATCACTACCGCCAGCCCCAGCACTATTGCCGTTACTGCTCGTTGACGTGCGTTCATTTCAATTCCTTTCACTGCCTGGGTTCAGGATGCGTTCTTGTCTTGCGAGTCTTAGAGTTTGCGTTTTGCGATCCAGATGTTCCTGTAGGCCACCGGACCGTGATCGCCCTGAAGCATAAGCGGGCCCAGGGGTTTTTCGTCGTTGAAGGCGGCCGCTCGGGTCGATCCGGTCACCTCTTTGTTCTCGTGCACCACAACACCGTTGTGCACGACCTTGATGAATTTGGCGTTTTCGGTTTTCTTACCGTTCTTGTCGAATCTCGCGGCGCGGAAGACAATGTCGAATGTCTGCCACTTACCCGGTTCCTTCGAAGCATTCACCTTCGGAGGAACGCCCTCGTAGCCCATCTTCCCGCTGGGATTCTTGCCCCATCGCTGGTAAATACCGCCGCAATCACCGTGTTTGGGCTTCTTGACGCCCCAACTGTCGAGGATCTGGATTTCGTATCGGCCTTGGAAGTAAACGCCCGAGTTGGAGCCTTTTGACACGATGAACTCCACGTGAGCCTCGATGTCGCCAAACTCTTCTTTGGTCAGCAGGTTCTTCGTCCGCCCTCCGTTGTCGATAACGCCTTTGCCCGGTTTGGTCGCGAGCTTTTTGGGGTTCTTCGCGTCCAGAGCAACATCGCCTACAACCCGCCACTTGCCCGTATCGCCCCGCTGCCCTCTCCAGGGGTCAAGCTTATCGCCTACGAGTTGGACAGCGCCTTTGGGAGCAGGCCTGCCAAGCGTGCACTTGACCGCCGGGCCGGTGGTCGGGCGGGGCTTGGCGGCGGGTTTGGCGGGCGCTTTCTTGTTCTCTTTCTTCTTTGCCGCATAGGCGCCGCCGAACATCGCCCCGAGCACCGCGAGCATCAGTCCAATTGACAAAACCGTGCGAAACTTAGCCATTATCTGTCCTCTTGTTGCAGTTTCCGCAATGTTAAAGATTATTCCAGCGTCCAGGGCTCTCTGTACGACTTGCCCAGCATCGCCGAAGCGGCCGGATCGCCGATGATCTCTTCGGTGTCCGGATTCCACTTGATCTTCCGCCCGAGCAGCATGGCGATTTCGCCCAGCAGCGCCACTGAAATCGAACGCAGCCCGATCTCGATCGGCGCGATGGTTTCCTTGCGGCTTCTGACGCAATCGATGAAGTTCGCGCGGTGGTTTCCGCTGGGATGCAGGTGGATTTCGCTGGGATCGAGCGGTACGTTGATTTTCGGATCGCTGAGGGTCATACCGCGTCGACTCACATGGATCCACTGACCGTTCTCGCCGTACCACTTGGCGCCCTGCTTGTAAACCTGGTTGTTTGCGACGCTGAGTTCGCCTTTCCAGACATCGGTGTCGTACTGGCAGGTGAACTGGTAGTGAGTCGGCGCGTTGTAGAGTCCGTCGGTGGGGTAGGTCGCCTGGTCGGGTACGATCTCGATCGGGCCTTTGCGCTCGAGCCCGACGCCCCAGTGGGCGATATCGATGTGGTGTCCGGCCCAGTCGGTGAGCTGACCGCCGGAATAGTCCATGAACCAGCGCCAGTGGAAGTGGCAGATACCGCCTGTGTACGGTTTGTACGGAGCCGGTCCCAGCCACATGTTCCAGTCCAGACCTTCGGGTACGGGTATTTCCTTCGGATCCCCGCCGCCGCGACCTGTGGGCAAACCGACCTCGATACGATGCACCTTCCCGATCCGCCCGTTTCGCACCAGTTCGCAAGCGTAGCGGAACTTCTGCTCGCTTCGCTGCTGGCTGCCTGTCTGCCACACCCGCTCGTAGCGGTGAACCGCATCGGCCATCGCCCGGGCTTCGCGAATCGAGCGGGCAAGCGGTTTCTCACCGTATATGTCGAGCCCGGCTTTGGCGGCGGCGATGGCGGGTATCGCGTGCCATTGGTCCGGAAGCGCCATGATAACAGCGTCAAGATCGCCCCGTCCGATCAACTCTCGGAAGTCGACATAGCCCTTGGCGTCCTGCGTTTTGTTCCGTTTGTTAATCGACCCGAGGGCCCGGTCGAGTTGGGATTTGTGCACGTCGCAGGCGCCGAGAAACTGCACGCCCTTGCAACCCATCAGACCGCCCATATCGCCTCGCCCCATGCCTCCGCAACCGATAATACCCATCAGAATCCGGTCGCTGGGCGCCGTGGCGCCGTCTTTACCCAACGCTGCAGCCGGAACGAACACCGGGGTCGCAATCGCAGCTCCCGCCGCAACCGCCGTTCCTTTTAGAAAACCTCGACGACTCAGTGAATGCTTCTGGGCCATAATGACTCTCCATACGATGGTCAAATCGGAATGCTAGCGTCTGCCCAATGGGGCGGGCCGCTAATACTACAACGGGCCAGACGCAAATTCCATTGCTTTTTTCCAGATTCCGACCCGCCAAATCCCAGTGTCGAAGTGGTTTTTCCACCCGGAAACAACCCCCGGGCAAAGCAGAGAATCAAGCAAGCGGATAACTGCTAAGGGATGGAGGCGTACGCAGGGAGGCGAACATTCAACAGCCAACAAGAAACTCACAACTGCCAAGTTAACGGCCAGCGGTGCACGACAGCGGCTAACCGCTAATGGTTAATGGTTTATGGCAATAGCGGTTGCTGAATGACCTGCTCCCCGAAAACTGATCCATGTTGAGTGAGAGTCTCAGCCGACGTTATTGTCGGAAGGAGACTCAAAGATGAAGAAGTATACTCCGCAGCAGATCGTATCGAAGTTACGGCAGGCCGACGTGGAGCTAGGCA
>JASLNT010000082.1 GCA_030745875.1 Phycisphaerae bacterium
TGCCTAGCTCCACGTCGGCCTGCCGTAACTTCGATACGATCTGCTGCGGAGTATACTTCTTCATCTTTGAGTCTCCTTCCGACAATAACGTCGGCTGAGACTCTCACTCAACATGGATCAGTTTTCGGGGAGCAGGTCATCTTCTGTCTCATGCAGGCTTCGTGCAGTTTCAACCGCGTCATCTGAGACAGTTCGTGGTGCCACCGCGTGAATCTGTTTGAAGTTGTCAACTTTAAGGATATTGAAGATCGCCATACTTGCCTATCAAATGCTGGGGATGATTGGGGCCAGCCGAAGACGAATTTCCGCTAGATGCAATTGTGTACGCACTACGTCGGAGCAAACCGATCGGGCCAGGCTTCCTGTGTGTGAACGGTTTTATGTTTCGACCATAGTTCGATCTCCGTGAGCGTTAACGTATGCCCAATGGGGCTGCCGAATTCTGGAAACACCATACGTAATTACTGGGTTCCGTTTAAGCACGAGGCGTCATTACGTATGGTGCCCCTCGAAATGAATATATAAAACAACTACAGCACTGGTTTTCTCCACTGCTTGACGCAGAAGCCTTGACGGATAAGCAGGCTGTCAGTGAACGCTATTTGTCATTGCGCCCGCCGTCACCGCTCTTAGTGTCCGTGCTATTGGAGGGTGCTGGCGGTGGTGGAGGATCACCTGTTCTCGTCGTGTCATCATTCGGAGGCGGGGGAGGCGGTACTGGTTTGTCGTCTGCCATGATACTGTGTCCTTTGGAGTTATCGGATTCCGTATGCTATTCGTCTTTCCGCTCGATGATTATGCTGGGATCATTGGCCTTGTTCACGTCTGCATTCACGACGCGATTCTTTGGGCCAGGAGGAGGGCTTTGTTCGGGCGTTTTCTCTGGTTGGCTCTTGGGTGCTGCGTCTTGGGGGGCTGTGGTGTCCGATTTGTCTTTGCTGCTCATAACTAGATTCCTTGTAGGTAAAGTAGCATGTGAAAAAACGCTTCGAATGCGATGGCCGCAGTAGCTGCGCCAATTGAGAATATGGTGTATTTGAAATACTGGCGCCTTCTCTCGTTCAGGGCTGCGTGGCTTTTTTCGGCCTCCAGGATCCTCTCCTTCATTCTTTGCAGACAACCTTCCCCAATCTCCTTTTCACTAGGTGGGTTGCCTTTATCGTCGAGTTTCTCGCGGTATTCGTTGCGCCAATTCTCCCAGGACTGCATTAGGGTAAGAGTTCCGTATCTCTTTCGCGGACAGATGCAGAGAATAGTGAAAACCGTGCCCGTTCCAACGGCGCCAAAGGCGGCAGTCACTGCTGTGAGATACAGAAAGATGTCAACGCGGCTGAACCAAATGGGAATTAAGTCGGGACGTCCAAGCTTGTAAGCAATTGCCCCAATAATTGGTAAGGCCGTCAGGAGGATTCCCGCCCGTTGGTATATTGCATCTGCTTGTTGCTGCTCGTACCTATACTGGCCGAAGCAAATCTCAAAGAACTTCTCATCGTTCATTTTGATACCCCTGCATACTTGGGACACACGGTTTCGCCCCACCCCGCAGCGTTCGGATGGGATCGTTATCGTTCGTCCCGTTGAAACCATTATGAAGTTGGATAGTTGTATATGTCAAGGGCGTTTCGTGGAAGTTATCGAGAAAGACCGTCATTGTTAAGTCCACAGGCGGATGGGGCCAGTCGGGGTCAGCCCTTGAATTAGCAATTAGCACATTATGACCAGACAGGCGCAGCGAACGGCCGGGGGCTTGTAAGAGATTCGACACCGAACATTTTTATTTTCCACTTGGGGGATTGGGATTTCATGGTACGATCTTTGGGTTCCAGCGGTCTGTTGTGTTGTTGCTCGAAAGGCCGCGTGTGGCTCGAGCTTGTCTGATCTGAAATGGAGTGAGCGGATGCATGTCCGCAGAAGCGCGGACGTTAAAGGAGTTGTAAGATGCAAAAGAGATTGCTCGCGGTATTGTTTGTGTTTGGTCTGATCGTCGCCGGCCCGGCCGGTCCGGCCAGCGGGTCGTTGGTCCGGGTGGGGACCGCGACGTACGGCGGGAGCGACTACAAGCTCATATACGATGTTGAGGACGAGCTTACCTGGCTGGACTACTCGAACTCCGGGGCCACGTACCCGGCGTCGCTGGCCTGGGCGGCGAGTCTCGAGGCCGCGCTGACGATCAATCTGGACGCGGGGTACAGCAACGCATCGTGGGCGGGAACCGATTGGCGCCTGCCGGCCGCTTTCGGTTATTGGTCGAACAACTCGTCTAATAACGTCAGCAGCTCGGAGATCGAGGGGCTGTACTACGATGAGCTTGGTAATGAACTGAACGACGCATCGCTGAACTTCGGGGATTTCGACAATATAGAGTCCAATTACCACTATATCGAGGCGATGTTCCCGATCAGCATCAGCTACGCTCCGTACTTCAACTTCGACAACGGGACCGACGGATTCGTCACCAGCAGCGTTAACGGCGGGATTTACGCGATGGCCGTCCGCTCCGGGGCAGTACCCGAACCGGGGACTATGGCGATCGTGGCGATCGGGGCGGCGGGTCTGGTGCGACGGCGAGGGTTTTTTCACCGCGGATAACGCTGACGGCGCTTGGATTAACGGCGAGGCGCACGACAAGGGCTCTTTTTTTTTACCACGGAAGGCACGGAAAGCACGGAAGGTTTAACCAACGGCGACAACGGCTGGGGATGGGATAAACGACGAGGTCGCGGAGATGTTAGACCACTGCAGTAGGGACGCGATCTGATGCAAGCCGCCGACTGCGAAATAAGCGATATGGGAGCGGTGAACTCTCGCCGCTTTCACTTGTTGTGGAGCGATGGTTCCGCCGTTGACTTGCCATAGGCGTTACTGTTACCGTCAGCCGTCGCTTTTCTCATTACCACCTTCTACACTCCTATCGAAGATCCGCCTCTGGCGGGTCCTCCGAAGGCGGGGCGGACTATCTCGCGAAGCGCTTGACACCATCCCCGAGGCGCGTCAAGATACATCGTCGAATCACGTTCGGTCTCCAATTAATGGGGATTGCGGGTTGTTTTGATCACGAATCAGGCGCGCGGGAAGAATGCGAAAGAGAAATGTGTATCCGGCACAATAAAGGAACCGCCAGTCTGATCGTTGGGCGAATTGAGTAATTAAGTAATATGTCCGTGGAATTCCTGGCACAGAATTTGCTTTGTCCGTTCAGCATGGCGCACAGCTCGGGATAAACGGAATTCCATTCAATCAACTGTTATACGAAAGGAATCCGGTATGGCAGCCATCGACGCAGATATCATCGCGGCTTACATTGCAGCAGCTGCCTCGCTTCTGGTCGCAATCATCGCTTACTGTGGAAATCGCAAGACACAATTGAAGGTAGAGACGTTGAAGGGTAAACTCGCGGAGAGAAAATCAGAGAACGATGCCAGGCGTGATTACGTATACGAAGCGCGAAAACGGTTGTATCAAGAGTGCGAACCCCTGCTCTTCCAATTCTACGAAACCGGTGAAAACGCCCTGCACAGGGTATACAGCCTCGCGAGGACGTCGCGGGCTGGGGACCTCGAACCAGGGGCTAGCTGGCTCGACGGAGCGGGTTACTACATGGTGTCAACAATCTACAATCTTCTCGCCCCGGCAGCCGTATTCAAAATGATCCAACGGCGTCTGACCTTCATTGACCTCGGCGTCGAGTCACACATTAGCGCTCACTACTTCTTGGCTAAGGCCATCTACCTTTCCTTCACAGATGCTTTTGATCTCGCCGCGAGGGCGCCGGAACTCCCGTACAGCCCGGATGAACCAGGTTGGGAGGATAAGCGAATGAGCAGCCCTGCGCAGTTCTGGCGTCAACACGTGAACCTTGGAAGACTCGACGTCGCAGTAGAGGCTTTGGTTGTGAAGTCGTCAGCAGACCCTGAGCGACTCTGTAGCTTTGGCGAATTCGAGGATGCCTTCTACGATGAGCAATCCCCAATTGGGGAGGCGTTTAACGGTTTCCTTGACCTGTTCCTGTCTTTTCATCCGAGGACCCGCCCTATCTTGTGGCGCACACTAGTTGCCCAAGCACATATATACCTCGCATTACCGCGGCTTTGCCTTGACAACGCAAACGCGCGAGGCACCGGTATGGTCTACCCAATTCCAGCGGATGAGCGGACCCAGTTTGACTGGAGGGCGCCAGCGGAGAACGCATCAAATGCTGAGGTCTTGGAGCATCCGTTCAGTGTTAGCGAAGCATATCTCCAGGCGCATTTGGGCAAGCAGTTCGTGGTCCACGAAGACCAACCTTAACTAGAATGCGCCCGCTACTGTGTGTAGACAAGATCGTTGCAGACTACGTGCCGCCCGTGTGATTGTTCGACCGTTAACGTAGATGGAAAGTTGGTTGATTGTTCGCGCGGATCGGACGAGTTGGGGAGCAGGTCGGCTGGGATTTACACAGTTGAGCGACGTAAGTGCGGCTGGGACAAAACAGTAGGCGCCTGTGAACTATAACGACGCGTCAAGGGGAATGGTGAGAGATGGCGTGGCGGGGCTTGTGTGGCGTAACCTGCGTGCAGGACAGGGGTTAGGGTGGGCGGACAATTATGCATGAGCGAATGTGGATATGTATAAGAGGGTTACAGGTTCGCAAGACCGCTTGCGGCCTGGGGGGGCTTGCGGGGTGATCCGTCGGGCGCGTAAGCGGCTGTGCGGCAGGCTGATAGGGTGATTGCCCGGGCGCAAAAAGACCGGCCCGCACCTTGAGATGCGGGCCGGGACTGTGAACCTATTGTGAACCTATTGTGAACATGCGACGATTCGGATTGTTACGTTCGTCGGCGGGGCTGTCTGAGCGGTGCGGGCTTGGTTACCTTGTAGGCGGCCTTGAGGCGGATGAGTTCGGTCTTCAAGTCCGCTACGACTGAGGCGTATTTGGGATTGGCGTATTGGCTGGTCATTTCGTCGGGATCCTTGACCAGGTCGAACAGCTCCCACTCGTCGAGATCGTAGTAGTGGATCAGCTTGTGGGTCTTGGTAGCGACGCCCTCGTGGCGCCGGACGGAGTGGACTGCGGGGAACTCGTAGTAGTGGTAATACAAGCTCTTGCGCCAACTGGCCGGAGTCTTGCCCGCCAGCAGCGGTTTGAGGCTCGCGCCCTGCATATCGCTGGGATCGGGGGCTCCGGCGATGTCGAGGAACGTCTGGGCGTAGTCGAGATTCTGGACGAGATCCGCGCTAGTCGAACCGGGCTTGGTAACGCCCGGCCAGCGGGCCAGCAGCGGTGTTCGGAACGATTCCTTGTACATGAACCGCTTGTCAAACCACCCGTGCTCGCCGAGGTAGAAGCCCTGGTCGGAGCTGTAAATTACGATAGTATTCTTGGCGAGCCCGGATTCGTCGAGATACTTCAGGACGCGTCCGACATTCTCATCGACCGAACGGATGCAGCGGAGGTAGTCCTTGAGATAACGCTGATATTTCCAGCGGATCAGGTCCTTGCCTTCCAGTTTGGCGGCTTGGAATTTCGCGTTTTTAGGCTGGTATGCGGCGTCCCAGACCTTTTTCTGTTCGGCGTTCAGCGTTCGGGGCGTGACGAGCTTCAGGTCGACGCGATCCATGGTTTTTGCGATGGACATGTCCTGTTTTGCTGCTGCGGTTCCGCGGCCTTTGTAGTCGTCGAAGAGATTGTCGGGCTCGGGGATTTCGACGTCGTCGAACAGGTTAAGGTGCTTGAGATTGGGGTTCCAGCGGCGATGGGGGGCCTTGTGCTGGAGCATCAGCATGAACGGTTTGGACTTATCCCGCTTGTTCTTCAGCCAGTCCAGCCCGAGATCGGTGACGATGTCAGTTACGTAACCGGTGTGTTTTACCCGCTTTGGCCCGATGAGCATGGTGGGATTGTAATAGTTGCCCTGTCCGGGGAGGACCTCGGAGTAATCGAATCCGGTGGGTATCGCCTTGAGATGCCATTTGCCTACGATCGCAGTCTGATACCCGACCTTCCGCAGCAGCTTGGGGAAGGTCTGCTGGTCTGCGTTGAAACGCTGACGATTGTCGAGCACTCCGTTAATGTGGGAGTGCTTGCCGGTCTGGATCACCGCACGGCAGGGGGCGCAGATCGAGTTTGTAACGTAGGACTTCGTGAAGATCATCCCTTCCTTGGCGAGGCGGTCGATATTCGGCGTGGGAGCGACTTTCGCCAGGCGCCCGCCGTATGCGCTGATAGCCTGGAAGGCGTGGTCATCGCTGAAGATAAACAGTATGTTCGGCTGCTTTTTAGCGTTATCGGCGGAGAAAGCAGGGCGTGGGAGCACAGCAGCGGCCGCACCCAGCGAGACGGTCTTGAGGAAGTTGCGCCTGGTGTTCATCAGTCGGATCCTTTCGGGATTGTGGGGCTATTTATCGGCCGGGGCGGGCGCCTTCTGCGTGGGCGGATTCAGCGGGCGAATCCATATGTTCCTGTACCGCACGGGGTTTCCGTGCGCCTGAAACGACAGCGGACCTGTGGGCCCGTGCGGTCGGTATTTAGCGAGATTTCGCCACGTGCAAGGCCCGCGGATTTCCGCATGGTTCTGGACCACCACACCGTTGAGCAGAACGGTCGCGTAGGCGGGCTTGACGACTTTCTTGTCCTTGAACTCCGGTGCGGTGAAAATGATGTCGTAGCTCTGCCAGGTCTCCTGGGGGCGGCAGGCGTTGACCAGCGGGGGGTGCTGCCCGTACACGCTGCCGGTCATACCGTCGGCATACGTCTTATTATTGTAGCAGTCGAGGACCTGGATCTCGTATTTGCCCATAAGGAACACGCCGCTGTTCCCGCGTTTCTGCCCGCTGCCCTTGATATCTTTCGACGCCAGCCATTCCACATGCACCTGCACGTCGCGGAACTCCTGCTTGCTGACCAGCTGCCCGCCGGTGACCTGAACGTACCCGTCCTGCACCTTCCACTTGGAGGGCTTGAAATTCGACAGATCCTTCCCGTCAAAAAGGACAACCGCGTCCGACGGAGCCTTTCCGGGCGTATCCTGCGTGCTTGCCGTACCGGGCGTAACGATCGCCGGTTGGGGTCGGCGGGGATCGTGTACTGTCCACTTTCCGCCCGGCTGGAGGGGGGTGTTTGTGTATCCGTCGATCTTGCCTTCAGCGGCCGCATGAACGAGAATCCCGCACGCTCCGGCCAGAATGCAGATCGCCAAAACCTGGATGATGCGACGTTGGGTGTTTGAGACTGATTTCATTGTTTGCTCCTGTGGAATGTAGATACGGACGATTTCCATAGATTATCGCGTCAGCAGCCCGTGCGTGCAAACATCATCTCAACAAAGGAGCGGAGCGCTGGGGTTGAGGCGCCTGTGCGACAGAGGGTGAAGTCGGCGCAAAAGGATGCCCCGGTGGGCGTAGGACACCGGGCAAGAGAGAAGGCAACACCTTCCTGCCAAACCTAAGCGGCTAGCACATAGCCGCAAAGCTCAGCAGGACGAAGAAAGCTACTTTCAGCTTGTGTCGAACCATTGTCGACTGCATTTCGTGTCGTGCCTCCAGGGGCAGGGCGACGAGTAATTACCTGCTCGTCACTTCGTACTCCATTCTACCATAGCGCTGCGTGGCGCAAAGGGTCAAAATGAGAATAACCCAACGAAGGACCAAAAAAGATAAATCAGGTAATCTGCGCCGCATACGCGGAATACGACAATGTTGCGGTCTGAGCGTCCATTTCGGGCGGATTCCTAGGTGTGGTAATCTGCGTTTATGGTGATGTAGTCCCTGCTGAGATCACATGTTAGGGCGGTAAAGCGACCTTTTCCGAGTTTCAGGTCGCAAACGACTTCCACTTCGTCGCCGGCGAGGTGCTTCGACACTGACTTTGCGTTGAATTTTGTCGGTGTGCCCCGGCTGAATACCCGTGTCGGTCCAATGCGGATAGTCAGCTTTTCGGAGACGACTTTTGCGTCGCTCTTGCCCAGAGCCATCGCGATTCTGCCCCAATTCGGATCGCATCCGTGGACCGCACATTTAAAGAGGGGGGAATTAGCCACGGATTTTGCGGCGATTTCGGCATGGCGATCGGATTGTGCGCCCAGGACGGTTACTTCGATGAGCTTAGTGGCGCCTTCTCCGTCTGTTGCGATGGCGCGTGCGAGCTCTCGGCAGACTTCGGCCAGGGCGGAGGCGAACTTCCTGTAGTGCTTCGACGAGGCGGTTATATTTGCGTTGCCCGCCAGTCCGGACGCCAACACGGCTACGATGTCTGAGGTTGAAGTATCGCTGTCGACTGTGACGGCGTTGAAGCTTGTCGCTACGGCGGCGGTCAGCGCTTTCTTAAGTGCGGTTGGCGATATCGCCGCATCAGTGGTTATCACGCTGATCATGGTCGCCATCGACGGGGCGATCATGCCCGAGCCCTTGGCGATTCCGGCGATAGTGACCTTCTTACCGCCGATAGTTGTGAAAACCACCGCGGACTTCTGTTGGGTGTCGGTGGTCATGATGGCCTCGACGACCTGCGAGTCCGCCCGTCGGTTGAGCGAGTTTGCAGCCGAAGCGATTCCGCGTTTAATCTTGCTCATTGGCAGGGGTTGTCCGATGACGCCCGTGGAGGCGACGATAATCTTCTCGGGATCGGTCCCTGTGCGCCGAGCGGTTTCAGCGGCCATGGTGCGTGCGTTGTCGAGCCCTCGTTTGCCGGTGCAGACGTTGGAGACGCCCGCATTTATGACCATGCCCCTGATCTTCCCACAGCCGCGGGGCAGGATTTGGCGGCACCACGTGATTGGGGCTCCGACAATCTGATTTCGCGTGGTTACAATCGCCGTCGATGCGTCGGTGTCCGATGCGATAATCGCCAGATCCCTGTTCCCGCTGGCCTTTATTCCGCAGGTCACGCCGGCGGCTTTGAAGCCCTCGGGCAGAGTAATATGTCGTGCGTGGTTCATGTTGTGTGTCTCCGGGTGGTGTTCGGCGCGGCTGGACGATATTGCAGCGGGAAGTTATACCTGCAAGCAAAGCCGATGTCCACGCCGATATCGCGTTTCGTCGGTTCGGCGGCGGGAGTCAACGGAATTGTGCGTTTCGTCTCCTGAGGTCAGGAAGGAGCGATGTGAGCTGTTTGGCCACCTGCGTTTTCGGGAAACGACGTATGAGATCCTCTGCGATTTGAACGGCTTCAGAGTATCGTTTTCGTTTGATCAGGTCGCGAATGCGGTCTCGCAGCTTGCGGGCCTCTTCGTAATGGGCGTTCTTGCGTACGGTCGCCATTGATGCGGCGACAGTTTGCCCTTCTTCGCTGGCGGGGTACTTTCCGATTAGCTGCTCGCCAACAGTCTGGGCCTTGGTCCACTGTCGCGATTCGGTCCATTTCTGGAACTCGGCGAAAAGCCTGGCTTGCTGTTCTGTGCGAAACGCCGCAGATTCCCGGCGGACGGTTTCCAGAAGAGCTTCGGCGTCGTTGCTGTCGGGGATTGTCGCCAACAACGCCTGGGCGAGTTGCTCGGCTCGAGTGAACTGGGCGACCGACATCATGTTCTCGATGCGTTTCTTCTGTGTTGCGAAGAGCTTGGCTTCCTCATCGGGGCCGGATGGAGCAGGCAAAGCGAAAGATTCGGAGTTTTGCGATTGGGCGGGCTCGGCGGCGGCGGTGACGGGCTGTTCGGGCTTGGGGTCTGGAGGATCGGGCTTGACGGGTTTTCGGGGCGATTTGGCTTTCTTCTGCGTCTTCTGCGGCCGGGGTCGGTCCGGTTTCTTCGCGGCCTTTGGCTTGGGCGATGCAACCGGTTCGGGTTTGTTGTCGCTGACGATCTCGGCTTCTACAATTTCAGGCTCTACGATCTCGGCGTTCGGGGCCTCGTCCCGGATTACCGGTGTGTTTGGCGGAGGCGGTGGGGCGAGAGGATCGGTGTTTGCTCCCAGAGCGGTGTCCACGCGATTGCGGATGTATCGCAACTCATCGAGTATCATCAACAGAATCCTCGAGTTCAGCTCTTGGGATTCCTTCTTGTCCGGTTGTTTGCCCATAGGTTATTGATTATCGCCTACTCGGAAGTTTCGTGCAAGCCCGGGCGTTTGATTTGATCTCCGGCGAGGTGGTGTGGTAGAATGAATGTATGAAGAATTCACAGAAATCCATGCCGATGCAACGCGGGTTCACGCTGGTGGAGTTACTGGTCGTGATCGCGATTATCGCCCTTCTGGCGACGATCCTTATACCGAGTGTGCGGTTCGCCCAGGAACTCGCCAGGCGGGCCAAGTGCGAATCCAACGCCAAAGGTATCGCCGAAGCCTGCGTTGCGTACATGAATGACGGTAAGATGCACCGCAATTCCAACGACGGCAACGGCATGCCAAGAAGCAGAATCGCTCCGACGACATCCAACTGGAGCAGCGGCGGTTCGGGCAATCCCGCATCACTGTGGGTCCTGGTGAATTACAAACTCGTACCGCGAGATACGTTCCTGTGCCCGTCGGCTGAAGTTCACATGGACTACCGCTCCCCGCCGGCAAACGCCAACAGGTTTACGCGCGACACACTGTCTTACAGTTACCTTTCACAGGTCATATTCACCGACCAGAGCCCCGAGGCCGTGCGTATCGGTATGACCAACATAAAACTCACCAGCAACCTGCATCCCGAATTGAAGGCGTCGGAGTTGGCGATAGTCGCGGATTCAAGCCCGAGATCCCGGGTGGACACCCAGTCGCTGGATTCGCTGTTGGAGGGCGGATACCGGAATCAGAATTCCTTCAACCACAACGGAGCCGGACAGAATGTGGGGTTCATGGACGGTCATGCGGCTTGGTACAGCAGTCCGGAGATTCCGGGCACGCGTCCGCTTTCAAACAGCAATGAACCGGATAATATCTATGAACCCTGCGGTGGCGGCAACGCAGCGAGCGGCCAGCGAGGCTCCATCAACGATGCATATCTGATTCCCTGAGTAGCAAAAAAATCTTGCCGCACATATCTCCGACTGGTCGAATATCGCGGTTGAGGTCGTGTAAGCACTGTCTTAAGAGGGTATTATGTCGTTGTCTTCGGCTTGGTGGGAACGGGGCAAAAAGTAAGGTGTTTACCTGATTATTCCTTGTGTCGGGATTAGGAGGTCGATATACTTCTGTCCTGATGAAACGACGGATTTGTTGTATTGAACCGTTCGTGAAAATGTGTCCCCATTCGGGCCGATCCTCCCCGGTCGGTCCGAAAAAGGCGGTGCCTGTCGTCCCCCCCCGCGATAGGCCCGCCGTTTTTTTATGCTCGTCCGGCGCCGCCGATTCAGGGGGATGATGCTATCGCCACAGCAATCGGCCGGACAATCTTCGGGATCACGATTCGTCGGCAGATATCTTCGCATATCGCGGATTGTTCTGTCAGCGATTCGGTCATGTTCATTATCTTGCCCGGTGTGGGCATGCGGCGGACGGTTAAGTAGACGCTGATCGGTTCGCTGTCGTATCGCCCGGTGCGGACCTGGTAATCGCTGGATCTGGTCTCCAGGGAGATTCTGGCCTGGAGATAGCAGTCGTCATCGAGTGCGATGACCATGCTCGGTTCGCACTCAAGACAGCGGGTGTTGTTTTCCGAGGCAAGGGCTCCCAGCGCCGAGTCGCCGATAATCGATTCAGCCACTATCTCATCGCGATTCCCGTTGTAGTCCAGATTGAAACCGAACATCACGTCAAGGAGTTCCACATCCAATCCCCCGATGCCGAGGAAGTAGACGCTGTGCTCCAGCAGCCAGTGGTGCAGGCGGTAGATGTCGTCAGCGGTCTGCGGATTGAAATTTCCGCCCGTCAGGCGATTGTTGTGCAGTTCCATCCAGAGGTAGTGGCCTTGCTCTCGATTGGCTTCCAGCACCGATTCGCCTGACTCTCGCTGGTAAAGTTGAGTCATGGATGGGAATTCCCGCTGTATTGCCTCGTAGAACTGAAGGAGAGTTTCCCTGTTGCTGGGCAGCGCCAGATTGGTCTGGAGATTAACGTTGACGAAGAAATCGTCGGCACCGGTGGAAAAATCGAACATCCTGAAATTGACCTCACAATGGCCCGGGGGGACGGCGGCCTCTTGGTATTCTAGCTTTTGTTCTTGTCGAGCACCTTGAGTTCGTGGTCTTGATGGATGACCAAGTGTCCGGGTTTCACCGACTCGACTATGTAGGCGTTTCCGCCAACGGTGGCGCTTTGACCAATTACGGTCTCTCCGCCCAGGATAGTGGCGTTCGGATAGATGGTTACATTGTCTTCAATGGTCGGGTGTCGCTTGAGGCCTTTTATGACTCGCCCGCGTTCGTCCTTGGGGAAACTCTTGGCTCCCAGCGTGACGCCCTGGTATATCTTGACGTTGTTTCCGATCTGGGTGGTTTCGCCGACAACAACACCGGTGGCGTGATCGATGAAGAAGCTCTCGCCTATATCGGCTCCGGGGTGAATGTCGGCGCCGGTGGTGCTGTGAGCGTGCTCGCTCATCATCCTTGGCATTAGCGGAACTTCGAGTTCGACCAGTTCGTGGGCGATCCGATAGACCACCACCGCGTAGAATCCCGGGTAGCAGTAGATAACCTCGTCAGTGCTCTTGGCGGCGGGATCTCCGTCAAATGCGGCTTGGATGTCCAGCGCCAGGGCCCGACGGATCGTGGGAATGCGGGCCAGGAAGTTCTGGGCGATATCGCCAGCCTCAGTGTGGCAGGCGTTGGCGTCTGCACAGGTCTGGCATTGGCGATCGGCGCACATGCAGTAGGATATCTGCCTTGTTAACTCAGATCCGGCGTGTATTAGCAGGTTTCCTACGTGATAGCGAATATTCTCAGCCGTAAGCTCCTTGTGCCCAAAGAATCCGGGAAAGAGGAGTTGGCGAATGTCATGCAGCACGTCGACAATTCGCGATCGCGTGGGCAGGAACGTCTCGCCGATTCGCTGGGTGCTGTCGAGCGTTGTGTAGCTGGCCAGGATGTCATTGGTCAACTGTTCGAGATTCTTGTTCAATGAGTCGTTCACGGTACTCGTCCCTAAAACGGGGTTTATTTTTGATTACCTGATCATTGTAGGCTTCCGTCGACCGTATGTCACCCCCTGACCGAGGCAATGTGCTGTCGAGCAGGCGTTTCGGGCAGGGCCGTTCCAGCCGCCGGTTCTTTGCATATGATACTAATGTTTGGTCCTAATGAAAACCGAAGTATTTGCTAGAGATTAATTCGCGACATATTCTTGACCGACGGCTTTGCGAAAACAAGCCGTTTACAGGGGCTTAATATGGATACGGATACAGGACCTGAGAACGTAAACGAACGTCGTAGTGAAGTCGGTAGACGGTCTGGAGACGACAGACGCGGCGACCAACGAAGAAGAGAAGAAGTAGCCTTCGATGGTCCTGACCGGCGATCCGGAGACGATAGACGCTCCGGCCGGGACAGGCGCCAGCTCCAGGGCAGACGCACGTCATAACGGGCGGCTGTCCTGCAGCCCGACCGTAGCAACACCACACGCAACTGTTGGCGTATCTGAGCGATCCTGATTCCCGACTTGCTAAACCCGCCTTTCGCGCACGCCGATCAACATAGTGGAAGAGGCTCGTCGCTATGTGAGGTGTGGCGAGCCTGCTGAGATCGGTTATGCGACAGGTTGCGGCAATCAGAAGGAGATCGGCGTTTACGCTCATTGAACTGCTGATCGTCATCATTCTCTTGGGAACGTTGGCGGCGATAGTCGAACCGCAAATGGCATACTGACCGCGGGGATTTAATCAAGGTTCGAATTTGGGGCGAGGCTTTCTCTACTCTCGGTGAGTTAGTAGAGCTATACTTATCGTCGGCCGCCGGAGCCCCCCGTTATAGGTCAATCAGGTCGGCTTGCGGCGGATAGCAATGGCATAAGAGACAAAAGACAGGGAGAATAGCAATGGCGGATGACTTGACCAGACGAGTGTTCCTGGGATCGGCCGGAATTGCTCTGGCGGCGACCGCAGCCTCGGCGGCTCCGGAAAGTGGGGAAGGGAAGAAGCCCGGAGGCGCTCGGATCATAGCGATTTCGTGCAGTCCGAGGAAGGGCAAGGGCACGGCTGCGGCGCTCAAGGAGTGCCTCAAGGGCTCCAAGGGGGTCGGAGACGGGATCGAGACGGAACTTATCGAACTTGCCGGACTGGATATCGACGGCTCGGTTGCGGCCGGCGTGCCTTTGGCGCCTGGACGGAAAGACGATTTTTCCAGTGTGGCGAAGAAACTCTCAGATCCGAAAGTGGCGGGAATCATCATCGGTACGCCGGTCTATTTCAGCAGCATGAGTTCGCTGTGTAAGTCGTTCATCGAGAGAATGATGGTCTTTTATCGCAAGGACGTGTTGGCTGGTATGCCTGTTGGCGTGCTGGCTGTCGGAGGGTCGCGAAACGGCGGGCAGGAGGTGACTATTCGTTCTGTGCAGGATTCCTTGTTCTGCTATGACATGGTCGTCGTGGGGACGGGACGCCGATTTGGCGCCGCCGTTTGGGCTAAAGGGGGTGTCGAAAACGACAAAGAGGGAATGAAAGCCGCCAATAATCTCGGTCGTCGTGTCGCCGAGACATCGCTTGCACTGAAGGGCTAAGCGCCTCTGGACGGGTCAAAACAAAAAAAGCAGCCCTCCGCGGTTACGGAGGGCTGCTCAGGATGACCCCACGGAGACTCGAACTCCGGTTGCCGGCATGAAAAGCCGGAATCCTAGGCCACTAGATGATGGGGCCGCATTATACTGCAGCGCCCAGCCGGAAAAGCACCGGCAGGGGGATTAGCCAAGCGAAGTAGTATATATAAATCGGCAAAACAGGCAAGGCAAAATCTGTTTTTTTTACCAAAAAAAAGGGCAAAAACAGCGGGAGGCTCCTCAGTATTGTCGTACGAACCCACTGCCTCGCCGGGCGGTGAAACTGCGGCAAGGCGTAACGCCGTGGAATGAGAAGACCCCTGAAGAACAGGGGTCTTTAATGAGAGAGCTGGGACTCGAACCCAG
>JASLNT010000083.1 GCA_030745875.1 Phycisphaerae bacterium
CCGGTTTTATCCTTGACACAAACGCAATTTGCAGGTAGACTCTTTATTGAGATCAGATAGGCGAAAGCGAATCTACCGCGAGGAAGCACTTGCTCCGTAGGAGCACAGGTAAATTCCTGGAGACCACTGACATTTTGTAACAGCGGACGGACGGCGAAGTCTTGAATGTCTTATCGCCGCAGTCCGCGGAGAGACGGGAGTGGTAGCATTGCTCCAAAAGTTGTTTGGCAACTTGTCATATCGTATTCACAGCGAAGCGCGCGACCCCCGCGCTCGCACAACCAACTCGTGCAGGAGTAATATCATGCGCACACGTAATGTCCTGACAATCGTTTTGACAATCGTAATGGTCTTCGCCATGACGTCCATGGCCCGGGCCGACCTGAACTTTGATTTCGAGCCCGGCGACTATCAAGGCTGGACCTTCACGAATCATACGGGTTGGTTTATGAATGGAGACGGCGGCACGCCGCCGCATAACGTCGAATCGGCCAACGCGGCCGGGACCGGGCGGTCTCACGACGGCGGGCACCCGACGTTTATCTTCACGTCGCCCGCGTTCTATCTCGACCCCGCCGACGCCAGCGATCTGACGTTCGAGCTTATCGGCGGTCAGGCCGACGAGGCGTTTCCGGCAGGGTATACGCTCACTCAGCTTCTGATCGACCATCCCAACTCGGAGAACAACAGCGGTTATGCCGGCGCTGCGCTGCGCAACGTGGCGACTGGCGAATACTTCTTCGAGCAGCACAGGACAGGCTCCGGCGGCAACGAGCAGGTAATGACGATCTCCGCCGCCCAGTTGGACACCCTCGACCAGGGCGCGCAGTACGTGCTCGACTTCATCGACTGGAACCAGGGCAGTTGGGGTTGGACTCAGATAGACGAGGTTCATATCCCCGGCTCTCAAAACGACGGTACGCTGAACAGTATCATCTCAGGCGATTATGACCTCGCCACGACGTGGGCGGGCACCGTCGCCGGAGGCGTACCGACAAGCCTGAGCATCGCCAACATCCTCAACGGACACACCATCTCCATCCCGCTCTTCAGCGGCGGCGGAGCGGCTGGCGAACTGAACATCAACGCCGGCGGTACGGTTGAAGTCGACGACATTCTTGATGTCTCCTGGGCGATCAGCATCGCCGCCACCGGCGCGTTGAACATCAACGCCGGCGGTACGGTCAACGCCGCAGAGGCCTCGACCACGGGCATCACCTTCGCTGACAACAGCGCAACTCTTAATGCGGCCAAGCTGACCATCGACAGTGCGATCGATCTGGACAGCGCGGACCTCAATCTTAACAACGACGTTACGATCGCAGCGGCCGGTACGCTTTCGATGGGCGCGACCCCCGGAGCCTACACCGCCGCCACCGGCAGCCTGACCCTTGAAGGCACGCTGACCAACGCGACGAACATCAGCGTTGTGGACCTTAACGTAGCGGCGCCCCTGACCGTGACAACGGGCAACGTTCTTGCCGTAAGCGGAACGCTGAGCGTTGACGACAACGGCGTGCTGCAGGTCGACGACGGTTTTGAAGTAGGCGGCTTGGGCACTATCGCCAACTTCAAGCTGAACGGCGGAACGCTGCAGGCGACCTCCGCGACGACCAACTCCGCCTGGGACTTCCAGGGCGGTACGGTTGATGCGGGATCCACGCTGAACGGCGATCACAACATCGTCATCGGCGCCGACCGCAGTTCGGACGGCCTGTTCAAGATGTTGGGCACGAACAACGCAACCACACCCACGATCGTAGTCCAGCGAGGCGCCGTACAGGACATTCCCGCAGGACACGTAATCAACTTTGCTTCGAACAACGATTCGCACGGCGCCGCAGTTGAAGTGACCGCCAACAGCCGTTTCGAAATCGGAACAGCCGCCGGGCAGGTCAACTGGGTCAGCGGACGGGGCGGTTTCGCCGCTTCCGGCGCCAACCACACCGTGACCCTCGTCGACGCACTCGACGTCGCACTGGCGACAAACTGGGCGACCTGGAACAACCAGAACTTCCAGATCGGTTCGGAAACAGCCACGCACGTCGTTGACTTCACCAATGACATCGACTTCGGCGGAGGCAATCGCACGCTGTCGGCGTTTGGAACCGGCGGTAAGCTCAGCGGTGCGCTGACCAACGTCACGCGCATCAACAAGCGAGGCTCCGGCGTTCTTGAAATCCCGAATCTGACCACCGCCGGTCAGATCTGGCTGTATGATGGAACTCTGAAAGTCACCGGCGCCCTGCACGCAGGCGCCACGAACGACCAGTTGATCGAGTTCGACGGCCCGAACGCTGTGATGGACGTTGCAGCCGGCGCCACAGTCGACGCCAACCAGGTCAACGTATACGACGGCGGACACCTGGATGTCTCAGGCACGCTGAACACGTACGGCACCGAAACATTCGTCAAGGCCAACTCCTCGGTCACCGTCCGCAGCACCGGCTACATTAAGTCCGGTTACAACGGCGGCGGAAACGCCAACAGGAACATCTCCTGGGACGATCCGGGTTGTGAAGTGTTGATCGAGAACGGCGGTCATGTGGAAGGCTGGAGAATCCACTTGCGAAACGGCGTTGTCGCCGACATCAACGGCTTCATGCAGGCCCGCGAGAACATCTACATCCACGGCGGAAACGGCGGCGGATCGACAATCAACATCGGACCCGGCGGCGTACTGTCGGGCAACTACTACGAGAACCAGAACCAGTCAGACGTACTGGTCCAGGGCGCCGCGGGCGTGGGCAATGAAGCCCTGCTGCACATTGGCGATCGCGGCAACAACAACATGATCACCAGGCACACCGGTACGACAATCACCATTGGCGAGTTCGGTGAGCTTCGCGTCGGAAACGGCAACCAGGGCGGACAGTTCGGTAACAAGAGGTATCGTGTAACCGAAAACGCCCACATGGTCATCAAAGACGGCGGGCACGTTCAGACGGGCGGCTTTGAAGTTCAGAGCGGCGCGCTGGCTGAAATACAGAACGGCGGAACGGTAAGCGCCAACTTCCACTACCAGAACAACAATGCGACCCTCGAGATCGGTACTGATCTCGCCGGAGCCATCTCCACCTACACCCTGCGCGACGACAACAACTCCCGCATCAACGACGGCTCCAACGCGAAGATCATCGTTGGCGGCAAGGGCGTGATGCACGTTGGCAACGATCACGTCAAGGGCGACAAGAGATGGCGTACGTTTGACGGTACGGTGCAGATCGATGTCGGCGGTGTCTTTATCGCCGGTACGTTCGAAGGCCAGAGAGGCTCGACGACGATCGTAAACGGCCTGCTGCAGACGCAGTGGGACGTGCACCAGTACCAGGGCAACAACGTCATTACCGGTGAAGGCAACATCGACTCGCGCGATGTCTACATCACCGCGACCGATCGCGTGGCCCCGGGCAACAGCACCGGCACGCTGACCGCTGCGGTCACCGGCCAGTTCAAAATGCAGAACGGTTCGGTGCTGGACATCGAAATCGGAAGCACCACCGACCACGATCTGCTCGTCGTCAACGGAGCGTTGAATCTCGACTCCACGTGGAACGTCGCTATCAGCGAGGCCGCCGGCGCACTGGGCGGTATCGTTCCCGCCGACCAGATCGACATCATCACCTTCACCAGTGTTGTCGACGGGCTGCAGACTTACGCCATCGACACCTCGGCGATAGACAGCAACCTGCTGTGGGACGCCTCCGGCGCCACGCTGGGAATCGACGCCGACAGCGTCTTCATCACCGGACTTACGGTGGACATTGTCAACCCCGTCGACACCTACACCTGGGATAACGACGTTACCCCGGATGCATGGAACGTCGGAACCGAGTGGTCCAAGGGCGGATTCCCCGATTCCGGACCTCCTACGATTACCGACAAGGCTATCGTGGCCGCTGGAATCGCACAGGTGAACAGCAACCAGGCCATTCACACCCTCGAAGTCACCGGTACGGGCGCCGTGGACGTTCAGTCCAACACCCTGTCGGTGACCAACGACATCGACCTCAACGCCGGCTCGCTGACGATCGGCGCCGCGGGCATTGTTGACCAGGTCAACATCCTGAACGCCACCGGCGGTACGCTGAACGTTACAGGTCAGGTCACCGCCAAGCAGGTTACGCTGGCCACCACCACGAACCTGAACAGCGGCGCGATCCTGAACGCACAAACGGTCGCCATCACCGCCGGAACCACCACGGTGGACAACGGTGTGACGGTCAACGGCGACTTCACGGTTGACGGCGGAACGCTGGCGATCACGGGCAACGTGGCCCTCGACAGCATCGTCTACAACTCCGGTTCGTTCAACTTCGGCGGAGTGGGCAACACTCTGACGGTTGGAACTTACAGGCAGAACGGCGGATCCTCCGCTCTTGCCGCCAACGACTTCCTCGTCGCCGGCGACTACGAGCTGAACGGCGGAAGCGTCGGTTTTGCGATGACCGGAGCAGGCAGCAATGTCACCACTCTGGCAAGCACGACTCTCGCCGGCGGATTCACCCACACCTACACCGGTGTGACCGAGAATAAGGGCGGCACGTTTGTCGTGGATTCAGCTATCACCGCGACCGAAGCGCTGGACCTCAGCGCCGGTACGACGAATCTGAACGCTGCGGTCACCACGACGGCGGTCGGCGAGCGCACCATCATCACCGCCATCGACGCCATCAGGCACCTGGGTTACCACACAGGCCCCAACGGCGTGATGGACCTTAACAACAACAACTCAGGCGGCATGATGGGCGGCGGAGACCCGACGGCGGGTCCCACCTTCTTCGGCGAATCGCTGCTGACCAGCGGACCCGGAAACCGCGGACTCGACTTCGACAACGACGGCGACTTCATCAACACCGGATCCATCGGACAGGGCGACCAGTACTCGAACATGTGGTTGGCTTATGTGAACGTCAGTGCGGCCAATGCGGGCAACTGGACCTTCCGCAACGCAGGCGACGACGATCGCGGCGGAATCTGGCTCGACCTGGACCAGGACGGCGTGTTTGAGTCCAGCGCAGCGGGACTCGGATCGAACCGCGGCGAGCAGCTTTCATGGGAAGACGGCGGCGGAAAGACCGTCAGCCTTGCTGAAGGCAAGTATCTGGTCGCCTTTACGCATGCAGAAGGCACCGGCGGATCGAGAGCGGACTTCCGCTTCAACAACCCGACCCTGGGCGGCGAGCAGATCGTTAAGCCCGCCAATCCCGCACAGGCCGGAATCTGGTCCGTTGGCGGTACTGGAGTATCAACGAACATCGGCGCCACGGCTACGCTGAACATCAACGCAACCGGCGCCCTGACCACCGACGGCATCAAGATCGACGGTACGTTGAACCTCAACGCCGGCGGAACAGTGAGCACCGGAGCGGTTGCAGTTAACGGTGCGGCGAACATTAACGGAGACGGATTGGGCGCCACCAGCGTCGTTGTCAACAGCGGAGCTGTGGCGACACTCGCCCACGGCGATGCTGTCAGCAATGCGGGCCTGATCCGTGAAGTTCCGCTTACCGCCGAAAACGGCGGCATTATTAAGATCACCAACGCAGGCGGACTGAACCAGTCGTCGCAGATGTTGATCAAGACTTACGGCGGTCTGTCCGGAGACATCAGCAATCTGACGTTCTCCGACAGTCAGGGCTCGGGTCTTGTCACCTTCCAGAACGACGCCCTGCTGATGCCGACCGCCGGCGCCGTGCCGACCCCCGCGCAGCTCGGTGCTGTCAAACTGCTCTACGGTGTCCAGACTTCGGGCACGAACGTTGCAGCAGGCGAAACCGTTGAAGCTATCGGCGGGACCACCGTGTTCCGCGGAGCCTACTTCGGCGCCGGAATCTACGGCGGCGGAGACTATACCGGTACGCTGACCGGACAGGTTGGTTCGGCTGAGAACATGGCCGTTGTCATCAACGGACAGGAGATTAAGTTCAACACCGGTGCGACGTTCGCCTCAGACACGGGCACCACCGATGTTACGGTGATGCAAGGCGGTCGTATGACCGTCAACGGCAACGCCGGCGGCCTGGGCGATATCAATGCCACAGGCTTCTACGATCCGTTCGACGGATCGGGAATGAACACCACCGGGCAGTCGATCTTCCGCGTGCAGGGCAACGACAAGTTGCAGAACGGACAGGACATCCGCATCGAAAAGGGCCTGTTCAACACGTACGGAACCGAATGGCCCGTAACCGGCGGAGCAACGGTCACAGTGACCTTCGGACCGCTGGGCGGAATGGCCCCCTTGGACTGGGGCAACAACCAGTGGGCTTGCGATCACATCAGACGCGGCAGCTACATCTTTGAGGCCGGCAGTTACATGATGCTGAACAACGCCAACAGGTTGTCGCAGAGCGAATCCCGATGGGGCATCGATCCCGGCGCCTACGTCGCAATCCGCGACAACGTAGCGCTTCAGAATATCGATCCCAGAGGTCTTGACGGAGTCCGTCGCGAACTGGACAACGTCAACTGGATCATCGGCGGAGCCGACCAGCTCAGCCAGGTCCATATGGGCGAAGGCAGGAGAATCGCGAAGTTCTACAACCAGAACGACCGTCTCCACGACAACGTGGACATTCTCCCCAGTGTTTCGGCGCCTCCGACGTTCGTGATCTTCTCCAGCACCGGCGGCGGATTCAACAGCAACGGTGTCGGCGGCGATCTGAACCTCGACGCTGAGATCAAGCTGCCCGGCGTTGATATCTTCATCAATGACGGACTGCAGTCTTCAGATCACTGGATCACCATGCCGATGAACGAAAACGACATGACCCTCAGGACTCTGAAGACCGACGGACGGGTCAATATCGACGGCGTGACCGTTCAGGCTGACGATATCACCGTCCGCGAGGGTTACCTCCGGTTCGGCAGCAACGAGCGGAATATGGCCCCGACCCTTACCGGTAAGATTGACGTTTGGGACAACTCCGAACTCGAAATCTACGCCGGACGCGACGAAGGCGCCGGTTCGACCGCCGCCACCAACGCAGCGCTGATGCGTTACAAGGTTGAGAACGACACGCTGACTCCCGGCGGAGTCAACCTCAGCCAGGGCGCCATGCTGTTGCTGTTCTACCGCGGACTTGAGTCTGCTTCTCCGATCGGTGGAAATCAGAATGAAGTTCAGCAGGGACACACCACCGCTACGCCGCATGTCGTGAACCAGACGATCAACGTGCTGGGAACCGGCGATGTGGTCGGCCAGGGCAGGACCTGGAGCGGTTTCGCGATGACCCTCCTGCGCTTCGACGAAGAAGCCGGCGACGGGAATAACGACAACCACGTAATCTTCCCGAACATCATTCTGAACGAAGGCGCCCACGTTGGCGTCCAGCGGAGCAACGTGGACCGCGAAGAACTCCGCCTCGGCGTGACCCTTAAGGGCAACGCCCTGATGGAGCGCGAGAACGACGAATGGAGCTTCGAGGACGTAAGCGTTGAGGTCCCCGGTGTTGACGAGTACACCCTCAAGCTCAACCGCGACGGAAACGGCGGCCAGATTGACGTGTACGGTACGATCGGACAGGGCGTGACGATTATGCCTGAAGATACGACCCTGGACTTCAACTGGGGAGCGGACATGGAAGACGGCGCCTTCGCCGCCAACCTTGGCAAGCTCACCCCCGGAGCTCCCGGATCGGGCGGTTTCCTGAGAGCCTTCACCGGTTCGGACGGTAACAACCCGATGACCGGCGGAACGTGGCTGATCGGCGGAAACGAAGATGCTGAAGTACGCGTCAACGACGCACTGCTTCCCGACCCGCAGATCGTCAACAACTTCGGAACCACGATCAAGGTTCTGTCCGACGGAACGGGCACGCGCGACGGACTTATCCGCACGCAGCGAGGCCTTAACCTTGACGACGCAAATGACGTGCCCGGCATGGTCGTGTACGCCAACATCGTACTCGACGCCGACGCGACAGCCCAGGTTGATCGCTCCAACGGCACGGAGTACAACATGTTGAGAGTTGACACCGGCACAGGCGGCGGCGCCCTTAACGCCAACTGGGGCGGACACACCTTCAACATGGAAGAGATCACCGGCGCCGGTCGGTTGTACAACGGTAACTTCAGCGTTTCGTCGATCCTGGCTCCCGGAGCCAGCGCCGGCACGCTTACCGTCGCCAACCTGACCACGGAAACCGGTTTGGTCTACGAGATGGAGTTCGGACTGGGCGCCGAGGACTCGATTGCAGTCGAAGGCAACCTTGTAATCAACGACGGATGGACGCTGAAGATTCTGTCTGACGGCGGATTCTCAGACCCCGCCGCCGAATACGACATCTACACCTGGACCGGAGCCGGTACGGTGACGCTGGACGGCGGCGATCCGACGCTTCTGGACGCCACGACCTACACCATCGACACCAGTGCTGTCGGTTGGGGCGGAGTTGGCGTGTTGAACTACGATCTGGCCGGCAAGCGTATCTTCCTGACGGGCATCAGCGCAATCGATGCTCTTGAGTGGGACGCTGGCGTTGTCGGTACGTGGAGCACGGGTGTGAATTGGAGCACGGACACCGTTCCGGCCGCCAATTCGATAGCCCAGATCGCCCAGGCTGGAACGGCGACAGTCGCCAGTTCCGGACAGATCGCATACGCACTGTCGATCTCGAGCGGTACGCTTGACGTCAACGCCGCAGGCGCCGACCTGTCAATCACCACCGACCTCGAACTCGACGGAACGTTCTTCGACGTCGTAGTCGCAAATGTGACCGAAGGCACGCTGAATATCGGCGGAGACCTGAATGTTGCTCCGACCGACACCGGTACGGTTAACGTCGAAGCGGCCGGTCTTGCAAACGCCACCAACGCCAACGTTGGCGCCGGCGGTATCCTGAACGTGACCGGCGGAACGCTGGCTGCGAGCAACGATGTTGACAACGCCGGAAACGTGACGATCACCGGTACGGTCAATGTCGGCAACGACATGAACAATAGCGGAACGACGACTGTTGTCGGCGGCGACCTGAACGTGACCAACACGTTGACCACGTCGGGCACCCTGACGGCGAATTCCGGTAATGTTAATGCGACGACGCTGAACAGCTCCGGTACGACGGACCTGTCCGGAGCCGGCGGAACGATCGGCACGGTAAACGTGACCGGTGGAACCACCACGCTGGCCTCACCGACGATCACTGATCTTAACGTGACCGACGGTACGCTGAACACCGCCAGCACCACCGTGACGAACATGACGGTTAACGGTGCTACGGCTATCGTGAACACCACCGGCGCCGCGGCCGCCAGCGACCTGCAGATGGTCGACGGCACGGTGAACCTGACCGGCGGAAATCTGAGTGTTGCGACCACCAAGCTTACCGGTGGCGCCATCAACACCCAGACCAACAAGCTGGTCGTATCGAACACCGCGACGGTTAACGGCAACATCACGATCGTCAAGACGTCCGGAGCGGACTTCGACCTGGTCGGCACGAACGTTTCGGTTCCCGCCGCAATGGGCGACCGTGCGGTCATGCTGAACGGCGGAACGGTTACGATCACCCCGCCGGCAGTCGGTGAATTCACCGCAGCCGAAGTCAACAACGGCAACCCGATTCGTCATCCTGTCGCACCGGATGTCCTCTGGGCTGAGTCGGGCGGAACCCACAGCCTCCTCGGCAGCGGAGCCGATGTCTGGGGCAATAATGATAACTTCACCTTTGTCTACCAGGAGTTTGATGCTGGCGACGATATCGATATCTCCGCCCACCTTAATGACGGAGTATCCTTTACCTCCAATCCTGCCGGCAACGCAGGCGTGCACGCCTGGGCCAAGGCCGGTCTGATGATTCGCCAGTCCCTTACGTTTAACTCGCGCAACGTAGCCGAGATTATCGCCGCCAACGACGGAAACGGTATCAACGCCCAGGCTCGCAGGACCGACGGAGCCGGCACGGCCGGTTCGAACGCTACGGGCCCGAGAATTAACCACGGCGACGATGTGTACTTGAGACTTACCTACACCGCTGCGACGAAGACGTTCCAGACGTACTACAGCGACGATCCCAGCGGTGCGGGCTGGACCCTTCACAGTAATCCGTTGCTGATGGACGGCGGTCAGGACATGACCGGAACCATCTACGTCGGAATGGCTGTGACTGCACATGACGTCAACAGGCTGACCGGAGCTACGTTCAGCGAGCTGGAAGGCTTCAAGACCGCAGCGGCCGGGCTGAGCATGCCCTTCACCGAGATAAACGCCGTCGAAACATCGACAGCCGCTATCCCGCTGGAGCTGGTTGGACCGGTGGAGCTTGGCGGTGTGACTACAGCAGCCGGCAAGACGCTGACGATTGATTCACCCGCGGCGGACATCCAGTTGACGAACCTGACCCTCGGCGGCGGATCGCTGACCCATTCGACGCAGGCAACTGGCGTCGGATCGACGGCCGTGACGATTGAAGTTAGCGGCACAGCAACCGCAGGCGACGGAATCGCGACGCTGGGCGACTACGTCAATGACTTTGAGAACACCAACCTGACGCTGGCCGACGGTGCGACGTTTGACTGGACCTTCGGCGCCGGCGCCGACAACTACCTTGACGTAGGCGGCGACGTGGTGATCTCTGACAACGTCACGATCCAGCTGCAGGACGGCGGCGGTTCGGCAAGCGGTGTGGATGTCCAGCTGATGCAGGCGTTCGGATACACCCTGAGTGCTGTGAATGTCACCGTTGTGGCGCCCGCGGCGTCGAGCTGGACCTTCGGAGCCCTCGAAGTTGACGGCGACTTCCTGGTGCTGCGTAACCTGTCAACGGGCGTGGTTGTTGCAGTGCCCGGCGACACCGACGGCGACGACGATGTCGACGACGAGGATCTGGCGAACTTCCAGGCCCAGTTCGGTCTGAAGGGCGCCGGAAACACCGCTGACTTCGACGACGACGGCGATGTTGACCTTGACGACTTCGCGACGATCCGAGCCAACTTCGGCACGGGCGTGACTCCGGCTCCCGTGGCGCCTGACTTCTCGGCGACACCCGAACCGGCGACGATGAGCCTGCTGGCCATCGGCGGTCTCCTGGTCATCCGCAGACGTCGCAGGAAGGCGTAAATAGTAACCAAGGCGAACCGGCCCGGGTCGCTTCGAACGCGGCCCGGCCGGACGCCACATTCAACTTTTACAACAAGAATAGTTGGTAGTCTGCAAATGTCTCTCCTCAAGGCTTGATGGTGCGGAGCTTGTTGCTCCGAACGGATTCACAAATGTGATTGTCAGCCGTTGGCCGCCAAGCCTAATATACCCGACTGTCGGGTTCGCAAGAGCCCGGCGGTAAGACCACGCAGATTATCATTCTCGGGCGAGTCCGTTAGCGGACTCGCCCGCTTTTTTATGTACGGATTCGCAAACTCCCGAGCGCAATTGCAGGTCGTTTTCACATTCCCTGGAAAAAAGACTTGCAGGACTCGGCGAGTCTGATAGAATACTCGATTCCCAACATTAATCGGTTAGTCCATGCTACCTAAGCGGTAGCGAGATACTTTGGAGATTTATACGTGGCGGTTCGATTGAGATTGAAAAGGATGGGCCGGCGGCATCGCAGCTTCTTTCGCTTAAACGCGATGGATTCCCGCGTGCCCCGTAACGGCAAGGCTATCGAGGAATTGGGTTGGTACGATCCCAACGCCAAATCCGCCGAGAAGCAGGTTTCGCTGAATCGCGAACGGATCGAGTACTGGTTGAGCGTAGGAGCCCAGCCCAGCGACACCGTTAGCGATCTGCTGAAGCGCAACGGTATCGGCCAATAACGGTCGGTCCGCGCCGTTAGCGTAAAGGAGCCCGCACTGCGATGTCATTGCGTATTGATATCCTTACGCTGTTTCCCGAGATGTTCGAGGCGTTTTGCTCCACGAGCATCGTCGGACGCGCCGGTCAGCGGGGTCTTGTGGACATTCGCGCGACGAATATTCGGGATTACGCCGCCGATTCCTACAGGACCGTTGACGATTCGCCGTACGGCGGGGGGCCCGGGATGGTGATGATCTGCCAAACCGTATTCGACGCCGTCGCGGACGTCCGCAAACAGGCCGGTTCTGACGGAAAAGTGATAATGCTCACGCCTCAGGGCGAGCCCCTGACGCAGTCGACTGCCCGAAAGCTGGCTGGCGAGGACCACCTGGTCCTTCTGGCGGGGCATTACGAGGGCTTTGACGAGCGGATCCGCACTGGTTTGGCGGATATGGAAATAAGCCTGGGCGACTTTGTGCTCTCAGGCGGCGAGGTGGCGGCGATGGCGGTTTGCGATAGCGTTATCCGCCTGTTGCCCGGAGCCTTGGGAAAAGACGAGTCGGTGGAAGAAGAGTCGTTCAGCGCGGGCCTGCTGGAGTATCCGCAATACACCAGACCGCAGGTCTTCGAAGGCATGGAAGTGCCCGAAGTGCTGCTGTCGGGGCATCACGCCAGGATTGTGCAGTGGCGCCTCGAACAGGCCGAACAACGCACCAGAGACCGCAGACCGGATCTCTGGAAAGCTTACCAGGAACAGTCGGAAACCAGGAAAGAAGAATAACCGCAGAATTCAGGATCGAACACCGCCGCACGCGGTGGTATCCATTGACGGGAGTGTCATCGTGAGCCAGGAATTACTAAAAAAAGCCACCCAAACGAGCATGAAAACCGACCTGCCGAAGTTTGAAGTAGGCGACACCGTTGAAGTGTCGGTCAGGATCATTGAAGGCGATAAAGAACGCCTGCAGATGTTCGGCGGCGTGGTGATCCGTATAAGCGGTCACGGAATCAGCGAGACATTCACCGTCCGCAGGATAGTCAACAAGCAGGGCGTCGAACGTACGTTCCCCCTCCACAGCCCCAAAGTCGCCGACGTGAAGGTCCTTCGAGGCGGTAGAACGCGCCGGGCCAAGCTGTATTTCCTTCGCGACCGTGTGGGCAAGGCCACCCGCCTCAAGCAGGTCGCACGCCAGAAGAAAGCGGCCAATCCTGAGGCGTAAGCTTTATGTGGCCTTTTCGGCGGGCCAAGTCGCTTGGGCAGCGCGGTGAAAACCTCGCGGCGCGAACGCTCAAGCGAAAAGGCATGAAGATACTGGCCGCCAACTACCGCTGCCCGTCGGGCGAAATAGATATAATCGCCCTCGATCGGAGTACGCGTCGTGATTCCGGACGTGAGACCATTGTCTTCGTGGAAGTCAAGACTCGCTCGGACGACGCCTACAATGCCCCTGAATCGGCCGTAGACGCCCGCAAGAGGCGTCGAATCCGCAAAGCCGCCCGTTACTACCTCTCACACTATCCGACCCGGCAGTACGCTGTTCGCTACGACATAGTCGCCATCGTGGCGCCGCGCGACGCCAAACCGCGGATTAAGCATATCGAGGCGGCGTTTTCATCCACTCCTGATCCGGACGGCCTTTGAATATGAACCTGATAGACACGCACTGCCATCTGGCCGACAGACGTCTGGGACGGAATATCGACCAGGTCATCGCCGACGCAGCGGCCGCGGGGGTTCGCTTGATGATCTCCGCAGCAGCAAACCTGCCCGACGCGAAGATAGCGGCGGATATCGCATCGAAGCATGATGAGGTTTATTGCACCGCAGGCGTTCATCCGCATCACGCAGCCGAGCAGGGCGACAGTTATCTGGACGATATCGAGAAACTCGCCGCATGCGAGCGGAACGTCGCAATCGGTGAGATCGGGTTGGACTATCACTACGACTATTCTCCCCGCCCGCGTCAGCAGGAGGTGTTTGCCCAGCAGCTCAAACTGGCTGAGAGGCTGGACAAGGTTATCGTGATCCACACTCGTGAGGCGTTTGATGATACGATGGCGATTATCCGGGAGTCCGGTGTCGACGGGGCCTGGCTCGTGTTCCATTCGTTTACCGGCGGGGCGGGGGAGGTCCGCGAAATTCTCGATATCGGAGCGATGGTGAGTTTCTCGGGTATCGCGACATTCAAAACCGCCGACGACATCCGCGCCGGAGCTCTGATCGTGCCTGAGGATCGTATTCTCGTCGAAACCGACTCACCGTACCTTTCGCCCGTGCCTGTGCGCAACGCCAGGGTGAACCAGCCGGCGCACGTTGCACACGTTGCGCGGTGTCTTGCTGATCTGCGCGGGGTAGACGTTGAACAGTTCGCCGAGCAGACCACTGCAAACGCCAAACGCTTCTTCGGAATCCAGCCCGCGTAGTTCGGGGTATCCTCCGTGTCGGACGGCGATGAATTGCGGATTAACCGTTACAAAAGTCCACTGGCGGCGTTAACCCGTGTATGATGTGCGTCTGTCCGGGCGCAGATGGGCGTGTTGGCCCGGGAATATCCATTCAGGCGGTGTTTCAAGAAAGGATCAGTATGGTCTCAACGAGCGGCACGCGGCGAGCATTTCTCAAGACTGTCGGGCTTGGCGCGGCGACAATGGCGATTCCCCGCGCAGCATCAGCCCGGGACAAGAGCGCAGAGCGTCCGAATATCCTGTGGCTGGTTAGCGAAGACAACGGTCCGTTCCTGGGCTGCTACGGATACAAGAACGCGATCACACCGCATCTGGACAAGCTTGCAGCCGAGGGCGTGCTCTACGAAAACGCTTTCGCCAACGCCCCGGTGTGTGCTCCGGCCCGCTCGACGATCATCACGGGCATGTACCCTCCGTCCATGGGCACCCAGCACATGCGAAGCAAGAATGCGATCCCCGAGACGATCAAGTTTTTCCCGCAGTATCTTCGCGAGGCGGGCTACTACACGACCAACCGTTCGAAGACCGATTACAACATCGCCAAGCTGCCCAAGGGCACGTGGGATGTTTGTTCGGGCGGCGGACACTGGAAAGGCCGGAAGAAAGGCCAACCGTTCTTCAGCATTTTCAATATCGGCACGTCGCACGAGAGTTGTCTGCATCGCGGGACGAAGGCGACGAAACAGGATCCGGCGAAAGTTGAACTTCCCCCGTACCACCCCGATACGCCGGAGTTCCGCAACGACTGGGCGTATTACTATGAGCGGATCACGCAGATGGACTCGCAGATGGGCGCGATTCTGGCTGAGTTGGAGAAAGACGGGCTGGCCGAAGACACTATCGTAATCTACTACGCCGACCACGGCGGGGTGCTTGTGCGGTCCAAGCGGTTCCTGTTCGACTCCGGAACGCACGTGCCCATGATCGCCCGCTTCCCGAAGAAGTATCAGCACCTTGCTCCGGGCAAGCCCGGAACGCGGACCGACCGTCTGGTGAGCTTCATTGATCTGGCGCCGTCAATGCTCTCGCTGGCGGGGATAAAGATCCCCGATTACATACAGGGCGAAGCGTTCCTGGGGCGTCAGGCGGCCAGGCCGCGAGACTACGTGTACTTGTTCCGCGGACGGATGGACGAGCGATACGATTTCGCACGTGCGGTCCGGGATAAGAAGTACAAGTACATCCGCAACTACATGCCGCATCTTCCCTGGGGCCAACACCTCGACTACCTCTGGCGGTCGAAGTCAACCCAATCGCTCTGGAAGGAGCATCTCGCCGGGAGGCTCAAGGGCGCCGAGAAGCGATTCTTCGAGCCTAAGGCGACCGAAGAACTCTACGACACCAAGGCCGACCCGCACGAGGTTAACAATCTGGCGGGCGATCCGGCGTGTGCTGATGTTCTCAAACGTATGCGTGAGGCCCAGCTAGAATGGGCTGTCGATATTCACGATATCGGCTTCCTGCCGGAAGGCGAGTTTATCGCCCGGTCGGAAGGCTCGACGGTGTTCGAACTGGCCAGGGATAAGAAGAAATACGATCAGGCGGCGTTGATGGCGGCCGCCGATATCGCCAACGCTCGCGATTCCAAGCGACTGGGCGAGCTTATTAAACTGCTGGGCGATAAGGATTCCGGCGTGAGGTACTGGGGCGCCATCGGGTGTTTGTCGCTGGGCGACGCTGCGGCTGGGGCGAGCGATGCGCTTAAAAACGCGCTGGACGATTCGTGTCCGAACGTTCGCATCGCAGCCGCTGAATCGCTCTGTTCGATGGGCAAGAGCGACAAGGCCCTTGGCGTGTTGGTTGAGGCGTTGGGACATTCAAACGTTAGAGTCGCTCTCCACGCCGCCAATGCTTTGGACTATCTCGGCGACAAGGCGAAAGGCGCAGTCGAGGCGATGAAGAAAGCCAAAGGCGACGGATACGTGGAACGTACGGTCAGGTGGGCCCTGGGAGAGCTTGGTGAGAAAATGCCTCCCCCGCCGCCCAGGCAGAGACGCAGACGCAAGAAGAAATAGACACGCCGTGCGTCCGTGGTTTAGAATCCACGGGCGCAGCGTGCGGAATGAAACGCAGACGATAATTTGACAACACAGGAGTTGGCCAATGAAAAAACAGAAAACCGAAATGACACGACGCGGTTTGATGAAGGGCGCAGCAGCGGCTGCGGCGTCGGCCGCGACGATCTCGATAGTCCCCAGCCACGTACTAGGCGGCCCGGACAGGCCTGCGGCGCCCAGTGATACGTTCGGTGCGGCTTTGATCGGCTGCGGCAGTAGAGGGGGCGGGACGTTTCGAGATCTCAGCGGTAAGCACGGTCTGAACATCAGGGACTTGGCGCGATGCGACGTGAAGTACGTTGACAAGTGCGACAACAAGAAAATCTACACCGACTTCCGCCGCGTGATGGAGCGCAAGGATATCGACATCATTGCGATTGCGACTCCGCCTCACTGGCACGCGTTGATCAGCATTGCTGCAATGGAATCCGGCAAGGACGTCGTATGCGAGAAGCCCATGACGCGATTCGTCGGCGAGGGGCGCGCAGTGGTCAATGCCGCCAAACGTTACGGGCGTATCTTCCAGGTGGGCACGTACGGGCGATTCGGAATGGCTACAAGCAAGGGAACCAATGCGATGACCCGCAAGATCATGTCCAGCGGGTTGCTGAAGAAGACCCAGGCGGTCTACGTGCATCGCGGCGGGTTAAAGGTCAAGCAGTGGTCCGGTCGGGTCGATCTTGCTCCTCAGCCCGTTCCCTCCAGCCTCGATTGGGATATGTACTGCGGCCCGAGCCCGCTGAAACCGTACGTTTCGCGTCGCACGGGCGGTACGCACCGCGGATACTGGGACTACGACGGCGGCGGTCTGGGCGACATGGGTCAGCACAAGTTCGACCCGATCAACTTCCTGCACGGTAAGGACAACACCGGTCCCGTCGAGATTGAGACTCACGCGCCGCCGGCGCATCCGGAGGCCGCCGGCATGTGGGGATGGTCAAAGCTTACGTACGCCGACGGGTTTACGCTGGTTGTCGAGAGCGGAGAGTGGGGCGAGCCGAGCGGAATAAAAAGAAGGCATCCTACCCTCGACGAATTGAGCCCCGAAGATCAGGAAAAGATCAAAGCCATGCCGGACCAGGGACCGTTAGTGGGTTTCGGAGAGGCCGTCAAAACACGCAGGCAACCGGGCGGGCACGCCGAAGCCGCACACCGCACCGTTTGCATTATGCACCTTACCAATATATCCATTCGCGTTGGGCGAAAGATCAAATTCGACCCGGTCACCGAACAGATTATCGGTGACGAAGAGGCCAATCGCCTCGCCCACCAGCCGATGCGGGCGCCATGGCATCTGTAGACAGAGAACCAAAACGCGAACAGCAAAAGGAATATATCAATGGCAGCTTCAGATAAACTGAAAAAACTCGTGGAACAAATGCCCGAGGCGGACGGGACTAGCGGAAAAAGCGGGAAGAAGGGAAGGAGAAAGTCGTCCGGTACGCTGACCGGTCCGTCGTGGTCAGAGGCGGCGCCGGTTTTCGATGAGGTGCTCAAGGGCGGAAGCGAAAGCATCGTGGGTTTGATTGGTATGCTCTCGGCGACCGACGACGGTAAGGATATTAAGCCTCGCTACATGATACACGCGCTGACCACCTACGCCTGTACTCCGGGTAAGGATGCGGCTCGCGCGTGCGTCGCTGGCGCGATTACTTCGCAACTGGCTGGGCAGTCCAAGGACAACCAGGCCTTCCTGATGCGACAACTGCAACTCTGCGCCGATGCGAAAGCCGCGCCGGAGTTGGGGAAGTTCCTGTGCACGAAAGATCTCTCTACTCCGGCGGCATACGCGTTGACGGCGATTGGGAAAGACGCCTTGCCCCAGCTTCGCGCCGCCTTGCCGAAGGCCAAGGGCTCGTGCCTGCTTGATGTGGTCCAGGCCTTGGGAGTGTTGGGTGATGAGAAGTCCGTCGAAGGTCTCCGGAAAGCCGCCGCCGATTCCGATCGCGAGGTTCGCATCTCGGCCGTTCGGGGCCTGGCGAACATCGGTGACGCAGGTTCGGCGGATGTGCTGATCAAGGCTTCCGATGCGAAAGGCGCCTGGGAGAGAATTCAGACGGCCAAGGCGTGCCTTGTGCTGGCTGAGAAACTCAACGCTGCGGGCAAGAAGTCGGACGCCCAGAAGATATATAAGCATCTGCGGAATACTCGAAAAGATGCGGGCGAGAAATATCTAGCCGATCTGGCGATAGCGGCGCTGGCGTAGCGATGAACCTGCGGCGCGCTGACATTATGTTGACGTGATTCAAGCGGTCGGCGACAGTTGAGAACAATGTTGTCGACCGCTTCACGTCCGGCCCGGTGCAATCCATACTACTTTTTACCGGCGGATGCGAATATGACACAGGAAGCGAAGAAGCAAACTATCCGGGTTCTTACGGTGACGTTCTGTCTGGCGTCTCTGGCGTGGGTTTCGCAGTTGTCGGCCGAGAAGGCGGGCGTAAAGGCGACCTGGCCGCAATTTCACGGGCCCGATCGCAGCAATGTTTCGCCTGACAAGGGGCTTCTGAAGAGATGGCCCGCCGAAGGTCCGAAACTGATATGGAAGTACGACAAGTGCGGCGCGGGATTTGCGACGGTCACGATTGTCGACGATATGATCTTCACTTCGGGTGATTTTGGAAAGATACAGAAGGTTCTTGCGCTGGATCTGGATGGGAAGTTGCTTTGGGAGGCCCGGAACGGCGAGAGTTGGCGGGGGCCTTATCCCGGCGCCAGGACGAATCCGACATACAGCGACGGGGCGGTTTACCAGATGAATCCGCACGGGCGGTTGGCGTCGTTTGACGCCAAGTCGGGCAAGGAGCTGTGGGCTGTTGAACTCCAGAAGGAATTCGGGCCCAGCCCCAGACGCTGGGCGATGTCCGAGAATGTGATAGTTGAAGGCAAGGTCCTTTACTGTTGCCCGGGCGGTGAGAAGGGCAGGATTGTCGCACTGGATAAAGCTACGGGCAAGACTATCTGGGCGAATACGGAGATTCCGCAGGCGTCGGCGTATTGCTCGCCGATTATCGCTACTCACAATGGCGTGCGGCAGGTGATTAACCTGATGACAAAATCAGTTGTCAGCGTGGACGCCAAGACAGGCAAGTTCCTCTGGAGCCACAAGCACATAACCAAACACGATCAGAACGTGACCTCTCCGATATTCACCAACGGGCTGGTGTGCGTATCGAGCGGGCACAAAACCGGTACGAGGTTCCTGAAGATCGCTTCGGACAACCGCAGCGTGAAAGAGATCTGGTTCAACCAGGATCTCGACAATTGTCATGGCGGTCTGTTGCTGGTGGACGGACACCTCTACGGGACGGGATGCAGAATGTCTCCCCTCGGAATGGTCTGCGTCAACGCCAAGTCAGGCAAGACTGTGTGGAATTTCCGCCCGCTGTCCAAGATCTCGCTGACGTATGCCGACGGGATGATGTACGGAATGAACGATCGAGGGAAGGTGTGGCTGGTCAAAGCCGACTCCACCGCATGCAAGATAGTCAGCCGGTTTGACCTCCCCAGGTCCAGCCGCGCGCCCACACTGGCGCACCCGGTGGTTTTTAACGGTCGATTCTATCTCCGAAGCGGAAGCGACCTGCACGTGTACGACGTTCGCGGGTCCGCATCGAAGTAGGGGCTCGGCGATCCTTTGATGTTTTAGTCCTGGCAGGAGCCGCAACTGGTGCACATGCTCTTGAAGAAGGCCAGGAACGCGAACAACAATCCGAGTATGCACAGTCCGGCCGCCGGTTGGGCCAGCAACACCAAGGCTGCTTTGGCATCTCCGGTGCTTCCCAGTCCCGGAGCCTTCAGGGCGGCGAGCATCCAGAACACCGAGTAGCCCAGAGAACCGAGCCCCAGGCAGAGCGAACCTGCAAATTTGCAGAATGAGCAGCTGCTGACAACGCCCAGGAGCAGCGCAACCGCCAGTGCGATCGCGCCCAATCCGGCTGCATGCATATGTGCTCGCTTGAAGTAGACCCACGACTTATCGGTGATCTTTTTCATTTTGGCTTCGTCGCCTTTGTAGACCGTTTCCTTCACGGCGGCGGCTTCAGATTTGAGGTGACCTTTGACGTCGTCTTCAAAGAGCCCGAAGGTCGCTCCCAGGGCGAAGGAATAAAGGATCGTCAGCATGGCAAAAAACGTGCCGAGTTTTGCGGGCTTTATTTTGGCGATGGCGATATTACTCATTGTTGCCTCTTTCGTTGTCTGGTGAGATTACAGGTTGCCCTGAACGCCATTATTACGTTCGAGGTGTCAGTATTCTACGCATGTCAACATGCGCGTCCAGTACAATTGACAGAATCCGCCGTCTTGCTATGATGGAAGCACCGAACTGAGGATATTCGAGTATGAAAAGGATCGTTCTCACGATTGTGTGGTTGTCGGCGGCGGTATTGCCCCCGGTTGGGGCGGCGGTGATCCGAACCGTTCCTCGTCCGGGAGAGTCCACCACCAGGCCCGCCGCCACATCGCGTCCAGCCGGGACGAGCAAGTTGTCTATCCGTATTATGCGGGATGACTGGGGCGACGCTGGAACGGCTGATATTCACAGAGTTCTTAAATCGGCGGCCGGTGAATTGTGGAGGAGCTTCCCCGACCGACGCCTGCATCCGATCATAGTCCAGCGAGGCCGACGGGCGCCAATAACCCTTTATCGAAGAGGTCCCAAGGGCGAATATCTGATAAAAGTGACCACCAAGGGACGTTACTGGTGCCAATTCGCCTACCAGTTTGCACACGAGTTTTGCCATGTTCTGGCGAACTACTCGCACAAAACGCCCGTTGCGAATAAGTGGTTCGAAGAATCGCTTTGCGAAATGGCGTCGATTTATTCGATGCGTCGTATGGCGATCACGTGGAAAACATCGCCTCCGCACTCGCACTGGAGGAGTTACGCCGCCGATATACAGGCCTACGTAGACGACCTGCAGGGGCCCGAGGATAAACTCCCCAAGGGCAAGACGCTCGCCGCGTGGTACAAAGAGAATCGCACCGCACTGCGAAGGGCTCCTTGCCTGCGCGACAAGAACAGGATCGTCGCCAACAGTCTGATAGGCTTGTTCGAGGCCAGTCCGGAGCATTGGCCGGCGATAGGGTATCTGAATTCCGGCAAGCCGGTCTCGGACAGTCTCCAGGGCCACCTTGCCAACTGGTATCGCCAAACGCCCGCCAGGCACAGGAAGATTGTGGGCGACATCATCAAGAGGTTTGAACTCAAGATTCCCCAGATTCCGCTGAAGAAGCAGGCGTCGTGATGCGGCGCGCCTTAGTCAGGAGCATCTTAACCAGAAGTACGGTCAGGTAGAGCCCCGCCGCCAGAACTATGATTATTGCGCCCGAGGGGAGATTCGGCCCGTAACTTATCGCCAGCCCGGTCGTAGTCAGCGCCATCGACAGCAGCACCGCCAGAACCATGACCTGCCACATCCTTCGGGCGAACTGTCCGGCGATGGCTACGGGTATGGTCAGCAGGGCGATGACCATTACTATACCCACCACAGAGACAAGCAGAACCACTGTTAGAGCTGTCAGGCACAGCAGTGTGAGGTAGTGAAGTTCGACGCGCACCCCGCGTGTGCGAGCAAATTCTTCGTCGAAGCAGATTGCGACGAACTGTTTGTAGAGCAGCAGCGACACGATGATGACCGCGGCGTCGAGAATGGCGATTGGTATGAGTTTGGCGGGCGATACGACCAGAATGTCTCCGAACAAATAGCCCATCATGTCCTGCTGATATCCGGGCGTGGCGGAGATGAAGAGCACTCCAATCGCCATGCCGGATGCCCACAATGCGCTGATGACGGTGTCCTCTCTCTGCTTGAATCTGAGCGACACCACGCCGATTATCACCGCGGCCAGCAAAGCTGCTACGATGGCTCCGGACAGGGGGGTGACCCACTGGACGCCCCATATTGGATCGACAAACGACCAGTCCAGCGCCTTGTGACAGTAGATTGCCGCCCCCATACCGCCCAACACGCAGTGGGCGATGCCGCCGGCTAGATAAGTGATGCGTCTTGTGACCACATACGTGCCGACCACTCCGCAGGCGATGCTGGTTAGTAGTCCGACGCCGAGGATGCTGAGCAATACCGGTGATGCGCCAGCTAGTTCAGACTGTAATGTGCGGATGAAATCACTCATGATGCGGCTGGGGATCTCCGGAATGGTCTTGGCAGTTGTGATCGTGCCTGACGAGCATTATGTCGTGTCCGTACAGGTCCTGCATTAACTCACCGGTAAGTTCGGCCGTCGGATGCACTGCAACCGACCCATGCACGCATACGACCTTGTCAACCAGTTGTGAAACGAATCCGACATCGTGCGAGACCATCACGAGCGTGAGTTTCTCGCTCAGTTGTTCCAGAAGTTGATGAAAATCCGCTTCGACGCCTATATCCAGATTGGCTGTGGGTTCGTCCAGGAGCAGCAGCTCTGGTTTCGATGCAAGGGCGCGGGCTATCAGCACTCGCTGTCTCTGTCCGCCCGACAAGTCTGAGAACGCCCGTCTGGCCAGGTCTCCCAGCCCGACTGCCTCCAGCGCCTCGCCAGCCGCCAGGCGGTCGCTGCGGCGATAAGGTCCGAGCACGTTCGTCTGCCCGATGCGGCCCATAAGTACGACGTCAGTGACGCTCACGGGGAATTTCGGATCGAATGCGGCGTGCTGGGGAGCGTATCCGACGTATTTGCGCCGGGCCGACGGCTGACCTCCGAGCACACGCACCTGTCCCCGCGTCGGGTGAAGCAGTCCGAGAATCAGTTTAACCAGCGTTGTCTTGCCCCCGCCGTTAGGCCCGACCATGCAGACCTTCTGCCCGGCCGAAATAGATAGATTGACATTCTGCAGCACGCACACGGATCCATACGAGAACCAAAGGTTGCGGATGTCAACGGCGAGGCCTTCAGGCTTTGAGTGTGAGTGCGATGGTGACATTGCGGATTCCTACTGTTGCAGGGCCTTTTGAAGTTCTTCGGCAATGTGTTCGAGATTGTTGATGTAATCGGCCGACAGTGGATCCAACACCACCACCTCTCCGCCAATTTTGTCTGCGATTATGGCTGCGGCTCGATGAGAAAACTGGGGTTGAACGAAGATCGCTCTGGCTCGGGCGGATTTGGCGCGGTCGATGAGATCGCCTATTCGCCTTGGTCCGGGAGACTTGCCTTCGTGCTCGACGGCCTCTTGCTTCAGCCCGTAAGCTTCAGCGAGATGTCCGAACGCCGGATGGAACACGAAGAATGTTCTCCCTTTGAACGGCGCCAGTATTTTGGCGAGCCGAACGTCGAGATCATCCAGGTCTTCGTGCAGTTGACGGAGATTCCTGCGGTAGTCGTCGGCGTGGGGCGGATCGAGTTTGCATAGTTCCAGACAGACACCGCTGGCGAGAGTTTTCGATAGTTTTGGCGACATCCAGACATGGTTGTCTCCACCGTGTCCATGATGGTCATGCGTTTCGATGTCCTTTGCGACATTGACGACTCTAAGTTGCGAATTGCCCCACGACAGCCTTGATGAGATGATCTGTCCGAAGTCGGAACCCGCGCAGAGCAGCAGGCCGCCCCGGCTGAGTTTGACGACCTGCTTGGGGGTTGGCGTGTAAGTGTGAGGGTTTCCGCCCGGAGCAATCAGCACATTCACCGTTATGTGTTTTCCGGCGATCCGACGGGCGAAGTACGCCAGCGGGGCCACACTGACGAACATCTGGGGCTTGTCCTGGTCGGGCGATTCCTCCCGCCAACCGCACCCGCTGGTCGCAATCAGTATCGCAAGCAGCAGCACTATGGTGGTCTGGACGGCGACAATTATTGTTTTTCGTGTCTGCTCGGGCATTTTCGCCCCTCCGGTACGCCGGAGTCCCCTTAGACGTCGGTTACTGTGCAACGGGACGTGTCGGACTCCCAGATCGTTATCGCCGAAAGTCCCGGCAGGTTCGGGGCGATCTTTCGCCATAGATACCGCCCCAGCAGTTCGCTGGTGGAATTGGCCAGCCCCGGAATGTCGTTCAGGTTGCGATGGTCCAACTCGTCAAGGACGGTTCCGACCACGCGTTTGATGTCTCCGAAATCGATCACCCATCCTGTTTCCGGATCGGGAGCGCCGGTGACATGTACGTCAACGCGATAACTGTGTCCGTGAAGACGGCTGCACTTGTGCTCCTGTGGAACGTTTGGCAGGGAATGCGCCGCCTCGAATCGGAACGTTTTAACCAGTTCTGCTTGCATTTCTTTAGACTCCGTGGTCTTTGTCCGGCCAGATGATCTTATGCAATTGTACGCCCATCCGCACGGGTAAATTGTCTTGGAGTATCCATTGCGCCAGGTCCGCCGGGTCGATGAGTCCGGCCGCGGGAGAGAAGATAACCGTGCAGCGATCGTTCAGCGAATGTTTGGTTACTGTGTTCTGGGCGAAGTCGTAGTCTTCGCGAGAGGCGATTACGAACTTCACCTCGTCGGTTGAGCGAAGGTGTTTGATGTTGGCCCACAAGATCCGGTCGGTCTGGTCGCTGCTGGGGCATTTGAGATCGACTATGCGAACCACTCGTTCATCAATCTGCGATATGTCCAGCGAACCGTTGGTTTCCAGCAGGGTCTCGAATCCGGCGTCACAGAACGCCTCCAGGAGTTCGGCGGCTCCGCTCTGATGAAGCGGTTCTCCACCGGTCAACTCCACTAGTGGGCAGCCGAGCCGGCTGACATGCGTGAGTATGTCGTCCACGGACATCTCATCGCCTTCGGTTATGGCATGGCGTGTGTCGCACCAGGAGCAGTCCAGATTACACCCGGTAAGCCGCACCAGCACGCAAGGAACTCCCGCACGAGTTCCCTCTCCCTGTATGCTCAGTATTATCTCATTTACTATGAGGCGGTTGTTTTGCAATGTACGATCTCTGCGTTAGTGTTTTCGTCGATTGAGCAGGCGCAGGGGCCAGGGCTTCCGCCCGAGCACTCTAGGGCGCCACAGTGCGTCGATTGTCGGTGTGAAGGTGTTCATCGCCAGGATCGCCGTGAAACACGCAAACGGAACCATCCAGAACATCCTGAGGCACATAGCGACCACGCCGCATCCGATTCCGAATATGATCTGTCCGCCCGTAGTGCTTGGTCGGCAGGTCATTTCAGTAGCCAGGAAGAACGCCGCCAGCATCAATTCACCAGTAAGCAACTGATAGCATACGTAGACGAATCCCACGTCGAATCCTTCGGACACAATAGGCATCCACACTTTGTGGGCCTGTCCATCGGGTCGGGCCAGGTAAACCGGCGCTATTGCCGCCACGACTGCCGCCGACAGGATGAAAGCCACCGGCAACTGCCACTTGACGTAATGTCTATAGACCAGATACAAGCCCGCGACGATGATGACAATGATGCATGTTTCCCCGATTGCTCCGGTCCGTGCGCCGTAAAGGAGCTCATTTATGCGGGGCATCTGCATTATGACGGACGGCTTGAGTTGTTTCATGTCAGGCAGATGGTCTTTGGGCGGGGGGGGTTGACCGTGGCGATATGCTCTTCGGCCGTGCCTGAAGGCAAGAACGCTGAATGCAGGCTCTTCGGCGTTGGCGAGTTCCATGAGCAGCGCTCCGGGCGGTCTGGTGCGGAATGCGTGTACGTCGGACGGCGTGGTGGCTTCAGCCCATTTACGCAATTCTCTGGGTGGTCCGGTGATCGTGATGTCTCCGGTAACCAGTTGCCGACGAGCAAGGATCGACCAATGCCTCGGATTCGCTACGGAAGGAAAGACCACCACCACCGCCAGCCATCCCACCAGTGCGGGCTGCCATAGGAAATGCCCGACACCGCCGAACATGACCTTACCGACGATAATGGCGAAGGCGGCTCCTATCAGCGGTACGTACCACGGTACGAATGCAGGCAGCGTAAGGGCCAGGAGCAGCCCGGTTAGGTACGCGTGCGAGCGCCCCAGGAGAGCGGGCGTTCGCGTTACGGCGTAGTAACCACGTTCGATAAGAGCGCACGATGTAATAGAGATTATTGCGACAATCAGCGCCCTCCATCCAAACAGCACGACACCGGCGAGCAGCGGACCGCATGCGGCGGCGAAAGTCACCGCAAAAATCGTTCGGACGGCTTCGGGAGCCCGGTAAAACGGAGCCGTGTAAACCGCGGCCGGATCGAGTGTCGAACCGCCCGAAGGCAAGTTATCTGTCTTGGAGGCCGTCATCGCTATTGGGACCTCTTATCTCCGGCTGTTGTAGCGTGGATTGCGGCCAGTTTCAGTTGGCGGACCCGCTGCATTAGCGGCAGGCGTGCGGGGCAGATGTAGCTGCATACGCCGCAGCCGACGCACGCCGAGACGTCAGATCGTCTGGCGTGTTCAACCAGCGATAATTCGAAATCGTCGTTCAATGCTGCTACGTTAAGACGTGCGGGGCAGTGATCTGTGCACCACCCGCATCGTATGCATTGGCTCGACGGCGTGTAGGGGCTTGGTGTTATCGACAGTACGGCGTCGGTGGCCGGTGTTACAACCGTTGTGTCATTGCACAGCATCCCGACCAGAGGCCCGCCGTGTATGACGATCGGATCGTCTGAGTCAATGACATCCAGGCACCGTGTTCCAAACGGCAGGAAGTAGTTTCCGTCTTTGTGTCTGGTCGAGCCGGAAACGGTGACTATGCGTCCGGCGAGTCTCTGGGCGCAGGCTGTCCAGCGGTATACCGCGAAGCATGTTGCTGGATCAATAACCGCTACTTGCACGTCCATGGGTGTCCGGCCGGGGGGGACGCTTCGTCTGGTAAGTACTTTGGTGAGTATCGTATCGGCTTCGGTGGGGTATTTGTGTGAGAGAGCTACTTGGGTGATGTTGTATTCAGCGGCCGGAGCCGCAAGATCGCGATAGGCGTCTGTGCGACGCCGCGGAACCACCAATGCTGCGTTGTTTATTCCAGTGGCGCGGGCCAATATCGCCAAACCCTCGACCACCTCGCGACCGAATTCAACCAAGAGACGGTGATTCGTGGTCACCAGGGGCTGCTGTTCCATTGCGTTTGCAACAAGCAGATCGCAGGATTTGGAACGCGCCTGGAGCACCCACCGGGCCAATGGAATCGCGCCGCGACAGTGGACCATGATTTGCCCCTCGGTGATACGATCCCAAAGGGCCGCTTCGTCGAGATTACGCCAGTTCGGTTTAATCGGATCATCCTTGGGCAACTCGATCGTCGAAGTGATTTTCAAATCGATGGCTTGCGACATTCTCATGCTGTATCGCCCGGCGACTTCAACAGTGGATAAACCGGTTACTATCCCACCAGCCGGTGCGAAGATGTCGGGTGTTTCATTACCGGCGGCTGCGATGAGTTCGCCCGCAGTGACTTTCTGACCTTCTTCTACGACAGGAGAAACGGGCGCACCTTCGTTTCGCCCCAAAGGCAGTGACAGTCGCTTTTCCCGGTCCCAAACTCCGATCGGAGCGTTGAGCGTAGAGCCCTTGTCGTCGGGCAGGTCTATCCCGCCGGAGAACGTTCCAAATCGTCTAATCTTGGGGCCACGCATTACTGAATGGTACCGGATGCGACCGCCCGGGTCCAGAACCGCCGCTGCTGCGTATGAACTACCGGATTTGGTCGGCTTATGGGTTCTTGGCGGATCGCTGTTGGAACTGTGCTTTCAGCGAAGGATTCACGAATTCCACGTTTGCGGCTTCTGAGAGTTTCTCGAGCAGACGGTTCCCTGCGCTGCGGATCATCTGCTCCTTGAGTTCGGTGGCGATTTTGTCCTTCTCGTCAGCGTACTTGACCTTCTTGGGTTCAATTATCTTGTCGAGCCTGAGTACGTGGAATCGGCTTGCGACCTGAACCGGATCTGAAATCTCTCCAATCTTTGTCATCGCCAGGGCGACTTGCTTCAGGGCTGGCGACACTTGCGTCGTGTTCTGACCGATCGGGGGGAGTTGGCCTCCGGTCTTGCCGGTGGGATTCACAGAGTATTGCTTGGCTAGAGCGGCGAAATCCCTCGTGGCGGCCAGAGATTTAACCAGCTTTGCGACCACGTGTTCCTTGGTCTCCACATGGCTTACGACGACCATTCGTCCGTGCCGCTTGTCGAATGCGGCGCGCACGGCCTCGTCCGGGACCTCAAAATCCGCGCCGATCATCTTGCGGAGGAGAGCGTTCCGCCGCATGATCAGCGCCCATGTACTGTACGTGACGTTGCGCGACGTGAGCAACTGGTTCAGCATCTGCTGGCGTTCGGCGTCGCTGTTGGCCATGGCAAACGTCAGTTTCAACGCCCGCTCATGTTCTTCTTCAACCTCTTTGTCGCTTACTATAATGCCCTTTGAAGACGCCGCCTGCTTGACGATCTCCGTACGAAGTATCTGTTGAGCGATCGCCAATCCATACCCATCGACGAGTATGCTGTGGAGTTGGTCCATCGCGATTGATTTGCCGTTTATGACGGCCATTACTTCACTGGGCGCTCGAATGACGGCGGGGGCTGGTTTGTTGATCGGCGGAACGGTCGGCTGCGTAGTGGCGGCCTTCGGCGGATCGGCAGGGGGCGGGGGGGGCGGTGAGCTGCGGATCCAGCCGCATCCTAGAACGCCCGTCAGTATCGAGAATACCATGACTGCTAAAACTGTTCGCATAGGTTGTTTCCTCTGGGACCAGAGTATCGTCGCGGGGCTTTGGCGTCAATGGCGTTAGCTGTGCAATGAACCCTTCTGGCCGGTGCGCCCCGTTAATGCGATGAAAGCAGGAAGCACCAACGGTCGTACTACGAACGAATCGATCAGCATTCCCAGCGCCATCGCAAATCCAAGTTGTTTCAGCAGCGCCATGTCGCCGACCATCAGGCTTCCAAGAGTTGCGGCCATTATTAGCCCGCACGAGGATATCACCGGACCGGTGTAGACGATCGCGTGTCGACAGGCTCGCCGCGGTTTCATGCGGCGGGCTTCCTGAGAAACTCTCGCCGCTAGGAAGATATTATAGTCCTGCCCGACGGCCATCATGATCACAAACAGGAATATTTCCACTTTCCAGTCAAGCCCCGCAACGCCGAGCAGGCCGGTGAACACCCAGTATGTGATCCCGAGAGTACTCCAATAGCTTAGCAGCGTGGAAAAGACCATGAATCCTGAAAGTATCACATCCTTCAGCAGCAGCCATACAATTAGGAATATCACACCCAACGCCAAAGCCGCAATGCGGTAGAAGTCGGCGCTGGTTACGGTGCGGATATCCATGGTTTGGGCGGTGGCTCCGGCGATGTGCACGCTGGCCTTGAAGTTCTCGGCGGTGAGTTGATCGACCAGTACGTTCCGTATTTCCGCCACTATGCTCATCGCCTGAATTGTCATTGCAGGCTTGTCCAGAATGATCTCGAGCCGCATGGCCGTGCGGTCGGCGCTGACATACTCCTTGAAAGTTCTGGCCCTCACGCCATTTCGCACCAATTTGGCGGCCAGCAGTCGTGCTTCCTCCTCAAGTATGTCCATCATGCTGCGCTGCTTTGGTTGGGATTGCGGTGCGTCGGGCGGATTGTCCGTTAACGCTGCTTCAAAAAGCTCCCTGGTTGCGCTGTCAATGTCCCTGCCCAGAGGCGTAGTGAGGCTGCGGATATCGTGAACCGCTTTGGTTGGACTGTTGCTGATGTCACTGATCGCAGAATCTATTCTCTCCGATAGCCCCAGCCACCGTTTATCTTCAACCTCGACCGAGTCGGTTGATTCTATAAGCACGTTTACTGGTGCGATCTCGCCGATAGGCCAGTGGGCCTGCACTGTTCTTGCTCCCTGTGCGGCCTCGTAGCTGCCGTCCAGGTCCGCAAGCGTGTCGTACATCCATCTCAGATTGGCCCCCCTGACGGCGGGAATCGTAAGCAGCACCAACGCAATCGCCAGAACGGTTCCCGGTCGGGCCGTGACCACGGATGCGATACGTTGCCACACCACCGATCTTGCAGTGGCGAGCTTCTGATCGACCCGACCCGGATGCGAAGGCCAGTATATCCGCTCGCCAATTATCACCACGACTGCAGGAACGAGCGTGACAACTGCAGACAAGGCCACGAGGAGCGCTACGGCGATGGCTGGTCCGGCGCTGCAGAATAGACCGTAGTTCGCGAATGTCAACATCATGAGTCCGGCGGTGTCCGTGCCGGCCGACGCAAGGAGCGCCGAGAATGTATGATTCAGTGCTTCGCTGGTGGCCTGGCGGTGCGGGAGGCCCGAAATGAGAAACTCGCGTTGGCGGCTCATCAGCAGCAACGTGTAGTCTGTTCCCGCGCCGTACAGGAGTACGATAGTGAAGATCGTCTCAGCCAGGCCAGTGCTCATGCCCAGATAAATGTTGCCCATTTTCAGAAGGGTAAGGGCGATTATCGCTGCAGCCGATATCCCGCCCAACGGCACTAACGCTGCAAGCGGAGCCCGGTAGATCAACAGCAGGATAAGTACGACGGCGGCGATGGTTACGGCGAACGTGTGCAGGTGGCTCTTCTGGGCTGCGCGGGCGTAGTCCAGCCCGAATGCGCTGGATCCGGTTACCGAAGCCGACAAACCTTCGGGAAATCCGGGTTCCTCTTCGGCTAGGATCGATCGAACGTGTCTGACAATTCGCGCCGATCGTGACGTGATGAAATTTGCGGGGATGTTAATTCTGATCAGCGCGGCTTGCCCATCCGGGGTGGCCTTGGCGATGTAAGGGTTACTTTTGCGGGGAACGAGGAGGGCGTGTGGACTTCTGAAACTCACGCCGTCGAGATCCTCGGGTCCGCTTAATTCGTCCGATCGTTTGGCGATTCGTTCAGCCAGAGCTTTGATAGCAGCGAAGTCCTTCTCGGTAAGCGCCTGTCCTCTGCGACGGAGAACGACTACTGCTTCGGACAGTCCAACGGTGTGGCCGAAGTGTGTGGTGAGCTTGGTAACCGCCATGCGAGTAGGCGTCTCGGGCGGCAGGAAGGAAGTAGGCTCCTTGCGCGCAGAGCTCTCATCCGGTTTCAGACAGATCGCCAAGGCGACCGCAAGAAGCCATGCGATCACTATGGGCCAACGGTATTTCGCAACGAATTCGCCTATCGGTTTGCTCCCGTATTATCCGTCCCTCCTGTGCGATGCAGGACAGAAGTTAGCGATTCTACCCTCGTCGGGCAAGCGGACTTCTCCGATAATCTTTGTTTGCCCCCGCCGCCAGGCCGTTCTGTGTTTCTCACATCTTGACTTTGATTCCGCTTTCCTTCCAAGTTTTGACCAGATCGGAGAACTCCTTCAGTAGGATTTTGGTCTGGTTGGCGGCGTCCTGGAGGTTGTTGTAAAGTTTAGGATCGCTAAGCAACCTGCCCGCCGTGCCTTCGCCTTTTTCCAGCTTTAGAGCCACCCGGTTAATCGTCGACAACAGTGTTGAAATCTTCTCGGCGTCGTCGATGAGCTTCAGAGCAAGTTGATCCACGCGCTTGCCGACTGCTTCTGCGGATCCGGACGCCTTGACGAACGATTTGCGAGTTTCGTCGGCAAAATCTTTCATCGCCTCCATTGCCTTGTTGGCTTTGTCTGTCGCAGTCGCGAGATTCGCCAGCGAGGCCTTGATGTTGGTCTGGTTTTCGACATCTCCGAATATTTTCGCCAAACCCTCCAGAGTCGCGTCGAGGTTGCGTAATGTTCCAGCCAAGCCCTTGCGCCTCGTAGTGGCGGCCGGGGACGTACTTGGCCCGGTGGTTGTCGCAGGTCCGTCCTCGGTCTCCAAGAGCTTGTTGAGGTTCGCCGCGAGTGTCGACAGACCTTCCAACGCCGGAGCTAATTCATCGGGGAGCATGCTCGCCTGCTTTGCGTGGCCGACAATTGTGTCAGGCGTGGTTTTGGAGAGATTCGAGTCCTTTCCCGGCGGTATGTCGCCCTCGATGGAGAACTCAAGCCACGGGCGCCCCACAAACGCCGGCTTGGTCACCCATAGCACAGTATTTGACGGCAGGGTTATTTCCCGGTCGATCAGTGCAGTCAGCGTCACTCCCTTGTACGGGTCTTGCGGATCTGTAAACGACAGTTCTGAGACCGTACCCACTGCCTTTCCCGCGAGATGTATCTTGTCTCCGATCTCCACCTGGGCTCTGGCTTCCATGCGGACTCGCAAGCTGTACCCGCTTTTCAGCAGCGTTGGTAAGCCGGTAAACAGGATGATCATCCATCCCAGCAGCAACATCGCTACAATGACCGTCAGGCCAACCATCAGGTTCTTTGCGTGCTCTGTCATAAGCCTGGCTCCGTGCCCGTTGTGGTGAACTGTTCTGTTTGAAGTTCCGCCAGTTCTGCTTCGCTGGCCTGACCGTCTATGAATCTCATTACGGTTTCGTTATCAATGTCGTCCAGGCCTTCGGGGGTTGTGTCTACTATGAAATGCCCTTCATTAAGCATGACGATCCGATCGCCCACTTTTCTGGCCGAAGCCATGTCGTGCGTCACCACGATCGCTGTTGTGCCCAGGGCGTGTTGGAGCTTGATTATCAGTTCATTGATGAGGTCCGCGCGAATCGGATCGAGACCGGTGGTGGGTTCGTCGTAGAGGATGGCTTCAGGGCTCATGGCTATTGCTCGAGCGAGGGCGACGCGTTTCTTCTGACCGCCTGACAATTCCTCGGGAAACTGGTCCTGGAGCCCGTCGAGTCCCACCAGTGACAGGACGGTGCGGCACTTGGCTATTCGTTCAGCCCGCGTTCCGATGGCGTGTTCGTCGAGCGGGAAGCATACGTTTTGCCCAACCGTCATCGAGTCGAAGAGAGCTCCGCCCTGAAACAGGAATCCGATACGCGATCTGACCTTCGTGAGCTTGCGCTCGGGCAGTGCGGATACTTCGTAGTGGCGGAAGTAGACCTTGCCCTTGTCCGGTTTGAGCAATCCTACTATGTGTCGCAGCAGTACGCTCTTACCGCAACCGGATGGTCCGATGATTACGGTCGTTTCGTGCGGGGCGATATCGAGACTGACCCCGCAAAGAACAGGGTGTGAATTGAACGTCTTATACACGTTCTGCAATCTTATAACTGGTTCGGTCTGTGCCATTGTCACAAATGCCTGTATTCGGCCGGAGGGTCAGGCCGCATATGCATCCAATCGACCGGTGCTATGGATCTGTCAAGACCAGCATCATCGCGATTTCGTCGCAAGCTTCGGATTTGGAACACGCCAGACACTCTCGCCACACCTTCTCGGGCAGGTCGTGGCGGTCGATTACTTCAAATCCCTGTCGCTGGAAGAAGGCCTGCTCGTACGTCAGCGTAAAGAGCCTTCTTACGCCCATGCGACGGGCATCTTCAATGGCTGCTGACAGGAGACGTCCGCCGATGCCCTGTCCGACCATGTCGGGAGCGACAGCCAGCGATTTTACTTCCGCCAAATCGGACCAGAATATGTCCACCGCAACGCATCCGACGATCTGTCCGTTATCATCGCTGGCGACTTGGAATTCTCGCAATGCATTGTAGGCGCTCTCCATGCTTCTGTGGAGCATGAGACCTCGCTCGGCATAGTAGGTAATCAGCGAGCATATCGCTTCGGCGTCAACGGTTTGTGCATAGCGCAACATCATATCTGATATTCTATATCCGGGCGGTGTCCGTGTGCTGAAAAAAATGGCTCGCCCGGCGTTTATTCGGCGCAGGCGTCGCGGACACTTGCAAATGCGTTCATTGCCTGGTCGATATCCTCGGTGCTGTGGGCTGCGGATATCTGCACTCGAATGCGGGCCTGGCCCTTGGGCACGACCGGATAGCTGAATCCAATCACGTATATCCCCTCCTCCAGCAGCATCGAGGCCATCTTCGTCGCCAGGGCGGCCTGCCCGAGCATGATCGGAACGATCGGATGATCGCCTTGCGGTATATCGAAGCCTCGCTGGGCCATTCCCGCACGGAAATACTTCGTGTTGGCTTCCAGGCGATCGCGCAGTTCCGTTGATTCAGAGAGGATGTCCAGCACGGCCAGGCTGGTCGCCGCGATAGCCGGTGCGAGTGTATTGGAAAACAGGTAGGGGCGGCTCCTCTGGCGGAGCAGATCTATGATTTCCTGTCGCCCGGAGGTCAGCCCGCCCGATGCCCCGCCAAGGGCCTTGCCCAACGTACTGGTTATCACGTCAACGCGTCCCATAACGCCTCTATACTCGTGCGTACCCCGCCCTCGGGCTCCGATGAAACCCGTCGAATGAGAGTCGTCGACCATTACCGCCGCGTCGTATTTGTCAGCCAGATCGCAAATCGCCTCGAGGTTGGCGATAGTTCCATCCATCGAGAAAACACCATCAGTGGCGATCATACGCATGCGCGCGCCCGATGCTTCCTTGAGTTTAGCCTCAAGATCGTCCATGTCGCTGGTGGCGAATCTGTATCTTTGAGCCTTGCACAGGCGCACCCCGTCTATAATGCTGGCGTGGTTCAGTGCGTCTGAGATTATGGCGTCGTCAGGACCCAGGAGAGTTTCGAACAACCCCCCGTTGGCGTCGAAGCATGAACTGTACAGGATAGTGTCGTCCATACCGAGGAATTCACTCAGCTTGGCCTCGAGTTGCTTGTGCAGTTCCTGCGTTCCGCAGATGAACCGCACGCTGGACAAACCGTACCCCCAATGCTCGTAACTGGCCCGGGCCGCTTCGATCACGCGCGGATCGCTGGCCAGTCCCAGGTAGTTGTTCGCGCAGAAGTTTAATACCTCACGTCCGCCGACCACGGCCACTCGCGCGCCCTGCGGCGTAGACAGTACGCGTTCTTCTTTGTACAGGCCGCCCTGTCTGATTTCGTTCAGGACGCCTGCGATTACTGTTTTCATTGAATCAAACATGTTTCATTCCTCTTGCGGTGGTTGGCGGGCTACTTCTCGGCCCAGTTGAGCACTACTTTTCCTGATTGTCCCGACCGCATGACCTCGAAGCCCTCGGCGAAGTCCGTGTAGTCGAACTGGTGGGTGATTATCGGAGAGATGTCCAGACCGTTCTGGATCATGGCGGTCATCTTGTACCACGTTTCGTACATCTCGCGTCCGTAGATGCCCTTGATCGTAAGGCTGTTAAACACCACCAGATCCCAGTTGATCTCTGTTCTCGGGAGGATGCCCAGAAGCGCAACCTTTCCCCCGTGACACATGTTCGCCAAGAGTTCTTCAAAGGCGTTCGGTACGCCCGACATTTCCATGCCAACGTCGAAACCCTCCTTCATGCCCAGTTGTTTCTGTGCGTCGGCGATCGATCCTTTGCTTACGTCCAGTGCTATGGTGACGTCGACTTTGCGAGCGAGTTCCAGGCGATAGGGGTTCACATCCGTGATAACGATATGCCTTGCTCCGGCATGTCTGGCGATAGCTGCGGCCATGATGCCTATAGGCCCGGCTCCGGTGATCAGGATGTCCTCTCCGAGCATGTCGAAGCTAAGGGCCGTGTGCGCCGCATTGCCCAGCGGATCGAAACAACTGATGATCTCCAGCGGTATATCCGGATCAGCCGGCCAGACGTTGGTGACCGGGATACACAGATACTCGGCGAATGCGCCAGGGCGATTCACACCTACGCCGCTGGTGTTGGGGCACAGGTGGCGCCGTCCGGCAAGACAGTTGCGGCATCGTCCGCAGACCAAGTGGCCTTCACCGCTGACCAGGTCGCCGGGCTGGTAGTCATGCACATTGTTTCCGAACGCCTCGATAACGCCGACGAATTCGTGACCTACGTGCATTGGTATGGGTATGGTCTTTGCAGCCCATTCGTCCCAATTCCAGATATGTACGTCCGTACCGCAGATACTCGTGCGGAGAATTCGGATCAGCACGTCATTGGGCCCTACCTCGGGCACGGGAACCTCTTCGAGCCACAGCCCCTCAGTCGGGCGAGCTTTTACTAACGCCTTCATCATCTTCATTGAACATCTCCTGTCCGGCTGTTTTCACTGCAGCCGGGGGTATTTGGGCCATCTTATCACCAACTGACGATTCTGCAAGTTACTATTGGATGGCAATATCAGTTACGATGGCGGTTTGGTTATTCCCGATTGAAAAGGTGTATATTCTGCGGGTTCTTGTGAGCAATTGGGGGTGCGACAAATAATTTTCCATTGGCCAACCAGCGGCTTGCGCATATACTAATGTTTGATGTCGGAATCGCAATATCCAACAAGGGTTGTAGTCGAGCAGACTGCACAAGGGGCAACAGAATTTGTGGCGGATCTGGTGCGCAAGATCATCTGTGACTCTGTTGACAGGAACGGTTCGTGTAAGATTGCGTTGGCGGGCGGGACTACTCCCCATGCACTTTATAAGCAGTTGGCCCGAGAGGGCGTCAGCAGCGATGTGCCATGGCAGGAAGTGGATGTGTTTTTTGGTGATGAGCGAGATGTTCCGCACGATCATGTGGAGAGCAACTTCCGTATGGCCCAGCGTGCGTTGCTGGATCACGTACCGGTGAGTCCCGGGCGCGTTAATCCCATGCCCGCCGACAGCGACGACCTGCACGGTGCGGCCGAGCGATACGAACAGCTTATTCGGGAGAGAGTGCCCACGCTTCCCGACGGGATCCCCAGTTTCGATCTGATTCTACTGGGCATGGGCGGGGACGGACACACCGCCAGCCTGTTCCCTTTTACCGATGCTCTTGCTGAAAGAGAGCGGTTGGTTGTTTCGCACTTCGTTCCGGTTTTGGGGCGAAGAAGAATGACGTTCACGTTTCCGCTGATAAACGCTGCCCGGAATATCGTGGCGTTGGTGACGGGCGCCGACAAGGCTGAAGCCATTTCAATTATCTTGGGCGATGACGAAGAACTGCGAGCGGACCTGCCGTTTTCCATGATCCGGCCGACTTCAGGGGAGTTCCGCCTTGTGATGGACATCAACGCGTCGCGACTAGTGGAAAAACACGCATGATCGGCGCCTGCTAATCGGCGGCGTCATTTTTTCGCATCGCCAGCGCTCCGGTCGGACAAGCCTCCACGCATCGTGCCCCCGCTTTCTGAAGCGCTTGGGAAACATCTCTGTCCAACGCCGGCGCCACCTGGACGCCGAAGCCTCTGCCCACGAACGACAGTGCGTACTCTTCACCCTCCTGTGCGGTGATTCGCACACACAGACCGCAGCAGATGCACTTGCCCGGTTCGTAGATAACGTCGGGATGTTCGAGATTCTGCATGAATTCGCGGCGTTCGGTTCGGAAGTGTGCAGGTTTGGCTTGGTAGGCTTCGCTGTAGTCGCGGAGTCTGCAGTTGTCGGCTTTTCGGCAGTCGCAGTGCATGCAGCGTTCGGCTTCGGCGGCGGCTTCAGCGGGGGTGTATCCGGTGCTCGGATCTGCGGGGATTACTTGAGGATCAGGTGATATGCCCACCATGAAGCGCTCCAGTTCCGTTTCGGACAACTTGCCTATGTGCACCGAGAAGCGGTGGGCCGCCGGGGCTTGGCTTGCCGTTTCGAGGTCGCCGGCGTGGGCTGCGACATATTTCAGCAGCAGGTCTATCGCGACGGGCTCATCCTGCCGTGCGCGGCGACACGCTCGCCGCGGTTTTGTCCCGTCAATGTCCGCCAGGCTTCCGGTAAGCAGCCCGGCTGCTGCGGCTGGATCGCCTGCGGCGATATGACGGATCACTGCGGGGATGTTCGCCTTGTTGGGATCGGCCATCTGGCAGGGGGCGATGCAGTCTCCAACATGGTCGCTGAGAAGCAGTTCGAGATTAGTCCGCCGCGCGACTTTCACCGCATCGCTGCTGGCGTCGATCCGCATGCCCTCGGCGACCAGGGTTGCGCATGCGGGTACGAGATTCTCGCGTCCGTCTACGGCGACTACGCAGACCATACACGATGTGCACGCCGGCACGTCGGGCAGAGAGCACATTGTGGGAATCTCGATCGCCAACTCGGCTGCGGCGTCTACTATGGTGGCGCCGTTGCGGACTTCGATCTCTCGGTTGTCTATGATCAGTTTCGGCATGACTTAGTCAATTCGTACTGCGTTTTCGGGGCAGATGGCTTTGCACGCATTGCAGCGGGTGCATTTTTCGGGATCTATCTCGTGTTTTCGGTAGGGTGTCATTCCAATTGCGTCCGACGGGCACTGCTGGGCGCACAATGTGCATCCGATGCAATCGTCAGTGATCGAATAAGTTATTAGGGCCTTGCATCGTCCGGCGGGGCAGCGGCCCTCAAGATGCGCTTCGTATTCCTGGCGGAAATATTCCAGCGTCGACAGCACGGGGTTTGGCGCGGTCTTGCCCAGTCCGCAGAGGCTGCTCTTCTTCACGCTCCGGGCCAATTCCTCCAGGCGTTCGAGGTCTCCGTTGCGTCCGTGACCTTCGCACAGTCGGGTCAGGATATCGAGCATGCGGCGCGTTCCGATACGGCAGGGGGTGCACCGTCCGCACGACTGGTCCTGCGTGAACTCGAGGAAGTACCGCGTGATGTCGACCATGCAGTCCGAATTGTCGAGCACTACAAGTCCGCCGGAACCCATCATTGCGCCCACGCTTGTCAGGGCTTCGAAATCTACGGTCGTGTCGCTGAGCGTGCCCGGTACGCATCCGCCCGACGGACCGCCTATCTGGACGGCTTTGAATGTATTATCGCCCGCGATGCCTCCGCCGATTTCATCGACTATTTCACCTATGGTTATGCCCATCGGCACTTCGATCAGCCCGCCCCGGGCGATCTTGCCCGCCAGCGAGAACACTTTTGTGCCCTTGGACGTCTCGGTGCCCATTTCGGCGAACGCGTCGGCCCCGTTGCGGATGATCCAGGGCACGGTGGCGAACGTTTCTGTGTTGTTGACGAGCGTGGGCTTGTCCCACAGACCGCTCTGGGCCGGGAAGGGCGGTCTGAGCACGGGCATGCCTCGCTTGCCCTCGATAGAAGCCAGCAACGCGGTCTCCTCACCACAGACGAACGCTCCGGCGCCTTCCATTATCTTCAGGCTCAAGCTATGTCCGCTACCGAGAATGTCTTCGCCCAGCAGACCGCGCTCCATGCATGTGTCGATCGCCTGCTTCACGCGACGCACAGCCAGCGGATACTCCGCCCGAATATATAGATACCCCTCGTGGGCTCCGACCGTTCGTGAGGCGATTACCATTCCCTCAATCACTCGATACGGATACGATTCGAGAATCATCCGGTCCATGAACGCGCCCGGGTCGCCCTCGTCACCGTTGCAGACAATGTACTTGGTCGGGTTGTCCGTCTCGGCCACCAGTCGCCACTTCACTCCGGTGGGGAATCCGGCTCCGCCTCGACCGCGCAGTCCGCTGGCGATCACGGCGTCGATGGTCTCGGCGGGATCGGCTTTGGCGAGAATCTGCTTCATCGCGTCGAAACCGCCGTGAGCGATATACTCTTCGATGTCCACCGGATTGATGTATCCGCAGCACTCGGTGGCGATGTGTTTCTGTCGAGACAGGAAGTCGGTGACAGGCTTGTCGCGGGGATCTATGTACCTGCGATCCGCTGCGCCCCAGCCCTGATCGGTAAGCAGACTGTCCACACCATGACGGAGCGTTGCGGTAAGTCTTCCGAATATCCCGGTGGGCTTTATGTGTTTGCGGACGATCGCTTCGGCGTCCTGGGGATCGACTCTGTCGTACAAGTGCGATGTATTGTCGGGAGTTACTAACTCCACAAGCGGAGTCCGGTGACACATGCCGATGCACCCGACGGGCTTTATGACCGCTTTGGCGTGGTTTCTTTCGACCGCGTCGCTCATAGCGCGGTATATCTTTTCGCTGCCGCTGGCCACACAGCACGACCCCAGACCGATACGCACCTCCGTCATATCGTTGGCGACATCGATCCCGATCCCCGAACCGATTTCAGCCGGGTGTTTGTCCGCGGCCGCAAGGAAGTCCTGCAGCATCTTGGGGATGGTGTCGGTTGTGAGATGTCCGTAAGTCAGGTGATCGATCTGCACGGCCGGGGCGAGCGTGCAGCAGCCCAGACATGCGACTTTCTGCACGGTGAAAAGTTCGTCGGCGTCTGTGTCCTCACCGTCTGTCAGACCCAGGTGACGATCGAGCGCGTCGTGTATGTCCTGGGCTCCTTTCACGTGACACGCCGTTCCGTGGCATACGCCGATCATATGCTTGCCCACGGGCTTGTGGCGGAATTGAGTGTAGAAGGTCGATACGCCCGTGACCTGGGCGGGTGTGATGTCGGTGTTGTTGCAGAGGTATTCAAGTGCTTCGGGAGGCAGGTAGCGGTAGTGGGTCTGGATCGCCTGAAGAATAGCAATCACCGAGTCGGGACCACGCCCGATGCTCCCAATCGCTTCGTCCACGAATTTCAGGTCAACGTCCTGGCTCACTTGGTTTGTTCCTCAATGCAGTACAGATGCGTCTTGCCCCGAATGTACATCCTGCCCTCGGCAAACGCGGGAGACGTATCGCAAGCCTCTCCGAGGTCTGCTTTGCCCAGTTCCTTCAACTCGCGTCCCGTTCCCACGATATAGACCTTGCCTTTGCGACTGATCAGGTATATTCGATCGCCCGCCATTGCAGGCGACGCATAGAATGAAGCCTCGAAATCCTTGTGCCACAATCGCTTGCCAGTCTTGACGTCCAGGCACGAGAACTCGCCCTCAGACATCATCCAAACCAGCTTTCCATCGGACAGCGGGCTGCACGTGTCGGGCAGAGATTCATCGAACTCCCACTCGACGTGCGTCTTGGTGACGTCGCCCTTGCCGTTGGGGCGGATGGCGGCGATTTTCGATGAGACGTTCGTTGCGAACACCAGTCCGGCTGCGTATATGGGCGATGGCCCGCCGTCACCGTCCAGGCAGTCGACTCTCCAGATTTCCTTACCGTCTGCGGGATTGTAGGAGATGACAAATGGGTTGGCGCACGTGATGAGTTGATCTCCGGATTCGACCGGTGCGATAATTGGTGTCGGCCAGGACGAGCCGACGGGTCTTTTTGTCCGCCACAACTCCTCGCCCGTATCCGCATTCAAGCCGATCAGAACGCTGAGTTTGTCGTCTATATCACCCTGGTCCAATTGTATTATCAGGTTCTTCTTCCAGAGCACAGGCGAGGACGCGTGTCCGTAGAAGTTGTCCGGCGTACCGATGTGTTTCCGCCATACGATTTTTCCGAATACGTCCAGGCACGCCACGTCACCGTTGGCGAACATGACGAATATTCTGCTGTTTTCGGTGTCGATCACGGGCGTGGGTGCTGCGTATGTCGTATCGTCCTCCATCACGCCTTCGGGCACTTTCTGGCTCTTTTCCTTGTCTCCGGTGATCGATTTACGCCAGGTGATCTTGCCGGAAAGAGCGTCGAAACAATAGACTTCGCGCGTCTTCTTGTTAGCTCCGGTAAGGAATACGCTGTTGTCCCATATGGCGGGGGAACTCTGCCCGTTAAGCGGTACGACCACTTTCCATGCGATGTTCACCCCTTCGACACCATCGAATGTCAGAGGTACGTCGGTGTAGGGCGATATCCCGCTGGCGCCAGGACCGCGGAAGCCCGGCCAGAGCCCTTTGGCTTGCGATCGAGTGGAGACTTTTCTGGTGAGTATCGGCACGGCCAGTGCGGTCGCCGTTAAAGCTATCGCAATCAAACCAATGCCAACACGCCCCAGGAGTCCGGAAAGCATGTCGTTGCCGCCTCTGGAGGCTCCTGTAGGCATCGGCGGCTTCTTGCGGGCGGAAATCGCCAATGCGGCGGATCCGGCGAACAGGCTCGCTCCGACCAGAAGCAGCCACACTCCCGTCCTCAGTATCCTCCAGGTCCTGAAGAATTCCTTGCGGAGTGCGAGGTCCTCACGGCGGAGTTCATCGATGATCGTCTGCGAAGTGGAATCGGCCGCCAACTCGTTGCGAAGCTGTTCCAGTCTCGGGTGGTTTGTTGGGTTGGAAGCTGCATTAATCCGCCATGATCTGGCCAGCACGACCGCGACAAACAGCGTGAATGCTCCCGTTACTATGGCCGTTCCCAATGTAGCTCGCCGCCACATCACCGAGCTACTGCTGTTTGATGCTGTGCGGTCCATCAGGAGTCTCCTCCATCCCGGGGCGGTCTGTTGCGCGGGTCTACGGGGCAGAATTCGAAGCATCTTCCACATGCGACGCACGAGGTCCTGTCGGCTTGATAGTCTTCTCGAGTTCTTCGGGTCGAAAGCGCGATGAGTTTCAGCGCGATGACAAGTCCTATGAACGCTCCGGCCCAGCCTCCGCCCCGTGCGACATTGCCCCGGATTTCTGCGGCTTCGGTGTCTAGTTCTTCGGTGGATCGCCCTGATTCTCTAAACGCTTGGCTGGCGTCGGTTGTGTCGGACACTTCCCGCGCTTCTTCTCGCTTTATGCGTTCGGCCAGGCGGACTGTCGGATGCATTCTCGCCATGGACGGAGCCGTGTACACCATGATCCAGACGCTGCCGGCGACAATCAGTGGGGCCGCAACCAGCATGCACAGCAATCCAAGCATCCCTCGTTTGCGGTTCTCTGGGAGTTTGTCGATATTTGGCGCCTCTATGGCGCCGAACGGGCATGCATTTTCGCAGAGTCGGCATTTGATGCACTCGTCGGGTGTGATTGTAACGCGACGCCACGACAGCTTTGACGCCCAACCAAGCAGCAGTCCGTACGGACAGAGGAAGCGGCAGTACGGGCGACCTACGAACATGCTTATCACCAGGAAACACGCTCCAAGTATCAGCATGCCCGCCGGACCGTTCAGGCGGAACAACGCTATGAAAGGATCGTAGCGACAAATTACGTATGCGCTGCCCGTGGCCGCAAACAGTACGGCGAGCGCCAGGTAAACGCAGGGCAGTATTCCCAACGCGTGACGAAGCAATCCCGGCAGGCGAAACGGGCGGAAGAGAACGAGTTCCTGCATCGCGCCCAGCGGACATACCGACGCGCAGAACGCTCTACCGAAGAACAGCGTGAATACTAGCGGAAGGATGAAGAATACAATCACCCCCAGCGATATTACGGCGGCGGGATTAAAGACCGCCTCGGCCATCGACTGGATTGCTCCGATCGGGCAGACGCAGCCCTGTCGATAGAAGCCGAAGTAAACCAGTGAAGCGACGCACAGCATCCATATGCCTTTGCGACTGCGTAGCTTAAGTGCAAGGAATGCTGCGAGCGTGAGCGCAGCAGCCAGTATTGCGATATCCACAATTGGTGGGATTTCGTGCGTGATTTCCGGCATGGACGCAGGCGGCTGGACGTAGTCCGAGCCCAGGTCCGGGGGCGGATACTTGAACGCTTCCTTGCCCGAGGCCCCGACAGCCGTCGACAGAAGCACCAGAATGCCGGCTGCGATGAGTCTCAAGAGTTATGCTCCGGGCCTTGTTCCAGCCAGTATGGGTGTTGTGCGGGCCGCCGGACGAACGCCTGGGCCGGGCAGGCGGTGGCGATTGTGCATTCGTTACAGTTGGTGCAGCGGTCCTGGTCGACCTGGAGGAATAGCGAACCATTGCCCTCCTTGCAGCCTTTCACGCAGATTCCGCACCCCGTGCATCTAGCGGGATCTATAGTGTATTCATAGCTGTCCTCCACCACGTGCTCGCGGATAATCGCATCGGTGGGGCAGAGTTGGAATTCGACGCCGGCATGACTTCTTGCTCCGCTGGACCCGGATTTGTAGTATCCGAAACAGAAATTGCATCGTCCGCACTTGGCGAATTCGTGTGCGCATTTGACGGCTGACTCCATCAGCACGCAGTGCGTGGCGCAGTTTCCGCATGCGGTGCATTTTGTCGGATCTATCTGCCAGACCGATCGCCTGAGCGATACGCCTCTTGCCGCCGCTACCGCCAGAGCGCCCAGGCCCGCTACGCATACTCCGCGCGTAGTGGTCCGCAGGAAGTTTCTCCGGGTCAGCTTGTTATGTCCGTTACTCATTGTGTTGTTTAATGGCGGCTTGTGCTGCGGGAAGGTCGCATCGCCCAAGGAGCTTGCACGACCTGCAACCCGTCGATTCAGTACATTCGCGCGAAGCTGACCTGCCGGCCAGTATAATCGCTCCGCCTGCGATAGAGCCCAGGGCGGCGGTTCGCCCCAGGCCGCGGATGAATTCTCTACGCGTTGTAGTCGGGCGTGTCACCTTGATGCTCCTGTAGTGGGGCGGGGCGCGATCTTGCGTTTGAATATCCTCAGCGTCTTCCTGATCGGGTCCAGCACCAGGATACGACCATTACGATCGACGGCGATGTCGGGCACGATGTTGGTGTCTTTGGGCTGATCGGTGAACTCGTTCGGACCAGCCGCTACGTTATTAAGCTTCCCTTCGGGGCTGTAGACCTTGACTCGTTGGAGAGTTTTTTCGTACGTTACGATGCTCCCGTCGCCCAGGACCGCTATAGCAGCCGGGTTGCAGCATCCGTAGAACTTGGTTATGTCGGATCCCTCTGAGCCCCAACTCTTCAGGATATCGCCATAGCTGTCGCGAACTTGCACCAGAGATCGCCCCGGGTCCACCGTTAGAAGTTCGCCTTTGCCTGTCAGTGCAACGTCAAGATGCGGACTGGGTACGTTGAACCCGCTCATGAAAGCTCCAGAGTCGTCGCGCCCGTTCTTGTAGGTTCGCTCGCCAGTCTTGCGGTCGTATCGCATAATAACGCGGTTTCCGGCATCAGCGGCGTATACGTATTGGTCCGAGACCGCCAGCGACACCAGGTGGGCCTTATCGTTCAGCGTTTCCCACTGGGTCTGCTGTTTTCCGTCGGCGGTTACTACTGCGATGGTGTTCCTGGCCGCTACGTATATTGTTCCGCCCGTCGAGGCCAGGGCCTGCGGTGCAAACGGCAGGTCTGCTCGCCTGATCTCCTGTCCTTCGGGTGACAGGATTGCGATCGCCTTATCGCCTGCCAGACAGATATTTCCGTCGTCAAGCACGGTCAGGGCGACAGGTGAATCCATCCCCGTCGGGAAAGCTGGAAGCGACTCCTGCCATTTCACCAGCGACAGATCGAATTTCTTAAGCTTCTGGAAAGCCTTGTCGTAGTCTCGCCCCGTGCCAGCGCCATTGTCGCCCGTCGGGTCCATTAGACTAAACGCCGCCCAAACCGCGATCCCCACCGCAGCCAGTACGGCCAGCGATATCAACAGATCGTTCATTTTGCGGTTGGGCTGTTCGGTCATGGTCGTTGTTTCGCGGGTGTCTTTGCAGGTTTCGGGGCGTTTGGATCACGCAGATCCAGGCAGAGCATTTTCGTAAGGTCTCGCAGGATCAGCCTCCCGTCGGCGATCGCCATTGGCGCCCATGCTTCGTGGCCATCAAACACTTGAGCTTTGGCCAGTTCCTTCCAGCCCGCCGGTGTCGCACGGGCCATTGTCAGCATTCCCGTCTTCCCATCCAAAGCCAGTATCTTGCCGTCTGCTATCAGATACGGCCCGAGTTCAAACTTATTCTCAGGTCCGCTGGACCAGAGTCGCACACCGTCGAGGTTCATGCATATCATCTGCTGCCTGGCTTGGCCTGCGTTATTGGTCAGCACTCCATAGAGATGCTTTTCGTACAGCAAGGGGGTCTGCTGGATCGAGCCGAATATACCCGGTCCGCGTCGGAACGCCTCAACTGCGATTGACTCGCCGTCATCGTTCTGCTTTATCTTGAGCATGAGGCATCCGGCTTTGTAAGCTGCACTGAGGAATATCTGTTCGTCGCCGATAATCACAGGCGAGGGCGACAGCGCCGGTGTGACCTGCCAGTCCTTGAATCTCCAGATTATCTTGCCGTCCTCGGCCGAAACACCCACTACGCCTCCGGTGGTGCAGTAGATGTACATTCTCGTGCCCCAGTGTTCAAGCGGCATGATCGACGAGTGGGTCATCAACAACTTGTCCGGATTAGGCGTTTCCCAGAGTATTTCACCGGTTTCACAGTCTCGGGCGAGCATTAGCGCCTTGGCTCCGCCGGGCGCCAGCACCGCCACCTTGCGCTGAATAGTCTTGTCGCCTTCTTCAACTTCAATCGTATCGATCAGCGGACATTGGGCGCTGTACCATTCAGGTATAACCGCGCCGTATTTCTTTACAAGGTCCATCGTCCAGATTGGCTTGCCGGTAACAGCGTTGAGGCAAAGGACGTGGCCTTTGGGGCCTATGGTTACAACGAAGCGGTCAGTGACAGCGGGCACGCTGCGAGACACGCCATGCGATCGGCGAATAGGGATATGGTACCATTGTCTCCATATCTCGCTTCCGTCGACCAGTGAAAGACATCTCAGCAGGTCGCCTTTCTGTGATTCGTCGACAGGATCCTTCGTGCCGGCGGGTCGGCCTTCGTAGTAGTCCAGAACGTATACGCGCCCCTTATGGATAGCGGCTCCACCGTAGCCCTGCCCCAAATCCAGTGACCAGAGAACCTTCGGTCCGCCCGCAGGCCACGATTCGGCAAGCGGGGTCTCCTCGACGCTAACGCCATCGAGGCTGGAATTGCGGAATTGCGGCCAGGAGCCTGTCATGCCCTCGGGAGCCTTGCCGACGCCAGGAGTGAACTTACCGGGCAAATCGACCTCAAACACCTTAACAGGCGGGGCGTCAAACTCCTCACGCAGCGATAGATCGTCCGGACCCGCCCCCGACAGCCAGGCATAGCAGACCGCTACCCCTGTAACAGCAAACAGCAACGGTATCAGGATGGCTATATTGAACGCTCGCATTATTGTTCGCATTATAGCAGAATCCGTCTGCTATTCACTCCGTAACGCCCCCAATCTTTCGCCTCGTATCGTCAGCAGTCCAGCCAGTGCTATCCACAGCACGCCAAGAACCAGCATAGCTAATACGGTAGCACCCAGAGACGTGTAAGGCAAGCTTCCGCCTGCGGATCTTATCACCGGTCCGATCGCCACCAGCGCCGCGCCCAAACCACACGATACGCCCATCACCAGCAGGCCCGCATGCTCGATCAGCAGCATTTTGCGAATAGTTGAATTCTCGAACCCCACCGCCCAAAGCACGGCCAATTCACCGCGACGCTCCATTATGTTACGCACCACCACCAGCCCCAGGCCAACCGTGCCCAGCACCAAGCCCAGAGATCCGAGCACTTGGAACATGGCCATATAAGTTGACTGGACGGTGTTGAACGCCGCCAGACGGTCGACGGCTGATGAGGCTTCCATACCTACATCGCTCATGGCTCTGTTGAGTTGCTTGACCAGGGGCCCGGCGCGACCGGTCGCTGCTTCAGCCAAGAACACTCGATTACCGGATGAACTGACGTATCGTTGCGTGAAGTGGTCCTGCGAGATCAGCAGCGAGCCCTGGAAGATCGAGTTGGCGATCTTTGCGACGATTTGTACTTTGAACTGCTCTCCTCGCTCGTCGACAAACTCCAGCGACTCGCCCAGCGATTTGCCAAGCGCCCATCGCACAGTGGCTTCGTCGCCTATGGCGGGCACGATGTCTGGTCCGAGATCAGCATTCAGGAGTTCCCACGGATTTGTATCAGCGGACGGTTCTTGCGTTGCTATGAATGTGAATCGCCCGCGGAGGTCTTCAGGTTTCACGCCGATTATGCGTGGTGACTGGGCGCGGTTCAGATTCAGGCAATTGGCCTGATCTCCGTCGCGCAGGCGCATGTGTACGATCGAGGCGGCGTTCCAGGGGCCTTCATCGAGACCGAAGGGCTCCCTGCCTTCAGGCGTGTTGAGATTTCCGAACACCGGGAGGGACGATTCGCCAAACAATGCGAACCCGCCCGTTCCCGACGTAGGCTTTTCGACATCGTCCAGAGGGCTTGCCTGGTTGGCTCCGACGGCGATGACCATGGATACTCCACAGGCGATAATTGCAACGACGCCCAGCGACCGCCCGGGCCTTCGTCCAGCCCCGCGCAAAGCGATATCCATGAGCGACATTCTTCGGCCTGATAGCTTTACAGCCGCCCGCCCCAACCATGTTCGGCAGGCCGACAACAACGCTATCAGCAGGAGGAAGCCTGCAGCAAAGAACGCCCCGGTCTGTGAACTGATACACGCCAGGGCGGCGATTCCAGCGGCGACGCACGCTGCGGCGGTGAGAAAGCTCGGATCCTTCCGCAACGGTTTGGCCTGCTTGGCTGGGGGTGTGGGGGATATATTATCCAGCAGGTTGCGGATTTCCCGGCGGAACTGCCTTCGCAGCACTATCAGGATCGCCGTCATCGCTACGGCAAATGATGATACGGCTCCGATGATCATCGTCATCGAAGTTGCGTGGAAATCAATAGCTGCGGAAGTTACGGCCCCCCGCCATATCGTCGCCAGGCCCCCGAGGACCATTCGAGTGTAGAGGATTCCTCCAGGCAACCCAATTGCGACCGCTATCAGCGCCAGCACCGCGCCTTCGGAAACCACGATGCGCCTGACGCGTCTTTGCGTAAAGCCCACGGCCAGCATTAACCCAAGTTCGCTCGTTCGTTGGCGGACGCCCAGTGCGAACACCATCGCCGCCAGCAGAACCGCCGCACCGACCAGGAACATGCTCAAACCCAGGAAGAGCTGCCCGAAATCCAATGCCTCCGAAGCTGCGGTGCGGGCTCGAGCAGCAACGTCGCCGAATGTCAGCCCCAGCTGGCTGGGCGTTAGTTTCTTGTGGATTGCTGTCTCGTAATCCTTGGCGGTTAGTTCATTCTGCCTAATTGCAGTCAGGTCGCCAAAACGATTGGACCAGAGTTTCCGACCGGCGGCCAGGGATATGATCGCCTTGGGCGTACCGCGATAGTCCTTCCAGTACGCCCGGTCTTCGTCCTGTATCTTGCGTTTGTCGATCTTGACGCCCGGATCCCATGCGCGGCAGTCGGCGGCTCCGGAGAGTCCGGGAAAATCGGGCATTAGGTCGCGATCGAGCAGTTCCGAATCATTGGGGATGACTTTTGCGATTTTGAAGAGGGCGGTGTGCTCCGTGAGTTTCCGCATGGGCCCCAGTACGTAGTATTTGATGGCGAGCGTGTCGCCCGGCGCGGCCGACAGGTCGTCAGCCAGCCACTTGCTGACGATCGCCTCGTCATCGCCGAGGGCCTGGTCGGCGCTGATGAGAGGTCCCCGTGCGGTAATGGTGGAGTAGGGGGTTGTACGGTCTGCTACACTTAGTTCATTTGCAAAATACGTAAGGACACCTTCGGGTGGAGCCTGCGGGGCGACGGTTTGGGCGGCTTGGACAACCGCCGGATGCAGGAAGATGCGATTGCTGCGAACTTCCACAGTCTTGCTATTCGGTCGTTCTTTCCGCCCGCAGTCTTGCACTTTCACACCGATGTCGTCGAGCGTCCATACGCTAGCCAACGCCTGATCGGCCGCTTTGGCGGAGGCGCCGTTGGCGAGCAATAGATTCGCCCTGCCCGACAGGTCGATTTTTTTCGCCAGCCAGTCCAACTGCAGATATGCGTTGAGCGGAGCGGCCTGGTCGGCTCGCAGGCTGAATCGTCCGAATTGTTCGGGTCGGACTATTGCTGCGATCTTCAGGCGGACCGTCACCGCCGCGTCGGACGTGCGCGACAGCGGAGCGTCACGCGACACTGTTGAGGGTTTCGACACTGTCAACAGCATCTCCTGGCCGGGTTTCAGGCCCAGGCGTTCAGCCAGCGGTTCATTAACAGCGACCTCTCCGTCTTTGAGTTCAGCGATGCCGGATGGCGGCCTCGGGGCGAGTTTCCAGAATGCCTGGCTAACGCCGAGAACGTTTACATTGCCTGTGCGGCGTTTTGAATCTTCGCTGTGCACTCCAACGCCGGGCAGTTGAATCGCGGCGGCGACTTTTGCATTCAGTATGTGCGCCAACTTGTCGCCCAGATTTGCTCGGAAGAAGTTGTCCCCGCCGTCCAGAGCGACTGATACGTCGCCCAGGCGGACGCGAGCGGTCCGGTGCAGTGTTCCGGAGACCGAATCTCCGACCAGCAGAGCTCCGGTGAGGACAGCCGTTGCGACGGCGGCTGCTCCTATCACGCCGATGTGGGTCCTGCGATAGAACCACAGACTGCGGGCGATTAGATCGATGAACTTCATCTGCTGGTTTCCAGTTCGCTCAGGGTTCCATCGCGCAGTTCCATTACACGATCCATCCGCCCAGCCAGATCGGATGAGTGTGTCACCACGATAAGAGTTGTTCCTTCACTGCGGTTGAGTTCAACCAGAAGTTCTATCAGGGATTCGGATGTTTGCCTGTCGAGTGAGCCCGTTGGTTCGTCGGCGAGCAGCAAAGAGGGTGCGTTAATCAACGCTCGAGCGAGCGCAACTCGCTGCCGTTCTCCTCCCGAAAGCAGCGGGGGTTTGTCATCGGCCCGGTCGGCGAGAGCGACGCGTTTGAGCAGTTCGACGGCACGGCCCGAAGAATCGGCTCCCACGCTTCCTGACGCCAGGGCTGGCAGGAGTACGTTCTCGAGAACCGTACACTGGGGCAGAAGATGATGTTGTTGAAACACGAATCCGATACGGCTGCGTCTGATCTCCGCCAGTTGGGCGGCTTTGAGAGTTGTCAGATCACGCCCGCCCAGGCGCACCGTTCCGCTCGTGGGCCGGTCCAGTGCTCCGATAAGATTCAGCAACGTGCTCTTGCCCGATCCGGACGGGCCGACAATCGCCACCGCTTGCCCGGCAGGTATGGTCAGGGAGATATCGTCGAGCACAGCGGCGGCGGAATCGCGAGCCTGAGAATAAGTTTTGGAAACACCCGTGAGTTCGAGGAGTACTTGATCGTTCATGTTATCTCGCAGGAATCTATTTTCGCCCAAAGGCGTAGATGTATCCGTCCTGGCAGCCGATTACAAATTTACCGTCCGCGACAGCCGGACACGACGTGATCGCCTCGCCGATTCTGTAACGCCACAACTCCTTGCCTTCCGCCAGAGATAGAATGTACAGGCGTCCGTCTTCGCTGGCGGCCAGAACCTTGGCTCCGCATATTACAGGAGAACTGTCGACCTGGTCCTTCGTACGGAACCGCCATTTCGTCTTGCCGGTCTTGCGGTCAATACAATGCACTCGTTTGTCGCGTCCTCCGACTACTACGTATTTCGCTCCCACCGCAGGTGACGCGAAGAAGGGTTGTTCGCCCGCTCCATACTTCCAGAGCGTCTTACCGCGTTTGAGATCCACCTTCAGCAGTTCACCGTCGTAGTGCCCCACGAACGCTTCGCCGCCGGCCAGTGCAGCCGATGAGGCGATATACGAGCCGATTTCGATCTTCTTGACCGCCTTGCCTGTGGCGGTTGAAACCACGTGCAGTATCCCGTCGCAGCCGCCGAACACCACCTTTCCGTCGGCCACGGCGGGGGCTCCGTTGATGAAATACTCGGTTTCGTAAGTCCAGCACTTCTTGCCCGTCTTCGCGTCGACACAGTGGAGGAAATTGTCGTAACTGCCCACGAGTATTCGCAGACTGTCGCCTTCACGCGAATAGTTGGCCGATCCGAGTATTCGGTCGTCGGCTTTGTACTTCCAGAGCTGTTTGCCCGTCTCAGCCGACAGGCAGTGCAGATCGCCATTGTCCGTGCCGACGATGACCATACCGTCGATCGCCAGCGGCGGGGCGCTTACGGGTTCATCGGCCTTGAAAGACCATATCTTCTTACCATCGGCGAGGGACAGTGCGTAGAGATTCTCATCATCGCTGCCGACGAATACCCTCTGCTTGCTGATGACAGGCGATGACACGACCGCATCTCCTGTCTTGAACCGCCACAGCAACGAAGGCTTATCGGGCAGTTTGCCTGCTGCGATGCCGGTAAGAGAGGGCTGACCGCGGAATATCGTCCAGTCACCCGCCGGGCCGGAGGTCGGTTGCGAAATGGCGGCCGGCTTGGCTGGGGGCGTAGGAGCTGCGTGTATCCAAACGCATACCGCCGCAACAAACAGCATCGCAAGCACTATAGTGTAACGCATATCTATTATCCTCACTCACATCATACTCGGGCCAATTGCTTGCCTAAAGAGCAATTGTCGTCATAATGGAGAAAAGCGAGCCGGTGGCGAATTTGGCGCCTTCTATTAAGGAGAACGTAATGCAGGCCAACAGAATGCACCGTTTGGTGATAGTTTCGGCGATTTTGCTGGGTTTTTCAACCGGTCCGACCATTGCGGCTCCCGCCGGGCGGGTAGAAAGAGACTCTCTCCCGCAAGTGCTGATCATTGGGGATTCGATATCGATTGGTTACATGAAGGCCTTGTCGGAATTGCTGAAGGACAAAGCGATAGTCCGCCATAATCCCGGCAACGCCGGACACACCGGTATGGGCCTGTCGAATATCAAGCGGTACATCGGCAAGACCAAGTGGGATGTTATCCACTTTAACTGGGGACTGTGGGATCTGTGCTACCGAAACTCGAAATCGAAGAACCAAGGCCGTCGCGACAAGGTCAACGGCAAGCTCACGCACACGCTCGAGCAGTACCAAGCCAATCTTCACAAGCTCGTGAAGGAACTGAAAACCACCGACGCCAAACTGATCTGGGCGTCGACTACACCTGTGCCTGACGGAGAGGCCGGGCGCGTCAAGGGCGACGAACTGAAGTACAACGCTGTTGCAGCAAAGATAATGGCTGAAAACAAGATCGCGATCAACGATCTGCACGCCCATATGACGAGACGATTGGAGGACTTCGAAAAGAAGGGCAACGTGCATTTTGATGCGGCTGGTTCGAAGCACCTTGCAGAGAAAGTCGCCGCGGAGATACTGAAAGTTCTCCCCGCCAAGGCCGACTCAAGACAGGGCGTTTCGACTTTTCCGGGCAAGATTGGCAAGTGGAACGGTTTTACGATACATGATTTCAGGCTCGACGGGCGCGGATGCCGCCTAGTTGTTCCCGACAAACCTGCTCCCGCTCGCCCGTGGATATGGCGGGCGAGGTTCTTCGGACACGAGCCGCAGACCGACATTGCACTTCTGAAGAAGGGTTTTCACGTTGCCTACATAGGCGTTGGCGGTCTGTACGGAGCTCCTCCGGCGGTCAAAGTCTGGGACGGGTTCCACAAGTATCTCACAACCAAACACAAGCTTGCGGCCAAACCCGCGTTGGAGGGCATGTCGCGAGGCGGACTGATTATTTACAATTGGGCGGCGAAGAATCCTGACAAGGTCTCGTGCATTTACGGAGACGCACCGGTGTGCGACATTCGAAGCTGGCCGGGCAAGAAGGGGGTCGGATGCATGAAGGTGTACGGCATCACTGTTGAGCAATTGGACGACTTCAAAGAGAATCCGATAGATCACCTCGCCCCAATGGCCAAAGCGAAGGTGCCGCTGCTCATAGTTGCAGGCGATGCTGACCGGGTGGTGCCCATCAAGGAAAACGCCCTGGTCATGAAGGAACGCTACGAGAAACTCGGCGGTCCGATCAAGTTAATCGTCAAGAAAGGCGTCGACCATCATCCCCACAGCCTTAAAGACCCTACGCCTATAGTTGAATTCATTCTGAAGCATACACCGCTTAAGTAGACAGGCCGCCTACTCTTCGTAGAACCTGTAGTTCTTGTGGTTGTGCAGATGCTTCTTCACCGCGTCGGGCTCCCTGTATGCGTCCAGCCAGCGCTTGCCCTTTTTGGTCTTGAAGTGCGGATGGTTCTCGAGCAGGGCGGGGTACTTGCTGAGTATTGCGGCAAACTCTTTGCGGGCTTTGGCGTGTTCGGGTGAATTGCTCACCAGCTTGTAACCCTTGCCGAAGCGATTGTCGCCGCAGAAATAGAATCTCCCCTGAGGCATCGACAGGATGGGATTGACAACTTCCAGCATGTATTGTTTGGTTCGTACGAGTTGGGTCGCGGCAATGCAGCTGTATATCCAATCACGATGGGTCTCGCTCACGCCGGTGAGGAACGGTTTGAGACTCTTACCGTCGATGTGGTATTTCTCCGGAAGGGTCGCCCCCGCGTAATCGCAAAATGTCGGGAGGAGATCGGAAAAGTCCATCAATTCATCGGTGGCTCCACGTTTCTTGACGCCCGGTCCGCACACTACAAACGGTACGTGGCAGCCTCGTTCCACGCCACGCGATTTGGCGGTGACGGCCGTACCGTTGTCGCCGCAGAATATGATGAGCGTTCGATCGGCCAGACCCAGATCGGTCACCTTCTTGATAATTCGCCCGACCAGAAGATCGATGTACTCGTTAAGTGCTACGAAACGTGCGTCGGCTTCTTCGGCTGTGGCGGGCTTGCCCATCTCACCGACTCTTCCTCGCAACGGCGTGGTCGTGACGCCGTCGCGCGTTCCATGAGGAGCCACCATCGGGTAGTACGCCAGAAACGGTTTGTCTTTGCTGCGTTCGATGAAGTCGCAAATGAAGTTGGTGAAGATGTCAGGCCCGAAATCATTAGCTCCGGTCTTCACGAGTTTGTGATTCTGAACGATCGAAGGCTGCCAGAAGCGAGGATGATCTCCATCACCATTGTACATTGCCTTGTATTTGGACTTGCCGGGCAGTTTGTCAATTTCCCTGGATCCCTCCCAGAGACAGTACTCGTCGAATCCTCCGTGTTTGGAATACGGCATGTTCGCCCCGCAATGCCATTTGCCCGCGATGGCGGTTGCGTATCCGGCGTCCTTGAGTAGTCTTCCGAAGCTCAGATTCTGTTCGAGCAGTCGGCGACTCTTGCCGAGCCATAATCCGTTGTGATAAACTCCCGATGTGTTGCCGTACCGTCCGGTCATCACTAATGCTCGAGACGGCGCGCAAATCGCCGACGCCCATGCCGTGCGGAACATAACCCCGTCGGTCGCTATGCGATTGATGTTTGGGGTGCGTGTCTTCCGCAGTCCGTAACAGCTGAACATCTCAGGACTGACGTCGTCGGCCATGATGAATACGATATTCATCTTTCTGTTGGTCGGAGATACTGTCTTTCGCGGCTTGCCGAGCAGAGCCTTTGGAAGCAATGCGGCGGTTCCGGCGAACCCGATTGTCCTGAGGAAGTTACGTCTATTCATGCCTGATGACCTCGCGGTGGTTGTCAGACTATATAATACTCGCTTGAGTGCGAAGATGAAACGATCAAGACATCCGACTGGATGTTCTATCCCCCGATGTTAAGGCTGAGCGTGGGGCTAGAGCCCGTTGTGTCCGGCGGTATTGGGAGTAATCACCCCTGTTGCTGCGTTGTAAGCCCATCCTTCTCCGGCAGCTCCGGTCGTTTTGACGGCTTCGGTGAGATCATCAACAAATGGATTTGCCGGAAATATGTGTAAATACGGGCCAAATGAGCCCGAGGGGTTGAGCGTACCGTCAGCATCCGTTCTCTGGGTTAACTGCTTATTGGGGTTTGTGGGATACGTTTCATTGTGATGCATCTTGTATAATTCCAATTGTGCGCGGATCGACTGCAGATTCGACAGTAGATTGGACATCTTCGATTCTTCTGCGGCGTTGGTGAACTGGGGTATCACAATAGCAGCCAAGAGGCCAAGAATGACCACTACGATAAGGATTTCAACCAGTGTAAACGCTGTCTTACTGCAACTCATTAGGCGTCCTCCGCTTGCTTCGACACGGCCTGTAATGCTTGTTCACTCCTGCTTTCATGCCCTGCGTCGACCCTGATATAGGCTTTATCGGCAAAAAAACGGGCCGGTGGAATTAGACAGTAAGATTTTTCCGAGTTTTTCAGTCGTTGATATTCTCAGATTTGGACAAGCGATGGCGCGAACGAATGCAGAACCGGGCGCGAAAAGTCGCGCCCGGCCGGGATTGCAGACTAACTTGGTTGAAAATGACGTGGATCTGGAGATCTAGAGCGTCCAGGGCGATCGCATCGATCGTGACCTCAGGCGGTTAGCCTGGGAGTCGTCGATGAATTCCTCTTTGTCCGGATTCCAGCGAACTTTGCGCCCCAGGTCCATTGCGATATTGCCTAAGTGGGCTAGGCAGCAGCATCTATGACCGATTTCGGCCGGGAAGTACGGATCTTTGCGAGTACGGACACAGTCAAGGAAGTTTCGCTGCTCTCCGTTGCCTTTGAACAGGTGGATCTCATCCGGTCCTATTATGCTGTTTGCGATCTTTGGCGAACTGGCTTTGAGTGGTCCGCGCCATCCGCGGTTTTCGACCCACCCTTCAGTTCCCTCAAATCTCAGATTCACGCCTCCGGAATCGACTATCATTCGCACTCCGTTAGCGTAGAGGTATTCGATGTGGTAGGTGTGGGCGGTGTCGTACAGCCCGTCTTTGTGGGCCAATCCGTGACCTTCGATTTCGATCGGACCTGTGTGTTCAGTGTCGTTGGCCCATTGTGCGGTGTCGAACAGGTGGGCTCCCCAGTCGGCGAGCTGTCCGCCGGAGTAGTCGCGAATCCAGCGGAAATGGTAGTGGCATCGGTCTTTGGTGTAGGGAGCCCACGGCGCCGGTCCCAGCCACATGTTGTAATCGAATCCTTCGGGCACAGGTTGAGGCGCGGCGTGCCCCTTGTTTCCCGGGCCTGAAGGCAGCGAGACCCGAATTGTATGCAGCTTTCCGATACGTCCGTTGCGGACGAGTTCGGCCATTCGATGGTAAACACCTATCGAGCGGTCCTCGGTGGACAGCTGGAATACCGTTCCATAGCGTTTTACGGTATCAGCGATGGCGCGACCTTCTTCAATGGTGATCGTTGGTTTTTCGCATTCGATGTCTTTTCCGGCGCGTGCCGCCGCCACCGCCATTGGAGCGTGCCAGTGGTCCGGCGTCGAGATCATCACCGCGTCGATGTCGTCGCGTGCGATAACCTCTCTCCAGTCGCCTGTGAGGGCGCAGCCCTTGAAGCCGCTGCCATACACCCTTTTGACCAGGTTATCGGCATTGATCATTCGGGGTTTGTCAACGTCGCACAGGACTACGGCCTGTGAGTCGCGAAGGCGGAGGAAGCTCTGAAGGTTCATCCCCACGCCGTGGCTGCCCGTACCGATGAATCCCATCGCTATTCTCTCGCTGGCTGCGGTGGCGCCGTCTTTGCCCAGAGCTGCTGACGGTACGTAGCTGGGCAGTGTAATGGCGGCTCCAGCGGCTGCGACGCCCTTTAGAAACCCTCGGCGAGTAACGGATGCGGTATTTACCCTAGCCATGATGAATCCTTTTGCTATGATTATGCTTTGTTTTTCGTCAGATATTCCACGGCGCCCTATGGGCGCGAGACAACATCTGGTTGGCCTCGTCGTCGTTAGTGAAACGCTCAGTCCCCGGGTCCCATTTCAACTTACGCCCGAGAATCATCGCAATATTGCTCAGCAGGCAGACTGTGGTGGAACTGTGAGCTGCATGAATGGGCGATACCGTTTCACCTCGAGACCGCACGCACTCGACAAAGTTCCTGTCGTCGTTGGACGCTTCGTAGAGATGGATTTCATTCGGGCCGATGACGGACTTCAGCAGTGATTTGTCGCCCGCGTCGAGACCCTTGAATCTGCTTGCGAATATCCACCCGTCCGAGCCTTCAAAGCGAATGCCTTCCGCCCCCAACTTCCACTGACTGCTGTCGATGAAACGCACTTTCACGTCGTCGGCGTATCGCATCGAGACGTTCCACTTCAGCGGCGTGTCGTGCGGACCTTCAGTAGCGTAGACGCCTACGCCTTCGATCTCGAGCGGACCGGTGCGGTCGGCGTCCATCGCCCAGTGGGCTATGTCCATCGGGTGGATGCCCCAACCTGCGACGAAACCGCTGGCCGCGTAATCGGAAATGAACCAGTGCCCGTTGCCCAGACACGGGCCGGGCGTAAACGGAACTTTCGGAGCCGGTCCCAACCAGAAATCGTAATCCAGGTGATCCGGCGCCGAGGTCGGTTGGACAGGCCTAGCCGCTCGCCCGCCTGGAGCGCCGACGCTTACAGTATGGAGCCTCCCGATTCGCCCGTTTCGAACCAATTCGCAGGCGTACCGCAAATGCGCCATCGCACGCTGTTCCGTACCGTGCTGGAAGACCGCCGAATATCGCTGGACGATGTCTTTGAGGGCTCGGCTTTCGCCTATGCTGATGGCCAGGGGCTTCTCGACATAGATGTCCTTGCCGGATCTGACCGCCGCCATGGCGATCGGAACGTGCCAGTGGTCCGGTGTGGCGACCATTACCGCGTCAATATCGTTGCGCAAGATTACTTTGCGGAAGTCATTGTAGGCGTCGCAGCCCTTGTAGTCGCTTTTTGGGCGAGTCTTGGCGTAGTAACTGTTTACTGTGCTTTGGGCTCGCTTGCGTCTCTGGGCGTTTACGTCGCAAACCGCGACGACCTGTCCGGCGTTCGTTCGCAGCAGGCCGTTGGTGTCGAGCATTCCCCGCCCGCCGACTCCGATACACCCGAGGGTGACTCGCTCCGACGGCGCCACAGTCCCGTTCTTGCCCAGGGCCTGCGACGGTATGTAGGCCGGTAAGGAGATAACCGCCCCCGTCGCTGCGAGGTTTTTGAGGAACGTTCGACGACAGGTTGTGTGTTTTCTTAACATGTTCTCGCCAGTTCTATCGGCAATTCGCTTAGAAAGACAACAGGCACTGCCATATATACATGTTGCCCAGAGCGTCTACGTTCTCCCAGATCGTCCTGACCAGCGCCTCATCCCCTGATATCTCGGGCAGTTCGGTCTTCTTCTGGTCCCATGGAACGCAAACGCCCGGTGCGACGGACGATCTCGCCCAGTCGGGGTTGTCTATTCCGCTGGCCTGCGCCTGTCCGGCGCTTGGCGGTGACGAACTGGATGAGTAACCGCCGTATTCGCGGGCCGCATCAGTCATGGCCTTCATGTTTTCTACGGTGGCGGCGTTCTGGACGATTGCGCTTGCGTCGAGTATGTATCCGCCGTCTTGTGCCACGCCTTCGATTACCTTCTTGACCACTTCGCGCACCTGATCGGCCGTTCCGTGGGCCAGCAACGACGTGGGGATTCCGCCTGAGAGGCAGAATTTGTGTCCGATCTTGTCATGCACTTCGAATATGTCCGCATTGTCCACGTGATACACGATCGACGTGTCGGGCAGTTCGGCGAAGCTGTCGAGATGGTGGTTCCAGTTGCCTTCGGCGTAGAAGAGCGTCTGGCGCCCGGCGCTCCATAGTTCCTGTATGATCGGTTTAAGCGTCGGCCAGTGAAATTCGGCGAACTGGTCGGGCGAAATGAATGGTACGCAACTGCGGTGCATCCAGTGACCGATCGGAACTGTTCCGGTTGGGTCGCTGCTGCCCATCGCCACCGCCAGCAAGTGCGGGGCAAGGGCCTCGCAAGCGGCGAGCACTTTCTTCGGGCGTTCGACCAGATCGGTTATCAGCCCAAGATATCCGCGAAGCTTGTCGGCGAGTATGTCCAGCGGGGCCTTCAGAATCCCCGCTATCGCCGACACCGTCCCGGACTCTTCGCGCAACTGTTGAGCCTGTCCCCCGAATGCGGTGAAGTACTGCATCATCGCCATGCCGCCCTTTACGAATGACAAGTTGTTGCGATAGGTCGACGGTTGCCCAGGGGCGACTACATCGTTGCAGACTCGCGGCAGCCATACGTTGTAGAGGAAGCCCGTGGGATCGTCTATGAGGGCGTCGTATTCGTCGGCGGCCATGAAGGCCTGACCTTCGGGCGGTTCGAGATATTGAAAGCCCGTGTTCTTGTCTATGTCGATACCGGGCGCAGCGTAGTAGTTCAGCCCGACCGCCTGGGTAAGGCCCGTCCAGACGTAGACCATATTGCCCACGACTGCGTCCCAGTCGAAATCGGCGGCGCATATGCGTGCGGCTTCGAACGCCTTGTTGTAATCGTGGGTGACTTCCTGGCAGGTGAATCCGGCGTATTTCGCGGTGAACTCAGCGACGAACGGTCGGATAGGGACCATGTCGGGCTTCCCGTTTCTCATCGCCGTCGTGTAGCGATTCAGGCGTTCATTGTAGAGTTGCTGCATGTCCTGGGCCATATTCGACTCCTTAATCCTGCCGATTGTTTGCTACTGATTTTCGGGTATGACGGCGCATTTGGCAAGAAATCTGTTCAACGCCGACACCGTGAATATCCTCGGATACAACTCCTCGTAGTACCACAGCTTGGCGAAATACAGACCAATTGGCGCCGGCGGGAGCCTGGTTCCCTGCTCCGTATGTTCGACCAACCACGCCGCGCCGTTCCTGACAGCGTCCGCCCCCGAACCGGAGCAAAGCAGAGCATCAACTGCTAGAGCGGTTTCTTCTATCGACGACTCGACCGATTTGTCACCTCCCCATCCGCCGTCATCGTTCTGTGCGGTGGTCAACCACTCGATTGCTCGGGCGATCATGTCGGAGGGTATTTCGACATCCGTCTGACTGAGCCCGGAAAGCACGCGAGCGGTTCCGTAGGTGGGGTTGGCCTGGTCGGGCGATTCCTCATTACCGAACCAGAGCGGGCGCCACGATCCGTTGTCACGCTGCTGGCCGGCGAGATACTCAACCGCTCGCGCTGATGCTCGTTTGATCTTGGCGGTCAGCTGGCGGTCGAAACTCCTCCGCCATACGCCCCATGCTCCCAGGGCGTGAGCGGTGATGTCCGGGCAACTGTGGTCGAACGGCAGTTTGCCCCATCCGCGACAGAACGTTGGTATCCCGCCGTCGCGATTCTGCAGATCGACCAGCCACTTGGCGCCGGCCGCCGCTGCTTTGACGACTTCAGGCGCCTCGGGGGACAAGTTGTGCAGTGCTATCATGGCTCCGGCGGTGTCGTCGGCGTCGGGAACCGCGCCGGATAGGGGGCTCCATGCCCATCCGCCGGGCGCCGCGTGCGTGTATGGGTGAACCGCCGTGTAATGCTGGTCCATAAGCCAGTCAGTGATGGTCCGGGTCTCTTCGTCGCCCAGAGGAGCTCCGATGCAGAGAGCGTTCACTGACAGCGTGGTCACCCACGTGGACAGGTTAGTGTCGATCGGCCATGAACCGTCCGGACGTACGGTTGATGTAAGGAAATCGACGCAGGATGTTGTCACGGGATGATCGTTCAGCCCAGCTGACGCCAGCGACATCGCCACGAACGAAGTAATCGGCGCCGCTTCGAGGTACCCGCCGCCCATCGGTTGGATCGCTCGAAGCTTCTTCAGCGTGCGGTGGCGAGCGAGATGTCGAACCAGCCTTACCGCCGGGTTTCGCGACGGGCGATGGAAATGGCGCACCTGACCGATCGCTATCAGCGCCGGAAGGGCGTAGCTGACCACGGGCATTCCGAGGAAACTGAAGCTCTTATGTGGAAGTGTCGCGAGTTCAAACGGGAGCGGTGGTACAAGGTCCCACGCTTCGGGTTCGTCGCCCAGGCGTCCGCCAATGGCGCACATAGTCAGGATTGGGGCGGCGAATGTTCGGTCGGCTCCGTAGATATCCGCCAGTGAGGCGGCGATTTGCTTCGGTTGGAGCGAGCCTATGCGGTCGGTCAGCCAGCTTTCTGCTCGCGCGATCACATCTGATGGCTCGACCTCGAGCGCCGACCAGACCAGCAGTGTCGTCGGAAGGTTGCTCTGGCTTTGTGGAGTATCGCCCCAGGCTCCGTCTTCATTCACATGGTCGACAAGCCATTTGCGTCCATTGGAGATCAACTGCCCGTGAGCATTGGGATCAACGCTTGCCAGGGCCCGCACTGCGGTGGCGGTCGATAGGGCGCTGCTTGACAGTTGTCCGGCCCATCCGCCGCTGGTCTCGCGCAATGCCATGAGTCCGTTTACGGCCGCCGCCAGTGTTGTCTTGACAGCCTCAATCATTACGCCAGATTCCCCAACGCCAGCAGGCCGTAGAATGTGTATTCGCAGTCGAGTGTCTCATCCCCTTCGTGGCCCCGGAATCCGCCGCGGGACGACCAGAGGGAGTCGCAGAAGTCCAGGCATCGCTGGCGGACATTGTCAAGATTCGCCCCGCAATGTTCCAATGCGTGCAGACTGACGGCCGTAGAAAGCAGATCCGCCATGGGCGCGCCGCCCCACGCTCCCATTCCTCCATCAGGTCCGATCTGTTCGGCAAGCCATGTGCAGGCGGCTTGGTTCGTTGGTTGCCCAAGATGTCGCAAGGTTGTCATCGCCGCCGCTGTAGCCGGGGCCGATGCGCCCGGAATCTCCGTGGAATTTCCAAATCCGCCTTCTGGCCTTTGGAGGTTCGCCAAAGCGTTCGCCATTGCATCAGGATCGCTCAATGCTGTTCCGATGTCCTGATATGCTCCCAACGCCAAGAAGCACCCGTACGCTGTGCCCGTAACTTGGGCGGGGCTTTCAGCATAGGCTCCGTCATCGCTGCGGTACGCTTCGATACGGCTGACTATGGCCTGGGCGTCTCCGGTTAGCCCCAGCGCCGCGCCGCATCGCACCAAGCACGCCATGTGCACCAAGTCCAGATCCGAGCCACCGCCGAACGACGCCATCCACGGTTCTACAGCGTCTTTCGGCAGGCGGGCGTCAAGTGCGATCAGAGACTCCAGGGCGAAGAGCGTGTAATAGAGGTCCGGTTGGTCCGCTCGTCCGCGGAATCCTCCCGCCGGAGTGAGTTGGCCGGTGACAAAGCTGACGACCAGCGAGGTCGATTCACCCAGCAGATTCGCCGAGCGTTTTGCGGCTGTCAGCATTTCTTGACGGATCGTCATCGCAGCAGCTCATGATCTCGAAGTCGCAGAAGATCTTGCCCACCATCCGTCGCAGCAGCGCCTTGAGGTCTGAGTTGGTCAGAGAGTCGAGGCACTCGATGGCGGTCGTTTTGTATTGCTCGAGCAGGTCGGTTGCGGCCTGCAGGGGGGGCGTTTTGGCGGCGTCGGCCAGGGCATTGAGGATATTTGGGCACAAGTGCTCGTCCCGCGAATCGTCCGATGCCGTTAGATGATCGTCGATATCGTCGTGTATCTGATAGGCTATGCCCAACGCGCGGCTGAACTGGTGCAGTACGCCAGTGAGTTTGTCGTCCCCGCCGGCGCATATCGCGCCGATCTGGAGCGCTACGTCGAACGCCGGAGCCGTCTTTTGGGCGAATATCTCGATCACCTGCTCGGGCGTGAGTGTTATCGGATCGCGCGCCCAAACCAGTTCGGCGCCTTGACCGAGGCAGAGCGTTCTGTGACCCGCCGACGCCACCTGCATCATTCGTACTCGCTGACTGTCCGAAACGTCGGCTTCGGACAACAGGCGGTATCCCTCGCCGATCAGCAGGTCGCCTGCGTTGATCGCGATCTCCACACCGTGTTCTTCGTGGACGGTGGGGCGGCCGTAGCGGGTGGAGTCGTGGTCTTCAATATCGTCGTGGATCAGCGAAGCCTTGTGGAAACATTCGACTGCAACGCCCGACCAAGCCAATCCCTCGGGCAAATCACCAAGCGCGGCGCCCGTAATTGCCTGGTAAACTCCCGCAGCCAGGAAAGGTCTCCATCGCTTGCCGGAACCGGCCAGCCAGTTGTGGGCGATCTGTTCTGTGCGGTCGGTGGGGGCTCCCATCCGTGTTGAAAGCGCCTCGATGGTGAACCAGGAGTCAACTGTGTCCCGCAGTGATTGCAGGTCCTGTCGCGCCGATTCGCTTTCACTCGAGCAGGTAATCGCCTCGTGGACCCAGGCGGTGTCAACTGTCGTGTCGCAGCAGCCGTCACCCAGTAGCGGAATCGCCAAGCCCGGTACGGCGCCGGATTCCATGTAGGGGAAGACCTTCTCGAGCATAGACATGCAACTGACGCCAATGATCGCCTGGACCTGCCCGGATTCTATCAGGCTCATAACCACCGGCGAGCCCTCCGCCACCAGCATTGCATATCCGAGTTCTTCGGCCTCGTTCTGGAGTTCGGCGATATCGCATCGTCCGCAGCGGCTGCAGACCAGACCGATATCATCAAGGTGACCTTCACAATCGTCAGAATGTCGCAGGCATTGCGGCAGCAGGAGTAGTCGGCGGTCGAAGGGTATGGATGCTACGGTGCTTCGCCATGTTGCGTTATGGATAAGGATCGCCAGGAAGTCGCGGTACTCGTCTTCCTGCTGCGTTTTTGCAAGCAGTTCATCGGCGCAACTGCGGAGTTGGTCGAGCGACAGGGGTGCGGTGAGTTTTCGCTCGACAGCAAAATCATCAGCCGCCTGTCGCAAAACATTGCGCACAGCCTTCCGCAAAGGGACAGCGCGACCCACATCGCCCGGGCCGCTACTCTGCATCGATCTGTCAGCCGAATCATGCATGGGTAATACAAATTATAATACTATAAGCTCTGCAAAGCCAAGCAAATCCTGGATCTCATTGGTTATCTGGGGCGTGGGTTCGCCAGCGATTGCCAGTTGTCGCCGCATCCAGAGTCAACGCAATGCCGACTCGGGAATTTCCCAAGCCGCCAGCCCGACCCCGCCCAGATTTCGCAGGGGGAGTTCAAGGCGATAGGGACCAGCCGACGCATCCGGCAGTTCAAAGATAAGTATATCTCGGATTGTCTTTCCAGGCCCCAACGGCGCCGATAGGGCGACGCCTCCAGAAGGATGCGTGTCCGGTCCGAAGTCCACGCGATTGTAGAAAATGTCGTTCGCATCGCTTAGCGAGGCGAACGTGCGCTCCCTCGATGACGCGTCACCGCGGAGCGTGATGTAGGTGATCTGTCGATATTGGTCGGGGCGAGTCGAAGTGTTCGACGCCTCGATGGAGATCATGAGGAACTTGTCCTGGCTTCGCTTGTTGCCAGTGACGCTGCTGAGCGGTACGTAATCGATCTTCACGGCGAGCACCTTCAGGGAACGGTCGTCCCATTGGCGTCCGACGCCGATCGGCAGAACAGCGGCGGGCGGGGCGACCGGCGCCGGTCTTGTTGCGGGGGCGGGGGCCGGTCGTGCGGGCTCTGCGGGAGGTTCCGGAGTCGCGTCCGTGCGATCGCCCGAGAACAGCGAGAAGTATATCGCCACCCCGCAAATCGCGACGCCCAGGAACGGAAGTTCTACATTCTTCTTCCAACTGCGTCGTGATGCGACGCGGGACATGGCGGCTGAGGCGATACCGATCACACCGATCAGGACGGTCGGCAGGTAAGGGATCGGATACCACAATGTCAGGCACGCGATGACGCCTATGACGATCCCCGCGACTCCAAATATCTTCGCTGGGCTTATTCGCATTTCGGTGATATTCATCACTGGTTTGAACGTTTCAGATTGTCCGGCTTGCTGCTGGGTGACCGCCTGCGGGCGGGAGCGAGGGACGACGGTGAGCGTCCCGCAATTGGGGCACCTGTCGTGCTTGCCGATCATGTCCTCGGGCGAAGTCATCGTACCCTGGCATCTTGGACAAGTGTAAGAGATCACTTACCGGCCTCCCCGTTTCGTGCGGCGATCTGTTTTGCGATGCGGCGGAAGTTCTTCCGCCAGGCTCTCACTTCGGTCTTGCCGAGCAACTGGAGCAGTGCTCGCTTGAACCAACTTACCCCGCCGGCCCGTTGGTTGTCCCAGAAAAGATCCGGGACTCGCTTGAAGTTGTTTTCGTAGCAGACGGTGTATAGTTCGAGGTGATCGGCGGTCATGGCCGATACGGAAAACGCTTCGTTCGAGGCGGTCTGGGGTTCGTAGAATATCGGGAATATCACCACGTTCTTGGCCACCAGATCCTTAACGAGTTGCAGAGTGTCTGCTACGTCGTCGGGTGTTTCGCCCGGCAGGCCCAGAACTACGCTGAATACCGGATAGAAACCCGTGCGGATCATCTTGTCGGCGGCTTTGCGGACCATGTCGCCCCAGTCGCCAGGGTCGTACGGCGCCATCTTGCCCGACCCGTTTGCCGCCACCAGATTCCCATTGGCGGACTCGACGCCCATATTCACCCAGAGGTATTCCGAGGGGCGCGACCAGGTCAGAAGACGGCGGATTTCGCGGAGTTGATCGTCTTCGTACTGCAGCACCGACGAGATGTTGCCATGGTCGATCTGCATGAAACCCAGGCCATCGATCCGCCGCATTTCCTCCAGCAGGCTGCGAAGGGCTTCGAAGTTCACCTTCCCGCTGACGGCGCCGTATCGGAAGAAATCCTCGCTGCCGCTGACTACGGACGTAAAACCGGCCGACACATTTGTCTGCAGGTCGGCCAGAATTGTCTCGTGAGGCAGGTGATCCATCTTGACCTTGCCCATCGTGCAGAATCCGCATCCGTTTCCACAGCCGCGCGACAGTTCGACAATACCCAGCATGGATGCTCCGGTGATGGGGCGGATCCGGTTGGCGGATGTGCCTTCGGCGACGACATGCGGCTCAACGGTGCGGCCGTCTACGATGTCGCGAACCATCTGCGGTCCAATCTGCTCGAAGTAGCCCTCGAAGACGACGTCAATGCCCTGCGATTTGACCGCTTCTTCGTTGCGAGCCCACTGCCAGGCTCCGGCGCCTCCGGCGACTACGGTAAAGTCGTATTTTGCTTTGGCGGCTTTTACGGCGTGCATCATCCGCCTGGTCCATCGGGCCGTGTACAGTTCACCGCTCCAGAACGCTGTCGTGGTGGTGTTGCTCATTCCCTGTCCGAGCGGATCTGACGAACTGACGCCGACGACCTTCGTCCACGGGCCCAGCAGTCCTCCGAGGGCTTCCGGAGTCGTGCAGACAACGTCATCGGGTCCCAGGTCGGTCTGGTCGAGAATGGCGGCCTGGACGCGCCGGAGCCCCAGCGGGGCGGCCAGTGCGCGACCCGCCGGGTCGACGGACATCTTCGGCGACAGGAGATGCCGCATAGCGATTTGCGGCGCCTTGGAGGTCTGCATCGTCGCGAAAATGCCCTCGAACAGCACTTTGTACCTTGCGCTGAGTGTGCGGTCGGCCACCAGGACAACGGCGGGACGGCGAGGATTGGAGGAGTCAGTCTGCATCTGTGTTGGATTCCTCGTCATTGTTTTCGCTCTGGGTGTTGCACGAGCATCCGGGCGCTTGGCATTGCGAAGCGCGGTCGCAAATCTTGCGAAGTTCATCGGGCGACATCGCCGCGAGCACTTCAGGCGGGACTCCCAGGCGGTCGGCCGGATCAACCGGTGGGGGCGTCGCGTCGTCATCTCGTGTGGGCGAGAATCGTTGACCGGCGGACCGCTTGCGAAGGCGGTCGTAGACATCGCCCCGCTTGAGGGCGTCGAGGTCAACGGCTGGACCATTGGAATCCTCGGGCACATCATCGCCGTCGATCGGGGCCTGATCGTATTTTGGGAAGATAATTGCGGATTTCGGGCAGATTCTGGCGCAGGCGGGACATAGATTCTTGCACGCGGCGGGTTTGGATACGATGGCCTTCTTGTCGGGCGAGAGCGTGAACGTTCCGAACAGGCAGAAGTTCAGACACTGGAGACAATCAACGCATCTGTCGCGATCGATTACCGGGAACCATGGCGGCCAATCGGTGTCGTGGACGACTGTGTCGATCTGGTTTTCGGCGCCGTCCGGGGCGGGCTCCGCGTTTAGGGCGGCGAGGATGTCCTGTGCGTTTAGGCGGCGTAGCGAGTACAGGGATGTTCTGGATTCGTCGAGCGGATGTCCTGCTGCGGCGAACAACCATCGAATGGCGCGTGTGTGACATGCAATTACCGCGGATCTCGGCGCGGCGGCGATTTCAGCCAGCAGGGGGTCGCCAGCGGCGGCAAGACCGCAGAGATCATCGGCGACTGTCACGAGAGATTCACATTTCGACAGCGAACGGAGAATTTGGTCTGAGGCGCCCTGGTCGACCTTATGGGCCTGCGAGCAGCGACAAAGCAGGATGCGAAGCGGAGTGCTCATTTCAGTCCTGCTGGAGCAGGCAGGCGTGGCAGTGGGAGGCGTCGTCTGCGGTCGGTTTGAGGGTGGGGACGTCTATGGTGCATCGCCTGACGACCGGCGCGGCCTGTCCGTCGACGACCACGGTGTGTCTTTCACTGGAGCCCAGTTCCTCGGCCCGCTGGCGGGTAAGCGGGCAACGGGGGTAAAACGCGCACCCGCTGGGCGGGTTGATCGGGCTGGGCACTTCACCGGGCAGACGGATTCGTTCGCGGTCCGGATTCGGTTCGGGTCGCGGCACGGCCGATAGCAACGCCTTGGTATACGGGTGGGTCGGATTGTTGTACAAATCGTCGCGGTCGGCGACTTCAACAATCTTGCCGAGGTACATTACCGCCACCTGGTGGGCGAAATGCTCCACGACCGCCAGGTTGTGAGCGATGAACAGATACGACAATCCCAACTCGTCCTGAAGATCTGAAAGGAGATTGAGTATCTGCGCCTGGATCGATACATCCAGAGCGCTTACCGGTTCGTCGCAGACAATGAAATCCGGTTTGGGCGCCAGTGCGCGAGCGATTCCAATTCGCTGCCTCTGCCCGCCGGAGAACTCATGGGGGTACCTGCGTGCGTATCCTGCGGCCAGGCCAACGCGTTCCAGGAGGCGCCCGACTTCGGTCCGTCGCTCGGTGCGAGTCATCGACGAGTGAACTTTCAGCGGTTCGCCGACGATATTGCCCACTGTCATCCGCGGGTTCAGCGAACCTACGGGGTCCTGGAAGATGATCTGCATGCGTTTGCGTACGACGCGCATCTCCGAGTTGGTCAGCGAGAAGACATCCCGCCCATCGAAAACAACCTTACCGCCGGTTTGGGGAATCAATCGCAGGAGGGTTCTTCCGACTGTAGTCTTGCCCGAACCGCTCTCACCAACGAGCCCGAGCGTCTTGCCGCGTTGCACGGCCAGGTCCACGCCGTCTACGGCTTTGACCCAGGCTTTCGTTCGCGACAGAAGTCCGCCCCGCACCGGGAAATGCGTTTTGAGTCCGGCGACTGTCAGTAGCGTATTGTTCGTGTTATCCTGCATTGGCGTATCGCTCTTAATCGCCTGAAACGTCAGTCCCGGCGGGTGTGGGCGGTGGTGTATCGTTGTAGCCCGGGCATTCCCAGCAGGCGCACCAGTGGCCCGGCCGCACTTGCTTCAGGGCCGGTTCTTCGGTCTGGCAGCGTTGCAGCGAGTTGCCCACGTGGCATCGTGGGTGGAATTTGCATCCCGTGGGGAAGTTCAGCGGATTGGGCACGTTGCCCGCGATTGTTTCAAGTCGCGCCGTCCGCGTGCCCAGACGGGGCAGGGAGCGGAACAGGCCTTGTGTGTAGGGATGCAGCGGATCGTTGAACAGGCTGGTCACGTCGGTCGTTTCGACCATTTTTGAAGCGTACATTACTCCGACGCGATGGGCCGTCTCAGCGACCACCGCCAAGTCGTGCGTGATAAGCAGCACCGCGAGATCAGAATCCTCCTGGATGTCCTTTACAAGGTCGAGTATCTGGGCCTGTATGGTCACGTCCAGAGCGGTTGTGGGCTCGTCGGCGATCAGGAGTTTGGGGTTGCACGACAGGGCCATCGCGATCATCACCCGCTGCTTCATACCGCCTGACATCTGGTGGGGATACTCCCTGAATCTCTGGTCCGGTGCGGGAATGCCGACTTTGTCCAGCATTTCGATTGCCAACTGATCGGCTTCGGCGCCGCGGACCTTCTGGTGCAGGTTGATCGCTTCGACTATCTGGTTGCCGCAGGTGAATACGGGGTTGAGGCTGCTCATCGGTTCCTGGAAGACCATGGATATTTGCCCGCCGCGGACCTGTCGCATTTGCTTTTCAGAGTAGTCCAGCAGGTTGGCGCCTTCGAAATGAATTGAGCCTCCGACGACTCTGCCCGGCGGGCTTGGAACGATGCCCATTACTGAAAAGGCCGTCACACTCTTACCGCACCCGGACTCTCCGACAATCGCAAAAGTCTCGCCCGAGTCGATCGAGAAGCTCACGCCGTCGACGGCCTTGACGAGCCCGTCTTCGGTGCTGAAGTACGTTCGCAGGTCGCGAACTTGCAGTAATGTTCCGTTTGAACTCATACGTTTCGCAGTTTTGGGTCGAGTGCGTCTCTGAGGCGGTCGCCGAAGATATTCAGCGCCAGGACCAGGAAGAACATCGCGCCGACAGCGGAGGTAAGCTCCCACCATCGTCCCATGAACAGGTCTGTTCGGGCGGCGTTGATCATGTTGCCCCAACTCGGAACGCCTACGGGCACGCCCAGGCCAAGATAGCTCAAAATCACCTCAGACTTCACCGCCCAGACGAAACCCAGTGAGAAGTTGATGATCGCCAGGTGCAGCACGTTGGGGATCACGTGACGAAGTATGATGATGAACTTGGGCGTTCCGATAGCCCGAGCGGCAATCACGTAGTCCAGTTCGCGGATCTTCAAGACCTCTGCTCGAACGAGGCGGCAGGTTCCGATCCACGAGACCACGCCAAGGGCGATGCAAACGCCCGCAACGCCGTTGAGATCCATTCCCAGCACGGGCGGAGCCTCCTGGAAGGCGTACCGTATTGCAATCAGCAGCATTATCCCCGGAATGCTCGCCAGCGTCGAGAACAGCCATACTACTAGAGTGTCGATCCACTTACCGTAGAATCCCGCCAGGGCTCCGAGGACTACTCCCAGCGGGATGGCGATTATGTTGGCCATGAAGCCGACGGTGAGGGAAACTTTTACGCCCAGAAGCGTTTTGTACAACACGCTTTTGCCCGCCCAGTCTGTGCCGAAATAAAGCCCGGGGCTTTCGAGCGTCGGCGCCCGATTCGTGTTGTTGTAGTCGGTCATTTCCTCAAACGTCTTGACGTCGTCATAACGTTCGGCGGCCAGTTCGTAGCAAAGTCCCCCGATCGCCACCAGTGTGTACAGAACGATTATGCCCAGGCAGACCATGGCCCATCGGTCGTGGAGGATTCGTCTACGCGCATCGCTCCAGAGACTCCGCCCGGGCGGGAGTCGATCTGTCGGTTGGGTTGTCGTGTTTTGGGTCATATCGTTATGTCAGACGGATCCTCGGGTCGAATACCGCGTAACTGATGTCGGTGAGCAGTACGCCTGAGGTGTAGACGATGGCCGTAAGGAACACCATCGCGTTGACCACAGGTTCGTCGCGCCCGTTGATGGACGTCAGGAGCAGGTCGCCCAGTCCGGGAATTCCGAAATACGTTTCGACCAGCAGGCTGCCCATAATCAGGTAGGGCAGCGACAGGATCAGATTAGTCAGGATCGGGAGCATGCAGTTTTTCAGGACGTGTTTGAACAGCACCGTTGGAAGCGAAGCGCCTTTGGCGCGTGCGGTTCGCACGTAGTCCTGGTGGACCTGGTCCAGGATTACCGTTCGGTAGAAACGGACCGACGCGCCGAGTCCTGCGATTACCATGATCGCAATAGGAAGGTAAACATTTGATTTGTAGGCCAGGCCGTAAGCTCGCTTCGGGGCAATGGTGAACATTAACCATTGCCCGTAGATCATGAACGCCAGGAATGGTATGCACATGCCCAGCACGCTCAGGAATACTCCAACCTTGTCGAGTATTGTTCCCCGATAGTAGGCTACGAACGACGAAATGATCATAGCCAGGAACCAGCCGGCCGCCATCGCCGGAATTGTAAGGGCCAGACTGGCCGGGGCGCGTTGGGCGATAATCGCGGTGAGTTTCTTTTTGAGAATCAGGCTACTGGCCTGGAACGTGACAGACTTGACCATGTGATCGGTAAGCTGCGAATCGAAAAGGTCTGTCCAGCCCCATTCAGTGATTCCGGCGGTTATTCTTCCCTTGTTGTCAGGGTGGTTGTTTATCAGGTCTATCAGATCGCCGCACGTTGCATCAGGGCGGGCTATAATCCTGCTTTTCTTGATCGGGACGGTAAGCATCAGATCGATCCAGTCGATATCGTCCCAGCCCAGCTCCTCGACGGTTGAGACTTCCTTCTTGACGATCTTGTTGACCGCATCAGCGATGACGTCTCTTATCGAGGGTATGTCTTCCTTGAGTTCCGTCAGCGACAGTTCCGTCAGGTCGATTTTCAGTTCGGATCCGTCACGCAACGAGAACAGTATCACCGGGCCGTTGACCGGGGCCGGTTTGGTCGTCGGCTGAGTTGTCGGCTCGGGTTTTTCGCTCACCTTGCCCAGAGGGCGTCCGTCAGTCAGTTCATGCAGGGGGGATTCTACGCTGAGATTCTTTACGAATCGTCCCAGCAATCTGGTGATTTCGCCGCTCTTGCCGTCCTTGATCTCGGGTTTTTCGCCGAACAAAGCAAGTGCGTCGGCGGCTAGCGAACCTGCGTCCTTGTCGTCTTTGGCGCCCAGGGGGTCGGCGCCGCTTGTCTTGTCTACGATGAGCAGGCGTCTGTGCCGGTTCACCATCGTCGGGCGATCGTATCCGTGTTTGTAGAGCCAATCGGCCCGGGCCTGCTGGTTGGCCTTCTGCCCGATGTGAGCGGCGGCGATATCGCCTGGCATGGCGCGGAACAGCATGAAGGTAATCAGCATTACGCCGAACACTGTCAGTATGCTCCATCCAAGCCTTCGCAGGATATACGCTATCATCTGCGTCCTCCGGCTTTGACTCGCATCTCGACATCCACCCTCGTATACTTGCCTAGTCCGTAGGCGATCGGGTGGTATTTGAAGTTGTGCGTCCACGGCCTGAGCAGCACGTACGTAACCGGTTCGAGCAGCAGCATGACCGGCACGTCTTCGGCGATCATCTGGGCCATTTTTGCGTAGAGAGGCACGCGTTTTTCAACATCGGGATACTTGCTGGATTCCTCAAACAGGCGGTCGAACTCCTTGTTAACGTAGTTGACGTAATTGGTGTTCAGGTCGATATTGGGAGAGTAGAAGTTCTGGAGGAAGTTCTCAGCGTCCGGATAATCGGCGTGCCATCCCAGCGTACATGCCTGGAACCGCTTGTTGTTTATCTTGCCCAGGAGTGTCGGCCAGTCGTTTAGTTCGATCTTGACTCTGACCCCGACTTTGCGGAACTCGCCCTTGATGAATTGGGCAATGCGCCGCACCGTTTCATCTCGTCCGCCCAGATCGAGAGTGATAGTGGGGATGTCTTCGCCGGGCCCAATGACACCGGCGGCGACGAGTTCTTTCTTGGCTTGGGCGATCTTCTTCTTCGCGGCCTCAATGTCATAATGTGCGTATGGGCCTCGTCCGGCTTCTTTGTGTCCCCTGAATGTGCTGGGGATGATGTTCAATCCGCGTTTGCCTCGCCCATTCCAGACACTCTTGATGTATTCTTCAACGTCGAAAGAAAGGTAGAGGCCCTGCCGCAGAGTCTTCGAGGTCCCCACGACCTTGTCTTCCAAGTTGAACGCTATCCAGTAGATCGCGGGGTAGGGGTATTTCCGGAGGGTGATTCCCTGCTTTCTATACTTGTCCATGAGGTCACTGGACGGTGATACTACGGTTTCGAACACCTGGGGCGGTATCAAAGCGTAGTCCCGCTGTTTTTTCTCAAACAGCATCCACTGCGGGTTTGGCTCGGTTACGCAGATCAACTGCCTTACGTCGGTGAACGGGAGTTTTTTTCCGGCGTCTTTCAGCAGGCCCATTTCGCGGTCGCCCGGGGCGCCCTCACTGGGGTAGTATACGTCACGGTACTCGGGATGGCGCTCGACGGTTATCTTGCTGCCTTTGACCCACTCGGTCAGCATGAACGCCCCCGTGCCAACCACCTCCTCGGGATTGAGAATCTCCGGGGACCGCTCCTTCATCGGGATTGGCTTCCGCCCGCCCTGGCCGTCGTCCTTGGTAGCCAGGTGGTACGAAATGACTTCCTTCGGCGTCGGTGCGTAAGACTGCATCGCCAGCACGTAGAGTAATTGGGGGAAGGGCTTGGCCAATCTGAACTGGAGTGTGTGATCGTCCAACGCCACAACTCCGGGCAAGTCTTCCTTCTCGTATCGCGAGAAGTCGCCCGATGCGTAGTTGCGAGTCCTGCTGCGGTAGTCTGTAAGCCCCAGGAGTTTGTCCTTGACGAAAGCCAACGACAGTCTTGTGCTAATGTGCTGGTCGGCGACGCGTTTGAACGTCAGGACGAAATCTTCGGCCTCAACTGCTCGTGTTTTGTAGACTATCTTCCCGTTCTCGTCGGTCTGGGGCTTCCCATCTTTGCCGGTTTCCACGCCGAAGCAGGGATTGCGAAAGTACTGAACGCCTTTCTTGATCTTGATGGTGTACGTCATCCCGTCGGCGGATATCTCGGGCATTCCGTCGGCCAGTTCGGGGATGACTTCAGGCGGGCGTTTGAGATAATGGTAGGTGTACAGGCCTTCGTAGAAATTGCCCTGTATTGCAGCGGACGTAGTGTCCCCGCAGGTCACAGCATCTATAGAATTGACCTTGGAGGAGTAGATGTTGTATTGGACGATTCGGTCCTTGAGATTCGAAGTGTTTTCACTATCCAAAAGCCAAAAAGGCGATGCGATCAGCGCGGCAGTGACTACCACGGAGATTATGTAGAACCACTTCATAGTGTTTTACCGGTTTGAGTGCGGTTTGGTCCGGGCCTGGGGAGTGTCTCGCTCAGGCGGTGGTTTTTGCCGGTTGGGTGGTCGGCGAGGGTTTCTTGATCGGAGCGAATACGGGCGTCTTGACGCCCAATTCCTCCAGCCTGTCGATCCACTCGAGTACGCCGCGTCGAATCGCGGTGGCCTTTTCGACGTCGCCTTTCTTCTTGTCAAGCAGCGGGTCGCGGATGTCCCTTCCGCTGTCGTTTGAAATTGAACCGATAATCGGTTCGACCTGCAGCAGCAGCGGGACGCACTGGAAGGCTTTCGGGCCTGTTCCTCCGGCGGCGGCGTATGCTTTGGCTCCGGCTTGGGCGACGTTTATCAACTGCTGGAGAATCGCGGCGGTTTTCTTGTTGTCGGGTTTGTAGAACTCATTGGCGTCGCGCAGGATCGGCAGGGCGGCGATGCAGGGACGAGCCCAATCGGCGTCGCCGGCGGCCAGGCGGCTGCAGGTGGTCTTCTGCATGACAATCAATGTGTTGAAATTGAGGTCAAATGCTTTCTGGAATGTCTTGCTCTTCAAGTCTCTTGTATCGAGACGCATAACATCGACTATGACCGCCGCAACGAGCGGGCTGGGCTCGGTTCCCGCGTGCCTCTGCAGGGCGGCCTGGAGTGTCTTGACGCCCGCTCCGCCTCCGCGGATTGCATCGTCGCGAACACCCTTGTAACCTTGCCAACCAAGGAATCGCACACCTGGATTCGCGTGCTTGACCAGAACGTCCATCGCGCTGATGGCCGTCAACTGCGGCATCTTGGAGATTACAATTGCGAAGTTGATCTCTTTCTGGGCCTTCAGCCTGTCGTTCTGAGACAGGGCCGCCAGCGTCGTGGGAACTACTGCTGCGGTGCTGCGGGCGAACTCCACCTTGTAGCGGAGGCTGTCTCCGTATTTGTTGTAGTCGGCGAGGATTCCCTCACGGGCGTTGTATACGCCCTCGGCCCGCTCGGCGGCCGCCAACTCCGCGACCCAGTACTCAGCATGGGTACGGACCTGTTTAATGTCGCTCTGGGTCAGACCGGCCTTGAGGTTAGCCGAAGCAATACTGATCGGTTTGGGCTCAGGGGCTCCGTGCGCCGCAGGCGGGGCCAATGCCCCAAAAACAAGGGCAACTATCGAGATTCGCAACATGGCAGTCGTTCGCATGGGCATATATCCATTCCATATTGAAGGCGTCGAATTCCACATAGACTGCGCGATAGTAGCGTGGGGGCTAGGCTGCTGTCAAGCAGGAAGTAACCATCTTAAACACCGCCGTCGATTTCCGTGTCGTCGACGAATGTTATTCCAGCAGGAATGCTTCTATCGCAGCGGCGCAGGCTTCCAGGTTTACCGACGCCGACGAAGGAGACACACGAATCCCGCCGATCATTTTCGCAGGCTTGCCCGCCCACCAGGCTTCGGGGCTCCTGTAGAGCATCTGGCAGCAGAACTGCCTGGCTCGGAGAACTTGCTTACTGATGGAGGCTTTGTCTTCGCGGGCTACTGCTCCGGATTCGACGGATTCGGCCAGGCACACTGCCGCCATAGCCGTATCGAACGTGGTTGGCTCTGTGCGCGATGAGACGAACCCGCCGCGTCGATCGGGCAGATCGGAGTCATCAATCTGTCGCCATTTCGGCAGGGCGGTCATGCCCCCGGTCCCGCGGAACACCAGCGGGCTGAGCTTCTGTCCGCTCTTTGACCACGCCTGCATCGTTTCACGCAGGGGCGCCAGCAGCTTGGTTGTGCGTTCGTTCTTGGGAAGGCTCCTCCGCAGCGCCAGCAGCGCCGCGCTCCAATCCAGCAATTGCCCCGGAGTAGCGAGCCCGTGATCGGGCCCAACAACTGAAACAACATCCTGCTGCAACGCCCGAGCGAGTTTTTCGGCGAGCTTCTTGTTGGCGGGATCCGGGGGAAGTTCAGAGATCGCAAGCAGCAGCCACGCCGTTGCGCGAGTGGGATTCTCGGTGGTCCGGCCTTTGGCTGACTTGGCGAGGACTCTGGCCTGTTTGTCATCGGCCAGCACGAACCGGGCCGCATACGCTAACGCGCGGTTTACGCTTGCCGAGAATAGTTTGCTTTTGTTTCGCCTCGACAGTTTCGCCATAGCATAGGTTGCATAGAGGTGTTCATGGATTGCGGCCTTGCGATTCGGCGAGGCATACGCCCCATCAGAGCCTTGACCGTTTATCAGGAACAAGCCCGCTGCGGCCGCTGAGTCTGAGAATATTTCGGCGGTTAGCCCCTGAGGCGGTATGAGGATCTTACCCCTGAACAACTGGACGACCGTCGCGTCGGGATAACCCACATAATGCTTGGAACTGAATATCGACCATGCGTCTGTCCTGGCGGACTTCTTGCGTGTTTTGGGCAACTTCGCCAGGCATGTCATGCGTGTCTGGTCTGCGGTGAGGCCAAGACTGTAGGTTGTGGACGGCAGTACGGATCCCCTGACCGTTCCGCGCGAAATCGTTACTCCGGTGAGCCCCTGGACCATGCAATCGCCAAGTTCGTTGGGAGATACGGCTCGGGGGCGGCCGTGGATTTCCACTTCAACAGTCATCGCCGCCAGCACCGCCGGGGTGACGCGATCGGGCAGATTGCTGCTTCGCATGGCGTCCAACGCAGCCGCCAGTACGCTGCGACAAACATTCGTGTCCGCCCGAAAACTCCTGGCCAGGAGCTTGCCCGAACTTCGCAGCGTTACGCTGGCTGGGTGGAATCGGGTGGTAAGGTGTTTCATCTCCGGTCCGATTGTCTGTTTGTCGGCGGGGGTTCGCGATTTGATGAATTCCACCATCCCGCTGCGAGCCAGTTTTACGAGCAATTTTCCATCATCGAGTGTCATGATCGGCGCCGGTGGCGGTTGGCTGGGAGCTGACGAGATAGCTGATAGAAGCACAATCAGCAGCGCAGAAAGGCGTCCTGCCGATCGAGGACAATGGGACTTTTTGGCAATATGCATCGTTACAACCATTTCATTTATCACCGCAGGGGCTTGTGCGGACCGCGATTGTAGCCGGGCTGGAAGGCGTGTGAAAGTGAAATCATCCGCTGAAGCACATCGAATGGATTTCGCATTAATTTCCTCAGTTTACGGAAATATATGTACGCTGAGCTGTTACGACTGGTGTAATAAGAAGTTAGGCGGAATTCGGTTAAAAATGCTCTCTTTCTCCGGGCGATCGAATGCTTCAAGCGACTGGATTGCAGTGTGTGGATAGAATACACCAGAAGCAATGGTGTACACGCGGTTTATGCACTCGCAACGCCGAGAGGGAGGCAGTGGATGTTGAAGTTGCACGCTGTTTGCTCCGGAGCGTGACGGGCCAATTGGCGGCTTTCGGGGCGGTGTCTCAGGTTTTTTGTTGCATGGTGCGCCTCGGAGCGTAAACTCTTCACGAAAGCGGTACTTCTGGAACCTTGACGTCCGGGAGAGTTTCGATATGGCCAGTGTAACGTACGATGATCGAAGTTTCTGGGTGGATGGACGGAGGGTGTGGTTGGTTAGCGGATCCATTCACTACTTCCGTGTTCCGTCGGAACTTTGGAGCGATCGACTTCTAAAGGCCAAGCGGGCCGGTCTTAACTGCATCTCAACTTGCGTCCCATGGAATGTCCACGAGCCGGTCGAAGGTCAATGGGAACTCACCGGGGATCGCGACGTGCAGGCTTTTGTGAAACTCGCTGGTGATCTCGGGTTATACGTTATTCTGCGTCCAGGACCGTTCGTTGGAGCCGATTGCGACTTTGGGGGCCTGCCGTCGTGGTTGACCGCCAAGAGCGGTATGGGATACCGGACTTCCAACGCGGCTTACAGTCACTACTTCGACAAGTACTTTGCTCGCGTTCTGCCTAAACTTGCCGAACAGCAGGTTACCC
>JASLNT010000084.1 GCA_030745875.1 Phycisphaerae bacterium
GCCAGTGCGGCCTGAGCTTCCTGTAACTTTCGAACCACTTGCTGTGGCGTGTGACGCTTGCGTTTCATGAGAATTCCTTTCGATTAAAAGTCTACTCGAAACTCTCATAACACCTGGATCAAATTTCGGGGTGCAAGCCAAATCCCCGTAAGACTGCCGTGTACATACGCTTTCTTTGCTCACTTCATATCAATGGGCTCTCTACGCCCGTTTTCTTCGATAGAAACGGACACGACGCGTATATTGATGTTTCCGTCCACGATGATGAAGATGCCGTGTTGGACACCCTGCACATAGCACTCTTCAATGTGCTTTACGATCTTAGATCTCATGTTGATGTCTCAAGCTGGAAAGACGTCAATGGACCCGAGTTTGAGTATCTGGGTGAAGAGGAGCGACCGCTCAGCGCCGTCGGTTTGTACAAGTCGACCCCAAAATTGCTCAGGCAGGGATTCCTGTGCAGCTACGCGAAATTTCGTATCCAGGATGACTACGGCAGCTTTGCACGATGGCATTTCATGAAGCGCAAAGAGCTTGAGGGGTTTGCCGCCAAGCACCCAAGGATACGAAAAAAATACGACCTCTTCCTGAAGTACTATCGATCCCACGGGCTGCTCAAAGGCGACAAGCAGACAAAGCACAGGAATACGGCAACGAAGCCTGCTGCCCAGCCGAACCGGTAGGCCTGGGTTCGGTTCTGCTCGCAGAATCGCGTGTTGGCGAGGGATTGCATCCGACCACTATAGATGAGAAGCTGTGAATGTGCGGATGCTCGTTGCGGATATCCTCAACATACCGAAACCACAGGATTTCTGGTGAAACGATCGGGGGTTATGGGGAAGTCAGGCGTCTCGCCGGACCGGATTCCTCCCATCGAATGGACCAAGTCATATCAATCGACCTTTAGACACAGGTATATGACACAACCAATCAGCCCAATTCCCGCCGGAAGCACGAAAACACGCATGATGGGGTAAGCGTAACTCAAGATAAGACAGAACACGCCCATGAATAAGTAATAAGGGATTCCTTTCACAGTGTTTCCTTTCCAACCTATATCTTCTGGAGAGTTTCGTTCCCGCGACACTTGTGGTGTTGATGGAACAATTGTATCCGATGTGACGCATTTGACAAGCCCAATCTGGGTTTTGTGGGCGACCATTGACGGATTTCAAACCCCGCAGGAAAGTTCTTTGTCAACCGGAAATGTCAATCGCGTAACATTTGACTCCGTCGCGTGTTGCGGGATTCCCGCTCGCGGAAAAACTTTCGATTTCGACCAACAAAATTTCTGAAAATCTTTCGGCGTGCGACGAATGAGAAAAACTGTCAATAGTATTGTGGAACGGAGACACGGGTGCTGCGGTGTTTGATTCGATTTCGAATCGCTCCCGGCGCGTATACGATGAGTTCTGTCATTGGCGCTGGCGATCCGGAGTGTCGCAGATAGCAATGAAAGCCCGCGGACAGCTATCGGTGGGCTGGTGTTTTGCGTGACCGGTTGAGTCATAGTCGAGACCCGCGATCGACACGCATGTCGCAGGTTCACAGCTCCGATAGGTGTGAACCTCCGATACGGACCGCTGGCGAGCTCGGGAAGGTCGCGGGTCGGCCTGCGAGGCATACGCCTGGAGCCTGCGAACCCCTGCGTCTCCAACACCTTCCAACCCCTCCCGCCAACGCCCCGCCCCGTGGCGCCCATGATCCGGATAAGAAGTACGCCTTATCAGGTCATGGGTATGCGCTGTGACATCTGTGAACCAATTGTGAACATCGGAGGCGACCCATCCGCCGGCGCCGCTGCGGTTGACGCTGAGGATTTCCGCACGCCGAACGAGATTTAGACGCCATCGGGCTGCATTCGCGCTGCGGAGTGCTTGACTTGACCGCCCGTTGCGACGAAGATGTGAGGCCCGAATTTTTCCCGACTCCGCCCCGCGGGGCGTTTATAACCGTTAATTGCAGATGAAATAGAACGATGCTGGAAAAAGTACAAGCAGACAGACAAGCGAAACTCGAGAAGATCAAGGCCCTTGGGATTGATCCCTACGGGCGCCGCTACGACACCGCCGAGCCCGTTGAGTCGGTGCTTGGGCGGTTCGTTGACGATCAGGAAGACCAGGTTGCGGACGCGGCCGGTCGAATCATCCTCTTCCGCAACATGGGCAAACTGATCTTTGCGCACATCCGCGATCAGAGCGGGCAGATGCAGATCGCCCTGAGCAAGAAGGACCTCGACGAAGAAACCTGGGAACTGGCTAGCTTGCTGGACTTGGGCGACATTGTCGCGGTGGCCGGACCGCTCAAACGTACGCGGACCGGAGAGATCACGATCTGGGGCGAGAAGCTCACGCTCATGTGCAAGAGCCTGAACCCCATGCCCGAGAAGTTCCACGGGCTTACCGACACCGAGGCCCGCTATCGCCAGCGATACCTGGACCTGATGGCGAATCCCGAGTCGATGGCGACGGCTGCCAAGCGAATCGAGATTATCGATCACTTCCGCACGGCGCTGAAGGACAAGGGCTTCATGGAAGTCGAGACGCCGATGATGCAGGCGATCTGCGGCGGGGCGGCGGCCAGACCGTTCATAACACACCACAACACGCTCGACCAGGACCTGTTCATGCGGGTCAGCCCCGAACTGTATCTCAAGCGTCTGCTGGTCGGCGGGATGGAGAAGGTATTCGAGATCAATCGCAACTTCCGGAACGAAGGCATAGACACCAGCCACAATCCGGAATTCACCATGATGGAGCTGTATCAGGCCTACGGTGACTACGAAGTGATGATGGACATCACCGAAGAGTTGATATCCGGTGCGGCGGAGAAGATGGTTCCGCACTTGCTGGCCGCTCGCGACAAAGCTCTGGAGACCATCGAGCAGATGAAGGTCGACGCCGAGCGGATACTGAAAAACAAGCGTGATCCGCGCAGCGACGAAGAGAAGCAGGCGGCTAGCGACGAGGCGATGGCGGACTACGAGAAGCGACTGGCCGACGCACCCGAGACGCCGCTGTTCCAGGCGGCCGCCAAATGCGAGAGCGGCGAGCTCGTCCTTCCGTTTGGGAGACATCTGATCAACTACGCACGTCCGTGGCGACGTGCGGCGTACGCCGACCTGCTGAAAGAGCACGCTGCGGTCGATATGAACGATATTGAGGCCGTCCGCAATATGGCGCGGAAACACGGTATCGAGCAGGATAAAATGGCTGATGCGGTCGTGATCAACGAGCTCTTTGAGGAGACCGTTGAAGCACATCTGGTCCAGCCCACGTTCGTAAAGGACTACCCCGCAGACCTCTGCCCGCTTACGCGCCGCAAGCCCGACGACCCCACAATCGCACTGCGATTCGAGATGTATATATCTCGCATGGAAATCGCCAACGCCTACACGGAGCTGAATGACTCGGAGATCCAGGACGCCAACTTCCGCGAGCAGATCCAGGGCGAAGAAGACGAGACCATGCGCGTGATGGACGAAGACTTTATCGACGCTCTCCGCCACGGGATGCCCCCGGCCGGCGGGCTTGGCATTGGAATTGACCGCGTCGCGATGCTGCTCACCGATTCGCACAGTATCCGCGACGTCATTCTGTTCCCCTTGCTTCGGACGGACAAGGGGTAACGGCGAGGCAATCTGCAATATCCTATGTATAGACTATTTCTTTGCCTTCGATACCTTAAGAGTCGCGCTATTGCGTACTTTGCAGTAGTGGGGGTGGCTTTGTGCGTGGGCATGATGGTTATAGTTGTCAGCCTGTTCACCGGGTTCATAGACAACATAGAAACCGCCGCCAAAGGCCTGTTTGGCGATGTTGTCATGAGCGCCAACGATCAGCACGGTCTGGAGTACTACGACCAATTCATAGCCCAAGTGCAAAAGGACGTGCCCGAAGTCCAAGCCGCCGCGCCGTACATTCTCAGTTACGGTATGCTGCGCATCTCCGGGCAGGAGCACTATCGCAATCCCGTTCAGATAGCGGGAATCCGCCTGCCCGAGCATGCCGAGGTGTCGGCTTTTGGGCAGGGGCTGTTTGCACAGCGTTCCGGGAAGTTGACCTGGGACCCGCCCGTTACGCAGCTGGTCAGCCGGTTGGAGCAGGAACGCAAGAGGACAATCGAGCTGAAACGCAGCATTGAGGCCCGAGAGTTTGACGGTCGGCACAGACCTATCGAGCAGGCTTACGCGATCAAGAGGATCGAGGGCGCCCTGACCCACCAGATTGAGGCTGTTGGCAATCTGAGAAACGTCGAACGGAATCGCAATGAGTTGGCCCGCCTGCAGGGCCTGTTGGAGGAGGCTGTGGCTGAAGGGGTTGGAGTGGAGGATGTCGAGTCGGCTCGCGAGGCGCTGGCCCAAGCCAAGGCCGACAGCGCCGCCGCCGAGAGAATCAGAGAGTTGGAATCTCACCTCGCCGCCCTGGAAAACGCCCTTGGCAAGCGTGAAGCTTTGCAGCGGGAGGTCGGTCGTTACGAGCGTAAAACGTACGAAGACAGGGACGGCAGGATCATTCTGGGATTGGGGATAGAAGCGCTGAGTTTCCGCACGGATACCGGCCAGGTTGTGCGACTCTGGACCCCTGGACAGAAAGTAATCCTCTACGTTTTCCCGCTAGGGCGACGAAGCCTGGATATGAGCGAATTGTCTCCGGAGATCAGGAACTTCTCGGTCATCGACGACAGTCGCAGCGGTGTTCCTCCGATCGATTCGGCGTTTGTGTACGTACCGTTCAAGACTCTGCAGAAGCTGAATCATATGGAGGCTCAGTATTCGCAGACAAATCCGGACAAGATCGTCGCTCAGGCCAGGTGCAGCCAGATCATCTTCAAGGTCACCAGGGATGATCCCACGGAAGCTGAACTGCAGGACATCAGCAAAAGGATTCGACGGTCCTGGCTTGGTTTCTGCGAGCAGTTTCCCGGCGCGGCTAGGACGCCTGTTTCTGTTGAAACGTGGCGCCAGCGTCAGCATGAGTTGCTCAACACAGTTGAGGCCCAGAGGATCATTATGATAATCATCCTCGGTGTTGTTTCGATAGTGGCGCTGATCCTGATATTCGTGATCCTCTACGTTATAGTGATGCAAAAGACCGCCGACATCGGCGTTCTCAAGGCGATCGGGGCCTCCAGCATGGGAGTGGCGCGCGTATTCCTGCTGTACGGCGCCGCATTGGGAACGGTCGGGGCGGCGATTGGCGTGTTGGTCGGGTATGCTTTCGTTCGCAACACGAACCATATCGCCGACTGGCTGGCTGTTAAGTTCGGTTTCAACCCATTTGGTTTCGGCTTCCTGTTCGACAGGTTTCCCGATGAAGTGCAACTTCATACTGTCGTGAATATAGTTATCGCTGCGATACTTGCGGGGGTGATCGGGGCGTTGATTCCAGCGTTGAAGGCCGCTCGCATGCAACCGGTGGAGGCGCTGCGATATGAGTAAGTCTCCCGCCATCGTTGTCCAGAGCGTTCACAAGTCATATCGGCTTGGTCGTCAGGATCTGCACGTATTGCGCGGAGTGGATTGCAGCATAGCCCAAGGCGAATTTGTGTCCATCGTTGGCGCTTCGGGCAGCGGGAAGAGCACGTTGCTGCACCTGATAGGGCTTCTGGATCGCGCCGATGACGGGCACATCACGCTGGCCGACAAGGATGTTTCGGGGCTTTCAGCCGGATCTCGCAATCGGATTCGATGCCATGAAATCGGTTTTGTCTTCCAGTTCTACCATCTTTTCTCCGAACTGAATGTTCTCGACAACGCTATGCTTCCGGCGATGGTGGATATCCCGTTGTTGAAGTGGATGTCGAGGCGTAAAGGTCGTCGCGCCAAGGCGGCGGCCGTTCTGGAGGAAGTCGGATTGGGCGATCGCCTGAAGCACCGCCCGCGCGAATTGTCGGGCGGTGAGAGACAGCGAGTTGCGATCGCCCGGGCGTTGATGAACGAACCGGATATCCTGCTGGCCGATGAGCCTACGGGCAATCTCGACTCGAAGACCGGCGCGAAGATAATGAAACTGCTCAAACGCTATAACGAAAAAGGGCAGACCATCCTCATGGTGACCCACGATGCGAGTATAGCGTCCCAAACCGATCGCGTTCTGCACCTTGTCGACGGGCGGATGGCGGGGGAAGGCTGATGGCTCGCAAATACGATAAGCGCCAACCCGTCGGTCTGATAGCAGGATCGGGGCGTCTTCCCTTCCTGGTCGCTCAGGGCGTCAAAAAGCTCGGTCGCCCGCTGATAGTAGTGGGTCTGGCGGGCAACGCATCGCCTCGTCTGAAGGACATGGCCGACGAATTCGTATGGGCCGGAATCACCCGTCCGGGCAAGTGGATATCCTCGCTTCGGCGCCACGGCGTGCACGAGACGGTGATGATCGGAGGGGTCAAGAAGAAACATATATATTCGCCCTTGCGTGTGTTACGATATATCCCGGATTTGAGGGCGGTGAGAATATGGTATTTCCGGCTGCGGAAAGACAAGCGCGACAATGCGGTCTTGCTTGCGGTGGCCGATGAATTGCGAAGCGAAGGAATTGAACTTGTGTCGAGCGTAAAATACTGCACCGAGCACCTCGCCGACGAGGGTCTGCTTACCGCGACGCCCGTGCCCAGGGCGGCCGAGGCGGATGTCGAGTTCGGGTGGCGGATAGCCCGCGCCAGCGCCGATCTGGATATCGGACAATCGATCGCCGTCAAGGAACGAGACATCATCGCCGTAGAAGCGATGGAAGGAACCGACGCCATGGTTCGCCGAGCCGGAAGAGTGTGTCGTGTGGGCGGTTGGACGATGGTCAAAGTCGCTCGACCCAAGCAGGACATGCGATTTGATGTTCCCACCGTCGGGCCCAGCACGATCCGCAATCTGAAAGACGCCAAGTGCATCTGCCTGGTCGTAGAAGCCGGGCGCACGCTTATCGTAGACAAACCGGCGACGTTGGAGTTGGCTGACAGCCTGAAGATAGCCGTTGTAGGCCGGCGCGCCGAGGATGCGCCTGAAGCAGGACTGAGCGACTGACGGTTGTCAGACGGCGAAAGCCTTATCGTGCATACTGGCCGCCAGGGCGATGTGACGCAGGCGGTCGACGTTCATCGAGTTGATGTAGTCGTCGGAGAAGTCAATCTCAAACCCGCATCGCATCCTGCGGAGCAAGGTCACCAACTGCGGACGCCTCATTGAGGCGATAGTGCTTACGATATCTCGATCCGCTTTGATGGGCATAACTTACCTCGTATGTGACTGACGCGTACAAGTTGTTATCGGCAGTGGAGGCGGAAAACTTTGCTATTCCTCGGACGGATATCGACTATAGTTCCGATTTGTTGCAGACGAGGCTTTGTTTAATGTTGATAACTTGTGTATAAGCGTCTGTTGTAAACGGTAACATCTGTGATTGATGGATGTTACAATCTTGAGGCAATTATCTGCCTTTGTGGGCATGTTTGTAAGGGCATAGCCCTACATGTAGCGAATATGGCTCTCAAACCCGAGAATTTTGACTTTGAACTGCCCGCTGAGTTGATCGCTCAAAGGCCGCCCGCCAGGCGCGACGCCTCCAGATTGCTGAATTTGGGCCGATCGGGCGGGATATTGACGGATCACTCTTTCAGCGATCTGCCCCAACTGCTGCGTCGCGGCGACCTGCTGGTCATGAACGACACTCTGGTGATCCCCGCGAGGTTCCGCTGCACCCGCTCTACTGGCGGCCGGGTTGAGGGCCTGTTCCTCCGAGTCATTGGCCCGGGGCGGTGGGAGGTCATGCTGAAGAACGCCGGAAGGTGCAGGATCGGTGAGTCGCTTACGATGATCGCTCGCGACGACACTGATCCGACAGCTATCGTGCTTGCGGAGAATCTCGGGCGGGGGCGATGGGTGGTCGCCCCGGATGGCGACCGCGACGCGCTGGATATCCTGCAGGCCGTAGGCACAATCCCCTTGCCGCCGTATATCCATCGCAACCCCGATTATGACGACAGCGACGATCGGAGACGATACCAGACCGTCTACGCAGCCCGCCCCGGAGCGGTTGCGGCGCCAACGGCGGGGCTGCATTTCACTCCCGAGGTTTTCAACGCCCTGACCGATGCGGGAGTAAGCGCCTGCTGTCTGACCCTCCACGTAGGAGCCGGGACGTTTCTGCCCGTGAAGACCGACGACCTGGCTGGTCACCAGATGCATACCGAGACATACGAACTTTCGGACCAGACCGCACAGACCATAAACGAAGCGCGTGATGACGGGCGCCGAATAGTCGCCGTCGGCACGACGACGGTTCGCGTACTGGAGACCCTCGCGGCCCGGACCGACCGATTCGCTCCGACCCGGGGCGAGACCGACATATTCATTTATCCGCCCGAGGAGTTCCGGGCGGTCGACGCCCTGATAACGAATTTCCACCTGCCCAGAAGCACGCTGCTGATGCTGGTCAGCGCTTTTTGCAGCCCGGGCTCAGTCGATGGAGTGGAAATGATGCTGTCGGCCTACCGTCACGCAGTCGAAAGCGAGTATCGCTTTTTCTCCTATGGAGATGCTATGCTGATCGAGTAGATCGGGCGGACCATCGGAGCCATACATGAGCATTGTCGCGAAAATAAAGTTCACCGACTACGTCAGCAGTGTCGCCAAAGCGCTTGACACTATCGGTGCAGCCGGGCGGTTGCCTGATGACAAGCTGATTATCATCAAACCGAACCTGACCCTGGCCGATGCGCCTCCGGTGACCACCAATCTCGGCGCCGCACGGGCGGTGCTGGAGTATTGCAGAGCCCACACCAGCGCCGAACTGGCGATAGGCGAGGGCTGCGGAAGCGGAACCACCGACGAAGTCTTCCAAGCCACCGGTTATGCTGACCTTGCGGGCGAGTATGATGTGCGTCTGATCGATTTCAACACCGCCGAATCCGTCAAGCTCAGCAACCCCAACGCGCTGCAACTGAAGGAGTTTCACTTGCCTGTTGTCGTGCAGGATGCTTTTGTGATATCCCTGCCCGTCCTCAAGGATCATTGTTTCACCGTGACGACGATCGCGTTGAAGAACATGTTCGGTTTGGCGCCGGGGCGGTACTATCAGGGATGCTGGAACAAGTCGCAACTGCACTCGCCGTCGACGCATAAGTCCGTGTTCGACGTCTGTCTTTACAAAGCTCCGGACCTGTCGGTTGTGGATGCAACGGTCGCCCTTACGGGCATGCACCTGTCGGGCACGCCGAAGAATCTGGGCCTGATTCTGGCGAGTTTCGATCCGGTGGCGGTGGATGCTGTCGGCAGCGAACTGCTTGGGCACGATCCGGCCGCCATTGAGTACCTGCAACTGGCTGACGGATCACTGGGCTCGATGGACGATATCCAACTGATCGAGGCTTGATTACGGGAATACGCGTCGATCGATTTGCACTCAGGGCCGAACAGCGGTTAAACTACCGAATTGTGTAGTCACTTGCTATGGATGCGAAAGCACTCAACTGAATGAATACGTTGGACCAGACAGCTCTGGAGTATCTCCATGTGGCCGGCCAGGAGGTTCGCTACGGTGACGGTGAGATAATCGTTCACCGCGGGCGTGCGGGCGAAGCGTTCTTTGTTGTGATATCGGGCGTTGTGGAAGTGCTCCTGGAGGCCGAAGACGGGCGACACCTGCCCCTGACGCGATTGGGCAGGGGGGCTACTTTCGGGGAGATGTCGCTGCTGACCGGGGAGCCCGTGTCCGCCGACGTAGTCGCCAGGAGCGACGTGGAATTACTGGTGTATCCAAGCGAACTGTTTCAGACCGCCCTGACTGAGTGCGTTGAATTGCGAAACCACATCATGGCCGGGTTCTGTGCTTCGTTGCGTGAGACAAACGTTATGGCCTGGCGGTATTTCCAACGGTCCGAGGTCCTCGAAACGCTGATGCACGCTGGAGATTCGACCGGTCCGATAGTGGCCGAGTCGCGGGTGATGCAGAACGTCGCCAAACAGATCACCGAGTCAGACGGCGACGTCCGTCCGGTGCTGATCACGGGCGATGCGGGTGTGGGAAAACTGTTCGTGGCCCGGAAGATCCACGAGGCCGCAGGCGACGAGTCGCCTCTGGTTGTAGTCGATTGTTCGCGTGTCGACGGTGAGGCGGTCGGTAAGCTTCTATTCGGTCCGTCATCCGATTGGGTGTATCGCAGCCGATCCGGAGCCGCCGGGGCGCTTCCTTTATCCGGCGCCCTGGATCTGGCCGATCGGGGCACGCTGGTTCTTCGGCACGTTGACGCACTCCCCCTCGCTTGCCAGGAGGTGCTGGGTCGATACGCAGCAGCGCTGGCGGATGGGGACGGTGACATTTCACCGTACGTTCGCTTGCTGGCCACCACTCGAAAGGACATCCAATCGCTTGTAGACGATGAGACCTTCTCTCCGGAACTGGCCGGGCGCCTTCTGGCAAACAGGTTTGAAGTTCCCGCTCTGATCCAGCGTAAGCGAGACATTCTTCCATTGTCTCGTCTGTTCCTGTCGCAACGTGACCCTGAAGGCTTGCAGAAATTCAACTCGTCGGCTGAGAATGTTCTGGTCTCGGCGCAATACCGCCATCGTAATGTAGCGGAGTTGCGGGAGGCCGTTGAGTTCAGCTCATTGTTCACCGACGGTGACGAAATCGGTTCGGAGCACATATTCACCGGTCCGCGAAGCGAGGCCGCCCGGGTTGAGTACGATCTGGGCGGTACGACCGCAATTCGGTGGCTTCTGACAGGCCGACGTCTCGATCTCCTGCGTGTTGGAGTGCTTGGTGTTTTTGTTGCGATTGCGATTGTGTGCCTGGTTGCCGGCGGGACGCTGGTCGGACGTATCGCCAACGGGCTGGTCTGGGGGTTGTGGTGGCCTTTCCTGATGGTGGTTTTTCTACTGATGGGGCGCATGTGGTGTACGATCTGCCCCATAGCCCTGATCGGTCGGACCGTACGACGCCTGGGTTGTCTGGGGAGAAAACCGCCTCTGTGGATAAAGAAATACAGCGGATGGACGGTTCTTGCGCTGTTTCTGGTTGTCATCTGGACCGAGCATTGTTTCCGGATGACCTACAATCCCATGGCTACGGGATTCCTGCTGGTGAGTCTCATGGGGGGGGGCTACCGTGTTCTGCCTGATCTACCAGCGGGAGTCATGGTGCCGTTATGTCTGTCCGCTGGGCGGGCTTGGAGCTGGGTATTCTGCGGTGGCGATGATTCACGTGCACGCCAATCCCAACGTCTGTGCAACTCAGTGTACGACGCACGAATGCTTTAAGGGCACCGATGATTCACCCGGTTGCTCGGTGTTCCACCATCCGATGTACGCGCGTGACGGACAGCACTGCAAAATGTGCATGAGATGCCTAAGTGCTTGCCCACACGGATCGGCCAGGCTCTACCTTAGCCCGCCGCTGCAGGGCATCTGGCGAGCTGGGAGCCTCAGTGATTCGCTCGCTCCGTTTGCGTTGGTCGTGTTCTTCGCATCCATTGTGATGTTCGCATCTCACAAGTCCGCCTGGGTTTCCGCTCCGATATGGTACACCGGCGTGCTTCTTGCGGCGGTATGCGCCGGGCTCGGGCTTTACCGACTGTTGCGACGATTGTTCGGCGACGAGACTGATGTCGTCACGTCGATCGCTTTTGCGTTGCTCATGCTCGGTTCCGGGCCGCTTCTGGCGTTTCACCTTCAGAACGTTCCGTTCCTGACGACCGTTCGGATTAGTATGCCAGCCAGGGCGTTGGGGTCGTCCGCGGGTATGCTCCAAATTGGTCTTCTTGAAGTGCTTCAGTTCCTGGCCATCATGATCGCCGCCGGGTTTGTGGCTGTTGGAATGTGGAGGATACGAGTTCGCATTTTACAGCGCAAATTGGCTCGGTCAGGATGGGGTATTGTCGACGCATTGGCGGCGGCGTATGTGGTTGGCGCGCTGATACTGTTATTCATGGGAGGTTCGCATATATGAGGGCTAAAACGTTTCGGAGGATCGTCGTAGCGCTCGTAGCCCTCCATAGCTTCGCCTTGGGGACGGCGATGCTGTTCTGGCCGACCTGGACGCTTAGGACGTTCGGTTGGCCGTACGACGGACCTACTTTCTTCCCATCGCAGTCGGGGGTGTTGCTCCTGCTTCTGGGGATATCGTACGTGGGCGGAATATACCATCTGCCTTTTGTCTTCTTTCTGGTGGTCTCGAAGGCGTGCGCGGTGGCGTTTCTGGTTACTCAGTATCTCGTAAACGAAGAGCAGGGGCTGATTCTGGAATCCGCCGCGGGGGATGCGATTATGGGGATAGCAGTGACTGTGGCGCTCGTGATGGAGTATCGCGCGCGACGCAGAGTCACCGCCCAAGAATCTTGATCGTGATGTCTTTGTACCAGGCTTCTGTCGGAGCCCCGCCGTGGATTTGCAGGCCGATGATCCCGGTGCGGGCGATCTTGGCGTTGGCTTCGGTGTAGTCGACGGTCTTAACTCCGTTGAGGAACAACTGTATTTTCGGCCCGACGCACCGGATCACGTAGTCGTTCCAGTCGTTGTCCCTGACCGCTTTCGCCAGCGTGGGCTTGTCGGGTTTGGCGAGGATCTTGTTTCGTCGGGACTCGTCGTACAACGCACCCCAGTAGAAGTTGTTCCGTCCGCCGATGTCGGCTTGGTAGCCCGAAACTTCGTGATGGTTGGGTATTCGTTTGCTGCGGAACTGGATGCCCGCATTGGGACGTGCGTCCGTGCCGATCAGCTTGCACTTCAGACGCAGTTCGAAGTCGCCGTAGAGCTTCCTGGTGCAGAGGAATTCGTTTCGCGGGATGCGGGTTTTCAGGTTGCCTCCCACGATCGCTCCGTCTTCGATTCGGAAGGCTTTCAGGTTGCCCTCCCAACCGTCGAGTGTCTTTCCATCGAACAGGGGCACCGCCTTGGCGCCGCCAACCGCAGATCCGCCGGATTCCTGCATGAAGACATGTACGCCTTTCTTGTTTGAGACAACTATGTCGAGCTTCTTGTCACCGTTCATGTCCACAACTTCAAACTGCGTTCCGACGCCCGTTCCGCCTTCGATCTTGTGAGGGATGAATTTCGGGGCTCCCTTCTTCGGCCCGCTTCGCTCGAACCAGTACAGGACGACAGGCTCCTTACCGCCCGGGTCCTTTCCGTTGTGGGCGTAGTATCGCTTGCCCGTGACGAAATCCATCCGTCCGTCACCATTCATGTCAGCCAGGATAATCGCATGGGTCTGCGAGAATTCTTTGAATATCTCGTGTCTTTTCCAGCTTATCTTGCCGTCGACTTTGATCTGTTCGCGCCACCATATCCCGTAGGCGTGCGCCGAACTGGACAACACATCTGCGTCGCCGTCACCGTCGAAGTCATGCGTAATCAGGTTCGCGCTGCGGTCGCCGAAGTCGGCCCGGTGGAATGTCCAGTCGCTCTTGGTGCGGTCCCGGGGCGCTTCCAGCCAGCCTTTGGCGGTGAGTATGTCGCGTCTTCCGTCGCCGTTTATGTCGCCGAATCCGAACGTATGTCCGGTGGCGGCTTGCTTATCTTTGGGCGAATTAACGTCGTATCTGTCCCAGTCGGTCTTCTTGGAATTGCGCGGAGGAGCGTACCACGAGACCTTCCCGCGGGCCGAGAATATCGCAACCGATTTCCCATCGCCCAACAGATCGCCGTACAGGGGCGTCTCGTTGCCCGCTGACTTGGTGAAAAGGTGCTCTTTCCATGCGCCGGGTTTGCCTTGGGGATTCTCCAGCCAAACCGCCGGGCAGTTATTCCATCCTACGATCACTATCGAATCGATCCATCCGTCTCCGTTTACGTCGTCGGAGAAGTTGGCGAAGCATTTACTGTAGCCCTTGGACGGATTGTAGCTCCGGGGCTTGTCGCGAAGCGGGCGGGGCTTGAAACCCGGAGCCTCGTACCACATGTCGCCTGCGAAAATGTCGAGCTTTCCGTCGTGATTTACATCGCCTGTGGCGACGCCCTCGGACCGGAATTCCGTATCGATCACGATCTTCTTGAATCGAATCTCCGCGGGAGAAGGCGCCGCAAAAAGGCTGATCGTGACAATCAGCACAAGTCCGCAGTTCATCAGGTGTTTGCGTGTGTTCATCGTGATCTCCTTGTCTTGGGCGCGTTAAGACGACCGACAGAGCATATCACGCCCCCGGATCGCGCCGCAACCGTTTGATTCAGCGCCCGTGGGGCGGTCCTGGTGAGAGTGGTTTTCAGCGTTGCATCTTGGCTTGGATCTTCGTGATCAGATCAGTTTCTCCCGCCTTGTGGGCCAGGATCATAGCTCTCTTGTAATACGCCAGCGAATTGTCTTTCTGACCGAGCATCGCCAGTGCAATCCCCATTTGGTAATGAACGAACGGATTCTCCGGACCGAGTTTAATTGTTGCGGCCAGAAGTCCGGCGGCTTGTTTGGCGTCTTTTTGGGCCAGCAACCCTCTTGCTAAAGCCAGTCGCATCCTAACCGGGTCGTACTGGGGGGGCATGTTGGGAGGCATGGTTTTGACGGCCTGGGTCAGATGCTCCACGCCCTTGGCGAGTTTCATCTGGTGCAGCATCGCCATTCCGATATCGTGATGTGCTCGTGGGTCGTTGGGACTCAATCTCAGGGCTTCGGCCAGGTGCGTCATACCTTTGGAGTATTCTCTCTTGACGTTATAGAGCAGGAAACCGAGCTTGCGTTGGGCTTCGGCGTTCTTGGGGTTCATCTCCAGAGCCTTGCGATATTCGGGTATCGCCCGGTTGGCGTCTCCGGCGCGGAAGAACTGATCGCCCACACGGACCATCGAATGGTCGTCCATGAACTTCTGGTTGATTCGCACGATGGCTTGGGATGAGGCGTTGATGAATTCAGGGATATTCGCCGCCGCTTTGGGCGAAGTGAAGCGGTCCAGGACGACCGGCGGGGTGCTTTGCCCGTTGTCGTCGATGTGCGTTAGGAACAACTGTGTGTAGGGCGTGTTGGCCTTGGAGGAAAAAACGAGCCACTTCCCGTTTGGCGACCAGCTATGCCACGAATTCATATTATCGGTGTTGCATCGCAGAGCCCTGGCCCGACCGCCTGCGGAGGGGATTATGTAGAGTTTGCTGTCAGGCTGGAGCAGCATGTAGTTGCGGGATTTGCAGAAGACGATCCACTTTCCATCGGGTGAGTATTTTGGGAAGTAGTTGCTCATGCCGTTGTTCGAGGCTCCCTCAAGCGGCTTGGGCTCGCCGCCCGAACCGTCATTGAAGGGCAGGGCGTACAAATCGAACTTGAAAGGCTTGCCGTCCACCGCAAATTCTTTGCTCTGTTCCCTGGTCAGGAGTATCTCGCCCTTGGTGTGTGCGAAATCGTGGGCCTTTGATCTGGCGAAAACTACGGTCTTTCCGTCAGGGCTCCAACACGGATTACTCTGGACGTATTGCGGGTCGTCGGCGCCGGGCAGCGCGTGGAAGCTCTTCGTGTCTCGTCGGTGAACGGCTAGTATGCCTCGCACCGGAAAGAACAACTGCGAATACGCCAACTCGGGCATTGCCACGAAGACGGATTTGTCCTTCACCGTGCTCAGAACGAACCTGCCGTCAGGCGATATCTGGGAAAGCAGACCGAAAGTCTGCTCACCGTCCTCCTTCTTGTAATCATTCCAGGTTATCACGTCGCTGGTGGCCAGCGTCATGTCTTGGGCCACCTGAGTGATGACGTAGGAGCCCTTGCTGTTTGCGTAGTCCACGTCCATCGCCAGGGTCCGACCGTCGCTGGTGAACGAATGGCAGTTTCCGCAAACGGGCAGTTTTTCCAGGATGATCGGCGGTTGGAGCCTGGACGACACGGATCCGAAACGCCACCGTATGGTCGACGGGTCCTTGATGGCGTCGCTGAAGGGCAGGTTCACTTCGCGATAGAAAATCGGCGCTCCGACTTCGTGACGGGATGTTCGAATCGACACCTCTCCGCTTGAGACTACTGTTCCGCCGTCCGGTCTGGTGACACCCTGGATTGTCACCGTTGCATCGCTCTCCGCCGAGCGTTTCTTGATGGTCGTCCACTGGTCGGGCTCGGGTGCCCAACTGGTCTGGGCGGCGCGGAACTCCATGGGGGCTCCGTCTGCGAAGTTTACGCTGATTCGCCATTGACTTACGCCCGGGCTGGCGTCCCGCCAGTGAAAAGTCGGAGCCGCAATATCCGCGGGGAAAAGCGTCTGGTCCAGCGGATAGCTGATCGTTACTTTTCTCAGACTCGCCGCCGGGCCGGGCTGTTTGTTCGGACCTTGGCACGATACGAACGCTAATGTCGCAACAATTGCGATCGCCGGCACTGCGGCGCATCCGAGAATATCCTTGGGCGTAATACGCATTCTATCTTTCCGTTCTTCCAACCGTTTACGGGCCGCTGCGGTGGGCCTTGCCCGACTTATAAGCCGCCAGTTGCTTGCGTATTCCTGATGCGAGCGGTTTATTCTGCGATTCGGCCAGACTTAGCGCCTTGGCGGAGGTGTCGACGGCCTGTGCGAACTTGCCTGCTTCGGCGTATGCGGCCGCCAGCGTGTTCAAGATCGCCGGGTCGCTTTGTCCGGTGATTTGACAGGCTTTCTCCGCCAGCTTTATTGCTCTGGCTCCGTTGCGGATCGAGTCCTGAGAGCATGTGGCCAGGCACCAGGCGAATCTGTCCAGCGTGTAGACATCGTCTCCGTCCATTCGGACAGCCCGTTCGAGGAGCCCGACGGCCTGTTCGTGCTGCCCCGACGCCAGTTGCATCACCGCGAGATTGGTCAGCGCTGCTGCGATGTCGGGAGCGTGCTTTGCGGCGCGGACTGCAGATTGGGCGGCTTGGGGCATATTGTTGCCTTTCTGCATCGCCCACGATCTTACGAGCGATGCGGCGCCCATTGTGGGTGTCTTCTCCAGAAGTTTGTTCATGTCCGTGACGACCCGTTTTGGATTGGCGGCTCCGGCGTCAATAGCACGCCTGATGTTGGACAGACATCTGCTGCGTATCTCAAGCAGGGCGGGATGACGGGGCGATATCCGCAGACCGGCGTGGCTGTATCTGAACTGCGACATGAACGCGTCTGTTCCATGGGCGAAGAACACGAAACTGGACGACTGGTCCAACGCCGCATATCCCTTCCGCCACTCAAGCACCTCCTGGCCGGTCATTCCCGTCCAGTCTACGTGTGCTGATATCGAGCCCTGTCTCAACAGGGAGATCATATCTCTGAAGTACTCCTTCAGCACGAGCGGTTTGGCGTCGAGATTGAATTCGATAAACGGTTCGTAATCGCTGTTTATATTGCGATGCTTAAGGTACCGCTTAATGTCGCTCTGATCAGCTATGTAGCAGTTAAGGACGTCCAGGCTGCTGTTGAAGTGCAGGTAATCCGTACTCTGTCGCACGTGGTCCTTTTTCAACTCCGCGTCAATACTGGTTAGCGAGAACACCTGCGGTTCGCGCGAGCCTATCACGTAGAAGAAAACGAACGGTTTATTCACCGGGAACCACAAGGTCGTGTGCGGGAAGACTTCCGTAAAAGTGGCCAGGATGCTGTCGAAGTTGGATTTGGGGTGGCCTTGAAGGTGCAGCTTCGTAACAAACAATCCGCCCGGATGGAGGTGTTCACGCCCGTTGGTGAAATGCTCCTTTGTGAAGAGCGGAGCGCTGGCGGCGGTTGAGTGAACGTCGGATCCATTGATGATAATGTCGTATTTGCGATCGGTGAGCTTCAGGTAGTTTTTGGCGTCCATGTACATCATGTTGACATGGTCTTTCAAACCCGGTCCGAGATTTATGTGACCGAAGTGCTCCAGCGCAGTTTCGACCACCTCGGGCGCTATCTCGACGCAGTCGATTCTTTCAAGGTCGTGCCTGGCCAGGCATGCGGTGGTCTCTCCGCATCCGAATCCGACCGACAGGACGGACTTCGCGTTCTTGTGGAGCAGAACGCCGAGATGCCCGAGTGTTTTCTGGGCTGAACGGCGGATGTCGTCACCGGCCATCGGAACGTTATCTATCGCCATCACCAGATGACCGTCAGGCTTCTTCTTGACTGCGACTGTGGTGGTGACTCCCTCCCAGACCGACACAATCTGACCCGGATCCACGCCAACGATATCTCGGGTGAACAGCGTTCGGGGTATCGCAACGGCCGCCGCGGTGAGCAGACCGGCCAGCGCCCAGTTGGCTTTTCGCAGCTTCGTGCGGTCTTGCGGGGCGAAGACCCGCACCATAGCCCAGCCCAGCCACGCTGCAATCAACCCCAGAAGCGTGATGGCGAGTTGAACGCCCAACATCGGTATCATGACGAAACCCGTGATCGCTCCGCCCAGTACGGCCCCGATGGTGTTGGCTCCGTATACCGTGCCGGTGGTTCGCCCGACCTCGTGTTTGAGGTTTCCCCACGCCTGAAGCGCCAGGGGAAAGCCTATTCCCATCGCAACTGAAGGCGGGAAGAACAGACAGAAGCTGTGCAGCAGCGGCATTGAGGCCTTGCTGATGCTCGCGGTCCCCAGCGTCGAATCCAACATGGGTCGGATCGCCGGTTCGATCTTCAGGAACCAGGCGGAGAACCAGGGCAGGTACAGCACCCCCATTGCACCGAGGCACGCCAGGCTCACTCCGAACCCCGCCCCGGGGTGTTTCAGGCGTTTTGCAAGGCGGCTGCCGATCCACGCGCCGACAACGTTGCCCAGCAGATACACCGTAAGCACGCCTGAGAAAACATACGTGAAACCGCCCAGCAGGAACGAAGCGCTGCGCATCCAGATGATCTCGTATCCGATGCTCACCATCCCGCTGACAAAAAACGCTCCCAGCAGCACTCTATGCGGAGATTTCCGGGCTCCGTCGGTTTCCAGGGCCGCTTGGGGCTGCTTTGGCGTTTTGGTCTTCTGAGGATCGACCGAGTCGCGCCCGCGAGACAGAATCCAACCTCCCAGCGCAACGAACAAATTCATGCCTGCGGCGACGTACAGCGTGCCCATAACGCCCAGCGACCGCAACAGAACAAATCCCGCCAGGAAGCAGCCCAGAGTCGCCCCGAGCATATTCAGTGCGTACAATCGTCCGACCAGGCGTCCGACTCGATCTTTTTGCATCGTGACGTATCTGCCCAGCAGCGGGAGCGTGGCGCCCATTAGCATTGAGGGTATCAGCAGTATAAGTGACGACAGGACCACCTGCACCGTCATCAGCGCCCACGGCGAGTCGGAAACCGATACGAAGAACCATCGATAGATCCCGTCGACCAGACCAAGCACCCACGGAAGCCCCAGCGCCGATATCGTCACCAGAATCTCCAGCAGGGCGTATAGGCGCAATCGCCTCTTGATGCGGTCGGCGTATCGGCCCATTATCAGGGCTCCCAGCGCCAAACCGGCCATGAATACCGAAATCACCACGCTTGAGGCGAACACGGTGTTTCCGAGAGTGAGTTTCAGCAGGCGAACCCAGACTACTTCGTCGATAAGAGAGCACGCCCCCGAGAAGAAGTATATCAGCATCACCCATCCGACCGCCGTCTCCGGTTGCTTCGCAGTGCGCTTAGCCCGGGCGTTTGTTTTCTTCGGTCGTTTGCGCATAAGAGCTTTCTTGGCCATAATATCGACCGCCTGGCGGAGAGGCTTTAGTCGGGAGTTTCAGCGTAAACTCTCGATTGTCGGATTGGCGGACCTTCGCAACAATTCTATCCGTTCTATAGGCCGACTCAAAGCAGTTTCCGATTCCGGGAACTTTCCCGTTCAGAAGCCGCTTGCCTCACGCGCCGCCTTGGATATGCTGTAGGGGCTGTCGTGCAGGCAATAACGGTCCATCGAGGACGTTTTGCCGATACGGATCGAAAACATTCAACGAAAGGTGAGTCAGATATGTCAAAACGAATTGCAGTTGTTGCGGTCGTGCTGTCGGCGATAGTGGTGAGTCTCGCCGCTTTCGATGCGGTCGCCAAAGATGCTCCGAAGATCAAGGTCTTGATCATCGACGGGCAGAACAACCATAACTGGAAGAAGATGACGCCTCCTATGAAAGCCACGCTGGAGGCGACCGGCCGATTCACCGTTGCGGTCTCGACGCTGCCCAGCAACAGGGGCAAGAAGGAAGACTGGGCCGCCTGGGATCCGCAGTTCGCCAAGTACGACGTCATCGTAAGCAACTACAACGATGGTGGGAAATGTCGCTGGCCCGAGCAGCGTAAGAAGGAGTTCGAGAAGTTTATGTCCGAGGGCGGCGGTTTTGTGCCCGTCCACGCGGCCGACAATTCGTGCAGCGATTGGCCCGCTTACAACGAGATCATCGCCGTCGGCGGTTGGGGCGGAAGAAAGCCCAAAGACGGATGCCTGATGCGCAAGAAGGACGGCAAGTGGGCGCCCGATCCGGCCCCGAAAGGCCGCTCCGGTTCGCACGGCGGAGGATGGGCGTTTCCGGTGAAGACCGAGGCGCCCGATCACCCGATCATGAAGGGCATACCCGCTGTCTGGAAGCACGCCAAGGAAGAGATGTACAACTCGATGCGCGGGCCCTGTAAGAACGTAACCGTTCTGGCTTCGGCGCCCTGCAAACAGACAAAGGTTGACGAACCGCAGGTCATGATCGTTAAGTACGGCAAGGGTACGACCTGCCACATAACTATGGGCCACGTCGGCGGGCTTGACCCGATCCACTGTGTCGGATTCCAGACGATATTCGCGCGCGGAACGGAATTCGCCGCAACAGGCAAAGTGACCCTCCCGATTCCGCCTGAGTTTCCGACCGCTGACAAGGTGAGCATTGTTCCCCCCGAGAAGGTCACCTGGAGCAAGGCGTCCAAGACCGCCTCTGCCAGGTCGACCACGCCCCTTCTGCTTGCAGGCGTGCTTGCCGGTCTGTGCCTGCTTGCCTTGCCGAGAGGCTAATTGACCGTGATGGTGTTTTTACGCAACTCCAGCCGGATCGGCTGGGGTTTGCGGTGCGGCGCCGCCATCGCGCCGTGATGGTCGAACTGCGGTTTCTTGCGCTTGAGGTAATCGAGGTCGAAGTCGGTGTCGTTGGCGATCCTGCGGCGGAGCGTTTTCAGGGCGACCGATTGGTTTAGGCGTCGGGGTTGGAGATCCATCTTCCCGAACGTCAGCACGGGCGCTGCGATCCCCGCCGTCATCGCCGGGCCGATAAGTGCAGCGTTACCCGTCCAGTCGGCAGGGGCCTTCCCGCTCGGAGCCAACAGCAGATTGCCCGCGACGAGTCGCTCGGCGCCCTTGGGCAGGCCGGATATCCGAACCGGTCTGGCTGTCCGGAAGAACGTGTTGTGATAGATTCGAATGCTTCGAGGCGCCTGGCGGTTGTGGGGCATTATGCTGATCGCCGTTCGCGGCGTGTCGACAAATATGTTGTCGTGCAGCGAAATACTCCCAGTTCCCTGGAACAGGCTTTCCCGCGGATTGTGAACCAGCAGATTCCCGTATATCTGGTAGCGGTCTTTCGCGCCGGGACCTGTTTTGGGGAACCCTCCGACCAGCAGGTTTGGGCGGTCGCCGCTGCTGCCCCGCCGATCGTTCTTGATGAAAACGTTGTAGCGTATGATCGTAGTGCACGCCTTGGCGGGGATGCCCGGAGTTTCAGGCCGCTCGTGCTGGTGCTTGATCTGCATGCAGTATCCCTGCGGATCCTTGACGAAGTTGCCCTCGATAATCCCGCGAATGAACGGTTGCCTGCCATCGGAGTTGCCCAGGTACAGGCCCGTGCCCGCTCCGATGATCGTGTTGCCCCGGATCACCCAGTCCCAGCAGGGGACCTTCGTCGAGATGGCCACCGTCTGCTGATTTGCTCCGTGATTGACAATCGTGTTGCCTTCGATGGTGATGTGGTGGACGCCCTTGCTGGTGTCGCCGCCGGCCTTGATCGCGTCGATATTCTGCAGATTCCGCCCGTCGAAAGTCAGGTTGCGGATCACGATCCAGCTTGCGTCGGTCAGGTCGGCGGTGTTGGATCCGTTCCGCGCGACCATCACTGTCTTGGCGCCGGAGCCCTGAATAGTGATAGGCTTGCCCGCCTTGCCGTGCATCCCTCGTATCCGCAGCCCCCGCGCAAATCGCCCCGGAGCCAGCCGGAGCGTATCGCCCGGTTCGAGCTTCCCCAGCAGTGTTCGGTAGTTTTCCGGCGTGGCTGACACGTCCCGACCGCAGACCACGGCCGCCGGCAGCAGCAGGGCGACAATAAGAAGTGATGATTTCATGTGTCTCATGCTCGCATACTGTTCGTTGTCAGGCAAGGGGCTCGAAGAAGTTCGCGCCAGCGGATTTGATGTTTGCAGTACTCGCCAGCCGCCAGGAGATTCAATGATGATCGATCGCAAACTGACGCGCAGGAGTTTCCTTGCGTCCAGCGCCGTCGGGGCCGGTGTGCAAAATGCGGGTGAGATATACGCTGCACACACGCGGAATCATATCTCCTATCAATCAAATCGGGTATTGACTTTTCTGCATTTTTCGGCTAATATATCGATGGTTGCCTCTTCCGGACCTGTAAGGAGCCTGTCGTCGCGTAAACGGAGATGCTGCATGTCTGTTACGCCTACACGTTGTTACGGAGGCTAGCTGCGGATGGACTATAATCGCAATAAGCTCCTCTCCCTCGGACAACCCAGGCGTCTCCACGTGGAATCAAATTTCCCGTCAGTTCTTGACGCTTTCGGAATTTCGGTGCGCGAAAAGGAGATCTCATGAAGACGAAACCAATGACAATGAGTGTAGTTTCCGGCTGGCGCATCTGGGCGATCGCGGGGCTTGCTCTTTTGATGCTCTGCTCGCCGCCTGCGCATGCCGGTGTTTCGGGCTACTTCTTTTCTCAAATCACCGAAGTCGCCCACCCGAAATTCCTGTGGACGCCGGCCATTAACGCCTCCGGCCAGGTGAGCTTCTGGGAGACCAGCAATAACAATCTGCCGGACGGGTACGCACAGGAGACCATCTACAAAGCTTCCGTAGGCTCTATCGAGACAATCATCGATAACACGGGCCCACCATTCGGCACCCTTGGGGGCAATCCCACGATCAACGACCCGGGCGACGTGGCCTTTGGGGGGGAGCTGGCGAACTCTTCCAGCTCGTCTATCGTCCGCTACACGGCGGCTACCCAGGGATTCACAACCATCGCCACAGGAGATTTCGGCGACCCGAAACCTTTTGCCCATGTAGAGGGTCCATCGATCAACAACGCCGGCGGTGTCGCGTATCGCGGTTCCTACAGCGGCTACTACTGCATTGCGGCGGGCGCTGGAGGCAACATCGCGTATGTGGATGTCGTACCTCTACCGGGGTTCTTAACCTTTCCGATGATGAGGGCTGAGAGCCCCACGCTCGAGATGGCGTGGTGGTCCGATAGGAGCGGGTCCAACCTCTCCGCCACTTTATACATCGAGAAGGGGGGCAGCCTGAACCATACCACGATCGCCAAAGACGGGTCGGGATTCCCGCCGTTTCTTGAGCTTGACCACCGACCTTCGATCAGCAATGCGGGCGACGTTTCCTTCACCGCGAAACTGCCCAACGACATTGAGGGGGTCTTTTACGGCAATGGGGGTGCGCTTACCCAGGTGGCCGACACGACCGGGGAATTCCGGCGGTTCAATAGCACTGCGATCAGCAACGCCGGGATCGCATTCAACGCCTATCTGGACGTTATTGGAGGAGGCGTCTACACAGGCCCCAACGTTTTGACCGACAAGGTGCTGGCCTACGGAGACACCATTCCGGGCTACCCGTCGACGGTGACGAGTGTGTATCTTTCCAGGCATGGGATGAACGACAAAGGCCAAATTGGCCTGTCGGTTAAGTTCGCCGACGGCGCCCATAGAATCCTCCGCGCCGACCCCTATGACTTACAGACACTCCTGGAAGGTTGGCTGGCCATCGCGACCCTCAAGGCGGAGCAATCGGCCGCTGTCATTTCCCAGGTGGTGCCGATACCCCTTGGTGCTGAATATCTCTCGTTCGATTACCACTTCCCGACCACCACCGGTCAGCTCGTGGTCACTCTGGGCGGACAGGTTGTGGCGCAGATCGACGCTCCCGATGAACTGGCCGACGGCTTTACGACATTCATGATGACTTCCGCTGACATTGAGCGCCTGTTTCCCGACCCGCCCGATGAACTGCTGTTGGAGTTCTCGCTCCAAGGTTCGAGCGACACCGCGGGCCTGTTTCTCGACAACATTGAATTCGGCGACCTCGAGAATGGCGATTTTGCGACCGGCGATCTGGCGGATTGGCGGACCGCGTTTGCCGAAGGCGGTGGAGTCGGCGTGGCGATTGATCCTTTCGACCCGAGGGCGAGGATTCCCGAGCCGGCGGTGATGAGCCTGTTGCTAATGGGCGCCGCGGGCCTGCTGGCCAAACGTCGCAGACAGACAGCTTAATCCCCGAGCGGGCGGTCCTTTTTATGGGGTGATGGGGCCTGCAGCCCCTTGAGTCAAGAGCAGGCATGCAGACGATAACGGCCGGTCTTTTCGCGGCTTGGGGGCTCGAAGAACTTCGCGCCAGCGGATATGATGTTTGCAATACTCAGCAGCTTCCAGGAGATTCAATGATGATCGATCGCAAACTGACGCGCAGGAGTTTTCTTGCATCCGCCGCCGTCGGGGCTGGTGTGCTTAGTTGTGGTCTTGCTCGCGGGGCTGCGGGCCGGAAGGCGGTCAGGCCGAATTTTCTGATCATCCTCGCTGACGATATGGGCTTCTCCGACGCCGGTTGCTATGGCGGGGAGATCGCGACTCCGAATCTGGACAAGCTGGCGGCCGGAGGCCTGAAGTTCACGCAGTTCTATTCGACGGGGCGATGCTGGCCTTCGCGGTCGTGCCTGCTTACCGGGTACTACGCCCAGCAGATTCGCATGGACCCGCCGCGCGGGCGCCTCCCCGCCTGGACGCGATTGGCGCCGCACTATCTCAAACCCGCCGGATATCGATGCTACCATTCGGGCAAATGGCATATCGGCGGATCGCCCATGCCCGTCGCCGACGGTGGGTTCGACAAGTCGTACTACCTGCGAGACCAGAACCGTTTCTTCTCGCCGACGCTCCACTGGAAAGACGACAAGAAACTCGAGCCCGTCAAGCCGGATACGGGTTACTACGCGACGATCGCTATTGCCGACCACGCCGTCCAGCGCCTGAAAGACCATGCGAAAACCCATAAGGACAAACCGTTCTTCCACTACCTGGCGTTCACCTCGCCGCACTTCCCGCTGCACGCGTTGCAGAAAGATATAGACCGGTATCGAGGCAAGTATGACAAGGGATGGGACGTCGTGCGGAAAGCACGGTTCAAACGAATGAGAGACATGGGGATCGTCAACTGCGGGCTTTCTCCTCTCCAGCCGAACGTCAAACCCGGATGGAACCTCAAGGCCGATCAACTCGCCAAACGCATCGGACCCGGAGAGGCCGCCCGGGCGGTCCCGTGGAGCGAACTGACCGATAAGCAGAAGAGCTTCCAGGCGACAAAAATGGCGATTCATGCGGCCATGATTGATCGCATGGACCGCGAGATCGGTCGCGTCCTGGACCAACTCAAGGCCAGCGGTTCGCTGGACAATACAGTGATAATGTTCCTGTCGGACAACGGCGCCAGCGCCGAACAGATGATCCGCAGCGACGGGCACGATCCGAAAGCTGCGCCCGGTTCGTGGCGTTCGCACTTATGTCTCGGGCCGGGCTGGTCTACGGCGTCGAACACGCCGTTCCGCATGCACAAATCGTGGGTTCACGAAGGCGGAATCGCCTCGCCTCTGATCGTCCACTGGCCCGCGGGTCTGAAAGCCTCCGGCCAGTTGCGACACAATCCGGGGCACTTCGTCGATGTCCTTCCGACCGTCCTGGAGCTGGCGGGCGTCAAGGCGGCCTCGAACTGGAAGGGCAAGCCCGCTCCGGCGCTTTCCGGGCGGTCCATCGCCTCGGTGTTTACAAAGGACAACACCGCCGACCACAAATTTATATACTTCCACCACTCCGGCAATCGCGCGATCAGAGTAGGCGACTGGAAGCTGGTTTCGGCCGGTAGGAAAGGCCCGTGGGAACTATACGACTTGCGGACAGATCGCTGTGAACTGAAGAACCTCGCCGCCAAGCACCCCGAGAAGGTCAGCGAACTACTGAAGCTCTGGCAGGACCGCGAAACCGCCTTCCGCCGCCAGGCTGGCCTGGGCCCCGGCACAAAGCGTCGTTAGCCGTAATATGGAGTGCGGCGCCGGCGACCCCGGGTCACATGGTTCAGCGGGACTATTGTTTCTCCGTCTCAGTTTTGTCGTCCGGTTTTCGGCTGCGAATATGGCTGGGATCCAGGACGTAGTCGGTCTGCTTTCCTTTCAGCCCGTAGCTCCAGGAGAGGCTTTCAGGTTCTGGGAAACCGTTCTCTCTACGTGTGACTCCCAAATACCAGCGACCCTTGAGGTGGTCGTAGGCCATCTCGGCGATTACCGCATGTTCAGTCTTCTTCTGCGGGCGATTACGAAGATAGTCCAGGGCTAATCGGCTAATGGCGCCAATTGTCAGGGACGGTGTGACTACCTTTCCAGCCGGTAGATTTGGCGGCGGTAGGCGCCCGGAGCAGCCCCACCCGCCGAAGCCTGACCTTGGGCTAGGCTTCCAGAGAATGAAGCCGGCCGGCGTGTCTGGGATGTCCTGTGGTTTGCCGCCATAAGCCCACCGCTGAGTTGATTTGATCAGCACCTTGACTTTGGCAGTGAAGTACGGCGGCTTGAGATGTCGCTCGATCGCGAGAGTCTTTACGTAGGAGTAGCGGTACGTTAATTCCTGGGCCAGGGCGAACTGATCGGTCCACTTCTGGACCACTGCACCCTCGGGCAGGGTCACAGCCCTGTACATCGTAAGGGACGGGTGCTCCTCGATTGAGTCTACCGCTGGGGCCGGAACGAAGACTATAGCTCTTTCAAACTCCTTCAGATTGACATACACCTTCCCGTCCTGTTTTGCTGCGATTTTGTTGGCGTCCAGGATGTATTTGTCGATCGCTCGGCGAACGTCCGCCGATACCGTTGCGGCGTCTTGTGCGGCCTTTTCGTATGGCGATGCTGCTCGTGCAGGCTGCGTACTCGGCGTAGGCTGTGTGCTCGGCGTGGTCGATTCTGGTGGCGATGGCGGGGCGTCACAGCCTGCGATTGTCGTTACTGCAAGTAGGGCTGTCAGGACCGAGCTTGCTCCCGACAAGCGTTTTCGGTATGAATCACACTCTGTCGACATCTTACTTCTCCCCTGCGTATCGTATCGAAATCCCCGTGTCAGCTCTCAGCACGCGGGGGGCGTTCCATTAGTGTGCTAATCGCTTCTGTCGGCGATTTGCCTGCGAACAGGACGTCGTGGACCGCCTGGGTGATCGGCATGTCTACTCCGACTTTTGCGGCTAGCTGTACTACGCTCTTCGTTGTTGCGGCGCCTTCGACGACCGAGTCGTTTGCGCCGAGCGCTTCGGCCACAGTCTTTCCCTCGCCGATCATCTGTCCGAAGCTTCGGTTGCGCCCGTGCGGGGAGATGCAGGTAGTCACCAGATCGCCGACTCCCGCCAGGCCGGCGAATGTGTCGTGGAGTGCGTTCAACGCCATTCCCAGGCGCGTGATTTCCGCCAGCCCGCGCGACAGAAGGGCGGCTTTGGCGTTGTCTCCGGCTTGCATGCCGTCGAGAATGCCCGCCGCGATTGCGATGACGTTTTTCGTGGCTCCGGCCAGTTCCATTCCGATCATGTCCGGATTGGTGTAAATGCGGAAGTAGGGGCGCGTGAAGTACGTCTGGATGCGGGCGGCCAGTTTCGGGTCAGCGGCGGCTACGGCGACTGTAGCCGGCAGTTTATCAGCGATTTCCGGGGCGATCGACGGGCCCGAAAGCACCGCCAGCTGGCCGACCCGGCGCCCCGCGGCGCCCAGCACGTCGGCGAGAATCTCCGACGGTCTGAGCAGCGTTTCGTTTTCGATGCCCTTGGCGATCGAACATATCGGTATCGGGCTTGTGTAGTTCCCGGTAAGGCGTTTCCATACCGGGCGGACAAACTGCGTGGGAACCGCCGATACTATCAGTTCGGCTCCGTCGAAAGCTTCTGTCGCGTCGGATGTTACCGTCATGTTGTTCGGCAGCCGGTAGCCGGGGAGAAACTTACAGTTCTCCCGGGCCTGCTCCATTTCGACCGCCGCCTGGGGGAATGCGGACCATATTGTGACGTCATGGTCGTTTTCGCAGAGCATTATCCCGCATACAGTCCCCATCGCTCCATCGCCGATAATAGTTATTCCGCCTGACATGGCGGATACCGTAGCGTAAAAGGACTTGGAAATCCAGCCGCGAAAACGCTGATCTGGTCCCTTGGCGATTGATTCGTCGTCGGCGATATGTAGAATGGGCCGCTGGCCTTGAACCTCAGGCGGAGACCATGGAAGTGTCACAGGTATTTCACACAGAAGAATTTGCCAACGGATTGACTCTCGTCGCAGAATCCGTCGCCGATGTTTCGTCATCGGCGATTACGATAAGTCTTCCCGCCGGCGTGCGTTTTGACCCCGAAGGTTACGCCGGTTCGGCGGCCGTCCTGGCCGAATGGTGTTTTCGCGGGGCCGGGTCGCGCGACACTCGCGGTCTTAACGACGCTCTGGACGCCCTCGGATGCCAACATCACGAGAACGTTCTCAGCCATCATATGGTGTTCTCGGCGACCCAACTCGGCCGCAATCTCCCCGCAGTTCTGGAGATACTCACCGACGTGCTCCGACGCCCGAGACTGGACGACCAGACCTTCGCTCCCAGCCGCGACCTTGTCCGCCAGGATCTTGATGCGTTGGAGGACGAACCGGCCAGGAAGGCGATTATGCAGCTTCGCGACAAGTTCTATCCCCATCCGCTGGGTCGCGGGCTGTACGGCACGCCGGAGTCGCTGGCGGCGTTGAGTGCTGAAGGTCTGCGAGCCCACGGAGCCGATTGTATGAGTCCGGCGGGAGCGATTATCTCAGTTGCCGGCAAGTTCGACTGGGATCGACTTCGCGATCTCGTTGGCGAGTATCTGGGCGACTGGTCGGTCGACGCTCCGATCGCAAGTGAGATTAAGCCCCCCGAGCGGGGCGTAACGCACGTTTCCAAGGATTCGGCCCAGGCGCACATTACGCTGGCCCACGAAACGGTCAAGCTCTCCGACGACCAGTACTACGCCTCCCGCCTCGGGTCCACCGTGCTTTCGGGCGGTATGAGCAGCCGCCTGTTTACTGAAGTTAGGGAGAAACGCGGGCTGGTTTACCACGTGTCGTCCAGCTACCACAGCCTGAAAGACTACGCCGGAATGTTCACCTATGCGGGCACCGTACCGCAAAAAGCCCAGGAAACCCTGGAAGTGACCGTCGGCGAGTTGAGGCGCGTGGCTGAGGACATCACCCACGCCGAACTAGCCAAAGCCAAAACGCAACTGAAAAGCTCCCTGGTTATGCAGGGCGAATCCACCGGGGCCCGGGCCGGAGCGATATCCTCTGACTGGTATCACCTCAAACGCCTCAGGAGCCTGACCGAGATTTCACAGGCCGTTGACGCAGTGACTATCGACGACGTAAAGGAACATCTGCAACAGTGGCCCGCGCGAGACTTTTCCATGCTTGTTATCGGTCCTGAACCACTCGATACATCCTGCCTGACGCTCTGATCCTGCGAGTGAAAGAAACTTATGGAGTTTAAGAACACTACACTTTCCAACGGACTGACGGTGATCGCCGAGATCAATCCGTCCGCCAAATCCATGGCGGCCGGTTTCTTCGCGAAAACGGGAAGCCGCGACGAAACCGACGAAATCTCCGGTGTCAGCCATTTCCTCGAACACATGATGTTCAAGGGCACCGACAGGCGCAGCGCGCTGGAGGTCAATGTCGAGTTCGACGAACTCGGCGCGAGCTACAATGCGTTCACTTCCGAGGAGAACACAGTTTACTTCGCGGGCGTACTTCCGGAATTCCAGACAGCGATGCTCGATCTGCTGGGCGATCTGCTCCGACCGGCCCTTCGCCAGGAAGACTTCGATATGGAAAAGGAAGTCATTCTGGACGAGATCGCCCGCTACGAAGACCAGCCGACTTTCAAAATGTACGAAAACCTGATGGCCTCGCACTTCAAAGGCCATCCGCTTTCCAGAAACGTGCTGGGTACGCCCGAGTCGGTGACCGCACTGAAGCGCGACGACATGCAGGACTACTTCGATCGTCGCTACTCGCCGGGCAACGTGACCCTGATCGGTGTGGGGAATATCGATTGGGACGCATTCGCCGACAAAGCCGCCCAAACCTGCTCGCACTGGAAACCGTTCGACGTGGGGCGCACGCTGACACCATGCGATGGGGCCGGGACGCGGACCGTAATCACCGACCCAAAGATCAACAGGGAGCAAATCGGAATACTGTCTCCAGCTCCATCGGCCCAGGACGAAACTCGTTTTGCGGCCCAACTGCTCAGCACGATCGTAGGCGATACGATCGGAAGCCGGTTGTATTACGCTCTGGTCGACCCCGCGATTGCCGATGAGGCCAACACCGCATACGACATGCTCGATGGAACCGGGGGATTCCTGACTTTCATCTCCACCGATCCGCAACGCGGAACCGAAGCGCTCGATATCGCACTGGGCGAGTTTGGCAAGATCGTCGATGAAGGATTCAGCGAACTCGAACTCCAAGCCGCAAAGAACAAGATCGCCTCGTCGGCGACTTTGAAAGGCGAACTGCCCATGGGACGCCTGACGGCGGTGGGATTTGACTGGGTGTACAGGCGTCAGTACATGCCGCTGGCCCAACAGATCGAGAAACTGTTCTCCGTGACGACCGATGAAATAATGTCCGTCGCCAGAGAATTCGACCTGACGAAAGTCACTGTCCTGGCGTTGGGACCGTTGGAGGAGATATGATCGACCTTGCCCGCAAGAAGGTCACGGTGGTTGGCCTGGGGCGGTTCGGCGGGGGAATAGGCGTTACGCAGTGGTTATGCGGCCAGGGCGCCGAAGTCACCGTCTCGGATCGCGCCAGCGCCGACGATCTGGCGGGATCAGTCGCCCAGCTTGAAGGTTTGGACGTTAAACTGCATCTCGGAGGGCACGATCTCGACGATTTTCTGCAGGCCGATCTGCTCGTGGTGAGCCCGGCGATTCCTCAGGATATCCCACCGTTGAAAGCGGCGGGGCAAGCCGGCGTGCCGCGAACAACGGAGATGAATCTCTTCATCCGGCGATGCGCCGCACCGATAGTCGGTATTACCGGATCGGTGGGCAAGAGCACCACTACCGCGATGATCGGAGAAATACTCTCGCGCAACTACACCGTGCACGTAGGCGGGAATATCGGTAAGAGCCTGCTGGGAGATCTCGACGCGATCGAGCCCGACCATGTAGTAGTGCTGGAGATGTCGAGCTTCCAGTTGGAGCAGACCGAGGCGATCGGCGTCAGCCCGAAGATATCGCTGGTGACCAATCTCTCGCCCAATCACCTTGACCGGCACGGCACGATGGAATCGTACGCCGGCGCCAAGCAGAATATCTTCCGCTTTCAGGGCCAATCGGATCTGCTGATTCTGAACTCTTCGGACGAATCGCTTGCAGACTGGGCGGATCTCGCGCCGGGACGTGTGGACTACTTCGACCCGCAAGGTGAACCGTTCGATCTGCAGGTGACTGGACAGCACAACCAGTTCAACGCCCAGGCCGCCTGGGCGGTCGCCCGGGAATTGGGCGTGGATCGACGGATCGCCGCCGACGCATTGCGTCAATTCAAGTCGCTGTCGCATCGCCTGCAACTGGCGGCTGAAGGCGGAGGCGTGAAGTACTACAATGATTCGAAGTGCACTACGCCCGGCGGGTTGATCGTGGCGTTGGATGCTTTCGAGCCTCGCACGGTGGTCGTGATCGCCGGCGGTTCTGACAAGAATGTATCGTTCGATGAAATGGGCTCAGCCATCGCCCGGCGCGCCAAAGGGCTTGTAGTTCTAGGCTCCACCGCACAGAAAATCGCCGCCGCCGTCGAGAAGTCCCGCAGCGATCCCGAGCCGGCTGTTTGCTCTGCAGTTGATCTCGACAGCGCTGTCGCCGCTGCGGTCGAGTTAGCGAGCTCCGGGGACGTCGTGCTCTTGAGCCCGGCTTGCGCGAGCTACGACATGTTCACAAACTACCAGCAGAGAGGCGATCAGTTCGTGGAACTGGCTGTACGATTCGCCGCGGGAGAGCGATAGTGGCCCGCGCGGTGGTGTATGATGTCGATGGTACGCTTTACCCGCTCTGGCCGATGCGGTTCTACATGATCCGTGAATTGGTTTGGCGATTCCTGCATTCTCCGATTCGCCTGCTGCGAGAGGTTAGAGTTCTCCAGGTCTATCGCTCGATGCTCGACAAGATGCGAGGTCGCCCCGACGAGGACACTGACGCGACCGATCCGCAACTGCACGCGACGGCCCGGAAACTCGGTATGAAAGCGGCCGATATTCACGACACCGTACACGAATGGGTCGCACAGAGACCGTTGAGGTTCCTTCCCCGAATTGCGAAGACCGATCTCCTGAAGACCATCATCACGCTCAATCAACGTGGAATATCCCAAGGGGTGTACTCCGATTATCCGCCCGACTGTAAGCTGGCCGCCCTGGGTCTTACCGGTTGTTTCCAGGCGGTGATATGGTCGGGGCAGCGGGAGGTCGGTCAGTTTAAACCATCTCCGAAGGGTTTCAGCGAAATCGCCCGCCTGTTGGGTGTTGAGCCCGCCGAGATAGTGTTTGTCGGAGATCGCCCCAGCCGCGACGGACGCGGAGCCCAGTCAGTCGGCATGCAGTTTCTGCACATCAAAGACTTCACCCCCCGACGACTCTGCGAAATGCTGGGGACCGAACCTCTCTAGACGTTCAACTCACCGCCCTGTCCGAGTTGCCGTGCGTAGCGGGCTCGGACCGGATCCGCCAATTCTGCGATGAATTCGTCGACTTGCTGCGGCGCTCGTCCAACGAAGGCCGACGGGTCGAGCAGGGCGTCTATGTCGATCGCGGCGAACGCCGGATCGGCTTTGATGCGTTCGATCAGGTCGTTGGGCTTGCCTTCACCTTTGACCTGTTGGGCGGCGGCCTGGGAGTGCTGACGGATCAGTTCGTGGAGTTCCTGGCGGTCTCCGCCGGCCTGGACGGCGGCCATCAGGATGTTCTCGCTGGCCATGAAGGGCAGTTCGGCCCGGATATGTGCGTCGACTACGGCGGGGTAGACCACCATACCGCGTGCGACGTTGGTCACGATGTTGAGTATTGCATCGGCGGCCAGGAACGCTTCGGACATAGCGATTCGCTTGTTGGCTGAATCGTCAAGCGTGCGTTCGAACCACTGTTCAGCCGCGGTGTGCAGCGGGCTCTGGGCTACGTCCATCAGGAATCTCGCAAGAGCCGTCGCCCGTTCGCAGCGCATCGGGTTGCGCTTATACGCCATCGCCGACGATCCGACCTGGGTCTTCTCGAACGGTTCTTCGAGCTCCTTGAGATTCGCCAGCAGGCGAACGTCGTTGCAGAATTTGTGTACGCTGGCCCCGATTCCCGCAAGCGTCTGGGCTCCCATAGCATCGATCTTGCGAGAGTAAGTTTGCCCGGTTATGCAGATCGTCTTGTCGAAACCCATCTCGGCGGCGACCATCTTGTCGAGTTGGATTACCTTCTCGTGGTCTCCGGCGAATAGCGACAGGAAGCTCGCTTGCGTGCCGGTAGTGCCTTTCACCCCGCGAAACTCCAGCGTATCGAGGCGTCGTTCGACTTCCGCCAGGTCGGCGACGAATTCACTGCACCAAAGGCCCGCTCGCTTGCCGACAGTAGTCATCTGGGCCGGTTGATAATGCGTAAAGCCCAGGCAGGGCAGGTCGCGGTGTTCTTCTGCGAATCTCGCCAGCGCATCGATTGCGTTGGCGAGCGACCGAGCGACAAGTCCAAACGCGTCGCGCAGTATCATCAGATCCGTGTTGCAATTTACGAATTGGCTCGTTGCGCCCAGATGGATAACGCCTTTAGCGCTGGGAGCGACGTCTCCGTAAGCGTGAATGTGCGCCATAACGTCGTGACGGAACTTGCGTTCGTATTGGCCGGCGGCTTCGTAGTCGATGTCGTCGACGTGCGCCTCGAGCTCAGCCAGTTGCGTGTCGCTGATATCCAGGCCGAGTTGCTTCTGGGCTCGGGCAAGAGCGATCCACAGGCGCCGCCAGGTCGTGAACTTGTGTTTGTCGCTGAACAGCTCCCGCATTTCCGCTGAAGCGTATCGCGACTCGAGTGGGCTTACGTAGCTGTTATGTCGATCTGTCATAATGGTCGTATTCTAACGCGCTGTGCGGCGGCTGTCACGATCCCAGCGCTGCTTTTGGCGCCGCGGAGTGGTATTATCGTGTCATGAGACGATTCGTGCTCCACCAACACAGCGACTACGGCCCGACTCACTGGGACCTGATGCTTGAGACCGACGACGCCCTGGCCACCTGGCGGATCGGAGTCGATCCGCTTGCGATATCGCCCGGAGACCGGATCGAGGCGACCAGAATTCACGATCACCGGAAGGCCTATCTGGATTATTCCGGCGCCGTAAGTCGAGACAGGGGGCGTGTCGAGGCCCGGGATTCCGGACAGTTGTCCGTTACGTTGTGCGACGATGATCTCTGGACGTTTGAATTGGGTGGTTCGGTGTTTCAGGGGCGGTTCGAATTGAGGCGTGTCGCAGGGGATGACGAGACGTGGGTTCTGCAGATATTAATGGACCAGTGAACGGCGCACGCGCGCCGCTCACCGGCCCGTGGGCTGTTAGTGTCGGTAGCGTCTGTTGTTATCATATCGATCGTAGTGTCGCGATCGGTTCACGTGAACATCAAAGTGTGAATCGTGCCGGTCGTGGTCAACTACGTCAATACGGCAGCACGGGCAATTGCGTCCGTGTCCGTGGCGGAATCTGTGGCGTCTGCAGCCGGCCAGGCTGAGAGCCCCGACGCCCAGAACAACGATTAACAGGATTTTTGCAATAGTAGTCATGGTCTCGATCTCCCAACCGGTCGCTCTATTCGCCGGTTTGACATGCTTGTGGACACAGACCCCCAAATGGTTACACCCCGGACATGTTTTGTCTATTCCATAGCCGGGGGGATCGGGCGGACTTTCAGCTTAAGCTCTCCGTTGGCGATAGTTATCGCTTCGATTCCCACCCTTACGCCCTGGATCCGCCACGTGTCCGGCGGGCTGATCGGTTCACCGTCTATCGCCGCCAGCAATCCCGCCAGAGTCTTGGATATTGCATCGGCGTTCTTACCGGTCATCTGTTCCGAAAGGGTCTTTATCTTGTCCGTCAGGAGGCTGCTGGGCACGGGGAGCTTTCCGATTCGTGTCGCGGTCAGAGTGAACAGCAGCTTGTTGTCCTCGACAAGTTCTACGGAAATCTCGGCTGACAGGACCTTGCCATACGCTGTGGACCTCACCATCAGCGTTATCGCACCGTCCTCCAACGCCACCGCCGGGTCCGCCAGTCCGAGCCTGGCCATCTCTTCATCGATTTTCCCCCTCTTGACTCCATTGGGCAAAGTGAAGGCGATCTCGTCCATTGCCGCAAGGTACCTGTTAATGGTCTCCTGCGTGGTTGACCATTCAAACGGTTTAACCAGCTTGACCTTGTTGCCGAATCCCTGGGCGACATCGCGGGCGAAGTTGCGCGTGGTCCGCCTGGCTTCATCCGGCGTGAGCCTGGCCGGACGGTAGTTGTCGGGTATGCGGCTGGCCTGAATGTACAGCAGGCCCGCCAGAACCATCAGGACCACGAGCGTCCAGACCAGAACGCGGACAGTTGTTATTCCCGAAGCCCACGATCGCCAGGGGATCTTCCGGAGTTTCACCATCAGGAGAATCCCGTATGGCTTGAGGGTCTTGATGTTGCTGAAAAAACGCATGCCGAATCTCACACCGTCGGCGGGATTGTAGCGAATCAGCCGCTCGATTTCCACCACCAGCACGGCTTGGGAGCGGGCGCGTCGTTACTTGCCGGGGAAAAGGCCGGTAATTCAAGTTAACATGTCGAGATGTTGGCGAGCCTATTATATAACAGTGGGAGAATCGTAGTCCGGGCGGACTAACGTATGGAGCTTAGAGATGTCAGAACCTACACGCCTGTTGATAGTCGGAGGTGTCGCCGGCGGAGCGTCGGCCGCCGCACGGGCCAGGCGATTGTCCGAAGACGCCGAGATCGTCATGTTCGAACGGGGCGAGCATATATCATTCGCCAACTGCGGCCTGCCGTACCACATTGGCGAGGTGATTCCCGATCGTAAGAGCCTGCTGATCCAGACACCCGAAGCAATGGCCAGACGATACCGCATTGACGTGCGCACGCAATGTGAGGTGGTTTCGATCGATCCGCAGGCCCATACCGTTGCGGTCCGCGATGTTGAAAGCGGTGTCGAAACCACTGAAAAATACGACAAACTCATACTCAGCCCGGGAGCGGCTCCAGTGGCGCCGCCGATAAGCGGAGTCGACCTGCCAGGCGTGCATACCCTCCGTAATATCGCCGACATGGACGCAATCAAACGTTCCGTAGACGATTGCGCACACGAGCGGGCGGTTGTGGTGGGGGGCGGTTACATCGGGCTGGAAATGACTGAAGCGCTGCGGCTGCGCGGTGTGGAGGTGACGCTGGTGGAACTTGCCGACCAGGTGTTCATCGCCGCCGACAGTGAGATAGTCGCGCCAATCCACCGGCAACTTATCTCCCGCGGGGTGGACCTGAAGCTGGGCGTGGCGGTAAGTGCTATCGAGGCCGCGGATAACGGGCTGAAGGCGACTTTGAGCAGCGATGAGTCCGTCGAGTGCGGGCTGGTGATTATGGCTGTTGGCGTGCGGCCGGAGGTCGATCTGGCACGCGCTGCGGGGCTCGAGATCGGGCGGACCGGCGGGATCGCAGTCGACGAGCATATGCAGACCAGCGATCCGGACATCTTTGCAGTAGGCGATGCGGTGGAGGTTACGGAGCTGGTGGGAGGCGCCAGGGCGTTGATCCCGCTGGCCGGACCGGCCAACAGGCAGGGGCGCATCGCCGCCGACAACGTTTTCGGACGACCCAGCGTATACCGCGACACGCAGGGCACGGCGATCTGCAAGGTGTTCGATCTGGCGATCGGAATGACCGGGATGAGCGAGAAATCCCTGCTGCGGTCGGAACTTAAATACGAGAAGATCTACATCCATCCCGCCAGCCACGCCGGATACTATCCGGGCGCTGCGGCGATGACCGTTAAACTGCTTTTCGACCCGGAAAACGGGCGAATTCTGGGCGCCCAGGCCGTCGGAGCCGCCGGTGTCGACAAGCGCATCGACGTGCTGGCGGTCGCTATCCGGGCCGGACTCACCGTGCGGCAACTGCAGGATATGGAGCTTTCTTACGCGCCTCCGTACGGATCAGCCAAAGACCCGGTAAACTACGCGGGATTCGTCGCTTCGAACGTGCTTTCCGGTGATGTCAATATCTGTCACACTCCCGATATGATCGACCCCCGCGATGATCAACTCCTGCTGGACGTTCGCACCACGGGCGAGGTCGACGGGGGAACGATCGCCCGGGCGGTCAACATTCCGCTCGACGATCTGCGGGACCGCCTGGACGAACTCCCCACAGACAAAGAGCTGCTCGTCTTCTGCGCCGCCGGGCTGAGGGGCTATCTGGCTTGCCGAATACTCTCGCAGAACGGTTTTTCCTGCAGGAACCTCACGGGCGGATACAAGACGTTCATGGCTGTTACCGAGAAGGGTTTGGATTAGGAAGGGCTATGAATCGCCCGTGCGGCAGGGGGTATAATTAACCGGTCGCTGACGTCTCGGGCGACATCGATGAAGGCGATGTCGAGAGGTATGTTCACAGGTCCCTGCTTGCGTTACAAGCTGCGACGGTCCGTATTGCGGACGTTAAGTGTGCTCATTAAGCCGTTTAGGACATATCCCACCTCTCGGTGCGTATCTCGGACGTTGCAACGTGTGACCCTGCGAGTCCGGGCGGAGGATTCGCGCTTACGGCTGGAATTGCAGCCGGTTACGACCGATCTGATCGTCAGGCGAGGTTTACAATTGGTTCACAGTTTCGGCGTTGGTGTGATGGCCCAGGTCCCCCCGCTCGATAGGAGCGGATCGAATGCGAGCGTAACGCATGACGGGACAATATGTTAGGGCTGAGACGCCCTTCGCCGCGGTGGGGGGGCTGGTTTGGTCTGGGCGATGGTGTGTAAACTGCTGGGTGCGAACTCGATAGAAAAAAACGAGAATTCGTTTTTGATAATTGGAATTGTCTGTTGTATTACCTATACTCTTATGTGAAAGGAGTATGCGGGCCGGTAGCTGGCCTGGTACACAAGACGTATGATTGTAAGCGAGGAACAGCAGACCGGACCCTTTGGTATGTTGAATACCAAACACTTAAAAGCCTGTAAAGTAAAGGGATACATTACCGAGCCCATTACTTCCGAAGGCCACTGGCAGTGGGAGGGTCATCACGCGACCAACCCAACGGTCTTGCGCCTTGACGGCGATCAGCGAGTCTTCCTGGGCTACCGCGCCGGGGGCAGTGACGATCACCATTACTCCAAGAGCGGAAGTTCTGCGATGGGCAGCCATTTTGGTATGGCCATTCTCGACGAGCGGGGCGAGAACGTTCTCCACCGCCTGCCCCTTCCGATCATGACGCTTCGTCACGGTATCGAACTTCCCAAGAATCTCAAAGAATACGAGCAGTATGCCGAGGAGCACGAGCACGAAATCGTCCTGCTGCACGATTTCCACATGCATTGCGACAACGGTCACCTCTACGTTGTCTACCACGAATCGGAGATCCACGCCGCGTATGACTGCATTGTCCGCATGACCCAGAAGGGGTTCCTGGCGCGCATTGGTCGATCGATCGAGCTGCTCGATCGGCCGATCGCCGAGATCCACGACGCCTGGGAGGAAATCTGGTGGAAGCCCGGCGTCTGGGAGCCCTGCGGGACCGGCGACAGTCGCCGCATCTACGCATCGGAGGCCAGCAAGAACGATATCTTCTTCCTTCGCCTCGCCGACGATACGCTGCGGATGTACCACCGCCCGGCGCCCGACATCGCCGTTCTCGACACGGGCAATGAGACGTTCACTCGTCCCACGCCCGACGGGATAACGGCTATCGGTTCGCTGCAGACGTGCATCCGCCCGGGCTTCTTCGACAATTCGCACATCGGCAACAACGGAGCCCCGATCCGCGCGAAAATCGGCGACGTGGACGTTTACATCGACCTGACCCACGGGGTGCACAACGAGCAGATATCCAATCCGGACGTCGATTCGTGGATGATGACATACCTGCCGTTCCTGCGCGTGATAGACTTCCAGACCGGCGAGTGCCTTTACTATTCGTCCGAACCGATCCTGGACCTCGACGAGATATGGAAGGAATACGTTGAAGACGGAACGTGGGTCAGCAAGCTCGATCACCTTCGCGGGGTGATGTTCGCCGGCGGGCAGATCGAAACCGTCGCGGGCAAGAACGGGCTCGACGACATGTTCAGCGTATACATCGGCCTGGGCGACACCGCCATCGGCCGCGCCGAATTCAAACTCCGCGACCTGCTGCCCGACCGCGTTATCGAGGACATCATCGCGCGCAAGAAGCGGCGCGAGATCCGGATCGACAACCCGTCGACCGCGGCGTGGGGGTTCCCCGAGGCGCTGTGCGGATGGCAGTGGACGATCGTCAACGACATCCAGGGCCGCTGCATCAACATCATCCGCACGCTCCGCAAGAACGGGCACACCGAAGGCGCCGTCCGCGTGATCCCGTCCGTTCCGGGCAATTTCGACGCCGACGGAATATTCTTCGAGGAGGACTGCGTCCGTTTCGTTGAGAATCTGGGCTGGGTGGTGGCCTATCGCGGAGTGCGCTGGGAGGAGGACCAATACGGTAAGCGAACGTTTGTCGGGCACGGGCTGCTGGTGCTCGACCGCGAAAATCCCGAGCGTATTCTGTACCGTTCGACTGAACCGATTGGGGGCAAGGTCGCCAAACAGGAAGGCTGGACGGGTGGCAGGCATAACGGTGAGGCCTGGATGTTCCTGGAGCACGCCGAAGACGCAATCCCGGAGAAGGTGAAATTCGAGATCGCCCGGATATACGAAATCGCCCCCATGCCGTCGGACCTGACCAAATGGTTGAAACATAAAAGCGGAACACTCTAGGCCCACCGACGCGCGGTCAATAGACAACAAGCGGCTGGCGAACCGGCGGTAACAAACAAACAAAATCGGCCTCCGGCCGAGCGAAAAGAAGCATGATCCTCCCGACGCGCCGCAATGCGCGCCGGTAGGATCTGCTCTTTTTTTTTGGCTTTGGTCGCAAGAAGTTGGTGATTAGCGAGCCTGGATTAGACTCGACTTCCTTGCCGTATTCATGTTAGCCACGGGCGCAAGCCCGTGGAACAATGCGTTGATGAACACCAGAGCCCTCGAAGAGGGCGATTCATGCGCCTGCGAGAATTCTTGCCAATGAATCGCCCTCTTCGAGGGCTCGGTATTGCGGGGGCACGATACCACGGGCTTGCGCCCGTGGCTAACATGAGAAGACCTGGGGAACTAGAACCTGGCCTCAGGTGAAACCCACCAATCTTTTGGGGCTAGAGCTCTTTTTTTTGGGTCCGTTCTCCGCCCGTACTCTACTTTCAGCTTTTCCCGTCGTGTCCGCGCCTACGTTGTTCCTGACTTGAGTTGAGAGTTGTTTTGGTGTTGGGGCTCTGTTGCGGTGGGTCAATAACCACTATCCGTCACTTCAGCATATCAAGCGATGTGGTCCGCAGTTCTTGAGGGCGGAAATTGCGTTTCCGCAGGAATTGCGGCCGGCGCCTTCTCTCGTGCCCGCCGCGACATCTCTTGGCGAGACTCCGTAACACGCTTCAGACAAGGGGATTCGGCTTGGGGGGGCTGAAGTTTTCACGTACAGATGTCTCATGGCACGAGTGTTGCGTATTGGTTGAGCATGATGATCGGATGCTGCAACACAGTATCGCTATCCACCGAGGCGAGACCATGTCGGCTGACGTCAAGAACGCTGATCTGTCTGCAGAGGCGGGATAAACACTTTGCTTGACTACTTTTTGAAAGGAGTACGTAATGCTGCCAGAGACTTTGGACATCACGGCAATCACCGGAAAAGAGGTTTCCGGACCCGTAGCGGCTTGGCGGGACACGGACGCCGCCGAAGGGCGCCTTGCCGGCATATCGCCAAGCGGAGAACTGCTGTTCTTTTCCAGTTCCCCGGAAGAAGGGTGGGTCGTTCGTGATCTGTCCCGGGAAACGGGGCAGGGATTGGCGACACCGGTCGTTGCGTGGCGGACACCGCTTGGCTCTACGTCAAAGCCTCACCTTGCGGGGATTAGTTCCACCGGGGATCTTGTTGTCTTTTCCTGGCCTCGACCCTTGGACTGGTTAACGGTCAACGTCACCGAGCAAACAGGCCAGAGAATCGTCTCGCCTCCCGGATTACCTCCAGCTACAGCATGTCCTGTCACCGCCTGGCAGGTCGGTCAGGGCTCGCGTGTGGAGTCGCATCTGGCGGGTTTGAACTCCGCCGGTGAACTCCTGACCTTCTCGAAAACCGGCGACGCAGCCTGGCAGGCGCTTAACGTGAGTGCGGAAATAGGACACAGATTCAAAGGATATCTGACCGGTTGGACCACGGGAGACGTCGAACATGTCGCTGGAGTGGAATCCACAACAGACGATCTTCTCGTTTGCTTTCGAACACCTGGTCGAGAGTGGCGGGTCGTCAACGTATCTGAGAAAACCGGCGAGAGACTCCTCGGTCCGATTGTGAGTTGGCAAGTTGCGGAAGGGGGCTTGAACCACGAGAAGTTGGCTGGTGTCTCACCAGCGGGCGATCTTCTTGTCTTTGCCTGGTCGCCCAGCCGTGACTGGAATGTTCTCAATATTTCTCATGAGGCCAATGTCACCGTGGCCGGGTCGAACCTCACCATAGCCGCCTGGCAAACTGACTTTCTTGACGGGAGATGGGTCGAGCATCTGGCCTGCCATAGCGACTACGGAAACACTCTATCGGTCTTCTTCCGCCATGTCGGCGAACCGTGGTGCGCCATAAACACGACGGCCATGACTCAGATCCCAACATCCGGTTCCATTTCGGCGTGGCAGACCCAGGATTCGCGCGGCAATATCGAGAATCTCGCCACAGCGCAGACCAATCGTCGGCTTCGCGTGATCTCATGGCGTACTGGAGACATAGCGGTTGTGCGAATCCATGCTGTGAAGGTCTCAGACACCGATACGGGCTTGGTTGGCAATATCGACGAAGGAGTCAGGCCGCGAGGGCTGCGAGAAACGCGGATCAAGCCGGAGGAGGTCAGGCGTTGGGTCGAACGCGCCAACGAAGTGTTCGGACCTGCGGGCATACAGTTCCTTTTCGACCCGCGGCCCGGTTCTCCGGACTTTGAGCCATTGCGGAATACCGACATCAACAACCTTGCCTGTGCCAACGGAAGCAATCCTGACGAAGCCGCTCGCCTTGATAAAGCGCAGCAACATGCCGGACTAACGCCAGACAAGATTGTAGCCTTTTTTCGCTGGGGGCCCGAGACAATACCGACAGGCGTCGGCTGCGCAGGGGTGGGTGCTTTCGAGATCGGATCTGACTATCGACGATTCATCCTCATGCCCGGGTTCTGGAACACACACGTGTGCGGGCGTCAGAACAAAAACATATTGGCTCATGAGATGGGCCACTATCTCGGGTTGGCTCACACCTTCTACGAATTCGAGCGAAAACGTGACGCCGAGCAACACCTGGCTAGTCACGGGAATGATCCGGTGTCGGCATTTGACGCCGACCGCACAAACAACAATTTCCAACCTCCGATGGCGGTCGAGGACACCCCTCCGGACCTGGAAATCAAGGAGCACCAACTTGACCTGGAATGCAGCAGTCGGGTTGCTTTGGATATTGGCGGTCAGCTCGTACACATTGACCGTACGAACGTAATGTCCTATGGAGGGGACGCATATAGGAACATCACTCCGGACCAGATTGCCGTCATGCGGAGAATACTTATCATGCGGCAGGCGCAGGGACTGTGGATAGGGAAACCGTGATCGACTCCCGCTGATATCCTTCGGGCGGCGTGTAATAGTGATCGCTCGCGAGAATCCCGAGCGGATCTTGTATCGTTCGACCGAACCGATCGAGTCAGCGGACGGGATAACCGAACATCATCGGCTTTGATCCGATCGAAACCGAGCACGAACCTCCCGACGCGCCGAAATGCGCGCCGGGAGGTCCTGCTTTTTGCAGCGTGCGGTCATTGCGGCGCATGTGGATGTTCTTTGTGAAGTTCCAGGGGAGAGGAAAGCGGGCTGGCTCGAACGAGGACCTCCGCGCGGCGCGGGGAGGGGTTTGCCTGTTTAGCGGCCGACGCCCGAGTCGGCCTGTTCCCGACGAAGTCGGGATTGCAGACACTAGCGAGCAACGGCGCTCGGTCCCTGTTTGCACAACTCCGGGATTGACTCCTCTGTCGCTTAAGACGATAATCAAAACGTTACGGGATAAGACAATTAGTCCGTCGGGATTTCGTGTTCTTGCATGCGGGGACCTGCCCCGGACGAACCGCAACGGGCGAGTGCCTCAGGTGGGCGGAGTTTATCGCCAAAGCCTATGGGGCTTCGGCGGAGTGATATTTTTCGATTGGGCGGTGACTGGAAAGGAAGCGCGGTATGTCAAAAAATGATGACTGGAGTCCGTTTGACGAATGGTGGGGCAAACTCGGAGGCACAGTGTTGTTCGGCGGGGTCGGATGGTGGCTGCACGGGGCTCTGACGGAACTGGAGGCCGGCGGGGAGGAAATCCGCGTCAACTGGATCCTGGCGATGTTGTATCGCATCGGCGGGAAGTGGGGAGCGGTGGGTTTCTGTGCTCTTCTCAGCTTCTTGTTCCTCTTTTGGGGGCTGAAACAGCTCGCCGCCGGCAAGGGCCGGCGGTCAGCCGAGGCCGATGAATCGTCATGATGAACTAGACCGCCTGCAAAGGAAGAAACAAATGAGCGACATGAATCAAAACGATGACAAGACGTCGGTGGTTCCGGGTGTGGCTGTGTTCGGATGCCTCCTGGTCGGGTTTGCAGGTCTGATTGGAGCGGCTGCTGCAATGTTCGATTTCAACGATCCTACGGGCGCCGGAGCCTGTCTTGCGGCGTCGGCGATTGCTTTCGGGCTGGCGGCCAACGCGTCTTTGAGGAAATGATCTGAATCGCATCATCGCTTGTTGAGAAAAACTGGCGGAGGTGCTTCTCCGGTGTATGATATTGTCAGTCGGCCGCTGCGCCGGATGCAATTGAACGTTTCCTGGATTACTTGTCAGGGCCGGATACATGACGCAATATGTGTTCATAAGCTATTCGCAAGAGGATCGCGACACGGCCGAAGCCGTATGTCGCGGTATCGAGCAGAAGGGCGTTTCCTGCTGGATCGCACCCCGCAACATTCTGCCCGGTAAGAGTTGGGCCGGTTCGATAGTCGAGGCGATTGACGGTACGGATGTGATGGTGCTGATCCTCTCGGGCAACTCCAACGGATCTCCGCACGTTATCAGAGAACTCGAGCGTGCGGCTAACAACCGCGTCTCGATCATTCCCTTCAAGATAGAGAAGGTCGACGCATCGTCCGACATCGCTTACTTCATCAGCACCAGCCAGTGGCTGGATGCGACCAGCCCGCCGCTGGAGGCGCACATAGAGGAATTGGCGGGGATTATTCTGCAGATTACCGCCAATGGCTCGGATACTCCGGTTGTCGCCTCGCAGGATGAACCGACGAGGCTGGCGATTGATTATTCGCCCGCTCTGCTCGATTCGTGGGAAAAGTCGCTGCTGGAGGGGCACTGGACGCAGACCGTTGACTGTCGCGACGAGATATTCATCCAGGACCTCCGCCTGCTCCTTCGGGAGGTCTTGACCGCCCATGGCGTCGCGGAGTCCAGCGTGGTGAACGTTGAGGTGGCGCTGACGGAGCTTTGTCGCAACGTGGCCGAGCATGCGGCCGAACCGGTGGCGCAAATAGACATCGCCGTTAACTACAAGTTCAAACGTTTCCGCCTGGCGGTGGCGAGCGATGGTCCGGCGTTCACGCGCGAAGCGGCGCTGGCGAAGTACGCCGACGCGCCTGAGGCCGAGTCCAGAATTCACGGCCTGTCCAATCTCGTGTCCAGGGGAGAACTCCGCATCGTGCGCGCCGCGGATGTTAACCGCGTGCAGTTCAGTTGCGTTCTGTCGGAGAAGAAGACGGGCGGCGAGGCGTATGTGGCGTTCGAGTGTCATCAGTCGGAAGTCAGGATCGGAAGCCACAGGCACAGGTACCGCGAGTGGCTGGAGTTGATGGGAAGGGAAGTCAAACTGTCCGGAACCACGCCGCCGGAGAAGACCGAGGCGCTCAAGGTCATGTTGATCCGCGAGTCGGACGGATCGGAACCGGTGGAGGTGCGGATTGTCCGACAGGAGCCTGACTGGACGGTTACCCTGATGGAGATCGTCGCGATGCACGTATTCTCTGAGGCGGTGTCCTCTCTGGCTGGAGACGACCGTTTCAAAGTTAAGTCCGCCGAATCGCCCAAGGGCGGAGCTCGCGCCGCGCGAGCCAGGAGCGAGCCCCAAGATAGTCTGCTCGATGATCCCGGCGAGGAGATAATCGACATAGGACGGGCGCTTGTGGGGGCTCTGGCGGGGGCGCTTCTGATGGGGTTTGGCGGGTGGTTCCTCATGAGCCGGCTGCAGACCCCGGGTATCTCCAGCGGATGGGGATTTGCGGGATTTATCGTCGGGTGCATTGTAACCGGTATTGTGGCGGGAGCCTGGTTGGGCGTGCTCCGGGAGCGGGCCTGCGGCGGGCGAGACGACTGAAGGCGGGATCGTGCGTCCGCCGGGCGCGTTGTTGGATTGGGATGAGAATTGATGGGAATCGTCAAACAACCTTTCGAGTATTATGTCGTTCTGGATTTCGAGGCGACCTGCGATCGCGGGAAGGCCCCGGTTCCGCAGGAGATAATCGAGTTTCCCTCGGTGCTGCTTTCGGGCGATACGTTTGAGATTCTGGACGAGTTTCGGTCTTTCGTCCAGCCGAGGTTTAATCGGCTGCTCACTCCGTTCTGCACCGAACTTACGGGCATAACGCAAGACCAGGTCGACCAGGCTCCGCTGTTCCCGGAAGTGCTGGACGATCACATAGCATGGCTGCGGGGCAGGGGGCTTGGCGTTCGTTCCCGGGACGAGGGTTCGGATTTCGCGTATATAACGTGCGGCGACTGGGACTTACAGAAGATGTTTCGAACTCAGTGCAGGGTCTGTCAACCGCCGATCGGTCGAATTCCCGAAGCGTTCGAGAGATGGGTCAACATAAAGAAACACTTCGCCGCATCGTTCGGTTTGAAGAAGACCTCCGGAATGTCCGGGATGCTTCGGAGGCTCAAGCTTGAGTTGACAGGGCGTCATCATTGCGGTATTGACGACTGCCGCAACATTGCGAAAATCGTCCGGTGTCTGGCGGGGCGAGGTGTGGAGCTGTCGACGACGAACCAGCCGCCCGGCGGGCCAGGCGGTTTGTGACTACAGGCCGTTCCTGCGGGCTAGTTGCGTATAATATTATCGGAGACTGCTATGAAAACGCTCTGTATTCTGATCTCGACGCTGTTCTTGGTTTGGGGGTGCGGCGCGGATGCTCCGGTCGGCGGTCCGCGCGACGGGAGTTTGGGCTCCGAATCGTTCGTGATTTCCGTTCCCAACGGGCAGCGTTATCTGGTGACGCCCGATCGGCGGAGAATTCAAGAGGCCCGTCATGCAACCGGACCTATCGACGACTTCGAGCGGCTTGTGAGGTATCGCGTGGCTGCGGCGGCCAGGGGGGATCCCGAGTTGGACATCCGCCAAGTGATCATCGCTACGCTCAGGATCCGTCGCGCCGACGGCAGCTCCATGCCGCCCGTTCATTTCACTCTTCAAGAGCTGGCGCACGTTCGCAAGGCGCCCGATGGGCCCGGGGCTTTAAAAGGCTAACTCCGGGAGTTCTACGCGTTAGTCCGTCCGGGCGGTTTTGTTTTGGGGGATGTTCGGCTTTACGATTGACAAATCCCTGTTTTCGGATAGACTAAAACCAGTTGGCATCCCGCATAAGCAATGTTGCGGGGGAGGTCTCGAAGAAGATAGGGCTGATTCATGATACAACGGGCGCTGATGCTTGGGGTGGTTATCGCTGCTTTGGCTGCAGGCGCTGGAGCCGACGAATTGTTCGTCCCCGCAGACGGTTCGGTTATCACCACCAGCCCGCTGGTCGCCGGGCGGAGCTACATGATCGAGGCGCGGGGCACGTACGGTTATAGAGACGTTGTTCCAGAGAAAATCGCCGACGCCGAATGGGTTTACAGCGTGTTTGATGGGGCGTGGATTGAAACCCCGTCCGGAGGCGACCTCGATCTGTTTGTCGACGGAACCGACATATCCATGATGGGAACCGAAGACGGAGAGGTCTTCTCACCGCACTTTTTCAGTCCGGGGCATGTTTATCGGGCCGTTGTCTTCGGCGCCGGGGCGCCTGTTGAACTGTCCATTTACGACGAGAGATACGATGACAATACCGGGGGGTTGAATGTGACTGTCCGCCCGGCCGCGACGGGAGACACCAACGTTGACGATATAGTCGATATGCGCGACTGCGATAATCTTATCGCGCAGTTCGGAGGCCCTCCGTCCGATTTGAGCGCCGACTTCAACGGCGACGGTGTTGTAAACCTGGTTGACTTCGCGCTTCAGCGAGCGAACTTCGGTCTTGGCGCAGTGTCCGGACCCGCCGACCGGTTGGGCCCGGTCGCGCCTGAACCGGCGAGTCTGCTTGTGACAGCGGGGGGCTTTTGCGTGCTGCTGAATCGCAAACGCAATCGCAAACCCTCTTGCTGCGTCGCGGGAAAGGAACGCTGATGGCGCCGGCGAAGTTGAAGCCCAGCGGTTGGTGTTATGTGGTTGCAGGGGCGGTGCTGGTCGCTGGGATAGCGGGGTTCATTCTGTTTCTCGTCGGCGGGCTTTCGGATCTCTCGGGCGGTCTTACGCAGATGATCGTTCCCGGTCAGCACCAGATTACGCTCTCGGAGACGGGCTCCCATACAGTTTTCCACGAGCACCGGAGCGTTGTCGGCGACAAGGTCTACTCGACCGGACCGGGCGGGATTTCGGGCCTGCGGTGCAAACTGGTCTCCAAGGCTGACGGGCGGGAGATTCCACTGCATCAGGGAAGCGTGAGCACGTCGTATTCCATGGGCTCCCGCTCGGGCGTGTCGATCTTCGATTTCAGCATTGACTCGCCTGGCGAATATGTTTTCTCGGCGCAGTATCCCCCGGGTCGGGATGGTCCCGAAACCGTTATGGCGATCGGACACGGATTTGTGGGACAACTTCTGGTGACGATACTCGGTGGTATTGGTATAATGTTCGGTTCGCTGGGTTTGGCGGCTGCAATAGCGGTGGTGACATTCGTCAAGAGGCGAAGATCGGGAAGACGGCCTCCGGAGGTTCCTGAGGCGTCGGTGTATCACGGACAAACCAGCCCGCCCGGGTCCGCCCCGGACGAGGTCTGATTCACGAAACTGTAGAGAGCGGAAAATGGGCAAGCTGAAATATGTTATTGTCGCCTTACTGGCGGCTGTTGCGGGTTTTTTTTGTGCGGGGCTGGTTTTTGACGCATTGGTGGACATGATTCTCACCGGTCGGGCCCAGGCCGTTGTCGCCCAGCCCGCCGAGGGCGCAGCAATCGCGACGCGGTTCCTCCTACCGTTTGTCCTTACGTGCGCGGCGATTCCGCTCTGTCTCATGATCGTTCCGGACATCTGGCGCGGGGCGATGGTTGTGATTCTGTCGCTCGGCGGGGCCGGTGTCGCGCTGTTTGTTATTCATCACCGAATTAACGCGACGTTCACCTGGTACAATCAGCAGGGCTACCACGTCATGCTGAAGATGAATCAACTTAACCTGGAAATTGTCCCGTGGGCGGCGTTTGGGTTGACGGTGATTGGAATGCTAATACAGAAGATGACGCACCGGGAATTGGGTCCGTATCTGGGGGTCGAAAAACCCACGCGCCCGGCTGAGGACGACTCGAAGGCGGGCGCTGAAAAGTAGCGTGCGTCCGGTCGTGCGTCCGGGGCTCATCTGACGAGTTTCTCAAACGGGATCCACTTGGGCAGTCCGAGCTTCGGTTCTACTACTTTTCCTTTGGCCTGTTCTTCGATGTTAAGGTACGCCCCGTAGAAATTCGTGTTCGTGTCGATCCAGATGATGAACCGCCTGAGTTCCAGCGGAGTCAGCTTCACGTCGTGATGCCCGTCGGCCAGGTGCTTGTAGAGTTTGGAAACTCTCGCTCCGTCCTGCATGGGTATCGAGTAGCTTCGCCCGTTCCGGCTGATCGCTCCGTTGCCGCCCGCTTTGCCCCATCCGAGTTTGTGGAGGTTTGCAAACGCTTCCGACCACCCGTGCCTGCCGAACACATCGCCTCGCAGCGAGGGCGGTTTCTTGCCCTTGTGTTTCGGGTCGGCGAGTTTCTTCGAATGGCACGGTTGGCATTTCTTGTCGATCACCGGTTGGACGAGCCTGGGGAAGGTAAGCGGGAACGTGCCCGTCGCCTCGGCGGCGATCTCCGAGGGTTTGCGTTTCAGTGCGATCGGGATCTTGCCCGCCCCTGCGCCGGTGATGGTTCCCTTGGACTCGTGGCATCCGATGCAGCTTAGCGTTTCGCCCGGGTGCACGTACGTCGCCGACCGCATCGTGTGGACCGACAGGCCCTTTTCGTCGAGCAGTTGGAAGTAGACGCCCGCGCCGGTGGGGCAGCGGAAGTGCACCGATCCGTCGGATTCGACCGGTACGACACCCAGCACCCCTCGCCCCAGCGACTGGGGGGCCAGTCCGATCATGGGCTTGGTGAGAAGGTAATTGGGCTTGGCGAAGATGTTGACAATCCGCATATGCGTCACTTTGACGTCCTTTGGGATCGGGAACTCCGATTCGTACACGTTCATCACCGTTACGGTCCCATACGCCAGGTCCTTGTCGCTCATGGCGCCGGGGCGGTCCCTTTTCATCTGCGTGGTCTTGGACGGTATGACCGGCGGACGCTTGCGGGCCTTCAGCGGGATCGGATCGAGGCATCCGGTGCGGGAGTCGGGCAGGAAGATCGGTTCGCGGTTACCGAACGCGTCGATCAGGAATATTCCGTGCGATTTCTCGTCGGGATCCCAGACCGCCAGTGCGAAATGTTCATCGAGCGGCCAGGGCGAACCGAAATGTTCGTTGCCTCGCTTACCGCTCCTGTGCTTTCTTCCGGGAACGCCCGGTGCGTCTTCCGATTCGGGGAAGCGGTCCATCGGCGTCAGTCGCTTGATCTGGGAGGTCGCCCGGTCGTCCTTGATGCGTTCGTCGATGATCACCAGCGAACCGTACGATTCGCCGTGGTGCGGGGCGGCGACCGATATGTAACGTCGGCTGCCGGGTATTGCTCGAATCGACAGCTCCATCCAGGGGCGCGATTCGCGCACCAGGGGATAGTTTCCGTGATAGCTTCTCGGGTCGCGCCCGTCGGGATAGCTTCGCCAGATGTGGTGTGCGATGTCCGAGTCGCGGTCCACGTAGTCCCAACGGGAGTAGACCAGCATCCCGTCGTTATCAACGCTCGGATGCCATTCGTTCGTGTCGTGCCAGCTTATCGCAACGATATCCGAACCATCGGCGTTCATCTTGTGCTGCGTGCAGGTCGGGGCCCATCTCGATCCGCATCTCTGGTTGCCGCCTACGCGTTCGGAAACAAACACCATCGTCCCGTCGGGCATGAACACCGGGTCGTAATCGTTGTATCGCCCGTCGGTGAGTTGCTTGAGATTGCTTCCGTCGATGTCGGCGCTGAATATGTGGAATGTGCTCTCGGGGCGCCAGTGATACTGGTGGTAGTTTTTCGGTTTGGTGAGGCACTCTTTCAGCGACCAGTCCTGTCCGGTCCAGTCGAGTTTCTTGGCTGGAGTGCAGTCGGCTTCGGTGAACGCAAAGGCGAATCTCCCGGCGTTGTAGTCCAGGTCCAGCGCTATAAACGATCCGGCGTCGGTGAGTTTCTTGCCTTTCAACCGCCCGCTGGTCACCGCGCCGCCCAGGGCGTTTACGAGCTTGGGCGAGTCGGTGAACGCGTTCTTGAGAATGTAAACCCCGCCGCTCTTTGAGGAGTTGAATCCCAGGTATTGATCCACCATATGCCTCTCGCCGCGGACCATTCGCTGACGCCTGAGGAAGATAATGTCCGAGAAGTCCAGCAGCGGATTTTTCAGGACGATCTTCCTGCGCAGGGCGGCGAGCTTGTCGAACGTTTCCCGGGCGGTGAGCTTGTCGGACGGGTCGCATTTCCTGACCGCCGCCTCAAACGCTGCGACCTCGGCGGTGATGTTCGGGGCGTTCTTTACGCTCTTGAGATGCTTGACCAGCGCGCGGGTGCGGCGGATCAGTACGTCGGCGGGCGTCTTGTCGGCGTCGTCGATCAGTGCTGCGCCGTGCATCGCCTCTTTGGTGATCCGCGCCTTGTTGAGCTTCCCGCCTTTCCACATCTTCAACTGGCTGCTGATGTCTTTGAACTCCGTGGAGTAGTTCAGTGCGACCTGTGCGCCCGCATGGGACGCCGACCCGATCAACACCGCCGCGACAAACACGTACTTGAAGTATCGTTGGAGCATTTGCACACCTTTCATCTTTCGTTTAATCGATTATCTCTATTTGAGTCTCCGGGGTCAAAGGGTAACGGTCGTCCGCGGACGGGCGAATATAGTCTTGGAACCCGTGACGCCTATCCGGTAGGATGTCCCGTTCGGCCGCAGGCGCTGCGATCGTTTTCCAAACGACCCACCGGAACGGAGCATTCAATGAACACTATTAAGATGACGATTACCGCCGTCCTGATCCTGACGCTGACCGGTTCGGCCGCCCTGGCCGCCGGAGACGGTTGGGTCACCGATTTCGAGGCCGCCAAAGCCTCCGCCAAGACCAGCGGAAAATACATGCTGGTCGATTTCACCGGATCGGACTGGTGCGGATGGTGCATCAGGCTCAAGAAGGAAGTCTTCAGCCAGGACCACTTCAAGACCGAGGCTCCGAAGAACTTCATTCTCGTCGAACTGGATTTTCCTCGCGACAAGAGCAAGCTGACGCCCAAACTGATCGCCCAGAACAACAAGCTGAAGGAAAAATACTCCATCAGCGGCTACCCGACAATCTTCCTGATGGACGCCGAAGGCAAGGTCTTCGCAAAGACCGGATACCGCGCCGGCGGACCGGAAAAGTACGTCGAGCATCTGAACTCGCTGGTCAAGGGAAAGAAGGAGTTCGACAAGATGATCGCCCAGGCCGACAAGGCCAAAGGGCTCGCCAAAGCCAAACTTCTCGACAAGGCTCTCGACGCCATGCCCGATTCCGTCCGCAGATCCCGCACCGACCTGGTAAAGCAGATCACCGAACTGGACAAAGACAACAAGGCCGGTCTGAAGAACAAGTATGCGTTCCTGGCCGATATGGATGAACTTACGGCGATGCGCCCTCCTCGTACGCGAGTCCAGTCTGAAATCAAAGCGTTTGCAGACAAATGTCTGGCGAAGGTGGCCGCGATCGAGAAGAAGTATCCCGTAACCGGATCCGACAAGCAGAAGCTCCTCAGCCAGAAGGCGATGTACACGTTCTATTCGGGCGATCTCGCCGGGTCCAAGAAGATTCTCGAGACCGCTATCGCAATCGACGACAAATCCGAAGCGGCCCGCGGTATGAAACGTTCGCTGGCGTTTGTGAACAGTCGTCTGGACGCCGAGAAACCGAAAAAGAAGACCGACTGATTCCATGCGATACGTCCCCTTTTTGTCGGCGCCGATTCCTTGTGTCAATCTGGTGAAATATAGTCTTGGAACGTCCGTTTGGCAGGTTGTATACTGATATGCCCCATTCGATGCGGGCGTGCGACAGAGGCGTTAATAGGAAACATTCCTGAAAGGTTATAAGAATGGAAAAGAAAACACACTCTTCATCCAACAGCATGGCCCGTCGTACTTTTCTGAAGGGCACGGTTGCTGCGGCGACTGTGGCCACCATCGTGCCGAGCCACGTTATCGCCAAGTCGAAAAACTCAAAAGCCAAAGGCGCCGCGCCGAGCGACAAGGTTAATCTCGCCATAGTCGGTTGCGCTGCTCGGGGCGGGAGCATAGGAGCATGGCACGCCAGTACGGGTCTGTGCAATGTTACGGCGCTGTGCGACGTAGACGGACGCTCGCTGGACCGCGCGAGCGGAAAGTACAAGGGCGCCGCAAAGTTCCAGGACTTCCGCAAGATGTTCGACAAGGCGGGCAAGACCTTCGACGCGCTGACGATCGGCGTTCCGGACCACGCGCACTTCCCGATCTCGATGCTGGCGATGTCGCAGGGCAAACACATTTACGTCGAGAAACCCCTTGCACACACGTTCAATGAATGCGAACTGATGATCGCGGCGATGAATAAGTACAAAGTCGCCACGCAGATGGGCAACCAGGGCCATTCCGGCAACAACCCGATCCAGTTCAAGAGTTGGGTCAAGGCTGGAATCATCAAGGACATCACGAAAGTCGACGCCTGCATGAACAGCGGCCGCCGCTGGCATCCGTGGAAGTTCGACGAATGGCAGAGCGATCCGATGCCCGACACGATGGATTGGGACACCTGGCTGGGTACGGCTCCGGAGCATCCTTACAGCAGCAAGCTGCATCCGGGCAACTGGAGAAGCTGGTTCGAATATGGCGACGGAGCCTTCGGCGACTGGGGCCCGCACACGCTGGACACCATCCATCGCTACCTGGAATGCGGACTGCCCACCAAGACCACCGCGGTCAAGCTCGAAGGGCGCAGGAAACTCATCTTTCCGATGGCCTCGACGATCCGCTTCGACTTCCCGGCGCGCGGGAAGCATCCGGCGCTTGAGATCAACTGGTACGACGGAACGAAGAACAAGCCCCCGCGCCCGGCTGACTTGGACAAGGGCAGGAACATTCCCAGATGCGGAAAGGTCATGTACGGTAAGGAACTGAACTTCATCGGCGGTACGCACGGGGCGACGCTTTCGATCTTCCCGGACTCCAAGAGGAAGGATCTGGGCGATAAGCTGCCGCGGATCACCGAAAAGCAATCCAACCACGCACAGAACTTCCTGCTGTCGGCGATGGGCAAAGAGAAAACCCGTTCATCGTTCGACGTCTCCGGCGTTCTGACGCAGGTCTTCTGCCTGGGCTGCATCGCCCAGCGGCTTGGCGGCGAGCTTGAGTTCGACGCCAAGACCAAGCAGATCACCAACAATAAGATCGCCAATCAACTGCTGGTGGGCCCGCCCCCGCGCAAGGGATGGGAGCAGTATTACAAGATGGCGTAAGCGACAAGTTCAGACGATCGATCAATCCCGGGCTGCGGAGCCAAGAACTCCGCAGCCCGCGGTTTCTTCATGTGCGACGGATCAACATTCGACAGCCGGCAAGGTCCAGTCCAGCCATTCCAGCCGGCGTTACGTCATGAAGTGACAGACAGGCGCCTTTGGTTCAGGGCCGCAGGCCCGGCGCGAAAGTAGCCGGGGCCGGAAGGCCCCGGAAGGCATACTCTAATATCGTAGAGCCCCGAAGGGGCGACAGAAACCTGCAGTCCCAGCCCAATGCCTCTGTCGCCCCTTCGGGGCTCCGGAGTATATGATCATCTGTTCCGGGGCCTCCCGGCCCCGGCTATTGTCGCGCCGGCCCTTCGGGCCTGGACAAGACTTTTCAGACGATCAATCAACCGTGGGCTGCGGATATCAAGAACCGCAGCCCACAGTTTTTTGTACGGTCTTGCCTCCGCGGCCGTCCCGGGGCCTTCCGGCCCTGGCTATTGTCGCGCCGGCCCTTCGGGTCTGGACAAGACTTTTCAGACGATCGATCAACCGCGGGCTGCGGATATCAAGAACCGCAGTCCACGGTTTTTTGTGCGGTCTTGCCTCCGCGGGGCCGTGGGCGGTATTCTGGGGGGCTCGTGAACTCGCTGGATTGAAGGGTATGCTATGAGTGTTGGATATCGTCTGGTCGCGATGTTGGCGGTTTTCTGTGTAGCTTCGGGCGTTTTGGCGGGGGCGGCTGCTGTCGAGGAGCTTGGCGGGAGTTGTTACCGTATCGCCAACGATTCCCTGGGGCGCGTGCTTAGCGTTGAGAACGGGCGGCTGCGGACTGCGACAGTAGTCAATAAGCTCGCGGATACCAAGGCGGAGCCCGTTTCGTGCAACGAGTTTGAGTTGCGGATATCCCAGGGCGCGCACACCACCGGAACGGATGTTGTGCTGACGGCGGGGGATTTTCAGTTCAAGTCATCCAAGCAGTACGAGATCAAGGGCGGGAAGGGGATAGCGTTTGTTCTTCAGAACGCCAAACACAAGCTCACCGTCGAGGTTCGATACGAGCTTTGCGACAAGGATTTCTACATCCGCAAGCAGTTGATCGTCACCTCGGGTAAGCCCGTTACGCTGGAGCGAATCGATGTAGAGTCTGTCGCACTTGAAGACGCATCCCAACCGTACAAGATCAAGGCGATCTACGCGCGCGGGAAATGGAGCCCGGGGCTCGGCCAGCCGCTGTACACCACAAAAAGCGGAACGTTCTGGGGCGTTGAGTTCCCCGCGTCGTACAATTTCGTAACCGACAAGACGATGAAATGCGGATACCTCTGGGGGCGTCAGATCAAAGCGAACGCGCCCTACAAAACCTACAAGTCGGTCGTGGGCGTTTCCGACGATCCGAAGTTCAACACCGACGCGTTCTTTTCATATATCGATCGCATTCGCATCCGCCCGCTGCGACTGCAGACGCAGTACAACAGTTGGTTCGATTACGGGCGAGGCGTGAAGAAAGAATCGTTCCGTGACAGCATCAAGCTGATCCACAAGAAGCTCGTCACCGAGCGCGGGGTCAAGCCGCTCAAGGCGTATGTTATCGACGACGGTTGGCAGGACACAGGCAAGGACTGGACGCAGAAGACCTGGCTGGTTAACTCGAAATTCGACGGCGATTTCGCGACTTCTCTGGCGTCGACCAAAGCCGCCGATTCCAAACTGGGCCTGTGGATGAGCCCCGGCTGCCTGTTCGGGGCGTCGCGAGTTGTCAAACAGTATCGCGCCAAGGGCTTCGAAGCATTGGACAACTGGATGTCGCTGGCCGGTCCGAAGTATATGAAACTGCTGGAGGACCGTATGGTCGAACTGGCTGGAAAGGGTGTTTCGTACTTCAAACTCGACGGGCTGTTCGGGCATCTCAACACGCGCAACTTCGAACTGCATGGTGACAAATACGGTATTCCGCACATGCCCCAACTCAAGCTGGGCGACATGAAATCCGGGGACGCTGCGCTCAACAACGCGAAGTACGATGAGTTGAAGACCTATTACCTTGTCGCCGGAACTGAGCGCCTCATGCGCGTTTTCAGCAAGATGTCCCGCGCCAATCCGGATGTTTACATTGTGATCTCAAACGGGGCTTACTTGAGCCCCTGGTGGTTGATGCATATCGATTCGGTCTGGATGATCAACGCCGGCGACGCCGCGGGCGGGTCGAACCGCACGCAGGAACTGGTCTATCGCGACGGGAAGTACTATCACATATGGACCAAAGAGCAAACGCAGTTTCCGATACACGCGATCTTCAATCACGAGCCGAAGAAGCGCAAGACCGGCGAGACCAAGGACGTGTTCCGAAAGTACCTGTACATGAACATGTCGCGCGGGACGGGGTTCATCGAACTGTACGTCAAGCCGGCCGTTCTGGGCGAATATGACTGGGACGTGCTGGCTGAGGGATTGCACTGGGCTCACGACGTTTTTCCGACGTTTAAGCGATCCCGCATGCACGGCGGCGATCCGAGAGCGGGCGAGGTCTACGGATACACCGCCTGGGTCGCCGATCGCGGATACGTGTCGATTCACAATCCGTCGGGCGAGGCGAAGAAGTACAGCTTCACGCTCGATCGGGCCTTCGGTCTGCTTCCGGGCGAGGGGACGTTCAATCTGACATCACCGCTGTCGGACAGTCTCGACGGGCTCGGGCGGAAGTACTCCGGCGGGGACAAGATATCGCTGGAGCTTAAACCGCGCGAGATCAGGATTTTGAACTTCGATAAGGGTGTCAAAGATTGGTCGGTGCTCAAGGCGCTGCAGACGCGGAACGAAGGCCCCAAACCGCCCCCGCCTCCCAAGCCGATAGGCGCCCACGCGATCCTGGGCGTGTGGGAATACAAGTTGGGGCGCACCGTCTGGACCCGCCAGTTCACCAAGGACGGATATTGCGTTCTGCGGCGGAACGGAAAGCATCACTGGAAAAAGCCGTTTACCGTTCAGAACGAGAAGACGGCGGATGTTGAAGGCGCCGGACGTCACGTTATCACCGACGCCAACACGTTAAGGATCGAAGGCAAGTACACCGCCAAGAGAAAATAAGAGGAGCACGAATATGGTCCGCCAGCAACGAGCCCTGCAGATAACGATTCTCCTTGTCGGAGTTGCGACTATCTGTTCGCCCGTGGTCGGAGCCGATAAGACCCGCGTGCTCCGATATTCCGCACCCGCCCTGAAATGGGTTGAGGCGCTGCCCATAGGCAACGGGCGGTTGGGCGGGATGGTGTACGGCGGGGCGGGTGTCGCGAGGATCCAGCTCAACGAGGATTCCATCTGGACCGGCCAGCCGATGGACTACCAGCACAAAGGGGCGGTCAAATACCTGCCCCAAATACGCAAGCTCCTTCTGGACGGCAAGCAGAAAGAGGCTGAAAAACTCGCAAGCAAACATTTCATGAGCGATCCCCTCCGCCAGGAAGACTACCAACCGCTGGGCGACCTCATGATGACCTTCGAGGGGCACGAAAAGTACGAGCCCAAGAGCTATCGGCGCCGGTTGGACATCTCCCAAGCCGTTGCGACCGTGAGCTATCGCCTCGGAGACGCGACGTTTACGCGGGAAGTTATTGCAAGCTGGCCCGACCAGATCATCGCAGTTCGGATCACCTGCGACAAACCGGGGCGCATCACCTTTGGCGCCAAACTCACCACGCTCCATACCGAAAGCAAGACCGTTCGAATAGACGATGCGACACTCGCACTCCGAGGGCGAGTTACGCAGCGAAGCCGAATGAAAGTTCCGAGCGTAATGAAATTCGAAGCACGCCTGAAGGCGATCGCCACGGGCGGGAAGCTCACCGTCACCGACGATGGGCTAAGCATAGCAGGGGCGGACTCCGCGGTCCTGCTGCTGGCCGGCGCGTCGAGCTACAAGAATTACAAAGACGCATCAGCCGACCCCGCCGCACGCACGAAAGCCCGCCTTACCGCCGTCGGCGACAAGTCGTACGACGCGATACGCAAAGCCCACATCGTCGACTACCGCAAGCTCTTCGATCGCGTGACGATCGACCTGGGACGTAGCAAATCCGGCGAGAAGACAACTCCCGAGCGAATCCGCGATTTCAAGAGGGGCGGCGACCCGGACCTGGCTGCTCTGTTCTTCCAGTACGGGCGTTACCTGCTGATCTCATCAAGCCGCACGCCCGGTCAGCCCGCACACCTGCAAGGCCTCTGGAGCCACACCCTCACACCGCCCTGGGGCAGCAAGTACACCGTCAATATCAACACCGAGATGAACTACTGGCCGGCGGAGACTACCGGTCTGAGCCAGTGCACCGAGCCGCTGGTTAAACTCCTTGAAGATGTCGCGGTAACCGGCGCCAAAACCGCCAAGACCTTCTACAACTGTCGCGGATGGGTGCTGCACCACAACACGGACATCTGGCGGGGCAGCGCGCCGATCAACGCTTCGAATCACGGTATCTGGCCGACGGGCGGGGCGTGGTTGTGTCAGCATTTGTGGCAGCGATACGAGTTCAGCGGCGACAGGGAGTTTCTCGAAAAGCGGGCGTATCCGCTGATGAAGGGGGCGGCGATCTTCTTCGTTGACTACCTCATGACCGACCCGCGCAGCGATAAGAAATGGTTGATCTCGGGCCCGTCGAATTCGCCCGAGAACGGCGGGTTGGTTATGGGCCCGACGATGGACCACCAGATAATACGCTCGCTGTTCGGATGGGTGATCCGGGCTGGCGAGATTCTGGACGTGGACGCAGACCTCCGCCGCAAGCTCGCCGACATGCGAGCTCGCATCGCACCCAATCAGATCGGCAGGCACGGTCAATTGCAGGAGTGGCTGGAGGATGTCGACGATCCCAAGAACCGTCACCGCCACCTGTCGCACATGTGGGGCCTGCATCCGGGCTCCGAGATCACGCCCGATACGCCCAAACTCGCCGCCGCCTGCCGCACGAGCCTGATCCATCGCGGGATGGGCAACGTCGGATGGTCGCTTGGTTGGCAGGTGAATCTCTGGGCTCGCCTCGGTGACGGAGAGCCTTCATACCAGGCGCTTGCGAAGCTCGTGGGCGACAACATGAACCCCAACATGTTCGACCAGTGCTGGTCCGGGCGCCCCTTGCCTTTTGAGATCGACGCGAACTTCGGCGGGCCGGCCGGCATCGCCGAAATGCTCCTGCAAAGTCATGCGGGAGTCATCCGCCTGCTTCCGGCGCTGCCGAAGGCCTGGCCGGACGGTAAGGTCGCCGGGCTGAGGGCGCGGGGCGGTCTGGAGGTCGACATAGCGTGGAAAAACGGTCGGGCGTTCAGTGTGACGCTCAAAGCCAAAGTGGCCGGAACGCACAAACTCCGACCGCCCAAAGGCCAGCAGATAGACGGACCCGCAACGGTTAAACTGAAGCCCGGTCAGACACACAAAGTGAAGTTCAAGTAGCTGAAAGGATTATTCGATGGATGGATTGATCATCAGGCCCGCGGAAGACTGCATGTGGGACGAAGTGTCGCTGGGGGAGATAATGATTCGCCTGGACCCGGGCGACGGGCGCATACGCACCACCCGCAACTTCCGCGTGTGGGAGGGCGGGGGCGAGTACAATGTCGCCCGAGGTTTGCGGAAGTGTTTCGGTTTGCGGACGGCGGTTGTCACTGCGATTGTCGACAATCCAGTGGGACGACTGCTGGAGGATCTGATCGACCAGGGCGGTGTGGACAGTTCGCACGTTAAGTGGGTCGATTTCGACGGGCTGGGACGGGCCGCTCGCAACGGTTTGAACTTCACCGAGAAGGGTTTCGGGGTTCGCGGGGCGGTGGGTTGTTCGGATCGAGGACACACCGCGGTCTCGCAACTCAAACCGGGCGATATCGACTGGGACGAGATATTCCTGCGACAGGGCGCAAGGTGGTTTCATTGCGGCGGGATATTCACGGCCCTGGGCGAACACACTCCCGAAGTCGCGATCGAGGCCATGCAGTCCGCACGCGCCAACGGTACGATCGTCAGCTACGATCTTAACTATCGCCCGAGCCTGTGGGAGGCTTACGGAGGCTCGACCCGGGCGATGGAAGTTAACCAGCGGATCGCGCCGCTTGTCGACGTGATGATTGGAAACGAGGAGGACTTCACCAAGGCGCTGGGCTTCCGCGTTGAAGGGCTTGACGAGAACTGCTCGAATCTGGATCCGACCAATTTCATGAAGATGATCGACAATGTACTCGTCAACTATCGCAACCTTAAGGTGGTCGCCACCACGCTTCGGGGCGTTAAGACCGCCGGTGTGAACGACTGGGGCGCCGTCTGCTGGGCCGATGGCGGATTCCACCACGCCGATGTCCGCGAGAACCTGGAGATATACGACCGTGTAGGCGGCGGAGATTCGTTCGCCTCGGGCCTGATATACGCGTTGCTGTCCGAGAAGTCTCCCGGCGCGGCCATCCAATACGGCGCCGCTCACGGAGCCCTGGCGATGACAACTCCGGGCGACACCACAATGGCTACGCTGGACGAAGTAGAAAACCTGATCGCCGGCGGAGGGGCGCGAGTGAAGAGATGACAACCGTCAAGGGCAAGACAACCATGAAATGTCTCGTGTTTCTCTTGGCCTGCTGCCGGACTGCGGGCCTGCAGGCGCAGACTTGGTCGACAGCCTCGCCGGACGGAAATATCTTAGCGAAAGTGACTCTGGAAAACGGCTCGCTAAGCTACGCGGCAACGCTGAAGGGCGAGGATATCCTGTCGGCCGCGAGCATGGGAATTGAGCTTGAGGCCGCCGACGGTCGATTCACCACGGGATTGAAATCCGCCGGTCAGTCGGATGCGAAGATTGACGAAACCTACGCCATGCCGGTCGGCAAACGAACCCGCTGCGTCAATCGCGCCAACGAGAAGACGCTTTCTTTCAAGAACGCCGAAGGGCGCGGTATGGATCTTGTCGTTCGCGTTTACGATGACGGCGTGGCGTGGCGTTACCGGATCAAGGGGAAGGGCTCAGCCAGGGTCCGCTCCGAAGCTTCGGCGTTCAACGTAGCGTCAGGACAGGCCGGCTGGCTCCAGAATTACGAGAACGCTTACGAGCGGCCGTACAACAAAACCAACGGTGGAAAGCCCCGGGTGCGATACGCGTTTCCGGCGATGTTCGAGAGTAAGAACGGTTGGGTGCTGCTGACCGAGGCGTCGGTTTACGATTATTCCGGCGCCGGGCTGATTGGCGGGGCCAAACCGTTTAGCTTCACCGTGGCTCCGATGGGCGGCGGGGCTGATATCGCCCGTCCGTGGGCTTCTCCATGGCGTGTGGCGATTATCGCCCGCAGGCCCGGAGCCATTGTTGAGTCAACGCTCGTCCAGAATCTCAATCCCGCATGCGAGATCAAGGACACCAGTTGGATCACGCCCGGGGCCACAACGTTTCCGTGGCTGACTGCGCGTCTGGGCAACAAGGATCCCAAACGTATGAAACAGTTTGTCGATCTAGCCGCCAAAATGGGTTGGAAGTGGCTGGAGTTCGACATTCCGCTGGCCGCCGGGAACGGCCGTGCGATCACCAAATTCGAACAGTGGAGCAAGGTCCCGTGGATACCGGAACTGGTGAAGTACGCCTCGTCAAAAGGGATCAAGTGCTACGGTTGGGATCACTGGCGAAATCTGGATTCGCCCGAGAAATGCGAGAAGATCCTCGGTTGGTACGTTAAACATGGGATCAAGGGGATCAAAATCGACTTTCTCAACAGCGACAGCCAGGAGCGATTCAAGTACAGAACTTTTGTCGTGCGCCAGTGCGCCGATCGCAAGCTGATGTTGAGCTTTCACGGCGCCGCGGCGCCTCGCGGTCAGCAGCGTCGCTGGCCGCACATCGCAACCGTCGAGGGAGTAATGGGAGAAGAGTGGTACACTTTCGGGAAACGCACGCCAGGCCCGCTGCATAATGTCTCCCTGGCGTTCACCCGCAACGTTGTGGGATCCATGGACTACCATGGAACCACCTTCAGCATGAAACCGAGAGGCGCGGCGAGAAAGACGACCGACGCTCACGAAATGGCGCTGGCGGTTGTTTTTGAGTCGGGATGGCAGTGCATCAGCGTCTCCCCTGAAGGAATGAAAGGGCACCCGGCCGGCGGATTCCTGAAAGACATCCCGACCGCATGGGATGACATCAAGGCCATTTCCGGGCGGCCTGACGAATATGTGGCGCTGGCGCGGAGAAAAGGAAGAAAATGGTATCTTGCCGGCATCAACGCGGGCAAGGCGAGAACGGTCAGGATTCCAATGGACTTTCTTTCGAACGGAGAATACAAGGCCGCGATCTACAGAGACGGCAAGGCCGGAGCAACTCCCACCGAAACCGAAGTGCTGGTCGAAACTGTCAATGTGGATAAAACTACAGTACATGAGTTGCAGATGCAGGCCGACGGCGGGTTCGGGATTGTTCTTGAGGCAAGGACTGCTCGCTAAGGACAGGAAGGATCAGTATCCAATGATATATGTTCTCGACAAAGCGATTGTTGGAGTGCTTGTGTGTGCAGCTTTGACATCGGCTGGGTTTGCATCGGCCGCTAAGACCATTGACCTGGCGTCAGAAACGGCCTGGACGCTGAGCGTCGATGGGGGGCGGCCTTGCGCGATCAAGGTCCCCGGCGGGGGATGGAATTCCGACCTGCAGTCGCCCCGCATAGACACCATGGAAGGCGTCAAAGATCACGTGATCTACCAGCGGAAGATCGACGTGCCGAAGGTGATCGACGGGCAGGTGACCAAGATACTCTTCGGTGCGGTCAACTACGGAGCGGAAGTCTACATAGACGACAAGCTGGTAACCACCCACGCAGGCCCGCAGGTTCCGTTCGAGGCCGATATCACAAAGTTCGCAGCGCCCGGCCGAAAGCACGTGCTCAAGGTCAAGGCCTACCACCGCCGCCACTATCACGGGCCCGACGGCAAGGCCAAAGCCTGCTCCGTGCCGGTCGGATTTGACTTCCCTGCCGGCTCGAAGTCCTGGAGCCATTGGGCGGGCAACACCAAGCAGGCCTACGGCATCACAGTCTCGATCAAGCTGGCGGCATATCCGCCGGTCTACATTAGTGACGTGTTTGTGACACCCTCGGTCAGCGAAAAGAGCCTAAAGGCTTACGCGTGGGTGCATAACAGCACCGGCGAGAATGTCACAGTGACCCTGGCCGGTAAGCTGTCGTCGTGGAACAAAGGCGCCTGGAAATACCCCGCCATCCCGGCCGCGACGTGCGAGATTCCCGCCGGCGCCGCCAAGAAAGTGTTGATCGGGCCGGTCAAGTGGTCCCTTGGCGAAAAGAGCTACTGGTGGCCTAACATTCCGTTCCGTGAAGACTACACCGCTGCGCTGCACTATCTTGACCTCGATATGCGCCGCGGTGACGAGGCGGCGCACAAGTACCGGCGGCGTTTCGGCTTCGTCGAGTGGGGCCAGGGCAAGTACTACTACACCGTAAACGGCGTGCGCGTGAACCAGTATTCCGACTCGACGTGCGAGTCTCAGATGTCGTATTACGACTGCTACTCGACGTCGGCGGCGTTTGGCCGCCCCGATCGGGCCGGGGGTCGCCTCGGCTGCCCCGAAACGTGGAGGCGGTATTTGCGAATCGGCATCAACATGAACCGGATATGCTGCTCGACGCCTACGGAGTACATGATGGAAGCGGCTGACGAAGTTGGCTTCATGCTCATGCCCGAATCGCCGCTCTGGGGCAATCGCACATCCGTATACAATCCCGATGTCACGCCCAAAGTCGTTCGGGCCCTGGTGCGACACTGCCGTAGCCACCCGAGCGTGGCGCGGTATTCGGTGTTCAACGAAGTCCAAGACATCCGCAAGAAGGGATGGCATAAGCTTATCGATGCGGCGCGGCTGGAGGACGACACGCGCCCGTTCAGTTTCGATCGCCAGGGCGATGCAGCCAACGTGATCGTGGCCCCCAAGGGCGGCAGGGCGGCGGTCATGCGACATTATCGGGCGATAGAAGGGGGCAAGAACATCCTCCGCGGCATGGGCGAGTGCTGCTGGGGCACTGACGAGATGGCTCAGTTCGCCTTCGCCGCCCGCGAGTTCCGCATGAAGGACTATGCGTACTTCAGCCCGTGGAGTTGGATCAACTACTGGCCGAATTTTCTGGAGGGGATGAGCCACGCCAAGCACGCCTGGAAGGCCAACAACGCCCCCGACCGCGTCGACGGCGTCAACGGGTGGCGGTCGCCGGTGGTCAGCTTCACCCAGAAGAGCCTCCATCCGTTCCTGCTGATCGACCATGCGATTCGCAGGAAGCAGCCCCTGACGCGGCGCGGTTCGAGTTATACCGTCGCGTTGCTTCCGAAGCGGAAGATTGGCGAAGGTTCGCTTCCCTGGCCCGGGTACGTGCCGGAGTACCGCACCGGAGCGGCGATCGGCAGGAAGATCGAAGTGTTCAACGGCGCGTTGCGGGGCGACCGGATGTCTCTTCGCTGGTCGGGACGTTGGGACAGTCCGACCGGTGAGGCGATCGTAAAGGGCGGTGTTATCGGCCCGTTTGAAGTGCAACCCGGATTCCACGCCACACAGACAATCGAGTTCACGGCTCCGAAGTCGAAGCGACCGACGCGGAAACTGTATCTCATCCTGAAGTCCGTCAAGGACGGGGAGACAGTATTCACCGAAGACGCCATCTACTTCAACATCGTAAATCCCGGCGTGTAGATCTCCGCTAACGTTTCTTCTGCTGGCTGAAGGTCCATTCGATCAGCTTGGGATCGCTGTAGGCTCCTTCCCACGAGTTGTGTCCGACGTCGGGATATTCGGTGTACTTGATCTGCCCGCCTGCTTTCTTGATTGCCGCAACCATTGACCGCGAGCCCTCGGGTCTTACTACGCTGTCCCTGGCGCCGTGGAACGCCCATATCTGTGTTTTGTGTTTTGCGATCTTCGGAGCGGCGTTCACGTCGCCTTTACCGCAGACCGGCATTGCGGCTGCGAAAAAATCAGGGTAATCCGCCAGCATGCGCCACGTTCCATACCCGCCCATCGACAGGCCTGTGAGATAAATGCGAGTGGTGTCGATGGGGAATTCCTTTACGGTCTTGTCGATTAGTTTTTTGACAACGACCGTCGGTTTTTCCGACCAGGCCCATCGCCCGCCGGACTGCGGAGCTATGACGAAGCAGGGGTGTTTGGCCTGGTTCTCCGGCAGGGCCCAGATGCACGGACCTACAATCTGGTCGTCCAGTTGTTTCTTGTTGTCCTTGCCTCGCCCGCCTGCTCCGTGAAGGAAGATCACCAGCGGATACTTCTTTCCCTTACCCCGCTTTGGCTTGAAGAAGCGGTAGGGGAGCGTTGTGTCATTGTCCTCGAATGTCAGCGCTTCGTATTGTTCGGCGATTCTCTGACAGGCGGGCTTGATCTTGTCGTGTCTTTGCCTGAGTTGTCGCCCTTTCGGTTCGTTCGTTGCGGAGGGCTTGTCCGGGCGCGATGCGTCGATAGCTTTCTTCATTTCTTCGGTGCTCCAGGCGGGAACTTTCAGGCCGTCATGTTTCAGCAGCGTTTCGAACCAGAGCTGCGCCATGATCTCATTGGCCGCCTCGCCCGGGTGCACCGTGTCGCGTGCGAAGCCCCACGGGTACACCTGTTTGGTTGGAGCCCAGACATCCGGACCGGCGTGCAGATTGGGAATCTTCCGGGTCATCAGTTTCGCCAACGCCAATCTCTCGTTGCCAATACCGGGCTCCATCGGATGCTTATAGATGTGCATTGCGACGAAGACCTTGTCGGCGCCGTCCTTGAAGAAGGCCCGTGCGTATTTTTCGATAATGTCGGCTCCCAGTTTGATCCGCCGGGAGTCTTCGGCGTTTCCGATGGACTCGGTGCGTCGCCCGAAGGCCCACTGCAGCGACTGCTGACACAGCACGATCGCGGGTCGGTCGCCTTTTCGCTTCAGGGCGTCTGTTACGCGGGACCAGGCGGCCAGCGGTTTGCCCGTTTTTACGTCAATCCATTTGGCGATGGGCGTTCCGCCTCTAGTCGCGGAAATCACTTCAATTCCACCCTTGCCCTCGAGCAGCCTGTTGATCTTACGCTGGAGAAGTCCGGGCCAACGGAACGACGTTGAGTAACCGTTGACAACAAGCAACTTCGGACCGCCGCTGAATACCTTCGCGGGTTTGTTCGCGGCGGCCGGGCCATCGGCGCAAGTGAATGTCGCCGACAGGATCACCACCAGAATTGCCCTGGAAATACACGCTGCAGTTATCTTCATATTGCGTTCCTTTCGCACCATACATGGTGTCCGTCGATCGACCGTATGATAGCGGTTGGAAGTCAAACTCGAAAGCCCGCCACTCTGTTTGTTCCGCAGTATCCCCAAAACCCCACAAGCATTGTCGGAATTTGCTAAAGCCGCCTCGATTCCCCCCCGAAACAGAAATAGGAACAAGATTCCAGGCATGGGGTCATGTACGAATGGTGCGGTCGTGTGGACATACGTTCGGACTTATTGCGTATTGTCTTAGACAGTTGATGGGCAACTTATTGAACCGCGTTTCCTGCGGTCGAAAGGAACCTATGATTATGAGCACCAAGGTATTGAACCTGATAACATTTGTTATTGCAGTTGTCTTGATGATTGCAGTTCTCTCCTTACCGGGATGCAACAAGGGGACGCCCGAGTCGGCGGACGCTTCGTCGGGGCAAAACAAGAGCCAGGGGGCGCCTGCTTCAGTGTCTGGGAAAAAAGTGCTGTTCGTCGACTCGTATCACAAGGGGTATCCCTGGAGCGAAGGGATCGTCTCCGGGCTGCTGGATGAACTTCATGTCAGGCTGGACGAAAACGACGTCGCCCACGCTCTGACTGATACGGTGGAGTTGAAAGTGGTCCGAATGGACACCAAGCGCAATACCTCCGAGGAGTTCATAAAACAGGCCGCCCAACGCACCAAGACCGTCATCGACTCCTGGAAGCCCGATCTGGTTATCGTTGCCGACGATAACGCTTCAAAATACGTGGTGGTCCCGTATTTTCGGAACACAAAGACTCCTTTCGTATTCTGCGGAGTAAATTGGGATTGTTCGGCGTACGGATTGCCTTGCAGCAATGTCACCGGGATGCTCGAAGTCTCGCTGATTAGGCAGTTGTTGACGGAGATGGGCAAGTACGCCGCCGGTTCGAGAATCGGTCTTCTCGGAGCCGACAACCTCTCAAATCACAAGGAAGCGGAGCACTATCGGAGCAGGTTCAACATCTCTCTGGAAAAAGAGGTCTTTGTCGAGACTTTCGAGGAATGGAAGTCCGCATTCATACGCATTCAGGATGAAGTCGACATGTTGATCATCGCTCCGCCTTCATTTCTAAAAACGGCCGAGGAAAAAGCCGCCGCCGCCGCGTTTGCCGCCAAGCATACCGCAATTCCCACCGGTTGCGTGGAGGACTGGATCACGCCGTACGCTTTGATCGGTTTCGCCAAGGCCTCAGACGAACAAGGCCGCTGGGCCGGACGCACCGCATTGAGAATACTGGGCGGTCGGTCCCCGGCGGATATCCCGGTGGTCACCAACACCAAGGCCAGAATCCACCTGAACATGACGATCGCCAGGAAACTCAAGGTGGTTTTTCCAATGAAGCTGATCGAATCGTCAGAGCTGATAACTTCGGAGTAGTTCTGTGTTCAAGCGGTCCATTAATGTCAGGCTGCAACTTAGGATAGTGGTCGCTCTATGCCTTGTCGCGGTGATAATCATCGTACTGGCGAATATGCAGCTGCGGAGAATCATCGACCAATGGCAAACTGCTGTCTACGCTCATAAGATATCTGCGATAACCGACACAATTGATTTGAAATACCGGCAGCTCGAGAAGACCGGTATGGTCGAGGCGTACGAAGAGGGCTTCAGGGAATCGCTTCTCAAGGTTCTGAGACGCAAGTACTACAAACCCGGAGCGAAAACCCACCCGTTGATCGTCAATTCTGTTGGAGCCGTTATGCTCGGTCCGAAATCGGGTGTCAAAGGCGACGATCATGCCCAGGCGGTTCGGCGGATGCTTAAATCGGGAGATGGGGAGTTCCTTGCGGGCGGCGCCGGCGGAGATCACTGGTATATTTTCAAGAAGACTTCCGGATGGAACTGGACCGTGATCTATGATGTGCCCGCGGATGTCAAGTATGCGGCGCTTCACCAGTTTCGCAATCTTCTGATTGGGATTTTCGCGGTAGTCACCATTATCGCCATTGGATTCCTGTCGTTGACTGTAACCAGGATCACACGCCCGATCAGGACGTTGACCGTGGCGTCTTCCGAAATCGCCGACGGGAACCTGGACTCCGAGATTGGTGATCTGGATTCAGGAGATGAACTGGGCATTCTAGCCAGAAGTTTTGTCGCTATGCGCAACGCTATTCGGGACAAGATCAAGGTGCTCAACACTGAAGTCGCCGTACGCCAGAAAGCCGAAAGGGAACTGGCCAGCCTGAACGAGACGCTGGAAAAACGCGTGCAGCGGCGCACCGCCGAACTACTGGAGGCCAAGGAAGACGCCGAATCCACAAACCGCGACCTGGCGATTGCTATCGAACAGACCAGCGAGCTTGCCGAGGCCGCAAAGGCCGCCAGCAAAGCCAAGAGTGAATTCCTGGCTAACATGTCGCACGAGATTCGCACGCCCATGAACGGCGTGCTGGGCATGACCGAACTGATGCTCGATACGGATATGACTGACGAGCAGCGTGAGTATATGTCCCTGGTTTGGGAGTCAGCCAACTCGCTGCTGACGGTCATAAACGACATACTGGACTTCTCGAAGGTCGAGGCGGGCAAAATGGAGATCACCCCGATCGATTTCAACCTGCACGAAACCGTTTCCGGGGTCGTACGGTCCCTCGAAATGAAAGCAGGAAAGAAGGGGCTCGAATTGCAGTTCAGTATTGCGCCCGACGTTGACGACGTGCTGAACGGCGACTCAGACAGGCTTCGCCAGATCCTGGTCAATCTGATTAACAATGCGATCAAGTTCACCCCCGAGGGGCAGGTGCGCCTGAGCGTCCAGGTTGAATTCCGCATCGAGAATGAAGTTGCTCTGCATTTTGAGGTCCGCGATACCGGTATTGGGATTCCCTCGGCGCAACAGGGCAAGGTGTTTGAAGCTTTCGAACAGGTGGACGCTTCGACCACAAGACAGTATGGCGGAACGGGGCTGGGGTTGGCGATATCGGCTAGGCTGGTGAGTCTTATGGGTGGGCGGATATGGGTTGAGGATCATGCAGGCAGGGGAAGCAGTTTCCACTTCACGACATTGTTTGGCGCTGTGAAAAACAGCAACGCTGGCGCCTCCGAGACTCCTCCGGTGGAAAAACCGGTTGCAGGACCTCTCCCGGAGGAGAGAAGACGGCTTGATGTGTTGCTTGCTGAGGACCAGCCGATTAACCAGAAAGTGGCGATGAGTTTGCTTTCGAAGATCGGATGCGATGTTACGCTGGCTGGCAATGGGCGGGAGGCGATCGACGCGATGGAAAGTGCACGGTTCGACCTTATTCTCATGGATATCCAGATGCCTGTAATGGGCGGAGACGCCGCCGCTGCCGCCATTCGCCGACAAGAGAAGACCACCGGCGAGCACGTTCCAATTATCGCCATGACCGCACACGCCCTCAAAGGCGATCGTGAGAAATATCTGGCGTGCGGAATGGACGGATATATTTCCAAACCCATCAACCGAGACGCACTGTTGGACGCCATAGGCGAAGTTCTTTCGCCATCGGACGTTCCGCCGGCTTGCTCGGAAAACGAGGCCTCTGCCCCGGATCGACAAGCCTCCCCCGACCTATCCGATTCCGACGCGGTCTACAATCGCAGGCAGTGCCTCGATCAGATGGGAGGCGATGAGGAGATGCTCGCGGAACTAACGCGAATGTTCCTCAGGGATGGTCCCAATTTGCTTGCAGACGTAGCTCAGGCCATTGGAGAGGGCTGCCCGGCTGGAGTAGCCCGAACCGCTCACGCTCTGAAGGGGTGTGTTGGCATTGTTGCGACGCCAAGGGTGTTTGACTCCGCATCGGCGGTCGAGAGCATAGGGCGAAGCGGGGATCTCAGCCAAGTCGCCGAGGCGTACGAAACGCTGAAAACACAAGTCAACGGGCTCATAGACGCGCTTGCAGCCGAAATTGCTGACGAAGAATCCTGCAAATCCTAGCGGACAAGTCGTGTATGGGGGCCTCCGGATGTCATTTACGGTCTGAAAGTCTCTATTTGGGGTCTTAATTGCGAATTGTCGCCCTTCCGATTGTCATGAGAATTCGTATTGGCAAATCCTCAGTCTGTGGTATGATATAAGATGACATGGTCAAGAGGCGCGGTGGGTGTAATGTGCTCGGTATGCGCGTCTCACGTTCTCCTTGAGCGAGGTGGTTGGATTCTATGGACAGTGCAGGCGGCGACAATTGGGGCGTACCTCTCTTTGAAGCGCTCGAACCGCGCCTGCTGCTTAACGGCGATGTTATGATCTCTGAGTTCATGGCTCGCAACGATGAGACGCTGCTTGATGGAGACAATCAGTATTCCGACTGGTTGGAAATTCACAATTCCGGAACTACGGCGGTCGACCTGACCGGTTGGCGCCTCAAGGACGACAACGATACGTGGACGTTTCCGAGCGTATCTCTCGGGCCGGGCGAGTTCCGCACAATCTTCGCCTCCAACGGGCGGGAGAACGTTGTGGACCCGGTGGATCCCTATGTGGACCCGGCGGGCAATCTGCACACCAACTTCAAGCTCTCCGGGGGAGGGGAGTATCTGGGCCTGTTCGATAACCTCGGAGACGTGGTCCACGAGTACGATGAGTACCCCCAGCAGTTCGACGATATTTCGTACGGTATCGCACAGGACGTCAGCACGACCCGGTTTGTCGCTAGCGGCGATACCGCCAGGTACATCATTCCCGACGGCGATCAGGGAAACTGGATGAATCGGGTCTTCGACGACAGCGCCTGGGACACCGGACAGACGGGCATAGGATTCTCAGACCTGGTCTCCGGTTTTGCGGTCACCAACTTCAAAGCCAACGTCAGCGTCGGTAATCTGGGCGTGGCGTTGCAGGTTATCGACAACCCCGCGATGCAGTCGTACGTGGTCGAGGAGAACGTTCCGGTTATCAACTTCCTTAATAGCGGCGGTGGAGGGAATTACACCGCCGGTCAGACCGACTACCCGGGCTTTGTCGGCGCGATGAGCAACTTTGTTATCGAAGCGACCGCCTTGATAACGATTCCGACGAGCGGTAACTGGTCGTTTGGCGTTAACAGCGATGACGGATTCTCGCTGGAACTGGATGATGGGACCAACAACTTCTACATGGAGTATCCCAACGGTCGAGGCGCCGCCGACACGATAAGGACGTTCAACATGCCCGCGGGGATATACAATCTTCGCCTAGTTCAGTTCCAGGGCAGCGGTGGAGCGTCCGGCGAATTCTTTGCCGCACAGGGCTCCTACACGAGTTTCAACGGCGCTGCGTTCGATCTGGTCGGAGACACCGCCAACGGTGGTTTGGCGGTCTACAGCGAACCGGTTGACGGAGGCGGCGGGGGAGGCGGAGCCTTCTCCGATCTGATCGAGACAAACGTGGAAGACGCGATGGAGAACATCAACGCTTCGGCGTACGTTCGCCTGCCGTTTTCCGTAAGCGATCCTTCGCTGATCGAGTCGCTGACGCTCAAGATGAAATATGACGACGGATACATTGCGTATCTGAACGGTGTGGAGATTGCCCGGAAGAACGCTCCGGCCGTGTCCTTGTGGAATTCCAACGCGATCGCTGAACGCACCGACGCCCAGGCGGCGGCCTGGGAGAACGTCGACGTGTCGGCGCATATCGGCAATCTGGTCAGCGCAGCCGTTGGAGACAACGTCCTTGCGATCCAGGGCCTGAACTACGCTCTCGACGATGGTGATTTCCTGCTCGTTCCGGAACTCGTCGAGGTCGCGTACCTTGGACTTGGCGAGCACTTCTTCGCTACGGGCACTCCGGGCGAAGCGAATATTGAGGAGTTTTGGCTTTACGTGGAGGATGTCGAATTCAGCCACGATCGAGGCTTCTATTACGACTCGTTCGACCTGACCCTCAGCACGGACACTGTCGGCGCCAGCATTTACTACACGACCGATGGTTCGGCTCCGGATGAATCCAACGGTACGCTGTACGGCGCGCCGATTCACATCACCACCACCACGATCATTCGTTCGGCGGCGTTCAAGTCCGGATACGCGTCAGCCAACTCCGTAACGCACAGTTACTTCTTCATGGAGGACGTCCTTCAGCAGCCGACCGACCCGGCGGATTTCCCCGCTTCGTGGAACGGTATTGTCGCCAACTACCAGGTGGACCCGGACATAGTCAACCATATTGACTATAGAGACGAAATAAGAGACGACATGCGGGCGATTCCGACCGTGTCGCTGGTGACTACTGTCGAGGACATGTTCGGTCCGAGCGGCATCTACGCCAATCCGGGCTCTCGGGGCCCGTCCTGGGAGAAGCCCGCCTCGGTCGAGTGGATCAATCCTGACGGGACCACCCTCTTCCAGGTCAATTCGGGCGTGCAGATTGTCGGTGGAGCCAGCCGCGGAGCCGGTAACAAGAAGCACTCTTTCCGACTGCTGTTTAAGAGCATCTACGGACCGACAACGCTGAAGTATCCCATCTTCGGGGGCGAGTCCGTTGGCGAGTTCAACACGATCACCCTCCGCGCGGGTTTCAACGACCGCTGGACGAACGGGAGTTCGACGTATTTTCAGGATCGCTGGGCCGCTGAGAGGCAACTGGCGTCAGGGGGCCTGGCGTCGCACGGGAACTACGTGCACCTTTATGTAGATGGTCTGTACTGGGGACTTTACAATCCCGTGGAACGCCCCGACGATGCGTTCGCAGCCAGCTATCTCGGTGGAGAGAAGGAAGATTACGACGCCTACAATATCGAGGGCCTGAACGCGGGTAATTCCACGGGCTGGAACCAGTTGCGTTCCCTGGCCAACGATGCGGCGAACAATTATGCGGCGATCGAGGGGATGCTGGATATTCCGGCGTTCTGCGATTACCTGATCATTAACCAATACGGGGGCAACTGGGATTGGCCCCAGAATAACTGGTGGGCGACTTACAATCGCGAGGGTCAGGGAAAATGGCGATTCCACTCGTGGGACGCCGAAGGTTGCTTGCGGGACATTAACGGCAATCGTGTCGACCAGCACGGGTCGGCGCTGGGCGATCTCTACTGGAAACTTCGCGCCGTTCCGGAGTTCCAATCCGTATTCGCAGACCGCGTGCACGGCCTCCTGTTCAACGACGGGGCGCTTACCCTTAACGCCAATCTCACTTGGCTGGCTGAGGCGGAACTGAGGCTTTACGAAGGCATCGTCGGCGAGTCGGCGCGGTGGGGCGACGGTTACGCCGACAACACCAGCCCGCGAACTCGCGACAACCACTGGATTCCGCGATTAAACTGGCTCCGCGATCAGTACTTCCCCGCCCGATCGAGTTTAACCTCCGGCGCCGGTTCCAGCGTGCTGCAGCAATACAAGAATGTCGGACTTTACCCCAGCGTCAATGCGCCATCGTTCAGCATCAACGGTACGCCGCAGCACGGCGGGACGATCGATTCGGGCGACTCGCTGACCATCGCTGCTCCGCTCGGTACGATTTATTACACGCTGGACGGCAGCGATCCGCGACTGGTCGGCGGGGGGATATCGCCCGCGGCGCTGATCTACTCCGAAGCCGTAGCTCTGAGCGACGGAGCCTTTGTTAAGTCGCGAGCTTACGATTCGGGTTCCGGAACGTGGAGTGCGCTGAACGAGGCCGGTTATTTCATCGACCTGGCGCCCGATATTCGGATCACCGAGATCATGTACAATCCGTCCGATCCGACGGCCGCCGAAATCGCCGAAGGCTACCTGAACAACGATGATTTCGAGTACATAGAGATCAAGAACATCTCCGCAACCGACACCCTGCCGTTGGCGGGTCTGCGATTCAGCAACGGTATTGATTTCACTTTCGGCGCGGTGTCTGTTGGGCCCGGTGAGTTTGTTGTAGTCGCGAGCAATACCGCGGCGTTCAACTACCGTTACCCCGGGTTCTCCGGTACGGTAGTCGGTCCGTTCGGGGCGGAGACCGCCCTGAACAACGCCGGAGAAAAGATCGAGTTGGATTCGCCTATCGGCGGGATTATTCACGAATTCAACTATGGTGACGGCTGGTACGGGCACACGGACGGAGAAGGGTTCTCGCTGACCATACGCGATCCTCAGGGCTTATCGGATCTGTGGGATCAGAAGATCGGTTGGCGTCCCAGCGAAGCCTGGGGCGGATCTCCCGGGTATGAAGATGCGCTTATCGATCCCGGCGTGATCGTTATTAACGAAGTGCTCGCCCACAGCGATGCGCCCTTCGTCGATACTATCGAATTGTTCAACGCCTCAGCCTCACCCGTTGACATCAGCGGATGGTTCCTCAGCGATTCGCTGGGCGATCTGACCAGTTATCAGATTCCCGCCATGCCGCCCGTCGCATCCGGCCAATACGTGGTCTTCTACGGCGATACGCACTTCGGCGCAGACTTCCTGCTTAGCGAGCACGGTGACGATGTGTATCTCTCGTCGAATTTCAGCGGCGCCGCAGGCGGATACCGCGAGCATGTCGACTTCGGGGCCTCGCCGAACAACGTTTCGCTGGGCGTGTACGTCAAGAGCACCGGCGGTACGGATTTCACGCTCCTCAGCGGGCACACCTTCGGTTCAGTCAACGCCGACCCATACTTCGAAGATCTCGTGATCAACGAGCTTCTGTACCATCCATCCGACCCGACACCGAGCGAAATCGCAGCCGGGTATGTCGACAGCAGCTACTTCGAGTTCATCGAAATATACAACACGTCGGATATTGCGGAATACACGACGTACGACCTGGACAAGTTCTATCTGTCGGGCGGTGTTGGTTTTACGTTCGGATGGTTGGACGCCGCCGACGACGGCAGGGAGTCATGGACGCTTGAACCGGGCTCGACTGCGACCTGGGACGCGGTGCTCACCGGAGGGCTGGGCACATACGAGGTCTTGGCGCGCTGGGACCTGCTCGACGGTCTGGGGAACGAACGCAATCTGGACGGCTTGGCGTCTTACGCAATCACTCACAACAGCGGGACGAGCACGGTTCGCCGCGATCAGAAACCCGAACTTGACGACGAAGGCCCGGGCTATATCGATGAATTCGGCTGGGTCTCGCTCGGTTCGTACGATTTCGACGGATCGGGTCGCGTCGTCCTGACCCGAGGCACAACCGATCCGGACAACTGGACCATCGCCGACAACATCAAGTTCGTTCGCTCGGGCTTCGCTGACGTGGTTGTGGACGATCCGACGCTCGATTCGTGGCATACCGCCAACGGTCCGACCACGATCAGTTCGGACGAGTACGTGGTGATCGTAAGCAATTTGGCTGCTTTTGACGCACGCTACGACATAGCGGCGAACGGTATTCCGGTCGCCGGTGAATATACCGGGACTCTGTCCAACAACGGCGAGAAGGTCAAGTTGCTCCGAGCCGGCTCGCCCGAATCGGCGCCGAGTTACCACCAGCCTTATTACAGAGCCGACTACGTCAATTACGACGATCGCATTCCCTGGCCCGTTGAAGCCGATGGCGGGGGGTATTCGCTTGTTCGCCTGCGTCTTCCCGGACCGGTGGAAGTGTATGGGAACGATCCGGCCAGTTGGGCGGCTGGAGCCTATCTCGGTACGCCCGGGCTGGTGAACGATCTTATAGACACTACTCCGCCAATCGCCCCCGGAGGCGTGCTGCCGCAGGTCGCCCTTACGCCCGGGACGCAGATCGATCTGACCTGGTCGCCCGCGGTCGATCTTGACAGCGGCGTGGATCATTACGTGATCTATCGCGACGGCGTGCTGATTGGAACTTCAGAGACCACAAGCTTCAGCGATACGGATGTTTCGCCCGTAACGCAGTATCGCTACCAGATTTCGGCGGTCAATCGCGACCAGTTTGAAGGTGCGCTGTCTGCGGCGATTTACGTTACGATTCCCGGCCCGTCGTATGTGGAGTTGCCCGGCGCCAACACGGTGCGCATAGTATTCACCGAGGCGCTGGTTGAGGCGTCGGCTGAGGACGTCGGGAAGTACTCGTTCAGCGGTGGGGCGGTTTCCCAGGCGACTCTGACCGGATCCAACACCGTCGAGTTAACCGTCGCCGCGCTTACCGTCGGGCAGGCTTACACGATCGCCGTCGACGGAATCGACACTGTCTCAGGACTGCTCATGCCCGACGCCCAGGAGGTGACCTTCGAGTATCACCTTCCCACCGGTGCGATTTTGCGTGAGTACTGGACGGGTATCGGCGGTTCGGTGGTTTCGAATCTTACGGGCAACGGTAATTATCCCGACAATCCCGCCAGGCGGATTTATGAGACTGCTTTCGAGGCTCCGCAGAACTGGGCCAACACCTACGGAACGCGGATGCGAGGTTACATACATCCGACGGTTTCGGGCATGTACACGTTCTCCATCGCCAGCAACGATTCGAGCGATCTGTACCTTTCGACCGACACCGACCCCGCGAATGCGACGAAAATCGCGTACGTCAGCGGTTCGACGGGATGGAGAAACTGGACCGCCCAGTCAGGGCAGCAATCCGATCCGGTATTCCTGTCTGCGGGATTAACTTACTACATCGAGGCGATCCATAAGGAAAACAGCGGAGACGACCACCTGGCGGTGGTTTGGAAACGCGGCGCTGGTCTGTGGGTGGGTCCGATACCAGGAGCGAATCTCTCGCCCTATATCATCGATACGCTCGACAACACCGGGCCCGGAGCGCCCGGAAACGTTGTCGCCCAGGCCATTGATTCGGCCCGGATGAATGTAACGTGGGATGCGGCTGTTGACGCCGAGTCGGCCGTTGCGTACTACGTGGTGTATCGCGATGGTCTGGAGGTTGGTACGAGCCTTACCACCAGCTATGTCGACACCGGTCTGGACCAGACTCAAAGTTACGTTTACTCGGTTTCGGCGGTTAACGCAGACAAGTTCGAAGGCGATCCGGCCTCCGCCGCCTCCGCGAGCCTGCGCCCGAGCATATTAGACGCCGTCGCCATCAGTGCGACCCAAATCGTGGTGACTTTCGGCAAGGAGGTTACCGAAGCGACCGCCGAGTTGCTGCCCGGCAACTATACGCTTACTGACGGTGTTGGGGATCCGGTGACGATTCTGCTGGCCGAATGGAACGCGGCGGATCCGGACCAGGTTGTGATTACTGTCGGCGGTTCGCTGTCGGAGAACGTTATCTACACGATCGAGGCCCAACTTGTCGAAGACACCGACGGTCTGCTCGTTGGGCCCAACGCTGCGGTGCAGTTTGTTTACGGCAGTCTTGACGAGAGGCTGCTGGCGTGGTGGACGTTTGACGTTGACAACGAGATTGTCGCCCACGACCTTACGTCCAGCGGTCACGATCTTGCCGTTCTCGGAGCCGAATGGGAGGCCGGCGGTCGAATTGGAGGAGCGTATCGTTTCGACGGATCCGCCGGTGATTACCTTGTCAACGAATATCCCGAAACCTTCATTGACGGGCTTTCGGCCTTCACGTTTGCAGCATGGATCAAGGCTGATTCGATCGGAACCGACAGGGGCTTTTACTACCTGAGAGATCCGAACGGAAATGACGAATACGGTTTCCGCCACGACGCGGCGCTCCAGAACCAGGGTAACGCTCCCAACGGTTTCCGGGGCGGTATTCGCACCACCGGCGGGACGCAGCGGTGGGAGTCTCAGAGCGGCGTGCAGACCACCGAGTGGCAGCACGTAGCGATAACCTGGGCGTCGGGACAGGATATCCAGGTCTACCTTGACGCTGTCCCCATAGCGGCCGGTTGGATAGATGCAGCGCGGTTTGGAACAATCAGATCGTCGACGAGGTTGATAATCGGGAGGGGCACCCATGATGGCAATGCGTCGTGGCAGGGCCTGATCGACGACGTTCGCATATACAATCGGGCGCTGTCTCAAGTGGATGTTACAGCCCTCATCGATCCCCGCCCGATTGCGCAAGACGATTCTTACCAGGCCAACGAAGACGGTGAGCTTACGGTTGTAGGCAGCGGGGTCCTGGTCAACGATTTCGATCCGGATCCCGGTCCGGCGCCAATGACGGTTCAACTGGTCACCGGCGTCGTTCACGGCGTGCTGGATCTGAATTCGGACGGAACCTTCAACTACACTCCCACACCGGGTTACACCGGTCCGGACGGTTTCACCTATCGGGCCTACGATTCAGACGAATACAGCACTCCCGCCACGGTCAGAATTTCGGTCATGGACGCCGTCAGGGTGATCTCGTCAGAGGCTGTCGACAGCACGCATGTTGACCTGCTGTTCAGCACGAACCTTGATTCCGCCTCCGCACAGACGCTTGGGAACTATATTGTCGACGGCGGCTTGTCGGTCGTTGCAGCCACACTGGGCCCGGACGGGAGAACTGTTTCGCTGGTTATGGATTCGGAGATGATTGGAAATCAGCCTTACACGCTGACCATAAGCAACATACAGGACACTGACGGGTCTCCCCACACCATTGTTCCGAACTCGGAGGTCGTCGTAACGCACATCACCTGGATCGGCGCCGACATCGGACAGGTTGCCGCTCCCGGCGCCGCCGGAGAGTTTGCCGGGACATGGTCCATTGACGGTTCGGGAGCCGATATCTGGGGCAACAGCGATGAGTTCCACTATGTCTATCAAGCCCTCAGCGGTGATTTTACGGTTACCGCTCGCGTTAAGAGTGTTGAGAACACAAACAGTTGGGCCAAGTCCGGCGTGATGATACGCGAAACGCTTGACTCAACTTCACCTAATGCGTTCATGGCCGTCACGCCGGGCAATGGAGTTTCTTTCCACCGTCGTATCGCCGCCGGCCAGCAGACCACCCAAACACAGATCGGCGGGCTTACCGCACCGTACTGGGTGCGACTCGTCAGAGAGGGCAACCTCTTCACTGGATATCGGTCGTTGGGTGGAGCTAACTGGACTGTGGTCGGTTCGGCGACCATAGCGATGAGCCAGCCGGAGGTATATGTCGGCATGGCTGTTACGAGCCATAACGACGGTGTGCTTTGCACCGCCCAGTTTGACAATGTCTCCATCGTGGAAGCCGACTACCAGGCTCCGACCGCATACGTCGTTGATGTCCAGCCGGACCCGCGAAGCCAGCCCGTAAGCTCCGTCAGCATCGTTTTCAGCGAGGAAGTGTTCGGTCTGGATGTCAGTGATTTGACCTTGACGGTTAACGGTGAAACTAATCTGCTTACCGGTGAAGAGTCTCTGACGACAACCGACAATAGAACCTGGACGCTCAGCGGGCTTGCCGGACTGACGAGCGCTTCGGGATCCTACCTGTTCACAGTGCACGCCGCCGGTTCCAGCATCCAGGATATCGCGGGGAATCTAATGGCGGTCGATGCTGTCGGTGATTGGACGACAGTGCTCATCGGGCCCATTCCGGATGTAGTCAATGTCAGCCCCGATCCGCACAACTCCGCAGTCAGCACGATCGATATCGCCTTCAGTGAACCGATCACCGGTCTGGACATCGGCGATCTGAGCCTTACGCGCGATGGTGGAGGGAACCTTCTCGGGCCTGCTCAGTCGGTGACCACTTCGGACAACATAACATGGACGCTTGACGGCCTGTCGACCCTGACCGCCGACAGCGGGATCTACACGCTCACTTTGATTTCAGCCGGGTCGAACATTCAGAATGCGGCGTTGCAGCCGTTGTCTATTGACGCTTCAGACACGTGGGTGACCGATACGCAGATACCGACGGCGACTATAAGCTCCGTTGACCCCGACCCGCGCGGCGACCCGGTGGCTCAAGTTGAGATAACGTTCGACGAACCGGTGACCGGTCTGGACGCAGGCGATCTGACCCTCACGCGTGACGGAGGCGCCAACCTTCTTACCGGGTCGGAATCTCTGACCACATCGGACAACGTGACCTGGATTCTCAGCGATCTGCTCGGTCTGACCGGTACGCCGGGAGGGGGCGGAGGGTTTACAGCATTCAACGATCAAGCCATAGGCGGAGCCACACACGCCAACACAACCGTGTATGCAGGCAACGGCGTCCGAGTCGGAGAACTGAAGGATGTCGTCACCGGATTAGGCACGGGCGTTACGCTGACGATCTCGCAAACCGGAGTTAACTACGCCAGTTCCGGAGCCGCTCCGTCAGTCGGGACCGATGCGTTCAATATCTTCAACGGTTTCGTTGATTTTAGGGCTACCGGCGGGGCAAGCCTCGAGATCCAGGCCAGCCAGAACGACATCCACACCCACGCCTTCTCCGGCCTCGATGACGGAAACGCGATTACTTACAACTTCCACGGTACGGCGATTCGCGGAAACAGCGGATACGCCAATCGGTGGACGATTGTAACCATCCTAGGGGCCGACAGCTTCACCGCCGACCACAGCAGCGGGATTGGCGTGGTTACCGCTGGCCTGGATCCGAACCAGGTCGCCATATGGGTCGGACACAACAGCGCCGCCGGGCAGGGATTCGTCGCCGGATGGACTGATATCGACCCCGGCTCCGACGGGGAGTTCTCGATCGTATCCACGCAATACACCGGTCCGACGCCTGGCGTGGGAACCGGTACAGCCAACGGAACCAAGGGTTATGCTATTGCCGGTCTGAGACTGGAGGAAGTCGCGCCGTCGGGCCTTGAAGGCGACTACGTTCTGCAGCTTAACGCCGCTGGGTCCGGTGTTCAGGACGTAGCGGGCAACGAGATCACCGCAGATGTGGTCGAGTCGTGGGTAATCGACACCACCGCTCCCACCGCCGACATAATTGACGTCGACCCGGATCCCCGCGGAATGCCCGTCAGCCAGATCGATATTGTGTTCAGCGAAGCGGTCACCGGACTGGACATAACCGATCTGAGCCTTACGCGCGACGGCGGGGGCGAGTTGCTCACGGGCTTCGAATCGCTGACGTCCGGAGACGGTGTCACGTGGACGCTCTCCGGATTGCAGCCTCTGACTTCCTCGCTGGGCCATTACACGCTGACCCTGACCGCCGCCGGGTCCGGAATCCAGAACGCTCTGGACTACCTTCTGGACGGTGACGCCTTCGAACTGTGGACCGTCGACGCGCAGGGCACGCCCACTGTCGCCAATCCCATCGGCGATGTCGCCGTGGATGAGGACGCCGCCGACACCGTCATCGACATTTCCAACGTGTTCGACGACGTAGATCCGGGCGATGTGCTTACATACTCCCTTAGAGGAAATACAAACACCGACCTGGTGACTCCGAACCTCGCCGGGACGACACTGACCCTGTCGTATATCGCCAACCAGAACGGCTCGGCTGACATTACCGTTCGGGCGACAGACATAGTGGGCAATTGGATTGAAGATGTCTTCACCGTGACGGTCAATCCGGACAATGATGCGCCGACAATCGTCAATCCCATAGGCGATGTGAGTGTCTACGAGGATGCTGACGACACCGTTGTCGATCTTGCAACTGTCTTCAACGACATTGACGCAGGCGACACGCTGGTGCTTTCTGTAACGGTCAACACCAATAGCAGCCTGGTTACGACCAGTGTGGACGGTTCGAATCTTACGCTGTCGTATATCGCCGATCAAAACGGATCGGCGGACATTACGGTGCGTGCGACCGATCAGAACGGAACGGGCCTATGGATTGAAGATACGTTCACCGTCACCGTAGACCCCGTGAACGACGCCCCGAAGCGTATCAATCCCATCGCCGACCTTGCGGTCAATGAAGACGATCCCGATACGATTATCGACCTTTCGAGCGTATTCGACAATGTCGACCCGGGCGATACGCTGACGTTCCTGGTGACGCTAAACACCAATGGCGGTTTGGTTGCGACCAGCGTGGTTGGTTCGGATCTTACGTTGTCGTACGCCCCTGACCAGACGGGAGTGGCTGTTATTGTTGTTCGCGCGACAGATTCCGCGGCGCCGTCGCTTTATACCGAGGACATGTTCAGCGTCCTGGTGAATCCCGTTAATGACGCTCCGACTGTGACCGGACCGATCGGCGACGTGATCGTTGTCGAGAACGATCCCGACACTGTGGTGGATGTTTCGTCGGTGTTTAGCGACGTGGATTCAGGCGATGTCCTGACGCTGTCGATAGAGGACAATACGAATCCCGGTCTGGTGACTGCTGACCTGGTCGGCTCGGATCTTACGCTCTCGTACGCCGCCGATCAGTCCGGATCGTCCGACATTACGATTCGCGCCACCGACTCCGCCGCGCCCGGTCTGTGGGTTGAACACACGTTCACCGTAACGGTGAATTCGAGTAATCTTGCTCCGACGGTCGCCAACGAGATTACGGATCTGACGGCTAGGACAGGCGATCCGGACACGGTTATGTATCTCTCGGGCGTGTTCGACGACTCTGTCGCTCATAAGCCCACTCTCGACTACACGGTCGTCGAGGTCGATCCGGTCACCGGCGATGAGACTGCGGGGTCCGGTTTGTTCCTGTACAAGTTTACGTTGTACGGCAATGACGGCGTGGAATCGGTGTTCGCCACTACTACGCTGACGTTCACCGGCGCGATCCGGCAGACCAAGGCGTTCGGCAGCGTCGACGTTAACGATGGAATGACCGCCGGGATATTCAACGATATTCCGGATGCGGGTTATGTGGCGGCGTTGGATTCGTGGATGTTCATCGGATGGTACGCAATTGCTCCGAACGACACATCCCTTACCGGATCACCAGTTGTCCTCAGCGTAGGTACGGGTACGGCTGAGTACTTCGAGCAGAAGGACCTCGTCCAAATCGTGGCCGCCGGCGATGTTCAGTGGAGCGGTACTCACTCCAGGGTGGGCGCGGATTACCCGACGTCCGGTACGGCTGACGCCAATCGCCTTGTGTATTCGGTTAGCAACAATACTGATCCGGGGCTGGTGACGGCGAGTGTTGTCGGATCGCAGTTGACTCTCGACTACGCGCCCGGAGCCAGCGCCGTCGGCAGCGCCGACATCACCATCCGCGCGACGGACCCCGAAGGCGCCTGGGTCGAAGACACGTTCACCGTTACTGTTGAATCATCGGTCGAAGTCGTCGGACGCCACGTGTTCTACAACAACTCGGCGTGGGATGGAGTCACCGACGACGATGCCATCGCATCCGACAAGACCGCACTATTGCCCGGCCAGACCGCGACGCTGGCCAACTACACCAATTACTCGCGCGGGATCAACGGGGTCATGGTTGATATCGACGGGATGACCGGAACGCCCAAAGCCAGTGATTTTACGATCAGGGTCAATGCTTCCGACGATCCGAACACGTGGTCGGCGGGTCCGGCGCCTGCAGTAAGCGTTCGCCCGGGCGAAGGCGTCGGCGGTTCAGATCGCGTGACGCTTGTCTGGTCCGACGGGGCGATCGTTAACCAGTGGGTTGAAGTGACGGTGCGAGCCACCGGTAAAACCGGTCTTGCCGACCCGGACGTGTTCTACTTCGGCAATGCTGTTGGCGAGATAAGCGGCGATGGCGTGATTGGCGAGGATGAGTACAACGCCTTGAAGAGCCAGTTCGGCCGGAGGGGCGGGATCGGTACACTCGCATCAGATTTCGACGGAGACGGTCGCGTGGGCCTGCGAGACTTCGCGATAATGCGCAGCCGCTTCGGCCAGGAAGTTCAAGCACCGACTATTCCGGCTCCGGCTCCGCCCGCGCCAGCCGCTCCAGAGCCCGCATTGTCGCCCGAAGTTGACATTCTCGCCGAATCCTCCTGGACATCGGATGTTCCGGCGCTCGATCCGCTATCGGTTGCTGTCGGCGAGGTCGATCTTTCGACTTCCAGCGCACCTATTACGACGGAGCCTTCAACTATTCGTGACAATAGCGATCTGCGGGCGTTGGACGATGATCTGTTAAGCAGCCCAGCCGGAGATGCCGACGGCGACCCGCTGGCGGACATCCTGAACGAATCGCCGGTGTCGCTTCCGCTGTAGGCGTTGTCTCTGTTTGAGAATCTCGCCGGCTTCTATTTGATCGTTTCGGCCTCGTTTGTGATTATGTCCGGTCCGGATTCCTGAGTGCGCTTGACCCACCATCGGACGCTCGGGGCGTACCACCACGTGACGATTATTGTGCGTTTTTGCGATCTGCCCATCATTACCAGTTCCATCTCTTGTTCAAACCGGATGACCAGCGTGTTGAAGACGCCTGCAGGCACCGTCACCTTTTCGCGACCGGTTACTCCGCCCGTCCAGTTGATCTGTCCGAACGGGATCCTGTCGCCGGGTTTCTTACATCCGAAGAACTTCGCCGGCGGGGTCAGCGGATCGGGCCCGACAAAGAACAGTTTCGCCGTCCCCTTGCCCTTGTTGCCCACCTTCAAAGGCCATAGCGCGTCGAGCGGGGCCTTTTCGTATTCTATGTCCAGCACCTCACCGGTGTTGCCCATTGGGAGAATCGTCGGCCAGAGCGCTCGATAATAGTCGATCTCTTTAACCGGAGCTTTCTTGCGGTCGATGTTGGGATACTTGTTGCTTGGCTTGATGGTTATCAGATTGTCCTTTCCTCCAGCTACTTCGCGAAGGAGGAACGCCCTGAACTTGGGCTTAGGCACGCGTTTTTTCTTGAACCATCCCATGAGTCCTCCGATGGCCTCCTCCATTTCGTCTTTCTTGGGTGTTTTGGCTTTCACGGTCATGAGGTACGAGAACGACAGACCCTTCTTCGGTTGTTTGAACTCCGCCGGTCCGCTCGCCGGCCCGGCCGCCGTCGCCTTTTCGACAAGCTTCTTGAGGTCTCTCTCGGGACCGTCCAGGTTGGGGTCCAGCGACAGTGCGATCGCATGATCGCGGATGCCAAGGTTGGGCTTATCGGTCAACGCGTACGCCGAACCCCGCGCCGTGTAGGCGCTGGCGTAGTACGGGTCGAGAGCGAGCATTCCTTCGCAGTCTTCGATGGCTTTGGGGTAGTCTTTGCGCCGTACGTTCAGTCTCGCGCGTCCGTCATACGCCAGGAAATACCTCGGACTCAGCGCCAGGGCCTTATCGTAAGCCTTCAAGGCGTCATCGTACTTCCTCTGGTTGGTGTAGACCCGTCCGCGTACGTACCAGCTCCAGGCGTTCCGCGGATCCAGCTTTATCGCTTTGGTCAGTTCGGCGTCGGTCTCGGGGTATTTCTTCATGCTGTAGTGAACGTAGGCCCTTTCCCTGTGCAGGCGGGGATTGCCCGGATCGATCTTTTCGGCTTTTTCAAAGTCGACGAGCGCCTCGGCAAATTTTTCTTTGCGTCGGTACAGATACCCTCTCTTCAGCAACGCCCAGGCTCGTTCGGTCTTGGAAAGGTCGTCAAGAGCAAGCAGCCTGGTGCAAGCCTCGATGCGCGTCTTGGTGTCCAGCCTCGAGTTGTCGGCCGCTCGTTTGTCGGCGCCTTTCGCCCCGTACGCCATCCCGGCGACCGAGACGACAATTGCTATCGCAGCCAGGGACAATGATCTTGATATAGTGCGGTTAGTCATAGCGAGCGATCTCCTGTATCGTGTTTTGGAAGTGCCGAAAGAATATCAAAAGGTGTTCCGATCATACTCCATTCTATGTAGGCGCAAAGAAATATGTCAAATAACGTCGAAGCATAGGTTCGGGTTTCGGACGCTGAAACCTCATGAGTTGTCCCCGGCGCCGGTCTCGCCAAAGTCCTCCGGACATGATAGAATCACCGTTAACAGCACGTGAAAGGGCGTATTGCAATGAAGAATAGCAACAGGAATTTGACCGTGACCGCCGTTTGTGTGCAGATCGTAGTCATGGCGTTCAGCGGGTTAGCGCTGGCTCGCTCGCCCAAAAGTACAGCCGCGCCGATCAAGGTCTACCTGATGGCCGGTCAGTCGAATATGGTCGGGCCCGGGTCCAACAAGTACATCGCCGAGCACCACCCCGAGTTGATGAAACCTCGCAAGGACGTCTGGTGCGTCAGCGCCGGTAAGATATCCGGTCCGTTGCAGCCCGGGTACGGCGGGGGGGAGGGTTCGTTCGGCCTGGAGCTTACAATGGGGCGCGTTCTGGGCGACGCGGTTGACAATCCGATCGTGCTGTTCAAGACCAGTACGGGCGGAACGACGCTGCACAAGCACTGGCGCCCGCCAAGTGCGGTGAAACGAGCAGGGGGGACGGTGGGCCCGCTCTACACGCGCATGATCAGACGCTTCCACAACATGCTGGCGAATCCCGATGATGCGTTCGGCCCTTTTGCCGGGCGCCCGATCGAACTGGCGGGGTTCGTGTGGTTCCAGGGCGAGAACGATTGCTGCGCCAAGGACGAAAACGGCAAGGGGTATTGGGAGTATTACGAAGAGAATCTCAAGGATTTGATCAAGGACGTGCGCAGGGAGCTTGGCGTGAGCGAACTGCCCGTGCTGATCGTGCAGATTAACGACGGATGTTGGGACGGTCTGCCCGGGCGCGGGGGCACGCTGCTCAGACCGATCCAGAAAAAGGTCGCCGAAAGCGACCCGCACGGAACATGGATCAAAACCTGCGATCTGAACAGCGGGTATCATTACGACTCAGCCAGCCACGTTACTATCGGCCTGCGCGCGGGAAAAGCCCTGCTCCCGTTCATACGAAAAACGGTCCGTCAGGATTGGAAAAACGTTGTCGCCGCGAGAAAGCGATTCTCCGCGCAATTCGACAAGCCCGGCGCGCCCGATACGGCGAGTCTGGCTGAAGGCCTGATGGGATATTGGCGATTCGATGAAGGCGGCGGGACGAAACTAACCGACAGTTCTCCAAACGGAATTGAGGGCGTGTTGAAACTGGAAGGCAAGCCCGCGTGGATCAGCGGTCGTATCGGCCGTGCTGTCAAGCTGACCGGATCGCAGTCGATCGCATTCCCACGCTTCAAGGACCCGATCAACAATCGCGGACGAATAGAGAATCTTAGCGTGGCTTACTGGCTGCGGGCCAACAGGTACGGTGACGCCTGTGTCTCCAAAGGCGAGGGCGATCCCAAATACGGACAGAACCGCCACAACTGGTACTTCAATGTCTGGACGAATCGATCCGGATGGAGCATCGGTTGTCACGACAACGGCGGGGGAGCATACGCCACCGCCTGCTTCGACCTCAGCATGAACGGTATTCACGGCCGCGGCGATGCGGCGCAGGTGATAGGCGACGGATTCGAATGGCATCATGTGGTGTTGATTTACGATGGGTCTCGCAAGACGTTCGATATGTACGTTGACGGCGCCACGGTCAACAAGGATCACATTTCGGTGCGCAGATCGCTGAAGGGCATCGGCGACGAGAATCACATAATCGCATCGCGAGCTACTTTGACCCTCGGCGGGCGGATTGAGCGAAAGGGGCAGTATCAGATATTCGACGAACTGGCGATATGGCGCCGCCCGCTTACGGTTGGTGAAGTCAAAGCCCTCTACAACAACGGGTACGGCGCCGCAATCTCCGTGAACAAAACCAATAAATCCCGACGCACTGGGAAGTAGCCCCGCCCTAAAACGCAGGCGGGCCAGCCTCGCAATATCCGTCAGAACACGCCTTCCGGTCTTGATATTTCCTTCTTACCGGCCTGGTTGAAAAACCGCGGCCTCCTGACTTGTTTCCTGGTCGAGAATGCGCATTGTCTTGCGGTAGAGATTCTCGGCCTGTTCGGGGTCTTCCCCAATGCATGTCACGCCGAATTTCCCGAATTCCGAAAGTGCTCCCATCAGGTGAAACACTACGCCCTGCTGGGCGGTGCTGTCAAAGTGCAGTTGATGAAACACCATTATATCGACCAGATCATCAGGGCTTAAACCTTTGTATCTTGGCTTCTGGAGATTGTCCGAGGCGTAATAGCAGCGGGGCTGGCCGCTGGGCAACCGATAGACGCCGCTTTCGGCGTCGTAGGCTCCGTCGGTGAGAAATTGGAGCGCCAGGAACGGGAATGTGGTCCCGCCTTTGCGTAAATTGATCTCAATGGCGTAATGCGTCCACTGGTCCCCGGATTTGACGGAAACAAAGTCGACGCCCCAGACGCCCAGAACTCCTTTTTCCTTGAGGACGCGTCCGATTTTCAGTCCGGCTTCCTGAATATCGAACCGATAGCGTTCATCGGCCGGAAAGGTGCACCCCAGGTAGATCTGCCCGCTGGGACCGCCCAGCACTTGGTCGTGAGTTGAGATAATGCTGACCTTACCGAGGGGGTCTATGCGGCATTGCACTGACGGGGAACACTTTTCCTGTCCCTCTATCCAGCACTCCACAATCCCCCCCATCTCCCCGAGTTTTTCCAGATAAACGTCCCATGTCATGTCTCCGGCCTCGAACCGGATACGACTGGATAATTCGGCGGCAATCCAACCTTCAAGTTCTTCTCGCCCTTCCGGCGCCTCGTCCGGATCGTACTCGAACAGGGCGTTCCCTTCGCCGGAAAAACCTTCATTCAGTTTGATGACCACTCTTCTCAGATCGGGATTGCGGATCTTCACTTCCGCAAGGGCTTTGACCAGCTGGCCTTCATCATGAAGATGTTCTATTCCGTCGGGTATATCAACTCCGGCGGCCCGAAAGATCTCGCGGCCGTGGCTCTTGGAGCCGTAGTGTATTCGATCCGGATCGCAGGCGTACAACGGGAGATCCAACGCCACCGACAGTGCTCTTTCCAGGGGTGTCGCGTTGAAGCAGGTAATATGGCTCAAGGACGGGTTGACGATTGACCTCCGAATCTGTTCCAGCAATCGTGGACGTTCCAGGATCTTCTGCGTCAGGGGCGCCGGCGAGGCGTCATGGCAGTTCAATAAGGTCAGGCGTTTTCGGGCGTGTTTGCTTGGTATTCCCGGCAGGAGGTGCAGGTAATAGTCAATAATGGAGTCATGAATGGGCTGGCTCGTTACGAAGACAATGTTCACGCGGGGCAGCCGCAGAAGAATCAACAGGCACAGTAGCCGCTCTTCATAGTGATGGACCCCCGAAATCTTGGCCAGCACTTCAGCATCCAGTGAGAGACTCGGGATGATAAGAACGGTCTGCTGGGCCGAACGGTCGCCAAAAGCTGAATAAATCCCGGGCAGCCTCGTCTGCAGTTCCGCGAAGATTTCACGTTCCCGATCTAGATGGGCGGCGGCTTGCATTGACGCGGGGTCTGTGGGCGGATGCTCCATATGCGCCTCTCCTTCAGTTATTTCAGGCATCACGCCTTCATTCTAGCGCCTGGCGCCTGGTATTGGGCTGCAATTTGAATCGTTATTACAAGGAACCGGCTTTAAGGGCAATCAAAAAAGAGACGGGAAACCTCTCACCCCCGAGCCACCGACCTTCCGCCCTTGACTGAGCCGGGATCGGGCAGCATACTGTCCGGAGTCGGCCTGAGGACGGCCCCTGGGCCTCAACGAACACGCGAAAAACGGACTGAATAGATGCCCCAAGTGACAAGCATGACTGATACGGAGCGCCAAGCGAGCGTCGAACGCTCCATCCAAACCACAGGCCCACGGGCCTGCCATGAACACCCGCGCAGTACGAGGCTTGCGGTCAATTCGCTTGTAAGTCAGTTGATCCACACCGCCTTGCTTCTGTTGACCTGTTCATGCTCCCTGCTGGCCCAGGAGGCGACAACGTCGAAAGCCCGGCGGCTATCGTGGGCCCGGCATGAACGCATGGCCAAGGAATCGCCCTTTAGCAACTTGAGATGGCGGGCGGCGGGTCCCAAGTTTCAGGGGGGAAGGATCGAGGCGATCGCCTTTCCGCCGAAGCAGTTGAAGACGATCTACCTCGGTGTCGGCTCCGGAGGCGTTTTCAAGACAACCGACGCCGGCAGGACCTGGAAGGCGATCTTTGACGACCAGTCAACCACCGCGATCGGCTCGCTCGCCGTTGATCCCGGCAAGCCCGAAACGATATGGGTGGGCTCCGGCGAAACTCATCCGGGGATGTCGTTCCCCGGGACCGGGATATTCAAATCGACCGACGGCGGCGCCACGTGGCGCAACATGGGGCTCCACGATTCGCAC